>DATBCD010000001.1:0-8764 GCA_036270655.1 Burkholderiaceae bacterium
AATGCGGGCGGCATCATCACGATGAACGCGCCTTGCGTGGGCCAGCTGCGCATCGTGCCGGATTTCATGAGCATCTCGCCGGAATCGGGACAAGTGGCGCCCTTCGCCGGCGCGCTGCGCCACCTGTGCGACCGCAAGGAAGTCACGCTCGTAGATCAGATGCAGGGGCAGACCGACTTCTTCATCTGGACGAAGACGCCGGCCGCTTCCCACGTCACCGGTTTCATCACGGACGACTTCGCGTCCGAGTTCGATCCGGCCAACCCCTCCTTCGGCGAGAAGTTCGCGGTGCCCAACGTGCCGGTGTCGATCAAGGACTACAACGGCGTGGAGGTTTCCCGCGTCTACTCCGACCAGTGGGGCATCTTCAACGGCCTGGTGTACTCGACCTGGCAGGTCAATCCGCCGAACCCGACCGGCTACTCCCCGGGGATGATGGTCACCTGCATGAACGATCCGGGTCCGATTCCGGGTCCGACGCCTGGCAGTCTGATCACCGATCCGTACTTCAACCCGAACTACAGCAACTTCTGCTACGAGTGGCCGTTCATGCCGGCCGATACCACCTACCTCGACACGCCGGTGGTGCCGACGGCGGCGTTCGCAGAGGGATACAACAACCCGGATTGCAATTATCCGGACGGCACGCCGGCCGTGCTGCGAGTCGACGGTGACGGCGCCGGGCCCTGGGTCAGTGCGGCCGGCCACACGCTGACGATCACCGCGTTGGGCGACCAGAGCGTGCCGAACCACGCCTATTCCGGACCGTCGGCGAGCACCTTCCCTTACAACCAGAAGTTCATCACGCGCCACTACGGCTTCGGCAACACCACCGGCCAGGTTCGCATCGGTGGCGCGGTCGCGACGGTCACGAGTTGGAGCGATTCGTCGATCGCCGTGACGGTACCCAGCGGGATCGGTCACTGCGAGATGCCGCAGGCCAACGTGCCGGAGAACCAGGCGAATTTCAGCTGCGGCGAGTTGCAGATCACGACGGCCAACGGGCAAACGTCCATCGACGCGGTCACGGTCACCGTCGGCGGCAAAGCCCCGGCCTATGTGAACGGGGAGAACGCTACCAACGACGCCATCCAGACTGCGATCGATGCAGCCGCTCCGGGCGACCTGATCATGGTGAACGGGGGGACTTACAACGAGATGGTCCTGATGTGGAAGCCGGTGCGTCTGCAAGGCGTGGGTGCGCCCTCCGTGGTCGTCAACGCCAACGCCCACCCGGCGGGCAAGCTGCTGCAGCCGTGGCGGCGCAAGGTCAACTGCCTGTTCGGCCTGGCGATCAATTCGGGATTCCTCAGCGCGACCAACACGTACGATCCGAGCGGCACGTACCAGTGCGCGTTCGGCGCCTTCGCGGGCTACACGACGCCCCCGTACGTTCTGCCCGCGACCGGGATCACGTACCAGACCCTGGTGGATCCGATACCGCTGGAGTCCGTGCTCGGCTGGACCGCCACGATGAACGGCAACATCGTCGAAATGCTGCAGGAACCCACGCTGATGGGGGCCTATGAGGGCGCCGCGATCACCGTGCTGGCCAAGGGCCTGGAAAACAACAATACGACCAACTGCAGCGCGTTGAACGCGACGCAAAGCGGCTGCGTTTATCTGAACGCCAGCACCGGTTCGGTGGCGAACAACGGCTACAACAACGGGCTGGGAGACTGCAACCCGGGGTCGATGTTCTATGCCACCAACTATCTGTGCAACCCGTCCCGGATCGACGGCATGAGCTTCACCAACAGCTCTCAAGGTGGCGGCGGCATCTTCGTTCACGGTTACGGCAACAACCTGGAGATCTCCAACAATCGCGTCTACAACAACGCCGGAACGATCGGAGGCGGGATCATCGTCGGCAATACCGAGTCTCCGAGCGCGAGCTACAACCAGGCCATCGCTTCGGTGACAGTCACCACCCCTGGTTCGGGATATACGACCCCGCCCACGGTCACGTTCGACCCGCCGATCCCGACCGGCCGGCTGGTCGGGACGCTGGCCACCGGAACGGCGACGATCGGCACGGTGGTCGGAGCCATCACGGTCGTGGCGGGCGGCAGCGGCTACCTGACCACGGACACGGTGGTGATCAGCGGTGGCGGCGGCACGGGCGCGACAGCGGCGATCGCGGCCGTGAGCGCGACCGGCGCGATCACGACCATTACGCTCACCAACCCCGGCATCGGCTATAACCCCGCCACGCCCCCGACCGTCAGTTTCGTCAGTGCGACCGGCACGGGCGCCAGCGCGACGGCGACCGTGAACGTGGGCGGCGTGAGCTCGGTGACGGTGACCAACCCGGGCAACCTGTATACGTCGGCTCCGACGATCACCTTCACGGGTGGCGGCGGTACCGGTGCTGCGGCGACAGCCAATCTGACGGTTCCGGTGACCCAGATACCGTACTTCCTGAACACCGACGTCTACATGCATCACAACTGGGTCGCGCAGAACAGCGCGTACGGCGACGAATTGAACTCGACCACGCCGGCGGGATCCGGAGGCGCGATCTTCTGCGACGGGTCCGACTACTACGACTTCCGCTACAACTGGGTGTGCGGCAACCTGAGCACCGGCGACGGCGGCGGCGTCGGCCACCTCGGATTCAGCTACAACGGCGAAATCGCGAACAACTGGATCCTGTTCAACCAGGCCAACAATCCGACCCTCACGGTGCACGGCGGCGGACTTGTAGTCATGGGCCTGGGGCCGGACGGCGTTTCCGGTTGCGGCGAGGTCAATGACCAGGAGTGCCCGCCTCAGCTTACCGACGGAATCGGTCCGGGCCTGGTGATCAACGGCAACGTGATCATGGGCAATACCGCCGAGAGCGGCAGCGGCGGAGGTATCCGGCTGCAACACGTCAACGGAACCGAGGTGCAGCGCAGCCCCAGCACCCCGTCGAACTGGTACTCGGTGAACATCACCAACAACGTGATCGCCAACAACGTGGCCGGTTGGGTCGGTGGCGGCGTCTCGCTGCACAACGCGGTGCGCGTGAACTTCAGGAACAACACGGTGGTGTCGAACGACACGACGGCTACGGCCGGGGTTCTTTTCGACACGAGCGGCGCGTCGTTCTCCACCGTGCCCCCGCCGGGATGCGATCCGAATTTGCCGCCCAGCGCCACCAACAACTGCTCGAACACGGCCATCACGCAATCGAACTTCCTGCCGGCCGGCCTGGCGACGGAAATGCACGACGGCACGTTGCTGACGGCGTTCACGGTCCCGACCGTCAATTGCGGCGAGGACTATGCGGGCTGCACGAAGTTCTCGAACCCGTCGATGTCGAACAACATCTTCTGGCAGAACCGGTCGTTCCGCATCACCACCGGCACCGTGCCGACCGCCCCTGGCCTGCAGAGCACCGTGCAGCTGGTCCCGGCGTTGACGCAAACCGCAACCGGAACCTGCCCGGCCGGCGCCAACTACTGGGACCTCGGGGTCTACGGCGACACCGGGCCGACCGACCACAGCTCGGGGTTGACGCTCCATCCGCGCGGGTCGGTCATCAGCAGCGGCAGTTACGGCGGTTCGAACAGTTCGGCCAACCCGGGCTTCGTGGCCCAATACTGCAACGGCTCTCGTGTGCCGCCCGAAATCGCCCCGCAGCTGTGTAGCGGGCCGCTCGGAAACGCCAACGCGGCCGGCTGCATCCAGCCGGGGACAGTAGGCGTGTCGATGACAGTGCCGGCCGGAATTCCGGACATCAACCAGTACTACCCGGCGTTCACGCTGGCGCCGGCGGCGACCGTGGACGAGGGCAACAACTGGATCAGCATGTTCTACGGACCGCTGTCGCTGTCGAACAGCACGCGGTACACGGCGAAGGGCGCGGCATTGCCGGCGCTGGCCAATTACAACCTCACCGCTTCCGCGGGGGCGATTGCCTCGATCAACGTCAGGAACCCTGGCGCGGGATATACGTCCGCTCCGACGGTCACCCTGAGCGCACCGCTCGCAGGCGGTACGAACGCCACCGCCGTCGCGACCATCGGCACCCTGGTCGGATCTATTACCGTGGCGGCGGGCGGCAGCAGTTATACGCGCGCGGACACGGTCGTGATCAGCGGCGGTGGCGGCACGGGCGCGACGGCGGAGATCGCCGGTCTGAGCGCGACCGGCGCGATCACCGCCATCGCGGTGACGAACTTCGGCAGCGGCTATACGTCCGCCCCGACCGTCACGATCACCAGTGCCACCGGCACGGGCGCCAGCGCGACGGCGAATGTGGTGAGCGGGGCCGTCACCGGGGTGACCGTGACCAACCCGGGCTACCTGTACGCCTCCGCGCCCACGGTGACCTTCGCGGGCGGCGGTGGAACCGGCGCTGCGGCCTTTAGTAGCCTGGGTTCCCAGGTGGGAGCTCCGCCCTATTCGCCGTCTGCCTTCGCTCCAAGCAGCCCCATCAGGATACCGGTGCACTGATCGCGATGGACGGCGGCAGGGAGATCAGCAGATGAAGGGGCAGGGGGAGGCGACCGCATTCGCGGTCGCCCCTATGCAAGCGGAGCGGCATGCCCCGGCGCGAGCGGATCTTCCCGCCCGTCATGGTGAACGTATGCGCCTCGAAACAAGGAAGGTTCTGCTCTGGTGCACCCTCTCGGCGTCGATGCCCTTCGCGTGGATCGCCGCCGACGCGCAGGCGGCGAACACGCCCAAGCTCGGCGCCGAACAGATCGTCGAGCGCAACATCGTTGCGCGCGGCGGCCTGGCGGCCTGGCATCGCGTGCACGCGCTGAGAATCAGCGGCCGCATGGATATCGGCGGCCGTAAGAGCATGGAGGTGCCATTTCGCTCCGAAATGAAGCGGCCGCGCAAGGTGCGTTTCGAGCTCGACTTCCAGGGCCAGAAAGCGGTTCAGACCTACGACGGCGTGCACGGCTGGAAGATGCGGCCGTACCTGGGACGCAACGACGCCGAGCCCTTCACGGCGCAGGAGCAGCAGAGCGCGGCGCAGGAGCAGGAGCTCGACGGTCCGCTGATCGACTACAGGACCAAAGGCACCAAGGTGGCGCTCGAGGGGATCGAAGCGGTCGAGGGCCACGATGCCTATAAGCTGAAGCTCACTCTGAAGGACGGCTCGGTGCGGCGCGACTGGATCGACGCCAAGTCCTTCCTGGAGGTCAAGATCGAAGGTGAGCCGCGCAGGCTCGATGGGCGGCTGCACAACGTGGAGATCACCTACCGCGATTACCGGTCGGTCAGCGGCCTGATGATTCCGCATGTGCTCGAAACCGCCGTGCAAGGAGTCAAAGGCACGCGAAAGATGACGGTGGAGAAGGTCGAGGTCAATCCGAAGATCGACGACAGCGCCTTCCTGAAGCCACAAGTCGTGACGGCTGCTGCCGATACGGCCGTCAAGGCGGCTACGGGTTCGACCTCGCGCTAGCGTCTGGCCGATCCTGCCGGGGATCGTCGCCGCCAGCTTGATCGAATGCGCCCGGAAGCACCATCGGCTTCGGTTCAAGCGCCTGGGCGACGAACAACCGGGCGTTACGAAGTGCGCGCCGCAGCGACGGGCGCGTTACGCCCGGAGGCCGGCAGATCGATGGAGTCCGATCTCAAGCGCCTGGCCGACGCCCTGCTCAAGAGGCTGGAATCGGAGCGTGCGCGCGTGGCGGGCGTGCTGGGCGACGAGGTCGCTCCGGTGATGACGATGGCCCGCTATCTGATCGAAGATACAGCGCAGCGGCTGGCGCGGGGCGAGCCGGCCCAGAAGTCCCAGGAGCTGCTCGAGGCGAGCGCGGCGATCCGCGATGCAGCGCGCAAGCTGCGCCAGCTGGGTTCGGAGCTGTGGCCGAAGGTGCTGGACGATCTGGGCTTGCTGCCGGCGCTGTCCTCGCTCATCCGCGATTTCAGCCATCAGAACCGCGCGATCGCCGTTTCGCCGAGAATCGCGCTCGCCGAAAGCGATATACCGGGCGAATTGAAGCTGGCTATTTTCCGCATCGTGCAGGCCGCGCTGAGCAACGTGGCCCGGCACTCGAAGGCGAGCATGGTGCGGATATTCCTTTCGTCGTTCGAGAACGAGCTGCGCCTTGGCATCGAGGACAACGGCGTGGGCTTCGACCTGGAACGCTTGCACACCGCTCGCCAGCGGATTGAAGGCTGCGGCTTGGGGATGATCCAGCGCTGGGCCGGGCTCAGCGGCGGGCGCTGCGACATCGAGTCCACCCCCCGCCATGGGACGCAGCTTCGAGTGTTCTGGCAGGTACAGGTGTTGGTGGCAGAAAGAGCCGAGGCCGGGCCCGAGGCCGAGCGCGACACGGGCCTTCCGCCGGCCCAGACCCCGTTCAGCGATCAGCCCTAGCGCGGCGTGCCGGCAGCCTGCGGCGACAGCGCTTCGGCCGTATCGATCCAGCCGCCGCCGAATGCCCGGTACAGGCCCGTGTAGCTCTGGAACAGCTGGGCGCGCAGCGTGTCGAGCGAGATCTGCGCATCGAACAGCGACTGCTCGGCGGTCGCCACCTCGAGGAAGATGGCGGCCCCTTCCTGGTAGCGTCGTTGCGCCAGCTTGAGCAGACGCGTCAGCGCCAGCACGTTCTTCTCCTGCTCCGTGCGCTGCTGCTCCAGCGTGCTGCGGGCGATCAGCGCATCGTTGACGTCGCGCAGCGCGGAGTTCACCGCCGCCCGATAACCGGCCACCAGCTCGCGCTGGCGGGCCTGCGCCAGCTCGACCTGGCTTTGCAGCGCTCCGCCGCTGAACAGCGTTTGCGTCAGCCCCGCGCCGCCCGTCCAGGCGAGCGACGAACTCCTGACCAACTGCGCCAGCTGGTCGCTCTGAAAGCCGAGCAGCCCGGTCAGGCTGATGCGCGGAAAGAACGCTGCGCGCGCCACGCCGATATTCGCATTGGCGGCGATCAGCTCCTGCTCGGCCTGCCGCACGTCCGGCCGGCGCTCCAGCAGGTCCGACGGCAGTGCCGCGGGGACCGGCGGAAATGCCAGATCGTTGAGCGTGCGGCCGCGCTCGACCGGGGCTGGCTTACGGCCGGCCAGCACGTTGATCAGATCCTCCTGTTGAGCGATCTGGCGCTGCAGCGACGGCACCTCGGCGGCGGCGATCTGATATTGGGATTCGGCCTGCCGCATGTCGCTCTCGGGGGCCACGCCGCCCTCGAAGCGCGACTTCTGCAGGCGCAGCACCTCGCGCCGCGATTCGAGCGTGCGCTGCGTGATCGCCAGCTCGTCGTCCAGGGCCAGCAGCTGCACGTACGCATCGGCCATGTTCGTCACCAGCGTCAGAACCACGGTGCGGCGTCCCTCTTCGCTGGCCAGCAACTGCGCCCGCGCCGCCTCGGTGGCCCGGCGCAGTCTTCCCCACACGTCGATCTCGTAGCTGGCGCTCAGGTCCAGATCGTAGTTGTTGTAGTCCTGGTGGCCGGGCGGAATGAAGATGCCCTGGAACGTGTTGCGGCTGGCGCGCACCCGCTGGCCCGACGCATCGGCGCCGACCTGCGGATAGAGCGCCGAGCGGGCCAGCCCGAACTGCGCGCGCGCCTGGTCCACGCGCGCCACCGCCGCCTTCAGGTCGAGGCTGCCGGCGATCGCCTCGCTCAGCAGCCGGGAAAGCGCGGGATCCTGGAAGCCTTCCCACCAGGCGGCATTGGAAATTGCGCTCGCTTCGGCCGGCCCCATCTGCCAGCCGGCCGGCATGTCCAGCGCCGGCCTCGTGTAGTCGGGGCCGACCGCGCAGGCCGCCAGCGCGCAAGCGGCCAGCCCCACGGCTGCAGCCCTAAGCATGCCCGCTGCCCGGCACCGGCGCGGCCTGCGCGTTGCCCGCTTGCGCGGCGGTCCCTTCGGGGCGGAACGGCCAGTGCCGTTCGCTGACCCGCTGCAGCACCACATAGAACACCGGGATCAGAAAGATCCCGATCAAGGTGGCGCTCAACATGCCGGACACCACCGCCGTGCCGATCGAGCGGCGCGCGCCCGCGCCGGCGCCGCTGGCGATCGCCAGCGGCAGCGATCCGAAAATGAACGCGAACGAGGTCATCAGGATCGGGCGCAGGCGCAGCGCCGCGCCCTTGATGGCGCTGTCCATGATCGCGGCGCCGCGTTCGTGCTCGATCTTGGCGAATTCGACGATCAGGATCGCGTTCTTGGCCGCCAGCCCGATCAGCATGATCAGGCCGATCTGCGTGTACACATCGTTCGGCATGCTGCGCAACGCGATTCCGGAAAAGGCGCCCAGCACCCCGAACGGAATCACGAGCAGGATCGCAACCGGTATGGCCCAGCTCTCGTACAGCGCCGCCAGCACCAGGAACACGAAGGCGAGCGACAGCGCGAACACGTAGCCGGTCTGCCCGCCGGTCTTCTTTTCCTGATACACGGCACCGGTCCATTCGTAGCCGTAACCGGCCGGCAGGCCACGCGCCAGCTCCTCCATCGCCTGCGCCGCCTGGCCCGAGCTGTAGCCCGGGGCGGCGGCGCCATTGATGGTGGCGGCCCGGTAGATGTTGTAGCGCTGCAGAAACTGGGGACCATTGACGGACTTGATCGAGACGAGCGTCGAAAGCGGCACCATCGCACCCGCATCGGAGCGCACGTACATCCGCCCGATGTCCTCGGGTCTGGCCCGCGCGGCGGCCTCTGCCTGGGTCTGGACCCGGAACGTGCGGCCGTACAGGTTGAAGTCGTTCACGTAATAGCTGCCCAGGAAGGTCTGCAGCGTGAAGAACACGTCGGCCAGGTTCACGCCGACCGACTTCACCCGGTCGCGGTCGATCGCGTACTCGATCTGCGG
>DATBCD010000002.1:0-15821 GCA_036270655.1 Burkholderiaceae bacterium
CGCTGCGCGGGCGAGGGGCGATACAGCACCAGCCGTGGTTGATCTCCCCTCTGCCGCTGCGCGGGCGAGGGGCAATACAGCACCCGCCGTGGTCGATCTCCCCTCGCCCGCGCAGCGGGAGAGGGGCGGGGGAGAGGGTCGGCGCGGGCCGCCCTGCCTATGCAGCCAGCGTCTCGTCGCGCGGCACCTTCACCACGGTGACGCTGCACGGGGCCTCGGCCACGACGCGGGCCGAGACGCTTCCCAGCAGCCGGCGCAGGCCGGAGGCACCGCGCGAGCCGATCACGATGTGGTCGACGCGGTTGGCGCGCGCGTACTCGATGATCGCGGCAGCCGGGTCCGGCGCTTCCAGCACGTGGTAGGTCACGCGGTGTGGCGGCAGCGCCAGCGGCCGGGCCCAGTGCTGCAATTGCACCAGACGCTGGACGTGCCGATTGCGTCCGGCCTCGTCGGCGGGCGTATCGAGCCCGATACGGGGCGTCCTGAGCACCGACAGGCACGCCAGGCGCGCATACGGCTCGCTCTGCAGCACGCGCCGCACGGTGGCGCGCAGCGCATCGGCCAGCGCCTCCCACTCCTGCGACAGGTCGACGGCGGCCAGCACGATCGGAGCCCGCATCAGCTGCTGAGTCACGTTGCGCCGCTCGGGCACTGCGCCCAGCGAGCGCAGCCAGCGCCCCGCTTGCTGGCCGAACGGAATCGGTCGGGTCAGATCGGAACGGGCGGTCAGCGTAACCGAGCGCGGCTGCGTCAGATCGAACGCGACCTGGGCCGCGGAGCCGTAGCGCTGCTCGGCATCGACCTCCAGGCAGTGCAGGATGATCTCCTGCAGCCACGGCGGGCAATCCGGGTTCAGCGCGCGCGGCGGCACGGGCGCCCGATACAGGCGCTTCCTGAGGCCGGCCACCGAGGTGGGAGTGCCGAACGCACGCTGGCCGGTGGCCAGGTGATACAGCACCGCGCCCAGCGCGAACAGGTCGCTGCGCGGATCGTCGCGCACATGCATCACCTGCTCGGGCGATATGTACGGGGCGGTTCCCAGCGGCAGCCGGAATTCCTCGGCCAGCAGATCGGGCAGCTTTTCGTGCCGCGCCAGCCCATAGTCGATCAGCACCGTCTGGCCGCTGGGGCGGAACAGGATGTTGCTCGGCTTCACGTCCAGGTGGATCACGTGCTGCTGATGCAGGTCGTGCAGCGCTTCGGCCACCGACTTGCCGATCGCGGCCACCTCGGCGGCCGGCAGCGGCGCCTGATCCAGCTTGGGCCGCAGCGTGGCCCCCTCGATGTACTCCATCACGATGTACGGCTGCGACTCGAAACCGCCGGCGGCGATAAAGCGCGGCACGTGCGGCCCGCCGAGCAGCGGCATGATCATCTGCTCGACCTCGAAGCCGACGATCGAGGTCGGATCGTCCTCGATCGACGGCACCTTCATCACCGCGGGCAGCGTCAGGTCCGGCCGCGTGACCCGCCACAGCGAAGCCATCCCGCCGCGGTGGAGGTGTTGCTGCAATTCGAAGCTGTCGATCCGCTGGCCGGCCGCCAGCGGCGCAACGCTCACTGAGCGCCCCCGGTCATCAGCAGCGTGGCCAGATGCGGCGGCAGTCCGGCCTCGAGCACCTTGCGCGCGGCCTGCTCGTGGTCGTACGGCACACGCCAGAACGTCAGCAGGCTGGTCAGCTCGTCGAACGTCGCGTAGCAGGCGGCCGGATCGCCGTCGCGTGGCTGACCGACCGAACCGGGCAGCGCCAGCCAGCGTCGCGCCGCCGACAGCGGAATCGACGAGCCGGGAATGGGCGAGAAGGTTTCGACCCGCTGCGTCAGTCCCATGTGATACAGCATCGGTTCGTGCATGTGGCCGCAGAACGTGATGCGGGCGTGCGCCACCCGCATGCTGCGGCCCGCCTCGGACGAGCCGAACACGTACTCGAAGCCGCCCGGATCCCAGCCGTTGGCGTGCACATACAGGTACGGTCCATCCTCGAAGGCCAGCGGCAGGCGCGCCAGAAAATCCAGGTGCTTCGGGCTCAGGCGCGGACGCGTCCACTCGATGCAGTGCTGCGCGCCCGTGTTCAACTGGCCCGGCAGCCGCCCGAGCGCCGCTGCGTCGTGGTTGCCCATCAGCGCAGTGGCACCGCGCTCCACGTGCTCGATCAGCGTATCGAGCACCCATTCCGGGTCGGCCCCGTATCCGACGAAGTCGCCCAGGAACACGAACTGTGCGGCCCCGCGCTCGGCCGCATGCGCCAGGCAGGCTTCGAACGCCTCGCGGTTGGCGTGGATGTCGGTCATCAGGGCGATCGTCATTTTCCGGGGCCGGATAATCGCTTAGCGGGGGAACTTCAAGCAGCGTACCTCACCTGTCCGAGGCTGTGAAATATGCGATCGATCAAGATTGCGCTGATTGCCGCACTGGCATTAGCACTGGCATTAGTCGTGATGGTGGCTCTTTACATCGCGGTGCGCGGCAAGGATCTGATCCGGGTCGCCACCGGCTCGATCAGCCATTCGCTATGCGCCGCTGCGTTCATCTCCGGTCTGGATCCGGACCACGTATACGCGGAAGAGCAGCGCCCGGAAGGTGGAATGTGGCTGGTCGCTTGGGCAGTGCGCTACCAGGTGGACCGCGCATTGCGCGAGGTGCGCACGACGGTGGCAGGCGCATTTGCCGCGCGGGCGGTCTACCGGGAAGGCATGGGGTGCATGCTGGTTCATGGCGACGAGGCAGTTGCGCCCTCCTTCGCGCTCCGCGCTACGGAGGGCAAGCCCGGCCTCGCTGACGTGTCGGCGGCGGGCAGGCCCAGCTTCGCTGAGGCGTCGGAGACGGGCTCGCCCTCCGTAGCCCCGCAACGCGGGGCGGAGGCGGGATTGCGCAGGGCACTCGACCTGGCCTTCTCCGAGCCCGATCCGGCGCACCCGCGCAGGACCAAGGCGATCGTCGTATTGCACGAGGGCAAGCTCGTGGCGGAGCGCTACGCATCGGGCTACGGGCCGGACACCCCGATCTGGGGCCACTCGCTGTCCAAGTCGGTGACCAATGCGCTCATCGGTGTGCTGGTGCGCAAGGGCGTGTTGCGCACCGATCAGCCAGCGCCGGTGCCATCCTGGCAGACGGCCGGTGACGGGCGTCGCGCGATCACGATCGACCAGTTGCTGCGCATGACGAGCGGCCTGCCGTTCGACGAAACGGGCGGCCCCGTCAATCCGATGACGCGCATGTTGTTCCTGGAGCGCGACATGGCGGCTTACGCGGAGCGCGTGCCGCTCGCTTCCACACCCGGGCTGCGATGGGGCTACAGCAATCTGAGCTACCTGGTTCTATCGCATCTGGTGCGCGATGCCGCCGGCGGCGGGGCGGCCGCCGAGCGCTTCGTGCGTCGCGAGCTGTTCGAGCCGCTGCACATGCGAAGCGCGCTGATCGAATGCGACGCCATCGGCACCCCGATCGGCTCGGGCTCCGTCTTCGCCTCCGCGCGCGATTGGGCGCGGTTCGGCCAGCTCTATCTGGACGATGGCATCGTTGACGGCCAGCGCATCCTGCCGGAGGGTTGGGTGCGCTACAGCGCTTCGCAGACCCTCGACACCGGGTACGGCGCCGGCTTCTGGACCAACCTGGTCAACGAGGGCGCGGTTCCGAACTGGGATGCACCGTGGGGCATGCCGCAGGTGCCCAAGGACATGTTCTACGCGCGCGGCTATCTTGGCCAGTTCATCGTGATCGTACCGTCGGAGCGGTTGGTCGTCGTGCGCCTGGGACTGACCCACAACGCCCCCACCGGCGTAGGCAGCGCGGTGGCCGATATCATCGCGGCGCTGCACGGCAAGTAGTTCCCTGTCCCGCCTGCGGGAGAGGGTAGGCAGAGGGAGTTCACAGCTGAGCCGACGCGACGAGCGCCTGCTCCAGATCCCACACGATGTCTTCGATCGACTCCAGCCCGACCGAAATCCGGATCATGTCGGGCGTGACGCCGGCGCGCCGCTGGTCGTCTTCCGACAGCTGCCGGTGGGTGGTCGAAGCCGGGTGGATCACCAGCGACTTGGCGTCGCCGATATTGGCCAGGTGCGACAGCAGCGTGAGGTGCTCGATGAAGCGCTCGCCGGCGGGCGCGCCTCCACGGATGCCGAAGGTCAGCACGCCCGAGGCGCCCGGCTCGCCGTCGATCGGCCGGAACGTGCGGCGCGCCAGCTCGTAATACGGACTGGTCGGCAGGCCGGGCCAGCTGACCCACGCCACGCGCGGATGCCGCTCGAGAAACTGCGCCACTTTGCGCGCATTTTCGCAATGGCGCTGCATCCGCAAGGCCAGCGTCTCGATGCCCTGCAGCAGCAGAAACGCCGACAGCGGCGCCAGCGCGGCCCCGTGCACCCGCAGCACTTCCATGCGCGCCTTCATCGTGTAGGCGAAATCGCCGAATGTCTCCCAGAACGTCACGCCGTGGTAGCCGCGCGACGGGGCCACCATATCGGGAAAATTTCCGTTGGCGTAGTCGAAGCGGCCGCTTTCGATGATCGCTCCGCCCAAGGTGGTGCCGTGGCCTCCGAGGTACTTGGTCAGCGAATGCACCACGATGTCGGCGCCCAGCTCGATCGGCCGGCACAGGAACGGCGAGGCCATCGTGTTGTCGACCATCAGCGGCACCCCGTGCGCGTGCGCCACCGCGGCCACGCCGGCGATATCCAGCACGTTGATCTTCGGATTGCCCAGCGTCTCCGCGTACAGCAGGCGGGTGCGCGGCCGCAGCGCGCGGCGGAAGTTGTCGACGTCGTCCGGATCGACGAACGTGGTCTCGATGCCCATCTTGCGCAGCGTCACGTCCAGCTGGGCGTAGGTGCCGCCATACAGCAGGCTGCTGGCGACGATGTGGTCGCCCGCGCCCAGCAGCGTCAGCATCGCGGTGAGCTGCGCGGCCATCCCGCTGGCCGTGGCAAGACAGGCGCGACCGCCTTCCAGCGCGGCGACCCGCTCCTCCAGCACCGCCACGGTCGGGTTGCTGATGCGCGAGTACACGTTGCCGAACGTTTCCAGATTGAACAGGCTGGCGGCGTGGGCGGGCGAATCGAACACATACGAGGTGGTCTGGTAGATCGGCACCGCGCGGCTGCCGGTGACCGGATCGGGCAGTTGCCCGGCGTGCAGGCACAGCGTTTCGATGCCGTAGGTGTGGTCAGCCATGGCGAAACAGCCTGTTAGATCTCGCACTCACATTGGCTGGGGGGAGCAACGAGGGGGCCAGCCCAGCCCCCTCGTTCTCCATCCTCCAGGTTTTCTGTTGCAGGCTGCGGCGTGGTCGAAGCAAAGGTGTGAGCATTCTGGAGATGCCTAATAAGGCAGCTGCTTTGGGCGCCGTGCCGAGACGATGCCGGTGTTGACGCCGGCCCAGCCGAGCCCGCCGAACAGGCGCGCGTGCTCGATCTTCACGCAGCGGTCCATCACGACCTGCAGGCCCGCCGAGCGGGCCAGCGCGGCCGCGGCCTCGTTGATCACGCCCAGCTGCATCCACAGGCAGCGGGCGCCGATCGCGATCGCGGCGTGCGCGATCGGCTCGATGTCGGAGGAGCGGCGGAAGCAGTCGACCAGGTCGATCGGTCCCTGCGCCTGAATTGCCGACGCCAGATCCGGATAACACGGGCGGCCCAATACCTCGCGGTACTTGGGATTGACCGGGATCACGGTGTAGCCGTGCTCGATCAGGTACTTTGCGACGAAGTGGCTGGGCCGGTTCCACTCGCTGGAAACGCCCACCACGGCGATGCGGCGGCATTGCTGGAGCAGGCGCCGCAACGTGGGCACATCGGTGCTGTCGCTCATCCGGGTCGAGTCGAGTCGGCGCCGGGTTGCGAAAATCGCGCTGTGCCGGCGGCATCGATTGTATCGGCACGGTCCGGTGCGCGGCACCAGCGCGCCGCCCAGGCTTGCACGGCATGCGACAGGAACTCGGACACGGTGGCCGCGCCCGTTGCGGCAAATCCCAGATGCATCCACGCCTGCTCCAACTGGCCAACCCGGTCGGACAGATTCAGCGGCGCGGCGCCGGTCTGCTTGGAGAGCTTTTCTCCGGTCGCGTTCAGCACGACCGGCACGTGCAGATAGCGCGGCGTCGGAAGCTGCAGCAGCCGCTGCAGGTGGATCTGGCGCGGCGTGTTGTCCAGCAGGTCGGCGCCGCGAACCACGTGCGAGATCTGCTGCGCGCCGTCATCGACAACCACCGCCAGCTGATAGGCCCACAGGCCGTCGGCGCGACGCAAGACGAAATCGCCCACTTCGCGCTCGAGCCGCTGCGAAAACGGCCCGCAAGCGCGATCGACGAAAGCCACCGGCTCGGCCGGCACCCGCACGCGCAGGCTGGCCGGACCGCCGGCCTCGGTGCCGTCGCGACAGGTGCCGGCGTACACATTGGGCGGCAGCCCCAGGCGCGCGGCTTGCTGCTCGACGGCGGCGCGCGAACAGGTGCACCGATAGACCTGCCCCGACGCCTGCAGCGCGGCCAGCGCCCGGCTGTAGCGGGCCGAGTTGGCGCTCTGAAAGACCGGCAGCTGATCCGGCGCCAGCCCCAGCGCTGCCAGGCAAGCCAGTTGGGCGCGCGCTGCCTCGGGTTCTTCGCGCGCAGGATCGATGTCTTCGATTCGAACCAGCCAACGGCCGCGATGTGCGCGCGCATCCAGCCAGCTGGCGAGCGCCGCGACCAGGGAACCCAGGTGCAGCGGCCCCGTGGGGGAGGGCGCGAACCGGCCGCAGTAGCGGACTGGCGTCATATCACCTACTTTTTCATTCAACTTTTACCACTAACCCGTGCTGCTAATCCGAAAGGACTGGTACCTTTGCAGTGGGGGCAAGGTCACAGATTTCGAATAAAACGCCGATGCCCGGGAGCGAGGATCGGGCATGGGTAAACTTACCCATGTCAATACCCCGGTATGTCCAAAGCTACCATATGTATGGTACGTTGTTCGATCGGAAAGCCGATTGGTGACAGTCCGACCCCGAATACGGCCCAGGACCCGCTTTTCGCTTCGACCCTTCGCAATGAGCGAGATTCACAACTACCCGCTCGTCCCTGTTGAGACGGCCAGCGTGCACAGAAGCCGGCCGGATGTCGAAGGGATCTCGCCCGAACAGAAGCGCGTGTTTTTGCGCGAGGCGCCGGCGTTTCCAGCATGGCTGCTGATTTTCCTCTTTGGCGGGGCTGGCGCGGCGCTGGGGCGCGCCGACGGCTGGGCCTGGATCGGCGCCGCGGCCGCAATCGCGCTGGTACGCGTGCTGATTGCGATTCGCGCCTTGTCGCCGCGGGCGCCATCGCGCGGCGATTCGTTGCTGGGCGTCTTGTTCATTGCGACCCATCTGGCGCAGGCCGCGATGTGGGTGATGCTGCTGTGGACGGCCGACGCGTCCAGCCATGCGGAAGTGCGCATCGCGGCCTCTCTGGCATTCGCGATGATGCTTTCGGCCGCCTGCCTGCGAGGCTGGCGCGCCGGCTGGCTGGGGGCGCTGGCGGGCTGGGGCGCAGCCGCGGTCGGGCTGTCGTTCGGGTTGTGGGATGCGGTGCCCGTGGCGTCGGTCACGCTGCTGGTGTTGCTGCCGGCCATCGCGTGGGCCGGCCTGGGTCCCTCCAAGGTGCAGCAGCCGATCGGTTCGCCCATGCGTGCCACCAGGACCAGGCCGGACATACCCATTCCTGCGGGCTCGACCCGGCGCGGCATGCAACTGGCCATCCACGCGTCCAGCGCGCCGATGATCGGTCTGCACGACGGACGCATCTTCGAGCTGAACAAGAGCGCCGAGGCTTTCCTGGGTCGGGCGGCGGACCAGTGCGTGGGACGGCCGCTGGCGGAGCTGGTGCGGCTGGATCCACCCTCGGCCCTCGATGCCGCGTATCCGTCCGTGGAGCGCCACGCGCTGGTCACGCCGGAGCTGCCCGGGGATCCCGACGTCGCAACGGCGCCGGTCAGAGCACGGATCCGCGTCGGGCGCTCGGGCGGTCATGTGGCCGTTGCGGTGGTGGCGCTGACGCCGCCGCCCGGGTATGCAGCCGACCACGAGCTGGGCACCGATGCCCGCCGGCTGGCCGAGTGGCTGGGCGCCGATTCCACCGAGGTCTGGTATCGCGACGAGACCGGGCATCTGTATCTGCCGAAGCGCTTCGATGGGGGAGTGCTGGCGCAGCGGCGTGCCGCAGCGGACGCGTTTCCGCTGGCGATGCTGGTGCCGGAAGACGAGCGTCCGATCATCGACACCCTGTACCGCGAACAGCTGGCGGCCGGCCGCACGTTCGATGAGCGCCTGACGCTGACCGACGCCGACGGCATGAAGCGGTCGGTGCGCGTGGTGTGTTTGAGCCGCCCGGGCCTCGGCAGGCAGGACGGCGCGGTGATCGGCGTCGTCACTGAAAGCGCCGCACGCAGCGTGCAGGTCTGGCGCCCGGACCCGCTGTCGCAGTTGCCGGCGCTGATCTGGCTGATCGACGCATCGGGGCGGGTCATTCATGCGCACTCGAGCGACGTGCAGCGTTGGGGTTTGCGGATAGAGCCGCGCCTGCGCCCCAGCTGGGCCAGCGCGCTGGCATTGCAGGCGGACTCGCAGGACGCGTTTGCCAACGCGGTGCAGCGGGCGTTGGACGGAAAGCCGACTTTCGACCTGATGAACTATCGCACCGGCCGCAGTGGCGGGCGCATGCCGCTGCGCTCGCACTTCGTGCCGTTCCAGGCGCTGGGCGGCGAGGGCGGAAGCCGGCGCGCGGTGATGGTGATGGACACGATCGCTTCGGTGCGCGAGCTGCTCGAAGTCGAGAGATTGCGGCTGAGCAAGGCCCAGTACAAGGATCTGGTCGAGGCCTCACCCAACCTGATCTGGGCTTGCGATGGGGCCTTCCGCTTCACGTTCGTCAGCCGCCGTGCCTGCCGCGATGTGTACGGCCACACGGTGGAGGAGCTGGTGGGCAAGCCGATGACCGTGCTGCTCGATCCGCTGACCGATCAGACATCCACGCGCACGGCCCTGGCGAGCCTGCGCGGGCGGGCGCTGCGCGACGTCGAAATGGCGCACATCACAAAAGACGGCCGGCGCATCACGGTGGCGATGAGCGGGGTGGCGCTGCGCTCGCCGGACGGCAACTTTGCGGGCGCGATCGGCATCAATGTGGACGTGACGGCGCTCAAGCAGCGCGAGGCGCGGCTGGCCGAGGCGCTGCGGGTCGAACGCAGCGTGCTGGATTCGGCCGGCCAGGCGATTGCGGTCGTCAAGAGCGGCGCGGTGGCGCGCTGCAACGACGCCTTCCTGCAACTGCTGCAGATGCGCCCGGATGAGCTGGCCGAGGTGCCGGTGGCGGACCTGTTTGCCGAACGCAATCATTGGGACGAAGTGGCGAGCGCGGCCGAGCGGGCGTCGGTGTCCGACGGGGCGGTGTCACGCGAGATCCGGCTGCGGCGGTCCGGGCCGGCCAGCGCGCCCGAGCAGTTCGTGTGGTGCCAGATCACGCTGCGGGCGATCGGCGAGGGCGAATACGTGGTCGCGATGGCCGACATCGACCAGATCCGGCGGCGCGAAGCGCACGCGCAGCACGATGCACGGCACGACGAGCTCACCGGGTTGCCGAACCGGCGGCTGCTGGCCGAGCGCGTGCGTGCTGCGCTGGCCACCAGCGCGCTGCGCAATTCGGGCTGCGCGATCCTGGTATTCGATCTGGACGGCTTCAAGCCGATCAACGACCGCTACGGGCACGCGGCCGGCGACCTGGTGCTGCGCGAGATCGCGCGCCGCCTGCAGAACGTGGTGCGGCCGCAGGACACCGTGGCCCGCATCGGCGGGGACGAATTCGCGCTGCTGATGCCCGATTGCGGCTCGATGCAGGATGTCGAGCGCATCGCGCGGCGGATTCTGCGCGAGCTGGCGCAGCCGCTGACGGTGGCGGACCTGGGCGGGGCCACGCTGACGGCGAGCCTGGGGGTCGCGATGGCGCCGGAGCACGGCCGCGATCCCGAAGGACTGATGCGACTGGCCGACCGGGCGATGTACGACGCCAAGGTCGACGGCGGCGATCGCGTGATGTTCGCCGGAACCCTCAGCTCGTTCGCAGACCAGGTGACGCGGCGCGCTTCGTGAGGCGCCCAAGGGCGCTCACCCTCATCCTGTCCTTCTCCCGCAAGCGGGAGAAGGGACCTGCTGAGTTGCCTTGTCGGAAAGTCGAGAGACGGGACCCAGCTTCCCCTCTCCCGCTTGCGGGAGAGGGGTAGGGGAGAGGGTGCGTAGGTGCCGCCTCTTAAAGCAGCTCGAGCGCAGGCCGGTGCGAGCTCGCGGTGCCGAGCGAGGCCAGCATCGGCATCCCGGTGTGGTCGCTGTGGTGGCGCCGCATGGCTTTCCAGTCCTCGCGCCGCATCTCGAACAGGCTCGAGGCGCGCGGCTTCTGGGTGTACAGGTCCAGGCTGCCGGCCGGAATGACTTCGATGAAGCCGGCGTCGTTCAGCGCCTGCTCGAACGCCTCGTGGCCGGACGGGCAGCCCGCGTACAGCTTCTGCGCGCCCAGCGCCGCAAATGCCAGGTCACCGGTGGCGATGATCGCTTCGACCCCGATCGGCGTGCCCAGGAAGTTCGGATGCGTAAACCAGTCGATGGTCCAGACGCTGCGGCTCGGCCCCACCGAACGCATGCCGACGTAGCCGACGAACTCGTGCGACTGCCGCTTCACGACCGCCATCGAGTAGCCGTCGCCCTGCAGCCACTCGGCCGTCCCCCGGTGCACCAGCTCCTTGACCTCGCGCTCGCTCCTGGGCGCTTTGCTGGCCCAGCAGTGTCTGAACTGGGGCTGCACGACCGCGCGCCAGATGCGCGCGACGTCGGCGCCGTCGAGAGGGCGCAGCACGCAGTGCTCGGTGAACCAGCGAAAGTAGCGCGGCAGCTGGCTGTAAATGCGTCCATCCGCCGAAGTTGGAGTCGAGATCACGCTCATGGCCATCCCCTGACAAATTTTTTCGGTTCCCCCGCGAACGTGGTAGGGATAACCGTTCGCAGGACCGTATTGTGGGGATCGACCGTACGTACTACTACTTGAAGTAAGTCCTGTTACCCGGAGACTTAGCGCAAGTTTGTCAGGTTAATTCTTACAGTCTTGTGAGGTTAGACGCGTCCAGCGGCCCCGTGACGTCAGCGGACCACAATTGACGCGCTATTGGGCCCTATTTGAGCGCTTCACCCAGGAAAGCGGCCAGGTCGCGGATTTCCTCCGCGGATACCGAATGCGGGATCGCATACTCGTGCCATTGAACGCGGAAGCCCAAAGCCACAAGCGCCGCGCGGGATGACTCGGCGCGGCCGATCGGAATCACGTTGTCGTCGTGTCCATGGGCCATGAAAATCGGCGTGGAGCGCGCGGCTGCCGTGGCCTCAGCAGCTGCGCTTTGCGCCAGCGGCAGGTAGGCCGACAGCACTACCAACGCGGCCAGGGCCTGGGGCTGGCGCAGACCGGTTTGCAGCGCGATCGCACCGCCCTGCGAAAACCCGGCCAGCACGATGCGCGAGCGCGCCGTGCCGCGCGCCACCTCGCGCTCGATCAGCGCCTCGACCTGGGTTTGCGACTGCCTGATGCCGCCCGGATCCTCACGCCGATCGATCGATGCGTCCAGGATGTCGAACCAGGCCCGCATCACCATGCCGCCGTTGATCGTGACGGCCCGCTGGGGCGCGTGCGGAAACACATAGCGCGCCGCCGGCGCCCCGAGCGCTTCCAGCTCACGGACAACGGGCACGAAATCGAAGCCGTCGGCGCCCAGACCGTGCAGCCAGATGATCGAAGCATTCGGCGCCGGGCGGGTCTGCAGCTCGACACACTCGAGCATCGAGCCCGGATCGATCGAGGTCGTGAGGTTGGGTTCGTTCAACGGGGGGCTCCTGGGGAGGGCGGACGCAGCGCGGCCTTAGGGCGAAATGCCTTCACTACCTCGTCGTGGGTCTCGATGTACGGACCGCCGATCAGCTGGATGCAGTACGGAACGGACGCGAAAATGCCGTGGACGACGCGGCCCGAGGGGGAGTCGCGCAGCCCGCCCAGCGTTTCGGTGATCGACTTCGGCTGGCCCGGCAGGTTCAGGATCAGCGCGCTGTGGTCGGCCGTTTCGCGCAGCACGCCGACCTGGCGCGACAGCACCGCGGTGGGCACGAACTCCAGCGAGATGCGCCGCATCTGCTCGCCGTAGCCGGGCAGCTCGCGCGTGGCCACGGCCAGCGTGGCCTCGGGCGTGACGTCGCGCCGCGAAGGGCCGGTGCCCCCGGTGGTCAGCACCAGGTCGCAGCCGACCTGGTCGACCAGCTCCACCAGCGCGGCCTCGATCAGCGCGCGTTCATCGGCAATCAGGCGCTCGTGCGCCTGCCAGGGAGACTTCAGCGCGGCAGCGAGCCAGCGGCGCAGCGTCGGCACGCCCTCGTCGGCGTACTGGCCGGCCGAGGCGCGATCCGACACCGACACCAGCCCCACCACCAGCTCGTCGGGGTGCGCGCGCGCTGCACGGCTCACGGTGCCACCTCGGCCAGCAGCTGCTCGTGCAGCCAGCGGTACAGCTCGCGCAGATGCCTGGGCGGCGTGCCATCCAGGCGCTCGCGCCGGGCGGCGCGGATCTTCGCGTGCAGCCACTGCGCGTCCACGTCGTGGTGGTCCGAAAGAAATCGCGTCAGGGCCTCGTCGTCGTCCAGCAGCTGCTCGCGCAGCCGCTCGCAGCGGTGCATCAGCCCGACCACGGCCTCGGCCTCGCCGGTGACGACCGCAAGGCGCGCGCGGATCGCCTCGCCATCGGTATCGCGCATCAGCCGGCCGACGTATTGCAGCTGGCGGCGCAGCGCTTCGCGCCCGTTGATCCGCCGCGCCAGCTCGATCTGGTCGCGCAGCTGCTCGGGCAGCTCGATTTTCTGCAACTGCGCCGGCGGCAGCTCGACCAGGCGCTGGCCGAGACGCTGCAGCTCGTGCATCTGGCGCTTCAGCTGCGTCTTGCTGGGCCG
Source organism: Burkholderiaceae bacterium (assembly GCA_036270655.1). Taxonomy (GTDB): domain Bacteria; phylum Pseudomonadota; class Gammaproteobacteria; order Burkholderiales; family Burkholderiaceae_F; genus VBCK01. The sequence continues at coordinate 12,980 of DATBCD010000002.1, forward strand.
CTCTGCGGGGTCGCTGGCCGCAGGGTCTTCGCTTGCATCGGAGCGGGTCGGCTGTCGCATGGCTTGCCCTGCTTCGCGCTGCGCGCTACGGAGGGCCGATCGGGGGCAATGGGCTTCACTCGCTATGATAGCGGCCCAGCCGTTGGCGCAGAGGGTGGCCATCAGGCGGGGCCGTGTCCCGAACCAACAACAAAGCGCAGGCGCCCATGAACGTACGGCTATCGATTCCGCCAGAGCAGCTGAAAGAGATCGCACTGCAGGCGCTGCAGATCGCGAAGGACCTGGGAGCCACCGCCGCCTCGTGCGAGGCGAGCGAGTCGAGCGGACTGTCGGTAACCACGCGCAAGACCGTGGTGGAGACGATCGAGAACACGCGCGACAAGGGCGTTGCGATCACGGTGTATATCGGCAAGCGGCGCGGACACTCCTCGACCTCGGACTTCTCCTCGCGCGCGCTGCGCGAAGCGGTGCAGGCCGCCTACGACATCGCGCGCTTCACGGCCGAGGACGACGCGGCGGGCCTTCCCGACGAGGACACGCTGGAGCGCACGCCGGCGCAGCTGGATCTCTATCATCCGTGGGACATCGAAACGGACGAGGCGATCCGGGTGGCGCAGCGCGCCGAGCAGGCCGCCTTCGATGTGAGCTCGAACGTGGTGAACTCCGAGGGGGCCAACGTGTATGCCTCGGGCGGCCACTTCGTGCTCGCCAACACGCTCGGCTTCGTGTCCGGCTACCCGTACTCGCGCCACTCGATCTCGGTGGCACCGATCGCGCGCGACGGCAGCGGCATGCAGCGCGACGACTGGTATTCGGCGTCGCGTGCACCCGAGGAGCTGGCCGAGCCCGAGGCGATCGGGCAGTACGCGGCGCACCGGGCCCTGGCCAGGCTGGGGGCACACAAGCTGCGCACCCGCCAGTGCCCGGTGCTGTTCGAGGCGCCGGTGGCGTGCGGGCTGCTGGGCAGTTTCATCCAGGCCGCCAGCGGCGGGGCGCTGTACCGCAAGGCGACATTCCTGGTCGACGGGTTGGGCAAGCCCCTTTTTGCCGATCACATCAGCGTGCGCGAGGATCCGTTCGTGCCGCGCGCACTGGGCTCCAGCCCGTTCGACGAGGAGGGCGTGCGAGGCCAGCGGCGCGACGTCGTGGCCGCGGGCGTGCTGAGCGGCTACTTCCTGTCCAGCTACTCGGCGCGCAAGCTGGGCATGAAGACCACCGGCAACGCCGGCGGCGCCCACAACCTGGAGCTGCGCTCCTCGCTGACGCAGCCCGGCGACAATTTCGAGCAGATGCTGCGCAAGCTGGGCCGCGGGCTTCTGGTGACCGAGCTGATCGGGCAGGGCGTGAATGTGGTCACCGGCGACTACTCGCGCGGAGCCACCGGCTTCTGGGTCGAGGGCGGCCGCATCCGCTACCCGGTCGAAGAGATCACCGTAGCGAGCAACCTGCGCGACATGTTCCGCGGCATCGCCGCCGTCGGAGCCGACCAGGTGATCCGGGGCGGCCGCGTCAGCGGCTCAGTTTTGATCGAGAACATGACGGTCGGCGGAAGCTGATCCTGTCTTTACCACCCTCATCCTGTCCTTCTCCCGCTGGCGCGGGAGAAGGGACCTGCTGAGGACTCTCTCCCAAGAGAAGGGATCTGCTGCCCGGTTTTCCCCTTTCCCGCTTGCGGGAGGGGGGAGCGGTCAATCATTTGGCGGTGGCTTGAACCCGGACAATCGCCTGCCTAACTCCACTGTCACCCGTAACAGTGCCATCAAGAGCTGATCGTCAATCTCGACTTCGCCCTCGTATTCCACGAGATTGCGCTTGCGATGCGCCTGATCGAGCACCCGCCATTGCTCCTTGGGCAATTTCAGCGTGTGCTCCAAGCACTGAAAGACGAGATAACGACTTTCCGACCGATAACCATGCCATCGGAGCGCAGCCAACGCCAAAGCGTGGGCTGCGTTGTAGGCAAGATCAAAGCGGCTTTCCGGACTGAGCGAAGGACTCTGTGCATCTTTCAGTCGAGCAAGCCCCGATCGCACCAATCCTTGGAATTCGCCCAGGCTCGCACGTTCGGCCTTCAGCCGATGAATGCGTACGAGGTTTTCGAGCTCACGCAACCCCATCCAGCGTTCCGATCAGGATCCGGTAAGGCCCCCCGAGCACTCGCTGGAGAAACGAGTTGCCGCTGCTGCGACGCTCGCGAAATTCGCTCGATGTGTAAAGGGTGGGCCTGACCGGCCTGGCCAGCCGGGACTCCACCGGCGCAAGCGCGCCATAGAGCTCCTCCAACGTCAGATCGTCCGAAACGACCAGCAGATCGATATCGCTGCTCGCGCGGTCCTGCCCTTTCGCGACCGAGCCATAGATCAGCGCGAGGCGGATGCGGGAACCGAGTGCCCTGACCGCATCTTGCAGCGGACCCTCGAGCCCGACCGTCTTGAGGACAATTCCGCGCAGTTCCTCGAATATCGGCGCATCGCTGTTGGCACGATAGTGCTTCTGGTTACCGACTGGCACTACCGTCACCAGGCCGCTCGCGACAAGTCGCGCCAGCTCACGTTGCACCGCGCCCGAGCCAGAACGCGCCAAGCCGATCAGCTCCGTCGCAAAGAAGCTTCGCTGCGGCTGGCCATACAAGAGCCCGAGCACCCGTTGCTGGGTGGTGCTGAACAAAGCGTCCGCAAGGCCGACCTTGGAGGGAGCCGCTAAGGGTCTCCTTGCGGCGGTACGGCGCAACGTCCGCCGTCGGGCAACCGTCGTCTTCGATGTCCTACCCATAATGGGTATTTTAATACCCAAAATGGGTATCCGCTATCTCCCCTCTCCCGCTTGCGGGAGAGGGGCCGGG
>DATBCD010000003.1:0-30321 GCA_036270655.1 Burkholderiaceae bacterium
ACTGCAGATTCAGCTGCAGGCGGGCGAGCCCGGGCAAACCTGCGTGCGCCTGGTCGACGGTTGGGCCAAGAGCCCGAGCACCTTGGGGCAGCGGTGCACCTACGGCACCGTGTGGGCTGCCTCCGTCAAGCCGATGCCGGAAGGGCGCGCGCTCGCCCTCACCGTGCAGCCGCTCGACGGATGGAGCGAGCTTTGGGTATGGCACCAGGAGGTTGACGGCTGGAAGGTCGACGTGCTCGCGCCCGAAGCCAACGGTCCGGGGCTGGGCTACGTGGAGTGGGCGGGATGGTCACCGGCTTCGCGCGGCAAGCTGCTCATTGTGCGCGAGGCGAAGTCCGAGGGTCGCATCACGCGGCGTTTAGAGGTGCTGCGCACCGATACACTGGTCGCCGAGAAATCGGCCAGCGAGCCGCAGCAGTTGGCCGCGTTCGGGCTGTGGGCGGATGCGGGTTGGCGACACGAGACCCTCAGCCTTCGATGAGCAGGTGAAGTCCCCTCTCCCACGGAGTGGGAGAGGGGAGAAACAACTAATCGGGCGCGGGGGTCTTCGGAGAAAACTCGCACCACTTGGCGATCGCGCACTGCCAGCACTTGGGCTTGCGCGCCGTGCATACGTAGCGGCCATGCAGGATCAGCCAGTGGTGTGCGTGCTGGCGGAATTCCTCCGGCACCGTCTTGAGCAGCCGCTGCTCGACCTCGCCGACGTCCTTGCCGGGGGCCAGGCCCGTGCGGTTGGCGACCCGGAAGATGTGGGTGTCGACCGCGATGGTCGGCTCGCCGAAGGCGACGTTCAACACGACGTTGGCGGTCTTTCGTCCCACGCCGGGCAACGCCTCCAGCGCTTCACGGGTGCGGGGCACCTGGCCGGCATGCTGCTCGACCAGCGCCCGGCACAGGCCGATCAGGTTGCGCGCCTTGGTGCGGAACAGGCCAATGGTCCGGATGTGGGCGATCACGCCTTCCTCGCCGAGCGCGAGCATCGCCGCCGGCGTCGGCGCCACGCGGAACAGCTCGCGCGTGGCCTGGTTGACGCTGCGGTCGGTCGCCTGGGCCGATAGAACGACCGCCACCAGCAGCTCGAACGGGTTGCGGAACTGCAGCTCGCTGCGCGGATCCGGATTGGCACCGCGCAGCGCTTCGAAGATCGCCCGGCGCCGTGCCGGACTCATCGCGAGGCGTCCGAGCGGCGCCGCCGCGCGCGCTGCACCGCGCGCGCCACGATGGCCGCGATGCGGTCGCTGACCGTAGCGGCTGCCTCGACCGCTTCGTCGGCGGGCTGCGCATCATCCTGCTCACGCGAGGCAAGCCGCTGCTCTCGCGCCAGATCCTCGCGTTCCAGGCGCCCCTTGCGGGCTTTCACCCGCGCGCCGGCCGCGACGGCCACCGGCCGGGTCCAGACGCGCTCGGGCGAACCGGCGACCATCGAGATGCAATCGACCGGGCAGGGCGCAACGCACAGCTCGCACCCGATGCACAGCGAGTCGACCACCGTATGCATGCGGCGGGCCGCTCCGACGATGGCATCGAACGGGCAAGCCTGGATGCACAGCGTGCAGCCGATGCACCGGGACTCGTCGATCAGGGCGGTCGGCATCGGCCGTCCAGCGCGCCGCCAATCGGGATTCGCGCTCATCGGGCCATTATCTCAAGCCGCTCCCGCCACACGCGGACGCATCGATTTCGGCGGCCGTCTGCTGGTACTGCGCCAGGTGCGGTCCGCCGATCTGCACCGCTCGGCGGGCCGCCTGGGCGGCGTCGCAAGTGCGTCCGAGAAATGTCAGTGCACTTGCCAGGTTGTTCCAGGCATCCGCGCTGTCCGGATCCAGCTCGGTTGCTCTACGGAAGCAGGCGGTCGATTCGGACCAGTCGCCTCGGGCGTAAGCGGTGTTGCCCAGTCCGATCCAGGCCTGCGGAAAGTCCGGAAACTTCCGGGTGATCGCGCGATAGGTGCGGCTGGCCGCCGCCGGGTCGATCCGTTCGAGCGTGGTCGCCGCGGCGAATATCTGGGCGGGCTGTGCGCTGACCGGCAGCCGGTCCGGCGGCAGCGCCACCATGGCCCAGCGCTGCGAGCGCGCCCAGGTCCGCTCGAACGTCCGCAACGGGATCGGGCCGGCGCGCTGGCCGCCGGACTGCAGGATGATGTCCTCGCGATTCAGGTCATATCCGACCACGACCGAGTAGTGCCAGATCGGAAGGATCGGAAGACTCAGGTTCTGCAGCACGATCACCGGCGTGCCGGCAGCGACCTCCGACAACACCGCGTCGATCTGCGGGTCCAGCTCGACCGCCAGGCGCGAGCGGCGACGCACGGCCGCCAGCATCTCGGGCGGCAGCGAACCCTCGCGCGCCGGGACGAACACCGACCCGACCAGCTGCTGTGGCGTCACCGTATCGCCCGCCGCGTCCAGGGCCATCGCGAGCGCGGCCGGGCCGCACTGGTGGTCCTTCTGGTCGAAGTAAGGAATGCTGATCGAATGCGTCGCGGGAAGGCCCGCCGGGCGCTCGCGCAGCAGCGCATCGACCTGGGGCGTGGCACAGCCGCTCAGGAGCAGCAGGAGGCAGCACGCAAGGACGGCGCGATTACCCATCAAGATGCGGCAGGAACACGCTGTTGAATTCATCGAAGGCCTGTTGCGGCGAGTAGCTGTAACCGACGGGAAGATAGCCGTTCATGTCGTTGAGGAATTTGCGCGACTTCATCCGGCGTTCCAGCTCGCGGCGGACCTCGGCCGAGCTGAAAGAGCTTCCCTCCCGGTCCATATAGAAGCGAAAGGCGGCCCCTACGCGTGCCGGGTTCACCTTCACCGCGGCATGGCCGGTCTTCGAAGCCCGCCAGGCGCACCAGAAGTCGAACAGATCGCGGCCCTGTTCGCGCTGCAACAGCGCGCGCAGCTTGGTACCCAGCATTTCGTCCAGATCGTAGGAGACGACGGGAACACTGCGCAGCGAACCGCTGTCGTCCGGCACGGCCACATCGACGCGCACCAGCGGATACAGGCTGCGGTTCTCGTTGACATTGACCTCGAGCTTGATCTGAGCATAAGAGGCCTGCGCGCCGAAGGGGCTGTATCGGTACGTCATCCGAATGATGCTCGACCGGGCCACGAGATTGCGCACAGCCAGCTGAGCGCTGGTCAGTACCGATTCGGCAGGCCTTCCGAGCAGCGGTTGCAGCACGCGTGCAATGGCTGCTTTGACGTGGCCTGGCGACCGATCGCCGATCAGAACGAGGTCGATGTCCTCGGAGTAGCGGCTGGCGGGCGCAAGATGCCCCTTGTGCAGGACAGTCCCGCCTCGCATCGCGACGTGGCTTTGCAGAAAGCTGTCCTCGAAGACCGCGGCGACGGCGCGGCTGAGCAGGTAGTCCTGCTCGACCATCAGGTCGCTGGACCAGGGCGCGTGGGTCCGCCACGCAGCGATTTGCTGCGCCGCTATCACTTCAATTCCTCGATCACCGCGAGCTGGTCTGCATCGAACGCGATATTCCAGCTCGGGTCGATCCGTGGGGTGGACCGATGCGCAGAGCGCTGGGGTTCGAGCGGTTGGGTCTGAGGCCGCCTGGCGCTGAGCCATCTGGCGACCGCCTTCGCCGCCTTGGCGGCCCCGATTCGATCGAGCACAAAGCCGATTCTCTGCGCCGCGGGTACCTGGTCGAGCGCATTCAAGGCTTGCGTCATCGAAGCGGCGTTCAGCTCGACCGACAGATCGCTGGCGACGCGGACGATGGCCTCCAGACCCCCGACGATGGTTTGGTGGCGGACCAGGTCCAGCAGCGTGGCCTCGCGCGTGCTGACCCGCCACGGCGCCACCGTGTCGCGAACGATGACCGTCGGCGTATCGGCGAGGTCGCGCTTGGTGAAAAAATCCACCCGAAGGCGACCGACCGTCAGAGCATGCCGCGGCTTGCCGACCATCACCTGCGTGCTCTGCACCGCGTAGTGGGAAGAGCCCCAATGACGTGCCGCCGACAGCAACGCAACGTAGTAATTCGGCTCGGTCTGCTTCAGGCAGCTGTCGAGCCACCAATCGACCGGTGGCGCGCCGTAATGGCTGTGCTCGGCCGGGACGATCAGCCAGTTGACCGGCCGCTTCGTCGCAAGCGTGATCCGGCCCTGGCGTGCGAGGCGCTGCAAAGCCATCTTCAACGCGGCACCGCCAGGCGCGCGGCCGGTCAGAACGGCGTATTCCTCAGGCGTGAAGACGTAACGTGCCTTGGCCTGGATCTGTCGCAGGGCGGCGTCGGCCGTGGCACCCGGCGACGACCCGGAAGTCTGAATTCTTGCCACGACGGGGAAGTCCGGCAGCGGCACCTTTCAAAAACGATTGCATATAGTAACGCATATCGTATCTATTTGAAAACGTTTTTTTAAGCCGGCTCGAACGCTCCGGAAGTGGGCAGGACAGCAGAGGATTTGCACCGGATCGGTGCAAGGCGGCCATCGGCGCGATTCAGAACTCCGCTTCGAGCTCGCCGATTTCGTCCGGTTCGCCTTGTGCCGCCGCGACCCATTCCTGCATGGCAGGCAGGGTCATGATCGTGCGGCAATACCCGGCGCACAGCGAGTCGAGCGCCACATCATAGGTGATGAAGCGCGTGACGACCGGCGCGAACATCGCGTCGGCGATACAGGGGGTGCTGCCGAACAGATACGGACCGCCGTAGGTCTTCAAACACTCGGTCCAGATCGCCACGATGCGGTCGACGTCGGCCTGCGCACGGGACCACAGCCTGAATTTCGGAAAATGATGCTTGATGTTCATCGGCAGCGAGGAGCGCAGCGCGCTGAAGCCCGAGTGCATTTCGCCGCAGATCGCCCGGCAGTGCGCCCGCGCCGCCCGCTCGGCCGGCAGCAGCCCGGCCTGCGGCTTGATCTCGTTCAGATACTCGCCGATGGCCAGCGTGTCCCACACGCGCACGCCGTCGTGCTCCAGGGACGGCACGCGGATCGAGGACGACAGCAGCAGCATCTCGGCTTTCATCTGCGGATCGTCCGGCGGAATCACCTGCTCGGTGAACTCGAGCCCGGCCAGCCTGGCCATCAGCCAGCCGCGCAGCGCCCAGGCCCCGTAGTTCTTGCTGCTGATCGTCAGCACCGCGCTGGACATTTTGCCGCTCCTCCTGGTGCAACCGGCCAGCAAGGGCTGTGCCACGCCGGGGCGCACCTCAGGCGTGCGTCGGCCTCGTCACCGGGGTTGGCCCGCAATTTGCGTGGAAATGCTGCAACGCTCCCGGGGAGGGGCCTCGGTGCTGTACATCGCATACGAAGTGCAGTCCGGACTGCTGTCGCCGCTGCGCCTGCTGGCGCAGGAGGTCGACAGCCTGTTGTGCCGCCAGCGGCCCCAACGCGCGGCGGTTCTGCGAAAGATTGCCGCCGCCTGTGAGCTGATCGCGCGCCTGCGCCTGACGCACAGCCGCCCCGCCTTCGGCATCGACTCCGTGATGGTGGGCGCGCGCCGGGTCCCGATCAGCGAAGAGACGGTCCTCAGCCTGCCGTTCGGAACCCTGCTTCATTTTCGCAAGGACCCGGCCGCCGCGGTGCCGCCGCAGCCGCCGGTGCTGCTGGCCGCGCCGCTGTCCGGTCACTTCGCGACGCTGCTGCGCGAAACCGTGCGCACGATGCTGCAGGATCACGACGTCTACATCACCGACTGGCACAACGCCCGCGACGTTCCGGTCACCCACGGCGATTTCGGGCTGGACGACTACATCGGCTACCTGATGCGTTTCATCGCCACCGTCGGTCCGGGATGCCATCTGATCGCGGTGTGCCAGCCTTGCGTGGCCGCTCTGGCGGCGGCCGCTTTGATGGCCGAAGACGATCATCCGGCGCAGCCGCGCAGCCTGACGCTGATGGCAGGTCCGGTCGACTGCCGGGTCAACCCGACCGAAGTCAACCGCCTGGCCACCAGCAAGCCGCTCGGCTGGTTCGAGCGCAACCTGATCAGCCGCGTGACGCCGCCCCATGCCGGCTTCCTGCGCCGCGTGTATCCGGGTTTCCTGCAGCTGAGCGCGTTCATGAGCATGAACCTGGAACGCCACCAGCAGTCGTTCCGCCAGATGCTCGAGCTGCTGGCGGAAGGCCGCACCGAAGAGGCGCGTCCCATCCAGGACTTCTACGACGAATACCTGGCGGTCAACGACCTGCCGGCCGAGTTCTATCTGGAAACGGTGGACAAGGTGTTCCAGGCGCACGCCCTGGCGCGCGGCAAGCTCACCTGGAACTGGCGCAGGGTCGACCCGGCGGCGATACGCCGCACCGCGCTGATGACGGTGGAGGGGGAGCGCGACGACATCTGCGCGGTGGGCCAGACCGTGGCGGCGCAGGACCTGTGCAGCAACGTGCGGCCCTACCTGAAGACGCATCACATCCAGACCGGCGTCGGCCACTACGGCGTCTTCAGCGGCCGCAAATGGAATGAGCAGATCTACCCGCGCGTGCGCGACGTGATCTACGCCAGCGCCGCTTAAGCACCTATCACTCCCCCCTTCCGGAGGGAGAGGGGATGTCCTTATGGGCGCCTTAGCGGTGAATCGGACGCGTAAACGGAAATACCTTGGTCCAGCCGAGGATGTCGGTGATCAGCAGGATCACGAAGATCAGCACCAGGGCTCCGAGTACGTCCCCGACGCCATCACCCCCGGCGGGGAGCTGATCGATGCGTGCGGCCAGATCGCGGGCCTCCTCGTCGCTCAACGCGGACACGCGCGCTTGCACGTCGGCGGGGTTCACGCCGCGGGCGGCGAGCTCGCGGCGCACTTCAGCGCGCGCCAGAAAGCCGCTGATCGTGGCGCGCGCCGTCGAGTTTTGCTGCAACAGCTGGTCGGAGCCGATCAGCGCAGCGCGCGCCGGAAGCGGAAGGCCGGCTCCCAGCATGAGCGCGCAGCTTGCGGTGGCGATGATTTTTCTCATTTGCATAAGCCGGTCTACACCATGGTTATTGAATCCAGCCTAGCCTAAATGATCTGATCAGTCCCCCAAATCATGCGCTCGGATGAACTGGGCTATCTGTGGACTGATCATCTCGCGCCAGCGGCGCCCGGAGAAAATGCCATAGTGCCCGACGCCGATCGCGGTCAGGTGGCGCCGGTTCGTCGGCGCAATTCCGAGGCACAGGTCGTGCGCTGCCTGCGTCTGGCCGCTGCCCGAGATGTCGTCCAGCTCGCCTTCGATCGTGAACAACGCCACGTTGCGAATGGCCTCGGGGGCCACGCGTTCGTCGTGCACGTGCCAGGTTCCTTCGGGCAGGCGATGCTCCTGGAACACGATACGGATCGTGTCCAGGTAATACTCGGCCGGAAGATCAAGCACCGCGTTGTACTCGTCGTAGAAGCGCCGGTGCGAGTCCACGTCGTCCTGGTCGCCCTTGATCAGGTCCAGGTAATACTCCCAGTGCGAATTGACGTGCCGGTCCGGGTTCATCGCGACGAAGCCGGCGTGCTGCAGGAAGCCCGGATAGACCTCCCGCAGATAGCCGGGATAGGACGAGGGCACCTTGAAGATCACGCTGTTGCGGAACCAGTCGAGCGGCTTGCGCTTGGCCAGCGCGTTGACCTGCGTGGGGTTGCGCCGCGTGTCGATCGGACCGCCCATCATCGTCATCGACCGGGGCAGCGCGGGATCTTCCCGCGCGGCCATCAGCGAGACCGCGGCCAGCACCGGCACGGTCGGCTGGCAGACCGAAATCACGTGCGAGCCGTGGCCCAGCAGGTCCAGGAACTCGACCACATAGTCGACGTAATCGTCCAGGTGGAACGGTCCCTGCGACAGCGGCACCATGCGCGCGTCGGTCCAGTCGGTGATATACAGGTCGTGGTTGGGCAGCAGCGTGCGGACCGTGTCGCGCAGAAGCGTGGCGTGGTGGCCCGACAGCGGCGCAACGACCAGGATCCGGGGGTCGGCCGCACGTTGCGGCGGCAGGCCGCCCAGGTCGCGCTCGAAATGCAGCAGCCGGCAGAACGGTTTTTCAAGTGCGACCAGCTCGTTGACCGGCACTTCCGTGCCGTCGACCATGGTCGACTTGATGCCGAACGCGGGCTTCTCGTAGTGCTTGCCGAGGCGGTACAGCAGGTCGTAGCTGGCCGCAAGCCGGCGCGAGTAAAGCGTGTAGGAAAGAGGGCTGTACGGATTGGAGAACAACTCCGAGGTCGCCTGCGCCCAGGTCGACATCGGGTTCAGTAGCCTGCGCTGCCACTCGTGTAACTGATACAACACGTCGGGTTTCCCTCGCGTGAACCGATGCGCGTCGGCCGCATACCAGCGCCCGCGATTCTATCGCGCGGTGTCTCGCCCGGATCGGGCGAACTGGCACCGATTCACCGGCGGGGCCAGGTGCAGCCTCGCCGGCGGGCGCGTCACCGCTCCAGCAGCTTCAGCTTATCGGGGACGTCTTTCCACTGGTCGGCATCCGGCGGATGCGGTTTCATTCGGGTGATCGACGGCCACTGCTTGGCAAGCTCCACGTTCAGCGCGATGAAGTGGCGCTGTTCGGCCGGCACGTCTTCCTCGGCGTAGATCGCATTGACCGGGCATTCGGGGATGCACACGGCGCAATCGATGCACTCGTCGGGGTCGATCGCCAGAAAGTTCGGGCCTTCGCGGAAGCAGTCGACCGGGCACACGTCGACGCAGTCCGTGTACTTGCAGCGGATGCAGGATTCGGTTACTACGTGGGTCATCGTGGTTCGCGCCTGGGCGGCAAACGGAGCCGCCATGCGGATCTTAACGTGATCATCGAATCCCTGCTCGACACCGACTTGTACAAGTTCACGGTGATGCAGGTCGTGCTGCATCGGTTTCCGGGCGCCCAGGTCGAGTACCGCTTCAAGTGCCGCACGCCCGATATCGACCTGACGCCGGACGTCGAAGCGATCCGGCGCCAAGTCGGCGAGCTGTGCACGCTGCGCTTTACTGAAAGCGAGCTCGACTATCTGCGCGGCCTGCGCTTCATCAAGAGCGACTTCGCCGATTTCCTCGGGCTGTTTCAGCTGAACACCAAGTACATCCGCATCGACCCGGCGCCCGATCGCCCCGGCGAGATCGACGTCGTGATCCGGGGACCCTGGCTGCACACGATCCTGTTCGAAATTCCGGTGCTGGCGATCATCAACGAGATCTACTTCCGCCGCAAAGCGCCGGTGCCCGACTTTGCCGAAGGCCGCCGGCGCCTGCGCCGGAAGATCGCGCTGGTCCGCGGCGATTCGACGCTGGCGGGCGTGCGGATCGCGGATTACGGCACGCGCCGCCGCTTCTCCCGCAGCTGGCACGACGAGGTGCTGCGCACGCTGCAGTCGGATCTGCGCGAGAACCTGGCGGGCACGAGCAACGTGATGTACGCGCGCGCCCACGGCCTGGTCCCGCTGGGCACGATGGCGCACGAGTATCTGCAGGCTTGCCAGGCGCTGGGACCGCGCCTGCGCGACTCTCAGATTTTCGGCTTCGAGACCTGGAGCCGCGAGTACCGCGGCGACCTCGGCATTGCGCTGTCCGACGTGTACGGGATCGACGCGTTCCTGCGCGATTTCGATCTTTATTTCTGCAAGCTGTTCGATGGCGCCCGCCACGACTCGGGCGATCCGATCCGCTGGGGCGAACGGCTGATCGCGCACTACGAGGACAACCGCGTCGATCCGCGCACCAAGACACTGGTGTTTTCGGACGCGCTGACCTTCGATCGCGTGGTCGAGCTGTATCGTCGGTTCCAGTCCCGGGCCCGGGTTCGTTTCGGCGTCGGCACTCATCTGACCAACGACCTGGGTCACACGCCGCTGCAGATCGTGATCAAAATGGTTCGCTGCAACGGCCAGCCGGTCGCCAAGCTGTCGGACAGCCCGGAAAAGAACATGTGCGACGACCAGGCCTACATCGCCTATCTGCGACAGGTCTTCCAGATCCCGCCGTAAACAGTGCCCTCTCCCCCTCCCCTCTCCCGCTGCGCGGGCGAGGGGCGATCCGGCGAGTCACTCCCCTTTCCCGCTTGCGGGCGGTGGGCGATCTGGCGAGTCACTCCCCTTTCCCGCTTGCGGGCGGTGGGCGATCTGGCGAGTCACTCCCCTCTCCCGCTTGCGGGCGGTGGGCGATCTGGCGAGTCACTCCCCTCTCCCGCTTGCGGGAGAGGGGTCGGGGGAGAGGGTTCCCTAACGCGACGCGGGTTGCACCGAGCTGGCTTCGCGCAGCGGCGTCGTTGCCGGGCGCCGCTGCGGCGCGGTCGGCTTTTTGGCGTGGGCCTGGGCCGCGAGCGCCTTTTTGCGCTCCTCCGGCAGCTCCTGGTAGCGCTGCGTCAGCACCTGCCGTTGACCCGGTGGCAGCGAATAGGCCCGCACGAAGTTTTCACGGGCCGTTTCACGCTGCTCCTGCGTCAGCCTGGCCAGCTGAGGCATCCGTTCGTGCACCCGCTTTTTGCCCTCGGCCGACAGGTTCGGATACTTGGCGGCGATTTCGAGCCACTTTTTCTTGCGGTTTTCGTCGATCCTGTCCCAGTCGGACGCAAGCGGCGCAAGCGCCTCATGCTGCTCGGGGCTCAATTCACGCCACAGCGGGTGCGTGGTCGCGCGCGCATGCGCCGCGGCGGGGCCGCCGGTGGGCGCCGGCGTGGGCGGTTGCGCCAAAACCGGGCCGGCCGCCGCCCAGACCACAAGCAGGCTTAAGAGCCGCAAGCGCATCCGGCCTTCAAATCCCCTGCTCATCGCGAATCATCACGCCGAAGCCTTTGTCGGCGTAGGTATCGATCGGGGTGTCGTCCAGCAGGACCGCCAGGTCCATGTTGGCGTGTTCCGCGATCGTCTGCTCCTCGTGCCAGCGGTAAATCCCGACGAAACCGACCGCCAGGGCGATGATCGGAACCAGCAGACCCAAGCGGCGCAGCCAGAGCCACCCCGGCGTGGATTCGTCCAGCGGTCCCGGCGCGCCCCCTTCGCCGGCAAACCGCAGAGCAGGCACCCACAGCGGTGCTTCGACGGTCGCTTTCCGACGCGCCAGTGCGGCGCGGCGCGCGCGCTCCAGGCGCACAACAACCCGGTACTCGAGCCGGTCGGTACCTTCATTAAGGGCCTGACGGACCCGGTAAGCGAATTCGGCTTCGTTCATAGCGTGATTCCACGTGCAAGCAACGCCTGGGCCAGCGCGTGAGTGGCCCGGGAACAGTGCGTCTTGACGCTGCCCTCCGAACAGCCCATCGCGGCTGCCGTCTCCGCAACATCCATGTCCTCCCAGTAACGCAGCAGGAATGCCTGTCGTTGACGGGGCGGAAGATTAGCGATCTCCTCCTCGATAATCCCGACGACCTGGGCCCGCTCCGCATGGTCGGCTGCACTTTCGGCCGCTTCGCTGCCTTCGGCGGCCTCCAGCGTCTCGAGCGGATCCTCCTCGCTTTCCTGGTTGCCGCTGAACGCCGATAGAAGGGTCACCCAGGTCGAGCGGACCTTCTGCCGGCGGAAAAAATCGTGAATTGCATTCTGCAGGATCCGTGTAAACAGCAGCGGCAACTCCGGGGCGGGCCGGTCGCTGTAGTGCTCGGACAGCTTGAGCATCGCGTCCTGGACGACGTCCAAGGCGTTGTCATCATCCCGAAGTGCAAACAAGGCCTGTTTGTAGGCCCGGCGTTCGGCGCTGGCTAGGAATTCCGCGAGTTCTTGGCGTGTCGCCATTGGGCAAACCGGGACTTTGCCCCGGACAAGGGGCACCCTGCACGCCGCAAGCCCCCGCAGTTATCCCCCATAAGCGGCGCCCGATGCTAACAGAGCGTTCACTTGCGACGCCCGATTGCGAATCCCCATGCGGTGCACTAAGCTAAACCATTGAAATCACGGAAATCGGCCCGACCGGCCTGCCGGGTGGCACCTTTCCGGGATCTCGAATTCGCCGCACCACCCGTCACGAGCGGGCAAGGAACGGCGTCCGATCAATCTCCAGAAGGACTTTGAGAGGATCCAGTCGATGAAATCCGCCAGCGCGGAAGTCCAGCGCGTCGAAATTCCGTCCAACGACGGCTCCAGCAGCAACATCGCAGTCGACAGCCCGATTTCAGGCGCCGAAATCGTCGTGCGCTGTCTGCAAGCCGAGGGCGTCAAGCACGTCTTCGGGTACCCGGGCGGGGCAGTCCTGTACCTGTACGACGAAATATTCAAGCAGGACAGTTTCCAACACATCCTGGTGCGGCACGAACAAGCCGCGGTGCACGCCGCCGATGCGTATTCGCGCTCCAGCCAGCGCGTCGGCGTGGCTCTGGTCACCAGCGGACCGGGCGTGACCAACGCGGTCACCGGGATCGCGACCGCCTACATGGATTCGATCCCCCTGGTCATTCTGACCGGGCAGGTGCCGACACATGCCATCGGGCAGGATGCCTTCCAGGAGTGCGATACGGTCGGCATCACGCGCCCGTGCGTCAAGCACAACTTTCTGGTCAAGGACGTACACGACCTGGCCTCGACGATCAGCAAGGCCTTTTACATCGCGCGCAGCGGCCGGCCCGGCCCGGTGCTGGTCGATATCCCGAAGGATGTGACGGTCGCGCGGTGCCCGTTCGAATACCCGCGCAACCCTTCGCTGCGCTCGTACAACCCGGTGGTCAAAGGGCACATGGGCCAGATCAAGAAGGCGGTGCAGCTGCTGTTGTCGGCCGAGCGGCCGATGATCTACACCGGCGGCGGAGTGATCCTGGCCGACGCGGCCGACAGCGTCGCCCGCCTGGTGGACCGTCTGAACGCGCCGTGCACCAACACGCTGATGGGTCTGGGCGGCCTGCGCGCCTCCGACCGCCGCTTCGTCGGAATGCCGGGCATGCACGGGACCTACGAGGCGAACATGGCGATGCAGCACTGCGACGTGCTGCTCGCGGTGGGTGCGCGCTTTGACGACCGCGTGATCGGCAATCCGAAGCACTTCGCGCAGAACCCGCGCAAGATCATCCACATCGACATCGATCCGTCGTCGATTTCCAAGCGCGTCAAGGTCGACGTGCCGATTGTGGGCGACGTCAGGGAAGTGCTGGGCGAGCTTCTGGCGCAGCTGGAGGCCAGCCAGCCTGCGCAGCGGCCGCCGGAGCCCTCGGCGTGGTGGCGCCAGATCGGGGAGTGGCGCGCGCGCGACTGCCTGAAATATCAGATGACCGACGTGATCAAGCCCCAGTACGTGATCCAGATGCTGTGGAAGGTGACCGGTGGCGACGCCTTCGTCACCTCGGACGTCGGGCAGCACCAGATGTGGGCGGCGCAGTACTACCCGTTCGAAAAGCCGCGCCGCTGGATCAATTCGGGCGGGCTGGGCACCATGGGCGTGGGCCTGCCGTATGCGATGGGCGTGCAGATGGCCAATCCCGGCGCGCAGGTCGCCGTGGTGACCGGGGAAGCTTCGATCCAGATGTGCATCCAGGAACTTTCGACCTGCAAGCAGTACCGGCTGACGCCGAAGATCGTCAACCTGAACAATCGGTACATGGGCATGGTCCGCCAGTGGCAGCAGATCGACTACGGCAGCCGCTACTCGGAGTCCTACATGGACGCGCTGCCCGACTTCGTCAAGCTGGCCGAAAGCTACGGGCACGTCGGCATGCGGATCGAGCGGCCGGCCGACGTCGAGCCCGCCTTGAGGGAGGCGTTCACGCAACTGAAGGACCGGCTGGTGTTCATGGACTTCATCACCGATCAGACCGAAAACGTATGGCCGATGGTCAAGGCCGGCAAGGGACTGACCGAAATGCTGCTCGGATCGGAGGACCTGTAATGCGCCACGTCGTTTCCGTCCTGCTCGAGAACGAGGCCGGGGCGCTGTCGCGCGTGGTGGGCCTGTTTTCGGCGCGCGGCTACAACATCGAAGCCCTGACCGTGGCCCCGACCGAAGATCCGTCGCTGTCGCGGATGACGATCGTCACCGCCGGCTCGGACGACGTGATCGAGCAGATCACGAAGCACCTGAACCGCCTGATCGAGGTGGTCAAGGTCGTCGATCTGACCGAAGGGGAGTTCACCGAGCGCGAGTTGATGCTGATCAAGGTGCGGGCGACCGGGCGCGAGCGCGACGAGATGAAGCGGATGGCCGATATATTTCGCGGGCGCATCATCGATGTGACGGAACGCACCTACACGATCGAGCTGACCGGGAACACGTCGAAGATCGACGCCTTCATCCGGGCGATCGACCGCGCTTCGATCCTCGAGACGGTTCGCACCGGCAGCTCCGGAATCGGCCGGGGAGAAAAGGTACTTCGCGTCTGAACGCGCGCGCACCGCCGTTGCCCCGGCGCGCGCAGAATTGAGCAAGCACACGGAGGGATCATGAAAATCTATTACGACAAGGACGCCGACCTGTCATTGGTCAAGGGCCGACGGGTTGCGATCGTCGGCTACGGATCGCAAGGGCACGCGCACGCGCTGAACCTGAAGGACTCGGGGGTGCGCGTGACGGTGGCGTTGCGCCGGGATGGCATCTCCTGGCAGAAGGCCGTCAAGGCGGGGCTGGACGTCAAGCCGGTCGACGAGGCGGTACGCGATGCCGACATCGTGATGATCCTGCTGCCCGATGAGAACCATGCACAGGTCTACCAGGAGTCGATCGAGCCCAACATCAAGAAGGGCGCCGCGCTCGCGTTCGCGCACGGATTCAACATCCATTACGGGCAGATCCAGCCGCGCGCCGACCTGGACGTGCTGATGGTCGCTCCCAAGGCGCCGGGGCATACGGTGCGGGCCACCTACACCCAGGGCGGGGGCGTGCCGTCGCTGATCGCGGTCCATCGGGACGCCTCCGGCGCCGCGCGGGACCTGGCGCTGTCGTACGCCAGCGCGATCGGCAGCGGCAAGGCCGGCATCATCGAAACCACGTTTCGCGAGGAAACCGAAACGGATCTGTTCGGCGAACAGACGGTCCTGTGCGGCGGATGCGTGGAGCTGGTCAAGGCCGGCTTCGAGACGCTGGTCGAGGCCGGCTACGCGCCCGAGATGGCCTATTTCGAGTGCTTGCACGAGTTGAAGCTGATCGTGGACCTGATGTACGAGGGCGGCATCGGGACGATGAACTATTCGATCTCGAACAACGCCGAGTACGGGGAGTACGTGACCGGGCCGGAGGTGATCAACCAGCAGTCGCGGCAGGCGATGCGGCGCGCCCTGGATCGGATCCAGAATGGCGAATACGCCAGGAGTTTTCTGCTGGAAAACCGCGTCGGCGCGCCCACCCTGCTGGCGCGGCGCCGGCTGACGGCCCAGCATCCGATCGAGCAGATCGGCGAGAAGCTGCGCTCGATGATGCCCTGGATCAAGAAGAACCGCCTGGTCGATACCTCGCGCAACTGAGAACCGGCCGCTGCATTGATCACGGACCGTCGCCGCACGGCGCGCCTGAGGCCATGAAGGACCCGCAGCAACCGTGGCTGGCGCGCGAGGGCTGGCCTTTCATCGCGGGCACCCTGCTTGCCGCCGTGGTGGTGGCCTGGCTGGCCGGCTTCGCCTGGTCGATCCCGCTGTGGCTGCTGGCGGCCTTCGTGGTCCAGTTCTTCCGCGATCCGCCCAGGCAGGTGCGCGCCGCCGGCAACGCGATCGTGTCCCCGGCCGACGGCCGGATCGTCCGGGTCGAGGCGGTGCGCGATCCGAACACCGGCAGTGACGCCCTGCTGATCAGCGTGTTCATGAACGTGTTCAATGTCCACAGCAACCGCGCACCGGTCGACGGCTTGATAGAAAAGGTCCAATATCGTCCCGGGGCCTTCGTCCATGCCGACCTTGACAAGGCATCGGAGCGCAACGAAGCCAACGTGATCGTGGTGCGTACCGCGGGCGGCGAGCGGATCTCGGTGGTGCAGGTGGCCGGGCTGATCGCGCGCCGCATCCTGTGCTACGTGCAGGCCGGCGATCGGCTGGCGCGGGGACAGCGTTTCGGCTTCATCCGCTTCGGTTCGCGGGTGGATGTGTATCTGCCGCGCTTCGTGCGGCCGATGGTCGCAGTCGGAGATTTCGTGCACGCGGGTATCTCGGTGCTTGCCGAATTCTGATGAAAGTGCCGATGCGCTTTCGCAGGCGCAAGCTGCGCCCGCTCGCCGCTTCCACCAGTCCGCTTCCGGAAGCCTTCAAGAGCCAGGCCAGCCGCCGGCGCGGCATCTACCTGCTTCCGAACCTCTTTACGACGGCAGCGCTGTTCGCGGGTTTCTTTGCGACAGTACAAGCGATGAATCAGCGGTTCGACTGGGCGGCGGTGGCGATCTTCACCGCGATGGTGCTGGACGGAATGGACGGCCGGGTGGCCCGCCTGACCAATACGCAAAGCGCGTTCGGCGCGCACTACGATTCGTTGTCCGACATGGCCTCATTTGGCGTTGCCCCGGCGCTCGTGATGTACGAGTGGGCGCTGCGGGGCCTGGGTCGCTGGGGGTGGGCGGCGGCGTTCGTTTACTGCGCGGGCGCCGCGCTGCGGCTGGCCCGCTTCAACGCAAATCTCGGGGTGGTGGACAGGCGTTTTTTCCAGGGTCTGCCGAGCCCGGCGGCCGCCGCGCTGGTGGCCGGTTTCGTCTGGCTGGCGGTCGACAACCACCTGCAGATCCAGGAGGTGTGGCTGCCCTGGGTCGCTTTCGGCGTCACGGTGTACGCCGGCCTGGCGATGGTATCGAGCGCGCCGTTTTACAGCGGCAAGAGTTTCCACGTCGGCGTCAGCGTGCCGTTCTGGGTGATGGTGCTGGTCGTCGTGGTGATCTTCTTCGTCTCCTCGGACCCGCCGATCGTGTTGTTCCTGCTCTTCTGCGGCTACGCCGTGTCGGGCTACCTCTATTGGGCCTGGCGGCGCTGGCGCGGCGAGTCCAATCCGGCGCGGCCCGCGCCGCGCGCGGAAACGGCCCCGCCGCACTGATCCTGTTGTTGTTGTTAATGTTGTTAAACCGGATAAATGCCCTTATAGTGGCCTTGTGGATACGCCTGCCACCGACATGAGCTTCACCGGCACCGCCGCTTTCCGACTGCGGCCGCTGCTGCTGCGCCCCGCGCGCAGCTGACCCCCTGACCCACAATTCGAGCAGTGCCGGGCCTGAGGAGCGCCTCCCAGGCTCGAAGGTCTTGCCTTCACGGAGAGCCCCATGGACCGACTGATCATTTTCGACACCACGTTGCGCGACGGAGAACAGAGCCCTGGCGCCGCCATGACGCGCGAGGAGAAGCTTCGGATCGCCAAGCAGCTGGAGCGACTGCGCGTGGACGTGATCGAAGCCGGCTTCGCGGCCTCCTCCAACGGGGATTTCGAAGCCATTCGCGCGATCGCGGCGGCAGTGCGCGAAAGCACGGTCTGCTCGCTGGCGCGCGCCAACGAGCGCGACATCTCCAGGGCGGCCGAGGCGCTCGCCAATGCGCGCTCCAGGCGGATCCACACGTTCATTGCGACCTCGCCCCTGCATATGGAAAAGAAGCTGCGGATGACGCCGGATGAGGTGTTCGAGCAGGCCAGGCTGGCGGTGCGCCTGGCGCGCCGTTTCACCGACGACGTCGAGTTCTCCACCGAGGACGGCAGCCGTTCCGAGCCGGATTTCCTGTGCCGTGTGATCGAGGCGGTGATTGCCGAAGGCGCCACCACGATCAACATTCCCGATACGGTGGGCTACGCGGTGCCCGAGCAGTACGGGCAGCTGCTGCGGGCGCTGCGCGAGCGCGTGCCGAATTCGGACCGCGCGACCTGGTCGGTGCACTGCCACAACGACCTGGGCATGGCGGTAGCCAATTCGCTGGCCGGCGTGCTGAACGGCGTGCGGCAGATCGAGTGCACCATCAACGGCCTGGGCGAGCGCGCCGGCAACACGTCGCTCGAGGAGGTCGTGATGGCCGTCAAGACGCGCCGCGATGTGTTCGGTCTTGACGTCGGGATCGACACCACCCAGATCGTTGCCAGCTCCAAGCTGGTATCCAACATCACGGGCTTTCCGGTGCAGCCCAACAAGGCGGTGGTCGGCGCCAACGCGTTCGCGCATGCCTCGGGCATTCACCAGGACGGGGTCCTGAAGGCGCGCCAGACCTACGAGATCATGCGCGCCGAAGACGTGGGCTGGGCCACGAACCGGATCGTGCTGGGCAAGCTGTCCGGCCGCAATGCGTTCCGCCAGCGCGTCCAGGAGCTGGGTATTCCGATCGAAACCGAACAGGACCTGGCCGCCGCCTTTGCGAGGTTCAAGGACCTGGCCGACCGCAAGGCCGAGATCTTCGACGAGGACATCCAGGCGCTGTTCTCGGACGAGGCAGCCGCGACCCACCAGGAACACTTCCGTCTGATTTCGTTGTCGCAGCAATCCGTGACCGGCGAGCGTCCGCACGCCCGCATCGTGTTTCGGGTGGGCGCGCAAGAAGTCGAGGCGCAGTCCGACGGCAGCGGCCCGGTGGATGCCTCGCTGAAGGCGATCGAAAGCAAGGTCAAAAGCGGCTCCGAGCTGATGCTGTACTCGGTCAACGCGATCACCACGGGAACCGAAGCGCAGGGCGAGGTTACGGTCCGTCTGGCGCGGGCCGGGCGGATCGTCAACGGCACAGGGTCAGACCCGGACATCGTCGCCGCTTCGGCCAAGGCCTACATCAACGCGCTCAACAAGCTGTATACGACCGCCGAGCGGCTGAATCCACAGATCGAACTGGCTCCGTAGGCAAGGTCCCTTCTGCCGCTACCCTCTCCCCGACCCCTCTCCCGCTTGCGCGTGACAGGGGCGAGCAGCAGTCTGACACCGATTCCTTGATGTATATGTGCCTCGGGGCGGCTCCGCGCGCCCTGGCCGCTGCCTGGCATATAATCGCGCCCTTCACGGCACGGATGCCCTTCCGTGACCGCTTGTTTTCGTCTAAGGGGACCCTGATGTCGGTTGCAGATATCAAAAAGGGCGACATCGTCGCCAAGTTTCAGCGCGCGGTAAACGATACGGGTTCGCCTGAGGTTCAGGTCGCGTTGCTGACGGCTCGCATCAACGAGCTGACCGAGCATTTCAAGACGCATGTCAAGGACCACCATTCCCGCCGTGGTCTGCTCAAAATGGTCAGCCGGCGCCGCAAACTGCTCGACTACCTGAAGGGCAAGAAGCCGGACGCCTACAAGGGTCTGATCGAAAGCCTGGGCCTCCGCAAATAAGAAGCGGTCGGTCGCTGGCCGTTCGTCGGATGACTCGGATATTGCGCCAATCGCCGGGGCGGCTCGCTGCCGGTCTGCGCGTTTCTTCGACCGGGCATGAAAGGAAATCGAAGTGTTCGCAAAAGTGACCAAGAGTTTCAAGTACGGGGAGCACACGGTGCACCTCGAGACGGGGGAAATTGCGCGCCAGGCGACCGGCAGTGTGCTGGTTTCGATGGACGATACCGTGGTGCTGGCCACCGTCGTGGCGGCCACGAAAGCTCGCGCCGGGCAGGAATTTTTCCCGCTGACGGTCGACTACGTCGAAAAGACCTACGCGGCCGGCCGCATTCCCGGCGGTTTTTTCAAGCGCGAAGGGCGGCCGTCGGAAAAGGAGGTGCTGACCTCGCGGCTGATCGACCGGCCGATCCGCCCGCTGTTTCCGGACGGCTTCTTCAACGAAGTGCAGGTGGTGCTGCACGTGATGTCGATCAACGCGGAAATCGACCCGGATATCCCGGCGATGATCGGTGCCTCGGCGGCGCTGTCGCTTTCGGGCATCCCGTTCAAGGGACCGATCGGCGCGGCGCGTGTCGGGTACGTGGACGGCAATCTGGTGGTGAATCCGACCGCTACGCAGTTGAACAATTCGAGCCTGAACCTGGTGGTGGCCGGCACCGAGCGCGCGGTTCTGATGGTCGAATCGGAAGCCGATCAGCTGCCCGAAGAGGTGATGCTGAGCGCGGTCGTGTTCGGACATCAGCAGATGCAGGTCGCGATCGACGCGATTCACGAGCTGGTGCGGGAAGCCGGCAAGCCCCTGTGGGACTGGCAGCCCCCGGCCAAGAACGAGGCGCTGATGTCGCGCATCGTCAGCCTGGCCGGGGCGGACCTTCGCGCCGCCTACCAGATCCGCAGCAAGCAGGAGCGGTCCAGGCGGATCAGCGAGATCGAGGCACAAACCGCTGCGGCCCTGGTCACCGAGGCGGCCGAGACCGGAAACGTCGCGCCGGACTCCAACGAGGTCGCCGCGATCCTGTTCGACCTGCAGGCCAAGATCGTGCGAAGCCAGATCCTGGACGGGGAGCCGCGCATCGACGGGCGCGACACGCTCACGGTGCGGCCGATCGAGATCCGTCTGGGCGTGCTGCCGCGCACGCACGGATCGGCGCTCTTTACGCGAGGCGAAACCCAGGCCATGGTGACCGCTACCCTGGGCACCAAGCAGGATGAGCAGATCATCGACGCGCTGCAGGGCGAGTATCGCGAGCGCTTCATGCTCCACTACAACATGCCGCCGTTTGCGACCGGCGAAACCGGGCGCATGGGCGCGCCCAAGCGGCGCGAAGTCGGGCATGGGCGCCTGGCCAAGCGCGCTCTGGCCGCGGTGCTGCCTCCGGTGGAGGAATTTCAGTATTCGATCCGGGTCGTTTCGGAGATCACCGAATCGAACGGGTCCTCGTCGATGGCCTCGGTGTGCGGCGGCTGTCTGGCGCTGATGGACGCCGGCGTGCCGGTCAAGGCGCACGTCGCGGGCGTCGCGATGGGCCTGATCAAGGAAGGCCATCGCTTCGCGGTGCTGACCGACATCCTGGGCGACGAGGACCACCTGGGCGACATGGACTTCAAGGTGGCGGGCACGTCGCGCGGCGTCACGGCGCTGCAGATGGACATCAAGATCGAGGGCATCACGAAGGAAATCATGCAGGTTGCGCTGGCGCAGGCGCGCGAGGGGCGGATGACGATACTGCAGAAGATGCAGGATTCGATCGCCGCCTCGCGCGGCGAGCTGTCGGCTTACGCGCCGCGGATGATCCGGATGAAGATCAATCCGGAGAAGATTCGCGACGTGATCGGCAAGGGTGGCGCGGTGATTCGCGCGCTGACCGAGGAGACCGGAACCCAGATCGACATCGAGGACGACGGCACCGTGATCATCGCCAGCGTCGACCAGGAAAAAGGCCGCGAGGCGCAGCGCCGCATCATGGAGCTGACCGCCGAGGTCGAGGTCGGCAAGGTCTACGAGGGAACCGTGCTGCGCCTGCTCGATTTCGGCGCGATCGTGCAGATCCTTCCGGGGCGCGACGGCCTGCTGCATATCTCGCAGATCGCCAACGAGCGTGTCAACCAGGTCTCCGATTTTCTGAAAGAGGGCCAGCAGGTCAAGGTCAAAGTGATCGAGGCTGACGAGAAGGGCCGCGTTCGCCTGTCGATGAAAGCGCTTGCGACCGATCCGGCCACGCCGGTGACCCAGTCCTGAGCGGCTCGCGCCCGGCACAAATCCGGCCAGACCGGCTTGCACCGACAGCACACTCGGGGCCTCCGTGCGCACCAAGCTGGTCGCCGCCAACTGGAAGATGAACGGCTCGTTCGCCTCCAATCGCGAATGGCTGCGGATGTTTACGGCCGCCACGGTGTCAGCCGAGGTCGCGGTGTGCGCTCCGCACGTGTATCTGGCGCAGGTGGCCGACGCGCTGCGCGGCACGCGGGCCAGTGCCGGGGCGCAGAACCTGAGCGCGGAGGCGCCCGGGGCGTTCACCGGAGAAGTAGCGGCCGAGATGCTGATCGATTGCGGGGTTCGATGGGTGATCGTCGGCCACTCCGAGCGCCGCAGCCGCTATGGGGAGACCAGTGGCATGGTCGCCGCCAAGGCGGCGCGCGCGGTGGCCCATGGTCTGAAGCCGATCATCTGCGTCGGCGAGACGCGGCAGGAGCGGGAGCAGGGGCGCACCCTGGCGGTCATCACGGCGCAGCTTGCTCCGGTGTTCGACGCTTGCGCCGCCGATGAGCTGGCGGCCTGCGCGATCGCGTACGAGCCCGTGTGGGCGATTGGAACCGGCCAGACCGCGACCCCGGCGCAGGCGCAGGAGGTGCATGCCACGATCCGCTCGCTGCTGTCGCGCCATGATCCCGGCGCAGCCTCGCAGACACGCATCGTTTACGGCGGCAGCCTCAAGCCGTCCAATGCATTCGACATTTTCGTGCAACCGGATATCGACGGTGGCCTGGTTGGCGCCGCCTCCCTGTCGGTGACGGACTTTCTGTCGATCTGCCAGGGCGCCGACCGGGCCGGATAGCGACCCCAGGAGACTGTTATGGCATGGCTGAATTCGTTGTTGATCGTGGTTCAGGTGATCTGTGCGATTTCCGTCATCGTGCTGATTCTGCTGCAGCATGGCAAGGGTGCCGACATGGGGGCGGCCTTCGGAGGCGGCGCTTCGGGCAGCCTCTTCGGGGCCAGTGGCTCGGCCAACTTCCTTTCGCGTACAACGGCCGTGCTGGCGTCGATTTTCTTTCTGTCGACGATCGGTATGGCTTACATGACGACGGCAACCCGCGTGGCGCGCTCTGGAAGCGACCGCGGCGGCATCATGAGCACGGTCGGCAAAGACGCGGCGCCTGCCGGTGCGCCCGCAGCGCCGGCCGGCGCTCCTGGTGAGATCCCGACCACCCCGGCGCCTCAGAACGGTGCGGCGCAGGCTCCCGCGGGCAGTGGGACGCCGCCGCCCGCCAATCGCCCGTCTGACATCCCGAAGTAGGCGCGACAGAACGCGTTAGAATTCCCGCCGATCGCCGACGTGGTGGAATTGGTAGACACACCATCTTGAGGGGGTGGCGGCGAAAGCCGTGTGAGTTCGAGTCTCACCGTCGGCACCACGTCGGTAAGAACCATCTTTGCTGTGATTGATTGGAGCAGCGGATGGTTTAACAATCGAACGGCCGGCTTTTTGCCGGCCGCTGAAAGCGGCGCGGGAATCGCGTGGAACTCGATAGCTATCTGCCGGTCTTACTGTTCCTGATTGTCGGCGCGTTCATCGGAATCGCGCCGGTGGTGGTCGGCATGCTGCTGGGGCCGAACCGGCCTGATCCGGAGAAGCTTTCGCCGTACGAGTGCGGGTTCGAAGCGTTCGAGGACGCCCGGATGAAGTTCGATGTCCGGTACTACCTGGTTGCGATCCTTTTCATCCTGTTCGACCTCGAGGTCGCCTTCCTGTTTCCCTGGGGAGCGACGTTGGCAGACCTGGGCTCATGGAGCCCCGGTTTCTGGGGGATGATGCTGTTTCTGGCCATTCTGACGGTCGGCTTCGTTTACGAATGGAAAAAGGGCGCGTTGGACTGGGAATGAGAATCGCGAGGTCGGGACCGTGAGCGTAATCGAGGGTGTTTTCGAGGAAGGCTTCGTGACGACCAGCCTGGACCAGCTGATCAACTGGTCCAAGACCGGCTCGCTGTGGCCGGTCAGTTTCGGCCTGGCGTGCTGCGCCGTCGAGATGATGCACGCGGGAGCGGCCCGCTACGACCTGGACCGCTTCGGCATGGTGTTCAGGCCCAGCCCGCGGCAGTCGGACCTGATGATCGTGGCCGGCACGTTGTGCAACAAGATGGCCCCCGCGTTGCGCAAGGTCTATGACCAGATGGCCGAGCCGCGCTGGGTGATCTCGATGGGATCGTGTGCCAACGGCGGGGGCTACTATCACTACTCGTATTCGGTGGTTCGCGGTTGCGATCGGATCGTGCCGGTGGACGTGTACGTCCCCGGCTGCCCGCCGACGGCCGAAGCGCTGGTGTATGGGGTTCTGCAGCTCCAGAGGAAGATCCGCCGCACCAATACGATCGCCCGCTAGCAGGGCCGTTGCAAAACGGCGTCAATCCAACGGACCCGCATCCATGGGAATCGAAGTTCTCGCAGAACGCCTGGGCAAGCGGCTGGGTGAAGAGGCGGCCGACCTGAAATCCGCCCTGGGCGAGGTGACGCTGACGGCGCCCGCCGCGCGTTACCTGCACACGGCCAGGGTGCTGCGCGAGGACGCCTCGCTCGGGTTCGAGCAACTGATCGACCTGTGCGGCGTCGACTATTCGACCTACGCGGACCGTCCCTGGCATGGCCCGCGCTTCGCCGTCGTCGCTCACCTGCTGTCGGTTTCCAACAACTGGAGGCTGCGCCTGCGCAGCTTCTGCGCCGACGACGACTTTCCTGTGATCCCGACGCTGACCCAGTTGTGGCCGTCCGCCGGCTGGTACGAGCGCGAGGCATTCGACCTGTACGGGATCGGTTTCGAAGGGCACCCGGACCTGCGCCGGATATTGACCGACTACGGTTTCGTCGGTCACCCGTTCCGCAAGGACTTCCCGGTCTCCGGACACGTGGAGATGCGATACGACCCGGAGCAGAAGCGCGTGATCTATCAACCGGTCACGATCGAGCCGCGCGAGGTGGTGCCGCGGGTGATCCGTGAAGACAACTACGCGAAGCGCTGACCCGCTCGCCAGGCCATGGCCGATATCCGCAACTACACGCTTAACTTCGGCCCGCAGCACCCGGCGGCCCACGGGGTGCTGCGGCTGGTGCTGGAGCTCGACGGCGAGGTGATCGAGCGGGCCGACCCGCACATCGGACTGCTGCACCGGGCCACCGAAAAGCTGGCCGAGACCCGCACCTACATCCAGTCGGTGCCGTATATGGACCGGCTCGACTACGTGTCGATGATGGCCAACGAGCACGCCTACGTGATGGCGATCGAGCGGCTGCTGGGCATCGAGGTGCCGCTGCGGGCGCAATACATCCGGGTGATGTTCGACGAGATCACCCGCCTGCTCAATCACCTGCTGTGGATCGGCGCGCACGGGCTGGACATCGGTGCGATGGCGATATTTTTGTACGCGTTCCGCGAACGTGAGGACCTGTTCGACATGTACGAGGCGGCCTCCGGCGCTCGAATGCATGCCGCCTACTACCGCCCGGGTGGGGTGTACCGCGACCTGCCCGATTCGATGCCGCGCTACGCGCCGTCGCCCAACCGCAGCGCGCAGGACGTCGAGCGCCTGAACGCCAACCGGCAAGGCTCGCTGCTCGATTTCATCGAAGATTTCACGAAGCGCTTTCCGACCTACGTGGATGAATACGAGACGCTGCTGACCGACAACCGGATCTGGAAGCAGCGGCTGGTCGGCATCGGAGTGGTGCCGCCCGAGCGCGCGCTCGCGCTCGGATTCACCGGCCCGATGCTGCGCGGCTCCGGAATTGCCTGGGATCTGCGCAAGAAACAGCCCTACGAGGTCTATCAGCATATGGATTTCGATATTCCGGTCGGCCGTAACGGCGACAGTTACGACCGTTACCTGGTGCGGATGGAGGAAATGCGCCAGAGCAACCGGATCATCCGTCAGTGCATCGAATGGCTGCGCAAGCACCCGGGGCCGGTGATGTCGGACGACCACAAGGTGGCTCCCCCGTCCCGGGTGAACATGAAGACGAACATGGAAGAGCTCATTCACCACTTCAAGCTGTTCACCGAGGGCATTCACGTGCCGCCCGGCGAGGTGTATGCGGCCGTCGAGGCCCCGAAGGGCGAGTTCGGCATCTACCTCATTTCCGACGGGGCCAACAAGCCGTACCGGCTGAAGATCCGCGCGCCCGGATTTGCGCACTTGCAGGCGCTCGAAGAAATGACGCGTGGTCATATGCTGGCCGACGCGGTGACCGTGATCGGGACGCAGGACATCGTGTTCGGGGAGATCGACCGGTGAGCGCCCTGCCCGAAAACGACCAGGCGCTGTCGGCGGAGGCGTGCCGCCGCATCGACCTGGAAACCGCCAAATATCCGCCGCAGCAGAAGCGCTCGGCGGTGGTGGCCGCGCTGGCGATCGCGCAGGAGGAATTGGGATGGCTTCCGACCTGGGCCATCGAAGCCGTGGCTTCCTATCTGGATATGCCGCCGATCGCCGCCTACGAGGTGGCCACGTTCTACGCGATGTTCGACCTGAAACCGCCCGGGCGCTTCAAGCTGACACTGTGCACGAACCTGCCGTGCGCGCTGTCCGGGGCAACGCGCGCTGCGGCGCATCTGAAGTCGAAGCTGGGAGTCGATTTCGGCCAGACCACTTCCGACCGGCTGTTTACGTTGAAGCAGGGTGAGTGCTTCGGGGCGTGCGGAGACGCCCCGGTGCTGCTGCTCAACAACAAGCGGATGTGCAGCTTCATGAGCGACGATCGCCTCGACAAGCTGCTGGACGAGCTTCGGCTCGAAAGGGACCGGTGAGGCCGCGATGAGTGCTCAGACGTGCTTTCACGGCCGGCACATCAATCCGATCGTGCTGCAAGGGCTGGACGGTCAGAACTGGCGTCTGGCCGACTACCACAAGCGCGACGGCTATGCCGCCCTGCGCAAGATCGTGTCCGGGAAGACCCCGCCGGAGCAGGTGACGGCCGAAGTGAAAAAGTCGGCCTTGCGCGGGCGCGGCGGGGCGGGATTTCCGACCGGGCTGAAATGGAGCTTCATGCCGCGCCAGGCCGCCGGGCCCAAGTACCTGGTGTGCAATTCGGACGAGGGCGAGCCCGGTACGTTCAAGGATCGCGACATCCTTCGCTACAACCCGCACTCGGTGATCGAGGGCATGACGATCGCGGCGTACGCGACCGGCTCGACCGCCGGATACAACTACATCCACGGTGAGATCTGGCCGGAATACGAACGCTTCCAGCAGGCGCTGGACGAGGCCTATCAGGCCGGATATCTGGGCCGCAACATCCTGGGCAGCGATTTTTCCTTCGACCTTTACACCACCCACGGCTTCGGCGCCTACATCTGCGGCGAGGAAACAGCGCTGCTGGAATCGATCGAAGGCAAAAAGGGGCTGCCCCGCTTCAAGCCGCCTTTTCCGGCCGGCTACGGCCTGTACGGCAAGCCCACCACGATCAACAACACCGAGACGTTCGCGACCGTTCCGTGGCTCATCCGCAACGGCGGCGATGCGTTCCTGTTGCTGGGCCGGCCCAACAACGGCGGCACCAAGATATTTTCGGTCTCTGGCGACGTGACCTCGCCCGGAAACTACGAAGTGCCGCTCGGCACGCCGTTCGCGAAGCTGCTGGACCTGGCCGGAGGAATGCGCGGCGGCCGGCGCATCAAGGCGGTCATTCCGGGCGGCTCGTCGATGCCCGTGCTGCCGGGTGAAGCGATGATGGCGGTCGACATGGACTACGACTCGATCGCCAAGGCCGGTTCGATGCTCGGCTCCGGCGGGGTGATCGTGATGGACGAGACGCGCTGCATGGTGCGAAGCCTCGAGCGCCTGTCGTATTTCTACTTCGAGGAGTCGTGCGGCCAGTGCACGCCCTGTCGCGAGGGCACCGGCTGGCTGTACCGCGTGGTGCACCGGATCGAGCACGGGCAGGGGCGCATTGAGGATCTGGCGCTGCTGGACTCGGTTGCCGGCAACATCATCGGGCGCACCATCTGCGCGTTCGGGGACGCGGCCGCGCTGCCGGTCCGATCGTTCCTGAAGCACTTTCGCAGCGAGTTCGAGCACCACATCGAGCACCAGGCCTGTCTGGTCCCCGACTATGTGTAGCCTTCCCCGTTTTCGACGCGGCGGTGCCATTTCAAGGAAGCGCGGGCAATGATCGAAATGACGATCGACGGCACGAAGCTCTCGGTGCCCGAGGGCACCACCGTATTGGAGGCCGCCAACCTGCTGGACATCCCGATTCCGCACTTCTGCTACCACAAGAAGCTGTCGCTCGCGGCCAACTGCCGGATGTGCCTGGTGGAGGTCGAGAAGACCCCCAAGCCGATGCCGGCCTGTACGACGGTGGTGGCGGCCGGCATGTCGGTCAGCACGACCAGCCAGCGCACCAAGGAGGCGCAGCGCAGCGTGATGGAGTTCCTGCTGATCAATCACCCGCTCGACTGCCCGATCTGCGATCAGGGCGGCGAATGCCAGCTGCAGGACCTCGCGGTCGGTTACGGCCCTTCGGCGTCGCGCTACACGGAACCCAAGCGCGTGGTGTTTCACAAGGACATCGGGCCGCTGGTGTCGGCCGAGGAAATGACCCGGTGCATTCACTGCACCCGGTGCGTCCGCTTCGGGAGCCAGATTGGCGGAGTGATGGAACTGGGCATGGCCGGGCGAGGCGAGCACGCCGAGATCCTGTCGTTCCTGGGCCGCAGCATCGAGTCGGAGGTTTCGGGCAACATGATCGACATCTGCCCGGTCGGTGCGCTCACCAGCAAGCCGTTCCGCTACGCGGCCCGCACCTGGGAGCTTGGGCGGCGCAAGTCGATCAGCCCGCACGATTCGCTCGGGTCGAACCTGATCGTTCAGGTCAAGGGGCAGCGGGCGATGCGGGTGGTTCCGCTCGAAGTCGAGCAGATCAACGAGTGCTGGCTGTCGGACCGGGACCGCTTCTCGTACGAGGGGCTGTATGCGGCCGACCGGCTGACCCGCCCGATGCTGCGTCACGCGGGCGGCTGGCGCGAAGTCGAGTGGGAAGAGGCGCTGAATTTCGTCGCCTCGGCGCTGAACGAGGCGCGTTCGCGCCACGGCGGCGACGCGATCGGCGCGCTGGTCTCGCCGGCGGCCACGCTGGAGGAAATGTTCCTTCTGGGCCAGCTGGTGCGCGGCCTGGGCTCCGATCACATCGATTTTCGCCTGCGTCAGTCCGACTTCTCGGCCGATGCGGCGCGGCGGGGCGCGCCCTGGCTCGGCATGCCGGTGGCAGCGTTGAATCGTCTGGATCGCGTATTGCTGGTCGGCTCGTTTCTGCGCAAGGACCATCCGCTGATGGCGGTGCGGTTGCGCGATGCGACCAGGCACGGCTGCCAGCTCAGCGTGGTGCACGCGGTCGACGACGAGCCGCTGATGCCGGTGGCCCATCGCGCGATCACCGCGCCGTCGGGCTGGACCGGTCAGCTGGCACGGATCGCCTCGGCGGTGGCGCAGAACAAGGGCTTTGCCGCTCCCAGCGACGCTGCGCCGGACGAGGTCGCGCGCGGGATCGCCGACAGCCTGTGCTCGGGCGCCAACGCGGCGGTTCTGCTCGGTAACGCGGCGCTCCAGCATCCCGAGGCGGCCGCGATCGGCGCCTGGGCGCAGTGGATCGCCGAGGCGACCGGCGCGAGGCTGG
This sequence comes from Burkholderiaceae bacterium, assembly GCA_036270655.1. Taxonomy (GTDB): domain Bacteria; phylum Pseudomonadota; class Gammaproteobacteria; order Burkholderiales; family Burkholderiaceae_F; genus VBCK01. The sequence continues at coordinate 28,963 of DATBCD010000003.1, forward strand.
GCGTGCCGGGCGAGGCCGCCAACAGCGTCGGCGGCTACCTTGCCGCCGCGCGGCCACTGCGCGGGGGTCTGAATGCCCGCACGATGCTCGAGCAGCCCCGGCCGCTTCAGATGCTGTGGAACTGCGAGCCCGAGTACGACACGGCCGATCCCGCGCTGGCAGCCAGGGCGCTGGCGGCTGCCGAGTGCGTGATCTCGTTCACCGCATTTCGCAACGGAGCGCTGGAATACGCGCACGCGCTGCTGCCGATCGCGCCGTTCACCGAGACATCCGGAACCTTCGTGAACGCGGAGGGCCGCGTTCAGAGTTTCAACGGCGCCACCCACCCGCACGGGGAAGCAAGGCCCGGGTGGAAGGTGTTGCGGGTGCTCGGCAATCTGTTGGGGTTGGCGGGATTCGATTATGAATCGCCGGAAGAGGTGCGCGACGCTGCGCTGCCGGCTGTCCCGTCGGCCTGGCTGTCGAACGAGCTCGGTGTCGGCCCGCCCGTGCTGTCGACCCGGGCGCCGGGCGGCGCCGATGCCGAACGCATCGCCGACGTGCCGATCTACTGGACCGACTCCCTGGTGCGCCGCGCCTCGTCGCTGCAGAAGACCGCCGATGCCCGGGCACCGCGCGCAATAGCCAACCGGGCGACTCTGACGCGTTTCGGCCTGGCGCCGGGCGACCGGGCGTGGGTGCGGCAGGGCGCGGCGGTGGCGCTGCTCGAATGCGGGCTCGATCCGCGCTTGCCGGATGGCGTGGTCCGGGTCCCGGCCGGGCACCCATCCACCAGCGCGCTGGGCCCGATGTTCGGACCGGTCCGGCTGGAACGGGCGGGATGAGCGGGCCGGGCGAACAGATGGGCGTGATGGCCCGCCTGGGCACCAGCGCTGGAGTGTGGGTGTTCGGCGCAGCCTGGCCCGACGCGGCCTCGGTGCTGATCATCGTGCTGAAGATCTTTGCGATCGTGATTCCGATCCTGGTGCTGGTCGCGTATCTGACCTACTGGGAGCGCAAGCTGATCGGGTGGATGCACGTCCGGCTGGGACCCAACCGGGTCGGCCCGCTCGGATTGCTGCAGCCGATCGCCGACGCGCTCAAGCTGATGTTCAAGGAAGTGATCATTCCGGCGCAGGCTGACCCGGCGTTGTATCTGCTGGCGCCGGTGCTGGTGATGATGCCGGCGCTGGCAGCGTGGGCGGTGATCCCGTTTGCGCCGGGCGTGGTCCTGGCCGACATCAACGCGGGCCTGCTGTACGTGATGGCGGTGACCTCGCTGGGCGTATATGGCGTGATCGTCGCCGGTTGGGCGTCCAACTCGAAGTACGCCTTCCTGGGCGCCTTGCGCGCCTCGGCCCAGATGGTTTCGTACGAGCT
>DATBCD010000004.1:0-5897 GCA_036270655.1 Burkholderiaceae bacterium
CGTCGACCCTCTCCCCCCGCCCCTCTCCCGCTCCGCGAGAGAGGGGAGATTCACTTCGACCCTCACCGCGCTCCCGCTCCGCGGGAAAGGGGAGATTTAGGCCGCTTCGCGCTCGCCGGACATCGGGATGCGGCGCGACGGGGGGAACCAGGCGGAAAACAGGCTTCCCTTTCCGATTTCCGACTGAACGTCCAGCCGCGCCTGGTGCCGGATCAGCACGTGCTTGACGATCGCCAGGCCCAGCCCGGTGCCGCCCGTTTCGCGGGAGCGGCTCTTGTCGACCCGGTAGAAGCGCTCGGTCAGGCGGGGAATGTGCTCTTTGGCGACGCCGATGCCGGTGTCCTGCACCTGCAGCGCGATGCCCCCGTCCTGCTCGATACAGCGCAGCGTGATGTGACCGCCGACCGGCGTGTAGCGCACGGCGTTGGACACCAGGTTGCTGTAGGCGCTGCGCATCTCGTCGCGCCCGCCGCGCAGCTTCAGCTTCTGCACCTCGACGTTGATCCGGTGGCGTCCGGCCGACAGGGTGCGCGCTTCGTCGGCGACCTCGGACACCAGCATCCCGGCGTCGACGTCCTCCTCCACGTCGGGGCCCTGCTGCGACTCCAGGCGCGACAGCGTCAGCAGGTCCTCGACCAGGCGGTGCATCCGGTCGCCCTGCTCGTACATCAGGTGCAGGTGGTGCAGGCGGGTCGGATCCAGGTCGGAGCCGCCGTCGATCATCGCCTCGAGGAAACCCTTGATCACCGTGAGTGGAGTGCGCAGTTCGTGCGACACGTTGGCCACGAAATCGCGCCGCATCGCATCAACCCGCTCGCTCTGGGTGATGTCGCGCGTGACCACGATCGAGCGGGCCGGCTCGAACTCCACCACCGTCAGCGACAGCGTGGCCCCTGGCAGCGACAGCGGGGAAAACAGCAGCGGCTGCTCGTAACGCCCCGCGCCCAGGTAGGCGACGAACGGCGGATCGCGCACCAGGTTGGTCAGCCGCAGGCCCTGGTCCCGTTTCAACGAAACGCCCAGATGCAGCTCGGCCACCGGGTTGCACCATTCGATCTGAAGCGATGCATCGATCAGGATGATGCCGTCCGGCAGCGCGCTGATCGTGTGGCGGAAGCGCTCCTCGTTGTCGATCAGGCGCTGCTGGGCGATCTCGGAGGCGCGCTGCTGGCGGTACAGGCGCGCGAACACCTCGCCCCAGGCCCCGATGCCGTTGGGTATCGAGGACAGCGACGGCCGCTCGAGCCAGTTGCCCAGCGCGCCAAGATAGAAAAGCTGCCCCAGGTACAGAACGGCCAGGCCCACGGCCGCCAGCCACAGCCCGACGCGCGCTTGCCACAGCCAGCCCGCACCGGCGCAGATTGCGCCGAGAATCGCCAGCCGCACGACCGCCGGCAAGATGACGCGAAAGCGTCCGCCTCCAACGTTCGACATCGGTGCCAGCATAGACGTTTCCAACCCTGCCCCCGCCCAGTGGGGCCCGCCGCTCAGCGGTCCGGCCGGGTCGAGAGCCGGTAGCCGAGGCCGCGCACGGTCTGCACCAGGTCCTGCGCCTCGGCCTGCATCAGCGCCTTGCGAAGCCGCAGCACGTGCACGTCGACCGTGCGCTCCTCGATGAACACGTGGTCGCCCCACACGTTGTCGAGCAGCTGGCCGCGCGAGAAGACCCGCTCGGGGTGCCCTGCCAGAAAGCGCAGCAGCTTGAACTCGGCCAGGCCCATTTTGACCGCGCGTTCGCCGATGGCGACTTCGTGCCGCGCCGGGTCGATGCGCAAGGGCCCGTACTCGATCGCCTCGCCGCTCTTTTGCGGGGCGCGCCGGCGGAACACCGCACGCACGCGCGAGACCAGCTCGCGCGGAGAAAAGGGCTTGACCACGTAATCGTCGGCGCCGGCATCCAGCCCGGTGACGCGGTCGCTTTCGGCGCCTTTGGCCGTGAGCATGATCACCGGAACCGATCGGGTCCGGTCGGCCACGCGCATGTCGCGCAGCAGATCGATGCCCGGACGATCCGGCAGCATCCAGTCCAGGATCACCAGGTCGGGCAGCTCGCTGCGAATGGCGGTCTCGGCCGCGCCGGCCGACTCGGCACGCCGCACCCGGTAGCCGTTGCTGCTGCACGAGAACGCGATCAGCTCCTGGATCGAAGGCTCGTCCTCGACAACGAGTATGGAGGCATTGGACATGCAATCCCCTAGGTGGGTTGTGATACCGCGCGTGCGAGCTGCTCCAGCGTGGCGTGTCGCACGTCCTCGCCTTGCACGATGAAAATCACGTCGCCCGCAATGTTCTTGGAGTGATCGCCGATGCGCTCGATCGCCTTGGCGACCCAGACCGTATCGAGCGAGCCGGTGATGGTGCGGGGATCCTCCATCATGAAAGTGATCAGCTGCCGCAAGATCAGCCGGAACTGCTCGTCGACGCCCGCGTCCTCGCGGATGATCTCGGCGGCCGAAACCGCATCCAGGCGCGCGAAGGCATCCAGCGCGCCGCGCAGCATCGAGAGGGCCACCTCGGCCGAAACCCGGATGTCGCGGATCCTGGGCGTGCGCACCACGACGTCCTTTTCGTGAACCCAGCGCGCGGCGCGGGCGATCTTGGTCGCCTCGTCGCCGATCCGCTCCAGGTCGGTGACCGCACGCGACACACCCATGATCAGGCGCAGGTCGTTGGCGGCCGGTTGCCGGCGCACGATCAGGTTCACGATCAGCCGGCCCAGCTCGAGCTCCTCGTCGTCGACTTTTTCGTCGGCCTCGACCACCTCGTCGGCCTTGCGCAGATCGCCCTGTTCGAAGCAGTCGATCGCCATCCGCAGCTGGGATTCGACCAGTCCGCCCATCTGCAGGATGCGCCCGCGCAGCGACTCGAGCTCCTGGTCGTACTGTTTGATCGTGTGTTCGCCTGTGACCATCGAAAGTTCTCCGTCGAAGCCGCTTACCCGAATCGCCCCGTGATGTAGTCCTCGGTCTGCTTCTTCGAAGGCTTCAGAAAAATCTGCTCTGTCAGCCCGAACTCGACCAGCTCACCCAGGTACATGAACGCCGTGTAGTCGGAACAGCGCGCCGCCTGCTGCATGTTGTGCGTCACGATCAGGATCGATACCCGCTTTTTCAGCTCGTCGACCAGCTCCTCGATCGAGGCGGTCGCGATCGGGTCCAGCGCCGACGTCGGCTCGTCGAACAGCAGCAGCTCCGGATCGGTGGCCAGCGCGCGCGCGATGCACAGCCGCTGCTGCTGGCCCCCCGACAGGTTCGATGCATCCTGGCTCAAGCGGTCCTTGACCTCGTCCCACAGCGCCGCACCGCGCAGCGCCAGCTCAACCTTCTCGGCCAGCACGGCTTTGGCGCGCAAACCGCGCAGACGCAGCCCGTAGGCGACGTTTTCGAACACCGTGGTCGGAAACGGGCTGGGCTTCTGGAACACCATTCCGATCCGCATCCGCACGTCCATCGGGTCGATGGCGCCGTCCAGGATGTCGATCCGCTCCGGGTGCAGCATGATGCTGCCTTGATAGCGGTTGCCCGGGTACAGATCGTGGATCCGGTTGAAGCAGCGCAACAGCGTCGATTTTCCGCACCCGGACGGGCCGATCAGCGCGGTGACCCGATCCCTGTAAATCGGCAGCGAAAGGTTCTTCAGGCCCTGAAAGTCGCCATAAAAGAAGCTCAGCTCCTGCACCTCGGCCTTCAGTACGACCGGGTCCTGCACCGTTTTCGGCTTCTCCAACGCCTCGATCGACACTTCGACTCCGTAATCCGGCATGGCCGGAGGCTATGTCATTGATGTCACGTAATTGTGACGTGTAATAGGCTTAAAAGATAACCGGGGCGAGCGGTACCCCACCGCTCCCCCAAAGACAGGAGGCCGCTATCGCACCGAGGCGGCCAGCCGCTCGGCGTACCGGAAGGCCGCAGCCGCGTCCTGCGCCTCGACCATCACCCGCAGGACCGGTTCGGTGCCCGACGGCCGGATCAATACCCGCCCGCTGCCGCTGAGCTCGCGCTGGACCTCGGCCAGCTCACGCTGCAGGGCGGGGCTCGAATTCCAATCGAATCCGGGAGCGATCGGCACGTTGATCAGGTGCTGCGGGAACAGGTCGAGCTCCTGGGTAAGCCGGGCCAGCGTGCAGCCGGCGCGGCGCACCGCCGCCAGCACCTGCAGCGCGCTGATGATGCCGTCACCCGCGGTGTGCTTGTCCAGGCACAGCAGATGGCCCGAGCCTTCGCCGCCGTACAGCCAGCCGTTCTTCTCGAGGCGCTCCAGGACATAGCGGTCGCCCACCCGCGCTCGCTCGAACGGCACGCCCAGCTGGGCGAAGCGACGCTCGAGCGCGAAATTCGTCATCTGGGTGCCCACGGCCCCTTGCACCTTCGAATTCAGCATCCGGTCCCGGACGATCACGTACAGCAGCTGGTCGCCGTTGAACTCGTGCCCCTCGCCGTCGGCGAACACCACGCGGTCACCGTCGCCGTCCAGCGCGATGCCCAGATCGGCCCCGTGCTTTCGGACGTGCCCGGCCAGCTGATCGGAGTGGACCGCTCCGACGCCGTCGTTGATATTGAATCCGTTCGGCGAAACCGCCAGCGGAACCACATCGGCGCCGAGCTCGTGGAACACGTCCGGCGCCGCGTGATAGGCGGCGCCGTGGGCGCAGTCCACCACGAGCTTCAGGCCCTTCAGGTCGATCTCGCCGGGAAAGGTGCTCTTGCAAAACTCGATATAGCGGCCGGTTGCGTCGTCGAGGCGGCGCGCCTTGCCCAGCTCCGCCGACGCGACGCAGCCGGACGGCTGATCGAGCAGGTCCTCGATCTGCTGCTCGATGGCATCGTCCAGCTTGCGGCCGCTGCCGGAGAAGAACTTGATGCCGTTGTCCTGGTACGGGTTGTGCGAAGCGCTGATCACGACCCCGGCGGACAGCCGCTGCGCCCGCGTCAGATAGGCCACCGCCGGGGTCGGCAACGGACCGCACAGCACCACGTCGACGCCCACACTGGAAAATCCCGCCTCCAACGCCGCCTCCAGCATGTAGCCGGATACCCGCGTGTCCTTGCCGATCAGGACCGTGGCCCTGCGCCCGGGCGTCTTCTGCAACAGCACGCGGCCGGCGGACTGGCCGAGCCGCAGCATGAATTCGGGCGTGATCGGGTGGGCGCCGACCGTGCCGCGAATGCCGTCGGTTCCAAAATAACGCTTCCTCATGCCTGCTCCTGTGCGACCGCCTGCCACACCGCAATGGCGTCACGCGTGGCCGCCACGTCGTGCACTCGCACGATCTGCGCGCCGGCCTGGATCGCCAGCACGGCGGCCACGGCCGAGGCGACCACGCGCTGATCGACCGGCTGCGCGGTCATCTCCCCCAACGAAGCCTTGCGGGACAGCCCGACCAGCAGAGGCTGGCCCAGCGCCCGCAACTGGCCCAGGCGGGCGAGCAGCCGGCGGTTGTGCACGCCGCGCTTGCCGAAACCGAATCCGGGGTCCAGCGCGATCCGATCGGCAGCCACGCCCGCCTGCAGCGCCGCGTCGCGCCGCTTGCGCAGGAAGTCGCCCACTTCCGCGACCACATCCACGTAGCTGGGGTCGATCTGCATCGTCTGCGGCGTGCCCTGCATGTGCATCAGCACGACGCCGCAATCGCCACGGGCGACCCGCTCGAGCGCGCCCGGCATCGTCAGGGCGCGCACGTCGTTGATGATCGCGGCTCCTTCGTCCAGCACCGCGCGCATCACCTCCGGCTTGCTGGTGTCCACCGACAGGGGCACGCCGCTCTCGCGCAGCGCGCGCACCAGCGGCAGCACGCGTTCGATTTCCTGCTCCGCGGTCACTTCGGCCGCGCCGGGCCGGGTCGACTCTCCCCCGATATCCAGGATATCCGCGCCCTCGGCGACCAGCTGCAGCGC
>DATBCD010000005.1:0-52243 GCA_036270655.1 Burkholderiaceae bacterium
GGGCGCGACTTGCCTCGTACTGGCCATCTTTCAGACCGCGTTCTGGCTGGTGGTGCCCTTGATACTGGCGCTCGTCCTCTACTACCTGCTGCGACCAGGTTATCTCTGGCTCATGCGGGCTGGAATGCGACCAGGTCTGGCGGCCGCGGCGACGGTCGCGTGTTTCAGCATCGCGCTCATTGCGGCGCTGCTTCAATTGCTGCCCTGGGTACGCACGGTCCTGTTGGAGAATCACGTTGCGGTCGAACGATTCCGGCAGGGCGGGTCCCAGTTGCTCGATCAGTCATCGCCGTCCTTACGATCCTGCTGGCGGGAACCATCGCAGGAATCCCGGGGATGATGCTGGCTCTTCCCGTTTTCGGAATATTGAAGGTTGTTTTCGACACGTCGAGCCAGATCGTATTGAATGCGAGACTCAGGGCACGATATCGTCACGAGCGCAGATTGCTACGGCGCCAGGCCGCGGCCGGTCTGATGCGCAGCTAAGGGCCCTTCCTCGGCACCCCTCCAACCCCTCCTCTGCCGAAGTCCCCTGTCCCGCTTGACTCCTCTATTTACATTGGCTGGGGGAGCACGAGGGGGCCAGCCCAGCCCCCTCGTTCTCTTCCTCCTGCCTTTTCCGGCCGAAGGCCGGAAAAGGGTGGTCGCTAGGGTTCCACGTCGATCATGTCGCCAGTGGCGAAGCTGAGAACCGCTCGCGCAGTCAACACGTCCGCACTGGCCTCGCTGATAGCCATCCGCGCACGGGCCAGCGCAGCGACCGCCGATTCCAGCTCCGGCATCGTCGCCAGCCCGTGACGGTAGGAATCGAGCGTCGAATCGAACGAGTCCTGGGCTGCCGACATCAGCACCGCGGTGGATTCACGGCGCCGCAGCGACACGCGAAGGTCGTTGTACGCCTTGACGACTTCGTGAACGATCTGGTTTTTCGTTCCCTCGAGCTGGGCCTGCGCCGCCTTTTCCTTTGAAACCGCTTCCTCGACACCACTGCGGCGGATCGAGCCGTCGTAGATCGGGACCTGGAACACCAGGCCAACTCCGTAAAGGGGTTTGGTGACCGACGACCAGTCGCCGCCTTCCGAGCGCAGCCGCCCGACATTCTCGGCGACATTGCTGGTAAGACTTATCTTCGGCAAGTATTCGGACCGGGCCTGGCGGATCGCGGCCTCGCCCGCTTTGACCTTCGACACCCCGGCGTTGACTTCCGGCCGGGTCGCAATCGCCTGATCGATCAGGCGGTCCAGATGCTTGTCCGAGATCGCCTGCGAAGGTCCTGCAACCGGAATTGAAATGCAGATCGATGTATCGGGCCGCACCCCCGTGGCTTCCAGCAGCGACAGGCGCGCATCTTCGACCGCCGCGTCGACCTCTTCCAGCCGAACCCGCGCTTCAGCCGCCGCCGCCCGGGCCTGCAGTGTCTCGGGCGCCGTTCCGGTGCCTTGATCCTGGCGAGCCTGCGCAGCCTGCTGCACCAGTTCCGAGCTGTCCAGGGAGGCCTGGGCGGCCTGCCTACGGGCGATCTGCGTCGCCAGCCGGAAGAATTGCTGCGTCACGAGGATCGACACCTTGCGGTGAGTCGCCGAGAAACCGAAGTTCGCGCCGGCCAGCGCTTGACTGGCCTCGTCGAGTACCGCCTCGCGCCCGCCAAAGTCGTAAATGAGCCATTTGAGGGTCACCGCCGGGATCAAAGCCTCGGCATCGGATTTGAAATATCCGCTAGGATTCAGGTTCTTCGGCAGCGGAAATGTCTGGTGCGTGTACAGGGCGGTGGCCTCGGCAGCCAGGATAGGGCCGTATTTGCTGCGCGCGATGCCCAGGTTCGACGCGGCTTCCTCGGCCTGGGTCCAGGCCACCCGCGTGTCCGGATTGTTTTTCATCGCAATCGCGACCAGGTCGGCCAGCGACTTGGGCGCCTCCGACGGCTGCGCCTGAGCGCTGCCGCCAGCAGTTGAGTTCGGCGATACTCCGCCACAATACAAAGTCGGCCCTGCGGGCGCTCGCGCGACCTGGTCTGGACTCGCCTCCGGATTCTCAGGCGCGCTGCGGCTCGAGACGCTGGCAAAACAAAGAAAGAAGCCGGTGACGATCCGGGCCACCGGGCGGCTTCGATAACGAATGATTGGTTCCACAGCGAGCCAGTCTATCGGAGCGGGAACCGGCAGGACGCTCGAGTCGGTGCAGTCCGCAATGCAGCCGAAAAAGCGCACGAAGCCTAAAGGCGAAGCCGGGCCTGAATGCGAACATCTTGAGCTGATGTTTCGAGAAATGCCACCCATGACTTGGGCGCGCTCCCTGATTCCATTTGGATTGTTGTGCAGCGGCTGTACCTACGCGCCGAGCGTGCCGCTCTTCGGAGCGTTCTTCCCGGCCTGGATGCTTTGCGCTCTGCTTGGAGTGGGACTGGTCATCATCGTTCGCATTTTGTGTGTTGCCACGGGGCTGGCCCGCGTCGTAGCGGTTCCGCCCGTCACTTACCCGCTGCTCGCGATCCTGTTCGCCGCAGCGGGGTGGATTTTATTTTTCCGGGGATAGACACGCATGGCCAATCCAGCGACTCAGCCGTCCGGGCGTGGCCCGGGCAAGGCCCGATCTGCCTGGGTGATTGTGGTCGCCGTGCTGGCCCTCGGCGCGGTGGTCTACGCGATCGGTTTCGCTCAACATTACCCGCGCACCAACGACGCGTTCGCGCGGGCCGATGCCATTGGAGTCGCTCCTCAAGTGGCGGGCCGGATCATCACGCTCGATGTGAAGGACAATGTGGCCGTCAGGAAGGGCGACGTGCTTTTTACGATCGATCCTCGCCCGTATCGTTTCGAGGCCGAACGGCTGCGTGCGCAACTGGTGACGCTCGAGCGCCAGATCGGCCTGACGCAGCGGCAGGTAGACGCGCAGAAATATGCGGCCCTGGCGTCGGCGGCGGGGGTGACCCGCGCCGAAAAGAATGCGTGGCAGCGCGAATCGACGCTGTCGCGCCTGGAACCTCTGCTCAAGGGCCAGTATGTCACCAAGGAGCAGGTCGACCAGGCGCGCACCGCGCGCGACACGGCGGCATCGGAATTGAAGGCCGCGATGCTGGAGCACCAGCAGGCCGTGAGCGCCGTGAGCGGCGTGGACGCGCTGGTCGCCCAGAAAAAGGAGGTGGAGGCCGCGATCGCATACGCCGAGTATCAGCTGGAGCAGACGGTGGTTCGAGCCCCTTTCGATGGTCTGGTGGTCAATCTGGACATCGCCGAGGGAGAATTCGCATCGGTGGGCAAGCCCCTCTTTACGTTGATCGATACCCGCACCTGGTACGTCGTGGCGAACTTCCGGGAAACCGAATTGCCCAGGATCCGGCCGGGTACCCCCGTACGTCTCTATCTGATGATCGACCCGGAACGCAAGTTCAAGGGAGTGGTCGACTCCGTCGGCTGGGGCGTGCTTCCGGACGAAGGCGGCAGCGCCCAGGGTCTGCCACAGGTTCCAAAGTCGATCAACTGGGTGCACGTGGCTCAGCGCTTTCCGGTTCGAATCCGCGTCCTGGAGCCGGCACCGGACCTGTTCCGGATCGGAGCCTCCGCGGTCGCCGTCGTCGCACCGGCTGCCGTCGATGGGCGCTGATCCGCTGGCGCTCGAGACGGGCCGGACTGCAACTGGCTCGCTTGAGCGTTTCAGGACGTGGATTTTCTCGGAGCTCGCCCCGTTTCCGGGACGCGGGGTTGCCACGCTTCGGATGGTGGTCGCCTGCCTGACCGTGGTGACCATTTCGATGGCGCTCGAAGTCCCCGAGGCGTCGCTTTCGGCGTTCCTCGTATTCTGGTGCTCGAAGGAAGACGTGATCACCACCACCAAGGCCGGGATTCTGGTGATCCTGGCCGTGACGATCGGCTTCGCGATCTCGATTCTGGCTTTCCTGTTCACCCTGGATCACCCCGCCGCGCGGGTGGCCCTGATGTCGGCCTTCTTCTGCGCGGGCGTGTATTTCTCGCGCGTGTTCGCGATCGGACCGCTCGCATGGGCGGTTGCGTTCATCGTTCTCATCACCCAGCAGTGGGCCGATCTGTACCCGGAACCCGAGACGTTCATCCGATTCAACCTGTGGACCTGGGTGGCGCTCGTTTTGCCGGCCGCGGTCGTGATGGTCGTCAATCTCGTGATTCTTCCGACCCGCCCAAGCGCTCTTCTCAGGCAGGAGGCGAAGCGCAGACTGGCGTTCGTGATCGAGGCACTGGACCGGCGCCTGGCGGGACTGCCCTTGGATTCGAACGCTCCATTCAACACCAGGGTGCTCGGCGCGGCCCGGCTCCTTGGCCTTTTAAAGCTTGCGAGCGGCACCGCGGCGCTCAAGCAAAGGCTCTCGTCCTACACTTCAGTCGTCAATGCCTTGAATCGGATGGTCGAAACCGCCTCCATGCTCGGTGCGCTTCAACCCGCTGCCGATCCTGCGAAACTCCGGAACCGGATCGCCGCGCTTCGATCCGCGTGCGACGATCTTCGGTCTTGTCTGGACGGCGATTTGAGCAAATTCCACGTCAATTTGACATTGGAGCATGGTCCGATCGACGATGCCGGGCCGGTCGGGGCGATCCTGGAGGAAATGGAGCGGCACCTGACGCAGATTGCCGGCGAGCTCGAACAGGTGTCGGCGGCGCACTTTGAGGCGCCCGCCGCTTCGGCGCCGTCCGGTTCCCCACATCTTTTTGTGTCGGACGCCCTCAGCAATCCGGTCTACCTGCAGTTCGCGGTCAAGGTCACGTGCGCGGCGATGCTGTGCTACATCGCGTACACCGGCGTTGACTGGTTCGGCATTCACACCTGCGTTATCACGTGCACGGTGGTCGCATTGGGCAGCACAGGCGCGACGATTCACAAGGCGGCGCTTCGACTGACAGGCGCCCTGACCGGCGGCGGCCTCGCGATACTGGCGACGGTCTTCGTCATTCCGCACCTGGATTCGATCGGACAATTGCTGCTCGTCATTGCTCCGGTCGCTGCCGTGAGCGCCTGGATCACCAGTGGTTCGGAGCGCAGTGCCTATTTGGGGATCCAGCTCGCGTTTGCCTTCTTTATATGCGTACTTCATGGATTCGAGCCGAATTCCGACGTCACGGTCGTGCGGGACCGCCTGGTAGGTATCGCGTTCGGCATCATCGTGATGGCCGTCATATTCAACTACGTCTGGCCGGAACGCGCCGGACAGCAGATGCGGGCGGCGCTGGCGAAGGCGATTCGAACCAGCGCAGACCTGCTCAAGCGCCATGGCGCTTCGACGTCTGACGCGCCGGCCTCTTCGATCGCGGCGCAGCGCAGCCTCATATTTGAAAATCTGGTCCTGGCGCAACGCATGGCCGAGGTAAGCCTGTTCGAGGCACCGCAACCGGATGCTCCGATGCCGGTCGGAGGCGATGCGCAGCTGGTGGCCGCAACCCAGGCGACGGCAATCAGCGCCTTGGGAATTTCAGAACTGCGCGAACGAAGTGCCCTCGGACTGGATCATTCCGGGGCGCACACATTCAAAGCGATTGACAACGCCGTCGCCGCGGTCCTGCAGCATGCTGCTTGTCGATTGGATGAAAATCCTTCGGGTGGCGACCTTCCGGCACCCACCGGGCGGAGCCGGCTGCTGACTTTCGAGAAACGGCATCTGGACCGCTTGAAAGCCATGGAGTCCACATCGTCTGCCGGCATCATGAACGCGTACCGCGAGCTGATCGGCAGAGTCGGCTGGCTCGCCGGAGAACAGGCGTGACGATGTACGGCGTCGCTGCACCGGTCAAGGAGTTCCGGATTGTCATTGCGGACGACCACCCCGTGGTGCGCGCCGGTATCGCCACCTTGCTGGAAACCTCGGGCGGCTTCAAGGTCGTGGCGCAGGCCAATACCGGTGTGGAAGCGGTGGAGCAGTGGAAGAGGCATCGTCCCGATTTGATTCTGATCGACCTGAAAATGCCGGCAATGGGCGGTTTGGAGGCGATCGCCCGGATTCGCGCTGAAAGTGCCGATGCGGCCGTGGTGGTCCTGACCACGTTCGACGGCGATGAAGACATCTTCCGGGCCATGAAGGGCGGCGCGCGTGGCTACCTGTTGAAGGACGCCTCTGCGGAGGAACTGGTTGCGTGCCTGCGATCGGTCTGCGACGGGCGAAGCTACATTCCGGCCGGCATCGCGGGCAAGCTGGCCAGCCGCATTTCAACCAATGCGCTGACGGAGCGGGAGCGGCAGATCCTGGCTCACGTGGCCAGCGGTGAATCGAACAAGCGGATCGCGCTCAAGCTCCAGATCACCGAGGGTACCGTGAAGACGCACATCGCCAGCGTGCTCTCCAAGCTCGACGCCACCAGCCGCACCGAGGCAGTGGCCATCGCGCGGCGACGGGGCCTGATCGACGGGTAAACAGCCCGCGGCCTCCACGGAGATTTCCGCGGCAAGCCGCAACCCGCGCAAGGAACTGGAAGAGACAGCCTCGGGTCCGAGGCATGATCCTTCAGCGCGAAGCAACGACAAGCCACCGCGATACTCTCTCGTTCAAAGGGACCTCCAGTGATGAAGATCATGAAACTGACCACCGTTGCGATTGCGGGAGTCATCGTGTCCGGCGCCGCTGACGCCGCGATTAACGACGCCGAGGCGACGCAGTTGATGGCGAAGTACAACTGCCAGGCCTGCCATACCGTCGACAAGAAGCTGGTCGGGCCGGCGTTCAAGGACGTCGCCAGGAAATATGCCGGAGACAAGTCGGCGCCGGAAAAACTCGCCCAGAAGATCAAGACCGGCAGCACCGGCGTGTGGGGTCCGATCCCGATGCCGCCGAACAACGTTCCCGATGCGCAGGTCAATGAGCTGGTTGCCTGGGTCCTTAACCTGAAGTGACCGCCGTTCGCCCTCTCCCGCGCAGCGGGAGAGCGCCGGCACCGCCGTTTCCTTCTCAGCGGAGCGGGAGAGGGCTTGCCTTTGGGGAATTTTGACTTCTCTCTTAGCGCGCTAGTCGGCCGCCAGACGGTCGAGGCGATGAACCGTCGCCCCATGGCGATCCTGCTGGCGACGCTGATCCTGCTCGTCCTGGCGAGCCCGATCGCCGATGTGGCGAGCCAGGCGCGTCTCGTCCTTACCGGGGCGACTTTCGTATTTCTGCTTTCGTGTCTGCACCAGGTCCAGGACTATCCGCGGCTGCGCCTGTACTCGCGGCTGATGGTCCTGCTCTGGACGATTCTGAATGTGCCGCTACCGTGGTCGCAGCTGCCCTGGGTAGCGGGCGCCGGCGCCGCCACGCTCGCCTTTCTGATCCTGATCCTTCTGCGGCTGGCGGCGCACCAGCTGATCAACGCCGACCGTGTCGACGCGGAATTGCTGTGCAGCGCCCTCGGGGCCTATCTGATGCTCGGCGTCTTCTGGGGCGTGACCTACGAAATCATCAGCCTTGCAGCACCGACGGCTTTCGCCGGGCCGGGTGGCGTGGCGCCTAACAGCAGTGCGCTGCTCTATTTCAGCTTCACGTCGCTCACGACCGTCGGCTACGGCGACATCACGGCCATCAACCCGATCGTGCGCATGTGGACGGTTTTCGAAGCGATCATCGGAACGATGTACAACGCGACCGTGATTGCCCGACTGGTCTCCATTTATGGCAGCCGTCTCAGGCTCGAGGATCAGTGAGAATCAGGCAACCACGCGCGACCGCTTCCAGCAACGCCGGGCGCCGACGGCTGAAGGCGGACACCGTCATATCTTCAGACCAGCTTCACGAGCTGCTTGCCGAAGTTGCGTCCCTCGAGCAGCCCTAGAAATGCCTGCGGGGCGTTTTCCAGACCGTGCGCGATCGACTCGCGATAGCGCAAGCGGCCGGCCGCGAAGTGAGCACCGAGCTCGCCCAATGCCTTCGGCCACAATTCCATGTGATCGGACACGATGAAGCCTTGCAGCTTCAGGCGACTCACCAGGAGCCAGCGCGGATTGGCGATTGGGATCGGCTCGCCGTTGTAGCCGGCGATCAGGCCGCACAGGGCGATGCGGCCGAAGGTATTCAAGCGCGGCAGCACCGCATCCATCACGCGGCCGCCCACGTTTTCGAAATAGCCGTCGGCGCCATCCGGACAGGCCGCCTTCAGCGCCGCGTCCAGGTCCTCGTGCTTGTAGTCGATGCAGGCGTCGAATTTCAGCTCGTCGACCACAAAGCGGCATTTATCCGGCCCGCCGGCGATGCCGACCGCGCGGCAGCCTGCAAGCTTCGCCAGCTGACCGACCACCATGCCGACGGCGCCGCTGGCGGACGATACGACCACCGTCTCGCCCGCCTTCGGCTCGATGATCCGGTTCAATCCGTACCAGGCCGTGACGCCAGGCGCGCCGACCGCGCCCAGGTAAGCCGACAGCGGAATCGCGCTGGTATCGACCTTCATCAGGCCGCTGCCGTTGGACACCGCGTACTCCTGCCAGCCGAGCATGCCGACCACGCGGTCGCCGACCTTGAACTTCGGGTGCCGCGATTCAACGACTTCGCCTGCGGTGGCGCCGATCATCGTTTCGTCGAGCGGTTGGGGCGGGGCGTACGAGCGGCCCGCATCCATACGCCCGCGCATGTACGGATCGAGCGACAGCCAGTGGTTGCGCACCAGCAATTGGCCGTCCGCGAGCGCGGGCGTCTGCACGGTTTCGAGCCGGAAATGCTCGAGGCCCGGCCGCCCGCTCGGACGGCCGGCCAGAACGATACGGCGGTTGCTCGTCATCAGGCCACCTTCCATGGTCCGCTTAAGGGCGCAATCAGAACCGGCAGTAATGGTCTACGAGCAGAGCGGCGAACAGGCAGGACAGGTAGACGATGGAGAAGCGGAAAGTGCGCGCCGCCAAGCCGGTACTGAAATCGCGGTAAAGCCTCACAGCGTAATAGAGGAACACCCCATCGAGCGCAATCGCCGATGCGAGGTAGAAGGTGCCGCTCATTGCGCTGACGAAAGGCATCAGGCTGACCGCCGCCAGGATGATCGTGTACAGCAGGACCTGAAGGCGGGTGTACCGGTCGCCATGAGTGACCGGCAACATGGGGACGCCCGCTTTCGCATATTCGTGCTTGCGGTACAGCGCCAGCGCCCAGAAATGCGGCGGCGTCCAGGCGAAAATGATCAGCAGGAGCAGCAGCGCGTTGGAAGACACCTCGCCCGTGACGGCGGACCAGCCTAGAACCGGAGGCATGGCCCCGGACAGCCCCCCGATGACGATGTTCTGGGGGGTGAGCGGCTTCAGAATCACCGTGTAGATCACGGCATAACCCACGAACGTGGCGAGCGTCAGCCACATCGTGAGCGGGTTGACCGCGATATACAAAAGCAGCAAGCCCGCGGCGCCGAGCACGGACGCGAAAACCAGCGTCTGCGCGGGCGTGACCACGCCCGCCGGCAGCGGACGCCGCCGGGTGCGGGCCATCTTCGCATCGATCCTGCGCTCGATCAGGCAGTTCACCGCCGCCGCGGCAGCAGCCACGAGGGCGATCCCGAGAGCGCCAGACACCAGCGCCCCCGCCGGCGGCAGACCGGGGGCGGCAAGAAACATCCCGATCACCGCGGTGAAGACGATCAGCGAGACGACGCGAGGTTTGCACAGTCCGATCAGCTGGGCCGATCCGGGCGCGATCGGCGCGGCAACCGCCTGGACCGCCATCGCGGTGCGGCCGGACTGTCGCGCTGCTCCGGCGGCCGCGAGAACGTCCACGTTCCTGGTCATGATGCGGCGGCTAGTACCTGGTAACCAGACCCTGTTGCCTCGAGAAGTACCAGGCCAGATCGTGAATGTCCTTTTCAGTCAGGGTGAGATCAGGGTTCGTGGTGTCCTTCATCTCGATCACGGTCCTGGTGGCGGGATAGGCCATGCCGACGACGATCAGCAACGGAATGAGCGTCCACAGGATTTCGACCGACGTGCTGCCATGAAACGGCCTGGCCTGGTGCCCCGCCGCTTTGCGGTGCCGCACGATCGCGTAGAACATGAATGCGAATACGACCACCGCGATCGCGATGCATATGCCGAGGATGATCGAGTGCAGATCGACGATCTGGCGGGTGACGATCGATTGCGGCTCTTGAAAGGCGAATCGGGGCTCCTCGGCCGCGATGGCGAAGGCCGGTTGAACGAGCGCAAACGCGGCGAGCATTCTGGTCAGTTGAGTCATCGGGATTCACTCGCGGCCGTTCGTGTCTGGCTCGGTGCGCCGTAGTACAGGGCGATCGCGTGCATCTGGTCCGGCGTCAGTTCCCGTGCGATCACCCGCATCTGTTGATCTATGTCGTTTTGCCGCTCGCCTTTTGCGAAAGCCGCCAGCTGGCTTTCGATGTATTCGGCGTGCTGGCCCTGCAAAGCTGGCGCTCCGAGCTTATGGCCACCAGGCCCGTGACACGCCGAGCAAGGCGGGATAGCGAGCTCCGGATCGCCCGCAAAGACCAGACGGATCGCAGGATCGCCCTGGCGCAGGCTGTGCCCGCTCTCGGGGGTGCCTTCGCCCGCAACGGGCGCAAGGCCGCCCGGCCGGCTGGCGAAATAAGCAGCCGCGTTCGCCGAGTCCTGAGCGCTCAAGGTCGTTGCGATGCCGGCCATGATGGGCGACGAGCGCTTTTGAGAGCGGAAGTCGTCGAGCTGCTTGTAAATGACCTCAGGATCCATGCCGGCCAGGGTGGGGAAAGAAGGCGTCATGCTCACTCCGCCCTCGCCATGGCAGCCCGCGCAAGCGGTCGCGACAACTGCCCCCTTCGACACGCTGCCGGATTCAATTTGCGCCAGAGTGGAATGCGTCCAGGCGATACGGGTCGGCGTGCGTATCGGCGGCTGTGGCGTGCCTGCCGGCGGGCGGTCACCCGTGATGCCGATCGCACGACAGATGGCGCTTAAGAAATCCAGCGTCGGCCCGTTCTGCTGATAGCGGGCAAGCACCACGAAGCCCAGGACGACCAGGAGGCCGACAAGCGCCGCGGTGAACCACCAGGCGGACCGCGGCCAGAAAGTATCGGGCTTGACCGGGCTTTGATCGCGGTTCATCAGCGTCGCCTCTCGGAATCGGTCTGGCTCGTGACTTCGACGGCTGGAACGGAATGCTGCTTCATGAAGAAGAACTGTCCGATCGGATAGCCGTAGGCCACCAGCATCAGGACCACGACAATGGAATTCCAAAGGCCGAATCCGTTCAATGCTGCGGGAACCCGCACCGGCGGGTTCACCGCCACCGCAAAGCGCAGCGGCTCACTTGCCGATTTTTCACCGAAATGCGACCGGGCGAGGATAAAGATCAGAAGGACGGCCGAACACAGCAGGATCAGGGCGCCGATCACCGACACAATCACCAGCGGGCCCATGCGTGCCATCAGCGGATCGGTGTAGTCGAAGGCGGCAACCCGCCGGGGCTGCCCCATCAGGCCTGCGATATGCCACGGGATCGTGGTGATCAGCATTCCCCAGAACCACAACCAGAGCTGCGTGCGTGCCAGGGCTTTTGAGCGCAGCGGCTTGCCGGTGATCTGCGGCCACATTTCATAAGCGATGGCGAAGTACATGATCACCACCGCGCCGCCGAAGATCAGGTGGAAATGCGCGGTGACCCACGACGTGTTGTGGATCATCGAGTTCATTGCGTAGCTCATGTTGATCAGTCCGCCGAACCCGCCCGGCGCGAGCATCAGCAGCGCAAGGCCGCCCGCCAATACCATCGGCTCATCCCAGGGCAGTGCCCTGATCCATCCGAACAGTCCGCGTCCTCCGCGAATGCGCCCGGCCACCTCCAGGCTTGCGCTGATCGTGAAAACGGTGAGCAGCGTGGGCAGCACGACCCCGAATGTGAGGAACGACTGCAGAAACTTGAATCCCGATCCATGTGCAGGGTCGGCCAGCAGATGGTGCATCCCGACCGGGAGCGAGAAAACGAGAAACAGGATGAAAGTCAGCCGGCCCATCGTGTCGCTGTAGAGGCGCCCGCCAGCGGCACGCGGCACCAGCGTGTACAGGGCGATATAGGCCGGCATCAGCCAGAAATAGACGATTGCGTGCAACGTCACCGAGAACAACGTGCGCCCGAGTGCGGCGTCGATCAGTTCGCTCCAGCCGAAGGCCCGGGGCAGCAGGATGCCGGCCAGTTCGATCAGAACGCCGGCTGTCGCCCAGGCCGAGAGTATTGCGGTTGCCGCAATCGCGAACATCGGCAGCGGCACGGGCCGGCCGGGATTGTCCCGCTTCCACTGCGCCATGTTCAGGATCATCAGCACGACCCAGATCATCGAGCCGGCGAAGAGCAGGAACGCACCACCGTAGTACCAGGCGCTGGCAAGCAGGGGCGGATAGAAGGTGTAGAGCACCGACGCCCGCCCGGTGACGATTGCAACGACCGCCATGACCGTGCCGAGCAGGCAGATGGCGAATCCGACCCAGGCCGCCGCCATGCCCCGCACCGGACGCTCCAGGCTGGTCGCCGCTGTCGCATAGCCGAACCCCATGATGAAAAACGTGGTGACCACGTACGCCATCGCGGTTCCGTGCAGCGTGACCGAGGCGTAGTAGGCGGCCGAGTCGTCAAGCGGCGCCGGCAGCGGGCTGCGCATCAGCATCTGCCATGCCCCGAGCACGATCGCCAGCATGAACGTCGCGAAGGCGACCCAGTAGTGGTACAGCGCGAGCTGCTTACTGCCTTGCACAGTTCTTCCTTTCGGCCGTGGTCAGGCCCGCGAACCGCTCTTTCGGCACGACGCGGACATGCGCCCACATGTCGTGATGCCCCAGTCCGCAGAATTCATGGCATGGCATGAGGTACTCGCGCGGCTCGGCGAAGCTCGTGCGCACCTCGGCGACGAATCCCGGGACCACCATGGTGTTCACATTCGTGTCGGGAAGAAGAAATCCGTGCACTACGTCGGCGCTGGTCAGGCGGAACTTCACCGGCGTGCCAGCCGGCACCTCGACGCAGTGCGGCACGAAGGCGTAGGTTTCCGCCAGGATCCGCACCGTCGCGGTGCCATCGGGTTCGATGGCCGTCCCCAGATTGCTCTCGACAAATTCACCTTGGAGGTGAAGGGTCCGAGAGTCGACGATTTCGACGTCGCTGGACGGATGCAGCGCGCCGGTGATGGCGGTCACGACCATGATCGCTGCCATGACGACGAGCACCGCCGCCATCGCCACCAGCCAGCGCTTCTCGGTGCGAGCGACGACCTCGTCCGGCACGATGCCGTCCGGCAGCGAATGGACTGCACTTGAGGAAGGTTCAGCCAATTGGGCCTCGCGGCATGAATAGAAGGAAGTAGAAGGCCAGCCAGCCGATGAACAGGGTCCCGACTGCGATGCCGGCGACAACCAGGGCGCCGCGCGGCCCTTGGCTCAACGCCCGACGCGCCTCGTCCGCGCCGACAGACGCGGCAGCGCGATCGGGCGGGTATGCCGTGGAGCGAAGTGCTGCGTTGGATTGCATTGTGTGCCTCGTCTGTGCCGCTGGCGCGGAGTGCGTGATCCGATGGAGTGAAGGCTAGGCGAAGCGCGAAGGCGCGTCTTTCGAATTGGTGCTTCGGCTTCGGCATCACCCGATGAACTGCGGAAGCTCGTCGGCTCGAAGACAAAATAAAACGTCCCGAGAGTCACCTCGGGACGTTTCCCTTCAGTTCGGACTGGCGGTTAGAGCGAAATGGGGCTGACCTTGGTGCCCGCGATCGACAGGTCGAACATCAGGCCCGAATTGGTCAGAACAAAGCCGATGACCGAGGTCTGCCCGGTTTCCGTGTCGACCGAGCCATCGGTACCCACCTTCATCAGTGCGACGTTGGCATCCACGCCGGCTGTCCAGCCGCTGCTGGAGCGGAAGCTATCCAGCGCATCCTGGGTCAGAAACAGCACGAAGATCGCCTTGGATTGCGCGCCCAGTTGGGCGCCCAGGGTCAGTCCGCTGGTGCTGTAAAAGCCGGCAGGCTGACCGTTGATGAGCAGCTCACCCTGGCCGTATTGCCCGCCGATTCCGATTCCCCCGGAAAGCACGGACGGAAAGACAAGAACTCCACGGGCCTTCGCGACGAGCTCGCGCGAGCCCTTGGTGCTCGAGTACAGGCGCGCAAGCGCTGCCTGGGTATCCGCGGTGATCTGGGCACGTTTCGCATCGCTTCCACCCTGGGAGTCCGCGGCAAACGCCGTGCCGGCGCCCATGCTCGAGAAAAAGACGATGCACAAAAGAGAACGCAACAGGCGGCTGTTCATTCGAACGCTCCAATCAAATGGTTGGTATCTGGGGTATGCAAAGACATCCTGCAACGGTAAGGGCGGGCGGCTCGGGCGTCCTCGCCCATAGGTATCGAGCCTGCCCCCGCCGAAAGGCTTAGATTGTTTCGGTCATCAAGGTTCCTGCCGGGTATTCGACCCTGTGTTTCATTTGACACATCGAATCGGATAAGGGCTCAGTGCGCTGATGCAGCGGGCCATTTCGTTCCCGTGCCGGGCCGCCGCTGCGACCGGCCAGCGCCGCCTTCATCTCGGCCACAATCGCCAACGCGACCTCTTCCGGAGTCTCCGCACCGAGGTCCAGGCCCGCCGGACCGTGCAGTCGCGCCAGCTGCGTCTGAGTGGCGACGCTGCCGCTCCTGGCCAGATCCGCCAGCAATCGCACGGTTCTGCGCTTCGGACCCAGAACGCCAAGATAGGAAATCGGCTTCGGCAGCAAGGCCTGCAGCGCGACAAAATCCAGCCCGTAGTTGTGGTGCATCACCACGGCCGAGGAATTGTCGTCGAGCGCGATCAGGCCGACAGCGTCTTGCGGCTCGGCCACGATCAACCGTTCAGCGCTGGGGAATCGGGTTCGGGTTGCATGGCCAGGGCGCGGATCGACCACGACGACCCTCGTTCCAAGCGCCTTGGCGAACGCCGCCAGCGGGATCGCATCGTGTCCACCGCCGAAGATCACGAGCTGCGACGACGGCTTGACGATCTCGAAGCACGCGGCCGCGCGTCCGGCGCCCTCGCCGATGGTCAGCGCTGCCGATTTTCCCGAGGCCAGGACGTTGCGGGCGTTCTCTGATAGCGACTGCACAAGCCTGGCCGAGCGGATGCCTATGGCGAGCGTCGTCCCATTGGGGCACCACAACAGCCGGCTGCAGCTCTTGGAATCGCCGTCCGGGCCGCCCGCGAAGATCGTGGCTACGACTCCCGATTCGCCCCTGCGCAGGCACCCCGCGAGGAAGCCCATGGTCGGATCCTCGGGCAACAGGCGCTCGACCAGAACTTCCACGACGCCGTTGCAGCCGAGGGCAAAGGCGTCTTCGGCCTCGTCATCGCCGGTCGAGTCATAGACGAGGTGCTTCGCCTCCCCGGACTGCATGACCCACGTCGCGTGGCGGCAGATATCGCGCTCCAGGCAGCCGCCGCTGATGGCACCGGTGACCTCGCCGTCCTCGGTAACGAGCATGTGCGCACCGATGCGCCGGTAGGTGGAGCCGCTGACGCTGACCACGCTTGCCAGCGCAGCAGTGCGCCCGCCCCGCGAGACCTTCTCATATGCGCGGAGAACATTTGAAAGCTCACTCATCGCATCTCCAGTCGAAGCAGGGCGGGACAGTAGTGCAACCGTTGATGGCACTTTGTACAAAAGTTGCGCTAACCCATGGGGCGAATTTGCCGCAAGGGCTGTTCAAGGTCTTGTAAAACCCTGCGCCGCTTTGTCGATTCGTGCGATTAGCTGCTGCGAGCGCGGTCCGGGAGCCCTTCGCCCGATAAACGTTGGGAATAATCGCTGCGCGGCATAAAATAGCGGGTCAACAGATGAATGATTCAAGCTCGACCGGAAGGCTCCTCTGCCCGCAATGCGACCTGCTGGCGCTGCCGGCGCCGCTTAGCGCGGATCAGCTATCCCGGTGTCCTCGCTGCGGCGTCGAGCTGGACCGCGGGACGTACGTTTCCCGGGAGTCGGCGCTCGCCATTGCGGTGGCTGCAGCCCAGCTGTGGATCCTGATGAACGTTTTCCCGCTGGTCACGCTCACGCTCGCGGGTGAACGCCGGCGGACCACCTTGACCGGAGCGGCCATCGCCATGGCGGAGCACGGCATGCCGGTCCTCGGGGCGCTGGTCGCTTTGACCGCGGTCGTCGCACCGGGGGTCGAGATCGCCGTTGCCCTCTACGTTCTCGGTCGTCTCGAGTTCCTTGCGCGATCCGGGGCGCTTGGCCGCTGGGTCCGATGGTTTCGAACCGCGCGGCGCTGGAGCATGACCGACGTCTTCCTGCTGGGGTGTCTGGTCTCGATCGTGAAACTCGCCCGTCTCGCGGACCTGGTCGTAGGCCCCGCGCTTTGGGCCTGCGCGGCGCTGCTGCCGGCGCTCGCGTTCCTGAACCTCTATGCCCGCCCTCAGAGACTCTTCAGCCGACCCGATGGCGTCCGAACTGCCTGAGGCGGCGCTGGGGCGCCGCGCTGGACTGGCGAGCTGCCGCGGTTGCCTGGCGATCTGCGAAATCGGGAATCTGCCCTCGCTCCATTGCCCGCGTTGCGGCGGAGTCGTCCACCTGCGCATTCCGCGCAGCCTGGAGAAGACGTCCGCGTACCTGGCCGCCGCCGCGGTCATGTATGTGCCGGCCAACATGCTTCCTGTCATGCATTCGAGCAGCCTGCTGGCCCAGCAGGACGACACGATCCTGAGCGGCGTCGTGTATCTGCTGCGGTCCGGCTCATGGCCGCTCGCGCTGATCGTGTTCGTCGCCAGCGTCATGGTGCCGCTGCTCAAGATCCTTGCGATCGGCCTTCTGGTATGGATGAGCGCGCGCCGCTCGACCAGCCACCCCCGCGCGCGCGCCCGCCTGTACCGGGTGGTCGAGCTGATCGGACGCTGGTCGATGCTCGATATCTTCGCGGTCACGTTGCTGGTGGCGCTGGTGCGGATGGGCACGCTTGCGTCGGTTTTGCCGGGGCTGGGTGCGTTGGCCTTCGCGGCGGTGGTGGTGCTGACACTGCTCGCCGCGGACAGCTTCGATCCACGCGCGATCTGGGATCCGGTCGACGTCCATGAGTGAGCCCACGCCTGCACCAGCCCTGCCGCGCGCTGTGGTCGGGCGGCGCCGCTTGCCGTCGCTGATCTGGCTGGTTCCGGTCGTCGCGGCAATCGCGGGCCTGTGGCTGGTCGCGCACACCTGGCTCGAACAGGGACCGACGATCACGATCCGCTTTTCCAGTGCCGAAGGGATCGAAGTCGGAAAGACGAAGGTTCGCTACAAGGAGGTCGATATCGGCGCCGTGAAGGCGATCTCGATCTCGGATGATCGGAAGGCCGTCGTCGTTTCCGCCCAGCTCGCCAAGGACCTGTGGGATCTGCTGTCGCAGGACTCGAAGTTCTTTGTCGTCAGGCCGCGCATCTCGGCCGGAACCGTGTCAGGCCTGAGCACGCTGCTTTCCGGTCCCTATATCGCGCTCGAGCCGGGCTCCGCCAACCAGACATCCACCAGCTTCATCGGCCTGGAAAATCCGCCGGAGATCCTCGCCGGCGTGCCAGGACGCGAATTCACTTTGCGCGGAGACGAGCTCGGTTCGCTCGACTACGGCACCCCGGTCTTCTATCGCCGCGTGAAGGTCGGCCATGTGACCCGGTACGCTTTCGAGCCGAGCGGAGACGGCGTCGAGGTCGGCGTGTTCGTCAATGCGCCTTACGATCGGTTCGTGACGTCGAACACGCACTTCTGGCACGCGAGCGGCATCGACGTATCGCTCGATGTCAACGGGCTGAAGGTTTCCACCGAATCGCTGGTGGCGATTCTCGAAGGCGGTGTTGCGTTCCAGGACCTGCCGGACATGCCAGCCGCGCAGGCGCCGGCCCCTGACGGGGCGTCCTTCACGCTGTACGCGGATCGGGCCCAGGCGATGCGGCTGCCCGACCTGCATAGGGAGCGCTTTGCGATGTATTTTCCCGAGTCACTGCGCGGCTTGAGCGTCGGCGCGCCGGTAGATTTTCGCGGCATCGTGATCGGCGAGGTCAAGTCGCTGGGAGTCGAATACGAAAAAAGCGGCAGCCTGATCCGCTTTCCGGTCACGGTCGACATTTATCCGGACCGGTTGCGCTCGCGTTACCTCAGCCGGGCAGCGCTTAAAGAGTACAGCCAGGCGCAAAGCCAGGCCATCATCGATCAATTGATAGCGCACGGCCTGCGCGGGCAGCTCAGGACCGGCAATCTGCTGACCGGCCAGCTCTACATCGCCTTGGACTTCTTCCCCGACGCGACCAGGGCGTCGGTCCAATGGTCGCGGACCCCACCGGTCCTGCCGACCCGGTCCGGCCAGTTGGCCGCAATCCAGGATGCGGTCGGCCGCATCGCGAAAAAGCTCGATCGGGTGCCGATCGAGCAGCTGTCCGCGGAGCTGTCCCAGGCGCTGGTGTCTCTCGACGCGACGCTCAAAGGCAGCCAGAAACTGATCGGTCAGCTCGACACCCAGGTCGCTCCGCAGACGACTCGTACCCTCGCCGAAGCGGAGCAGGCGCTCAAGGCGGCCAACGCTGTGCTGGCCGAGGCTTCGCCGGTGCCAAAGGATATTCAAGACGCGCTGAAGCAGGTGGCCCAGTCCGCCCGCGCGCTGGCTTTGCTTGCGGACTATCTAGAAAGACACCCGGAATCGCTGATTCGCGGCAAGCCGGAGGACCCTCGGTGATGGCCGGCAAACCTCTGGCGGGGGTTGCTTTCGCGCTGGCATTGGGCGCCGCGCTGGCGGGCTGCGCCTCGCGTCCGGTGGAGCACTTTTACACGGTGTCGGGCGGGGACGTCGCGCCGGCCTCCGGCCCCGAGGTGCAGCAGGTCGCGGTGTCGCCGATCATCATTCCGGCGTTGATCGACCGTCCGCAGCTCGTGGTCCGGACCAGCGCGCACGAGGTCGAGGTCCTGGAGAATCACCGGTGGGGCGAGCCCCTGTCGGTGGACCTCACGCGAGCGCTGATCGGTGATTTGCGTCGGGCGCGACCAGGGCTTTCCATCGTGGCGGCGGATACGCCGCCAACCCAGGGAGCGGGCCAGATTCTGGACGTGGCGATCACGGAACTGTTGAGTGGTCCCGGTACGACCGCCTCGTTGCAGGCCTCCTGGGTGCTGCGCGATCGTCACCGCAACTGTGTCAGGACCGGCAACCTCGAGTCGTCGATTCCTGCGCAAGCGGGTTACGGCGCGATCCCGGTTGCCTACGCCGATGCGATGTCGCGCCTGGCCGATGCGATTGCCCGGACCATTGCGGCCGTATGCGAATGACCAGGATCTTTCCCTCTCCCGCTTGCGGGAGAGGCAGGGTGAGCGTGCATGCCAGGATCTTCCCCTCTCCCGCTTGCGGGAGAGGGCAGGGTGAGGGTGCGTGCAATGGCAAGTCGTTCAGAAGCGGAATGCAACGTCGGCGCCGATCGTCCAGCCGGTAAAGTTGCTGCCCCAGAGGTACGATCCGCCGACCCCGATCCATTGCACCTTCCAGAACTGGTTGAGGAAGTCCAGCACCAGGCGGCCGTGGGCCTCGTACAGGTGTTGCGTGCCGAGGCCGTCTTCCAGGTCGCCGAACAGCTCGGTGCGGCTGAAGTAACCACCGGTGCGCAATTCGTGGCCGTACAGCTGCATGCCCAGCGGGATATCCACGTCGACGGTATCCGCCAGCGACCCCGAGTTGCCGTTGACGAAATTGCTCGCGCTGGAGCTGCTGAAGCTCTCGGTATGAAACAAGGTCGGATCCGATGACAGTGTGAAAATGGTGCGGTCCCAGGTGAACACGTACTGGATGTTCAATGCGGGCCGAAGCGTCCAGGTGGCCTCGTTCCAGCCGATCAGGCCCGATCGGATCGCCTGCGCCACATCGGCCTGCGAGACGCCGCTGGTGGGCGTGTACTCGTTCGACGTCCGTCCGTACATCCCTGTCAGGGTCGGCGCCAGGCTCAGGTGGTTGGTCAGCCAGAAACGCGCGCCGATGCCGAACTGGATGGCGAAGGTCCTGAGCTCGCTGGTGCCGCCTTTCAGAGGGCCGGAGTTGACGTGGGCTTTGGCATCGACGTAGCCCATGCTGCCTTGCAGACGAGGCTGCCATCCGATGTCCAGATCGCCGAGCTTTTGCGGATCGCCCACGTCGCCGGATCCCCCGAACTTGGAAACGTCCATCGACACATTGGGGAACCCGTAGTCGCCGCCCGAGATTCCGAAATCGCCCCCGAGGATGGTCAGCGCCTCGACGCGGTTGCCGATTAGGGCTCTGGTCGCATCCGTCGGGGCAGTCGTTGTCTGACACTGAGCGGCATGAGGGAGCAAGCCCATCAGCAACGACCCGGCCGCGACAGATGCGAATCGGGCAGCCATCTAGCGCGTCAACACCTTCAGGTTGACCGCCTCGACGGTTCGAATCGCGACCTCGTCGCCCGCTTCCATCTGCGGGAGCTCGACGTCGAGGCCGACTTTGAAGGTTTCGCTTTGGCCATCGGGATATTGCAGCGTCAGCAGGCGATAGCTGGGATCGACCATCAGCACCCTCGCATTCGCAGTCTCGGGGGCACCCGCGCCTGGCACCCGGGCGTTTTTGGCGACGTACACCGTAAGTTCCTCCGCGACCGTGGCCTGGACCCGATCACCGGCCTTGATCCGCGCGAGGTTGGAAACGCCCGGGTCGACCTTGTAGGCGATCTCGGCGGAGTCGGCGGCAGACCGGACGACCAAGGTGCGAGTGCCGACATCCACGGATCGCACGGTCGCTGGATCCTTGACCGACTCGACGACGATCCCGTCCTGTATCAGACGTGGGTCACCCTTGGGTTGCACATGGGCCGTCGGCGCTGTCCAGCAAGCGGTCAGGGTCAGCAGCGCTGCGAGGAGCAACGGGCTAAGGCTTGCTCGGCTCAGTGTCCAGTCCTTCACGAGGCGCTCGATGACGCACGGACGGATTCTGCCCCGAAACCTGCGACGGTGACGACGAGATTGCCCCGGCCATTCCGGTGAAATTCGAAATGACTCGGGTGGTCACCCCCTGGAGGCTGGCTGGCGTCTGGATTCGGGAAACAACGTACTGAAATTCGACACCTAGCGACGGATCCTGCCGCCGCGCGTCGACTTCGCGGACGGCCTGGCGGAAACGCGCAGGCGCAGGCGAACCAGAGCCAGCAGGGCCTCGTCGCGCTCCCGGACGAGGTCTTGCTGCGACTGGCCTGCGGCCTCCTGTGCGACGCCATCGCCCATGGCGCCCCAGCTCAATCCGGGACCCCAGCACACCGCGGTGTCGGCGTCGGCCTCATCCAGCACCCCTTCGCGGATCAGCCAGGCGATCTCCCGGTGCAGCGCCGCCTCCAGCCGCGCCGCGGCATGCCCGACGATCTCCTTGCGCAAGAGGATCGGCTTTTTCCCGATCGAGGCGTAAAAGGCAATGGCCGTACGAACCGTTTCCGCAGAAGTCCCTGCGCCAGCGGCTATCTCCACCAGCGGCATGATGTGAGGGGGATTCAGCGGATGGCCGATGACGCAGCGCTCGGGATGTTTGCAGGCTGTCTGCATCTGGCTCATGGTCAGCGCTTCCGAGCTCGACGCGATGATCGAATCGGGTGGAGCAGCCTCGTCTATTTCGGCGAGCAAGCGGATTTTCAAATCCCTCTGTTCAGGTCCGCTTTCCTGGATGAAATCCGCCGCTGAGACCGCCGCCGCAATATCCGGCTTGAAGCAAAGATGCTCGGGCGATCCCTTCGGCGAGATTCCGAGCATCTTGAGCGCAGGCCACGCCGAGTCGATGCGGTGGCGCAGATTCGCTTCCGCTCCCGGATCCGGATCGGTGGCGATCACGTCGAACCCGCGCGCAAGGTACAACGCGGCCCAGCTTGCCCCGATCGCTCCGGTTCCCACGATTCCAATACGACGCACCGCCTTATCCAACGCCATGGTCCGGTTGTTTCGTTCCGTGCGGATTCCTGATTCGATGATCGATACCGCGACCTTGCATGTCTTCTCGCCTTGCGTCGCCTTTCCGCATTCTTGCCAGTTTTGTAACTCGGGCCGGGTGGACCGCGACGCGGTGGGACAATTCATTTCTTCCGCCCGATGCTTGGAGCCCCACCCCGATGCCCAGCGCCCCTGCCCAGCGCGATTTGAGTTCCCTTCAGGCCCAGGTTGCACCAGGTTCCGTCGTCGTCATGCCGGCAGGCGCCGGCCCGTTGGAGCTGCTCCTGCTCGATGGACGGCATGTCCTGGTGGCGGACGAGCCGGCCGCAGCGGGCGGCGGCGACGCTGGCCCGGGGCCCTACGAGCTTCTGCTGATGGCCCTTGGGGCCTGCACCTGCCTGACCGTGAAGCTGTATGCCGCACGCAAGAACTGGCCGCTCGAAGACGTGCAGGTGCGCCTGCGCCACGACAGAATCTACGAACAGGACTGCGCCGACTGCGAGTCGGCGAGCGCAAAGGTCGACCACATCGCAGTCTGGCTGAGGCTGGTCGGCCCGCTCGCCGACGAGCAGCGCGATCGCCTCCTCGAGATCTCCGAAAAATGTCCGGTTCACCGCACGCTGACATCCCGGATCAAGATCAGAACGGAGCTCGATCCCGGATGAAGCGGGGCCCGCGCGTCGCCGGGCCGCTTCAGGTCAGATGTCGTTTTCGAGGCCGTGCAGGTCGCGCGTGACGAACGGCTCGTCGTCGCCCGGCTTGTCCAGCCAGCCCTTGCGCTCCAGCGTGGCCACCATGTCCGACAGGCCGCTTGACCAGTGCTCGTTCATCGTCAGCATGCCGAACTGGTAGTCCTTGGCGTAGCTTTCATAGGGCTTGTCGCGATAGACCAGGTGGATCACGTTGCGCCGGGCCGGGCTCGCGTATTGCGCCGCGAGCTGGTAGATGGCGTTCTGCCGCTCGGACTTCGGAATCAGCGCCAGCAATTCGGTCAGCAGGCCGGCCAGCTTCTCCTGGCGTCTCATGAACATCGTGATCAGGCGGGTCCTGCTCGAGTACTGCAGGTCCTTCTGGCGCACCGCCACCTGCAGCAGGTCCTTGGGCAGGTCGCCGACCGCGCTCCACAGATCGACCTGGAATATCAGTGCATCGTCCCGGGGCCGGGCGATCAGCACGTAATAAAGCGGCGTGTTGGAAACCAGCCCGCCGTCCCAGTAGAACTCGCCGTCGACCTCGACCGCCGGAAACCCCGGCGGCAGCGCGCCCGAGGCCATGAAGTGCTCCGGGTGCAGCGTGCGCTCGGTGTTGTCGAAGTACGCGAAGTTTCCAGTGCGCACGTTGACCGCGCCGACCGAGACCCGCATCAGCTCGGGGCGGTTGATGCGGTCGAAATCGGCGAAGCGCTCCAGGGTGGCCCTCAACGGCCGCGTGTCATAGAAGCTCGCCGTCTGCGGTCCCTGAGTCGCAAGGGCCAGCGACTGCCAGGTGCGCGGAACGAAAAAGCCATTTTGCCCCTCCAGCAAAGCGCGGGTCGACTCCACGGAGTCGATCAGGACGCGCCAGGCCTGAGGCAGATCCTGTGGGGTGTTCGGAATCAGCGCCGATTGCAAAGGCGACGACCAGGGCTGCTGGCAGATGAACTGCCAGAAGGCGCGCAGCTGGTCGACGCGCCGCTCGGGCGGATTGCCGGCGATCACCGCGGCGTTCAGCGCCCCGATCGAGACGCCGGCGACCCAGTTCGGGTGGATGCCGGCCTGAGCCAGGCCCTCGTAGACGCCGGCCTGGTACGAGCCCAGGGCGCCGCCGCCCTGCAGCACCAGCGCGGTGACCGCGTAGTCCGGATGCGGCCCGCCGGCCCGGGCAGCAGCTTGATCAGCGCTTGCTGCGATTGCCATCATTGGACCAGCGGGATTTGCGCCGCGAGCTCGTATCGAACGATGGCGCGGATCTTGGTCTCGACCTGGACGTACCGCGCGACCTTGGCGCCCGGCAACACTTCGGAGAGCCTGGGAACGTACGAACGTTTCAATTTCACTTCGTCCTGCTCGACGCCCAGATACTCGTCGAGCAGCTGCTTGGCCGTGTCGTTCGGCACAGGTCCGCCGTTATAGGCCTCGGCGTAGGCGGCGATCATTCTCAACAGCCGGGCGTCGATCGCCTCGAGGTCCCTCTGGTAACCCTCGTAGACCGGCCAGAACCCCTTGGCTTCCGCATCGGTGAGCTGCATGTTGACCGCCACCAGCAGCTTCTTGTCGGCCTTGACCTTCTGCGCGAGTATCTGCATGTCGGTCGCAGTCGGCCCCGTTTGAGCGGCGGCGGGCAGGCTCAAGGCAGCAGCCAGGGCGAGTGCCCCGATGCAGGGCAATTTCATGGGTCGACCTCCTGTGTTGTTTTCAGACCGTTGCAGGCAAGGCCTGCAACACGCATCGAGTCGAGGAGTGTGAATCAAGCCTTCGCACAGGCTTTTCAATAACTTGCGCCTTTTTAACTCGCTGGGCGATTTCCCCGGACGAGTCAGCCCGCCGCAAGGTGCCGCTGCCGGTCTCACCACAAAGACATAGACGGCGTTGCGTCGACGGAGAGGTGGCGGACTCTGCCGGCCGGCAGAGGTCGCTGACCGCTGGGGCGGATAGATTCGACGCAGGTCAATCGTCCTCAACCCGATTACGAATCCCCCAACCATGAAGCGCACCTATCTGCTCCTGCTGACCTGCCTTACGGCCGCCTGCTCGACACCGATTCCACCTGCACCTACCCCGCCACCGGCGCCAGCGCCTCAGGCAGCGGCGCCCGCGCCTGCCCCGGCCGTGGTGGTCGAGGAAGAGTCCGTGACCGTGATGACGCCGTCACCCAGGGACGTGTTCGCCCAAATGCGCGCGGCGATCGAAGGCGACAGCGTTTACTTCGATTTCAACCAGTACGCGATCAAACCGGAGCAGACGTCGGCCGTCTCGGAACACGCGAAGCTGGCCAACGACTTTTCGAACGATGCCATCACGCTGCAGGGCAATTGCGACGAGCGCGGCAGCCGCGAGTACAACCTGGCCCTGGGCCAGAAGCGGGCCGATGCCGTCAAGCGGGCGATGGTCCTGCTGGGCGTTCCCGACACGCGCATCGAGACGATCAGCTTCGGCAAGGAAAAGCCGCGTGCGCAGTGCCACGCGGAGAGCTGCTGGGCCGAGAACCGGCGGACGGATTTCGTCGACGCCTGGAAAGCACCGACCGAAACCTCCGACGCCCGGTAGGCCGCTTGCACCGGGAAGTGTTACGCGTCACCCCGGTCTGAAGTTCTCCCTCTCCCGCGAAGCGGAGAGGCCTGAGGTCAGTGGCAGTCCGAGGTTCTCCCGCGGAGCGCAGAGGGCTGAGGTGAGGTGGTCCGAGGTTCTCCCTCTCCCGCGGAGCGGGAGAGGGCCGGGGTGAGGGTGGTTGCGGTGCCGTGGCCTTACTGACTGCGCCGCCCGAAGGACACGCCGTAGGCACCGGTCCGCACGCTGGGCAGCGGGTCGTCGGACAGCTCGATGCCGTCGGTAAGGCTGGTGGGCAGGAAGAGCAGCTTTTTCTGTGCGGCCAGACTGTCCGCCACCGGCTTGGTCAGCGTCAGCACGCCCAGTTCCACCACCTGGCGCGTGTCCGGCCAGGGTTGGGTCGGGTCCTTGGTCTGATCGCCCGGCGCAGCCAGCTGCGCCTTCAAGTGAAACACCACCGGCTTTTGCGCGATGCGCTTGGGCAGGTCGTCGATCAGGAAGTTGGGCGGCTTCTTGTCCGCTTCGGCCGGCGTCAGATGCACGACTTTTTCGGGCACCATCATGTAGCGCACGGCCTGCTTCTGCCCCGTCGGGCCGACCAGGATGAATGCGTCGATGCCGTAGTACTCCTCGTCTGCAAAGCTGTCCGGCGTCGAGACGGTGCCAAACGCTTTCGGCACGCTCGGGTGGCTTGCCACGAACTGATCGAATTTCGTCGGCTTCGGCGCATCGGGCGGGCTCTGGCTGATTGCCAGCAGCAGGTCGCGGAAGTCCTCGCCGGTGGCGACCGGGAAGAACTTCAGCGAGACGATCACCATGTCCGTGTTCGCCCCGCCCGGCAGATGAAACTTCATGGCCATGCCATGGGGATTGGCGTGGGCGGAGCCGTCGGGAACGTCCGGCAGCCCGCCGGAATCGGAGAACCGCACGGTCACCGCGACGGTCCTGCCGCTGAACAGCGGTGAACGGCTGAGCTTTGCAGCCTCGGGCGAGGCCTTGAAGCTGCCCTCCACCACGACGCCCTTGGCATGGTTGGCGCGGAATCCGGGATGCACCCCATAGACCTTGTTCAGGGCATCCACGATCTGAGTCGTCAAGGGCGCGTCATCCGCCGCGGCGGAGGCGCACGCGACAGACGCCGTGAGCAAAACCAGTGATCCTGCGAACCGCTTCGCCTTCGATACGCACCGCATAGCCTCTCCTGAGTTGATTTGATCGAAATCGCGCTGGTCCAGCAGATGACTCCGCCCGGTCTTCGACGCGATCAGGCTTTTTAGCCTATTCGGGGGTCGTCCTTCTACCCGCCTTCACGTTCGCTCGCCGCGCCTTGGCCTCCAGGCGCCTGGCCACGGCGGCCCTCGATGGCTTGGTCGGCCGGCGCGCTTTGGGCAGCACGGCGACGCTGGCGATCAGCTCGTGCAGCCGGCGCAGTGCCTCGATCCGGTTCTTCTCGAGGCTGCGCGATCCCTGCGCCTTGATCACGGCCACGCCATCCTTGCTGATGCGCTGGTCGCCGAGCTTCAGCAGCCGCTCGCGAATCGCCTCCGGCAGCGACGAGGCGCCGATATCGAATCGCAGATGCACCGCGTTGGAAACCTTGTTCACGTTCTGGCCCCCCGCGCCCTGCGCGCGGATCGCGGTGATCTCGACCTCTTCGGGAGGAACGGTGAAACGCGGGCGCATCGGATCCGGCCAGTGTGACTCGACGCCATTGGACTGGTTCGGTCGAATCTTCCTGAATTAGGGTGTTCGCCGCAACGTTGCAAATCGGCAACCCTTGAGTCGCCCATCCATCAACACCCGATTGTTCGCCGTTGCCTCCCGGCCTAGCGTCTCGGCGCGAAGGAGGTACACCAGAAGGGCCCGAATAAGACAGGCAAGCCTTAGCGGTTCGGCATTAACGACCCGACCGGCAGCTGCTTAACACCGCCGCGTGCCAGTCGGCCATCTGAGTCCCAACTCGAGGAGTACTCGAAAATGAACGTGAAGAAGACTTCGACGATCGCGCTCGGTCTGTTATCGACCCTGGCTCTTGCCCCTATCACCAGTTCTGCGGCCACGTTCAGCGGCGAAGCCGCGGCTCTGAAGGCCAACGCGCTGGGCATTTCGCTCGCGCTGGCCGATACCGGAGCGCTTCCTTCCACCGGCGGGAACCTGAACACGTCCGTGGCGAGTGTGAAGCTCCTGGGCCTGGTTTCGGCTGACACGCTCAGAAGCACTGCCTCGGGCAGCGGCACCAGCAGTCAGTCGCAATCCGAGCTTCAGAGCGTGAGCCTGCTCAACGGCCTGGTGGCCGCCGATGTGGTCAAATCGAACTCGAGCGCCACCTGCAGCGGTTCAACGGCCGCTGTCAGCGGAAATTCCGAAATCGTCGGCCTGGTCGTCGCCGGCCAATCGGTCCTCGTCTCCAGTCCGAACGTCGCCCTCTCGCTTCCGGGGGGCATCAGCGTCATCGTCAACCAGCAGACAAGCTCGCCGAGCGGAAATACCGGATCGATGACGGTCAACGCGCTGCACGTCACGGGACCGGGCATCGACGTCGTGGTCGGCTCGGCCAATTCCGATATCACGTGTCCGTGACGGCTGGTTTCAACGAACGCGAAGAAAGCGCATAAGGCTGTCCCCCGCGGCCCTGCCTTGAATGATCCGGGCGCGAGCCCGGCTCAGGCGGTTCGCGAGGGGACATCCCGGAATCGGGCCAGAAGCGTCGACGACAGGATCCCGGCCTGTCTGAAGCCAAGACGCTGGAGAAGTCCTTCTTCCCTTGGCATCGATTTCGCGATGTCCTGGGCAGCTTGCTCGAGAACGAACTCGTCCAGCTGTTCCCGCAGATTGAACTTATGCATTTCCGTTTCCCCTGCCACTGACTGCGAACGTCGTCTCGACGATGCCGTCGTTGCCTGCGTCCGCGTTGCTCCTTGCATTGTGCGATGGAGCGCAGCGGTGTTCCATCGGGTGCATCCCAGCAGGCGACGAGGGTCTACCCCGTAGCTCCCCCTGGAGGTTCCGACCCCCGACAGCCGGACTCAACGGTCGGTACTCTGCATCGGACAGGCTCAGCCAGAAAGTGTCTTTGGTCATCGCCGCGCTGACCACACTCGTGCTCGCGCACAAACGTGAGGCCGACTCGCCCGTCGCGAGGATCGGCCTGCGATCGCTCGTTGGTGCAAGCTGAAGCCTGCCTGAAGGATGCCCGTGCCGCTGTCTTTGCCCCGGAAGCAGCCCTGACGTGCGATCGCGAGCCGACTGCCGCATCGTTGCATGGAGCAATTCGGTCGGTGCGGGGGACTTGACAACCAGTGAATCTTTATTCAGCACCCAAGTTCACAATCCACTTTCAGTCCCGCTGCTATATGGTTCATTCCATGCAAGTTTCGAATTTTATGCTCCGTCTGAACTTTACCGCCTAAGTGCTTGTAGAGATTGGGAAAACCGGCTCTTTTCACCTTGACCGGGAACACGTGATGCTCTAGAGTGGCCCTCGTGTGCAATAAAGTGGGATACAGTGGATTAGTAAGCGATCGCTCTCGTCGGTTTGCCCGAATTCAGGGGGATGAGAGTTCGCCAGGGTCCGCTTCCAGACGGCCGTGTTCCAGGGGGCTTCGCAACTCACGTTGGACGACAAAGGACGGGTGTCGATCCCGACCCGTCACCGCGACGTGTTGAATGCACAGTGCGAGGGGCGGCTGACGCTGACGCGGCATCCTGACGGCTGTCTGCTGGTGTATCCGCGCCCCGTCTGGGAAGCGCGGCGCGAGGCGATCGCCGCGCTGCCCTATTCGGCGCGGGCCTTGCAGCGGCTGCTGCTCGGAAACGCGGCCGACACCGAGATCGACAGCGCCGGCCGCGTGCTGGTGGCCTCGGAGCTGCGCGCGGCCGCCGGGCTGGAGCGCGATGTGATGCTGCTTGGCATGGCGACGCATTTCGAGCTGTGGGACCTGGCGCGGCTGGCCGAACAGGAAAAGGGCCAGCTTGCGCAGGCGTTGCCGGAATCTGCCGCGTCGTTTTCGTTCTAAGCGTGGATGAGCTCACCTGCTCCGTCCAACGCCCCCGGGCACCGGCCGGTGATGCTGGAGGCTTCGGTCACGATGCTGGTCACCGACCCGCAAGCGACCTACGTGGATGCGACCTACGGGCGCGGGGGACATGCGCGCAGGATCCTGCAACAGCTCGGAGCCGGCGGCCGGCTGATCGCGCTGGATCGCGATCCGGACGCTGCCCGCGACGCCGACTCGATCCGGGATGCGCGCTTCGAATTCGTCCGCACCCGTTTTTCCAGGCTGTCCGAGGTGCTCGACGCCCGCTCGATACCGGCCATCGGCGGGCTGCTGATGGATCTGGGCGTGTCCTCGCCGCAGCTGGACGAGGCGGCGCGCGGCTTTTCGCTGCGCGTGGACGGGCCGCTGGACATGCGGATGGATCCGGACAGCGGCCAGTCGGTGGCCGAGTGGCTGGCCCGTGCAGACGTAGCGGAAGTGCGAAAAGTGGTGCGCGAACTTGGCGATGAGCGGTTTGCTTCATCGATTGCAAAGGCGATTGTGGCTCGCCAGTCGTCAGGCCGCCCCGTGGAGCGAACCGGCGAGCTTGCCGAGGTCGTGGCGCGTGCAATCCCCGTCAAAGACCGTAAGGATCCGAGTCAGCATCCGGCGACGCGCACCTTTCAGGCTTTACGGATTTTCATCAATCAAGAGCTTGAAGAATTGGCGCTGACGCTGGAACGCTCGGTGTTGCGGATGGCGCCCGGCGCGCGCCTGGTCGTGATCAGCTTTCACTCGCTGGAGGATCGGATCGTCAAGCGCTTCATCGACTCGCAGGCCCATCCGGAGCGCGCGCTGGCGCGCATTCCGCTGCGCGCGGCCCAGCTGCCGCAGGCGCTGCTGCGGCCGCTGCAGCGGCTTCGCCCCGACGCGGCCGAGATCGCGGGCAATCCGAGGGCCAGGTCCGCGATGATGCGGGTGGCCGAACGCACCGGGGCCGCGGCGGCGGCGCACTGATGGGCGGAGCGCCACGATGCCCTCGCGCATGATGGCTGCCGTGCTGGCCGCGTCGCTGATGGCCAGCGCCCTGTCGCTGGTCACTTCGCAGCATCGCGCGCGCGAGCTGTTTGCGGACCTGGAAGCGGCACAGCAGCTCGCGCGCACGCGCGAGGCCGAAGGCAACCGTCTGCGCATCGAGCTCGGGCGCGCCAGCCAGCCGGCCGCGATCGAGGCGGCGGCGCGCCAGATCGGCATGCGGCCGATCGATCCGGCTCACACGGCGCTGCTGCCGCCCGCGGCGCGCCCCACGCAGCGATGAAACAATCGGACCTTTCAGACACGCCGCGCCCGCAACCGGGCGGCCGGCGGGTGCGCAAGCGCCGCTCGCCAGGCGATTCGGCACAGGGATCGGCCAATCCTTTGCTGGCCGTTCGGCTGCCAGCCTGGCGATCGCGCATGCTGTTGTTCGGTCTGTTCTGCGGCTTCATCGCCCTGGCCGGCCGCGCCTTTTACCTGCAGGGGGGCGTTTCGACCCAGTTCCTGCAGCGCCAGGGCGAGGCGCGCTATGCGCGCACGCTGGACGTGGCGGCCACCCGCGGCACCATCACGGATCGCAACGGCGTCGTGCTGGCTTCCTCGGTTCCCGCGCGCGGGATCTGGGCCATCCCGGATGACGTCGATGCGGGCAAGCGGAACCTGGCCCAGCTCGCGCGGCTGCTCGAAGTGCCGTCGGGCGAGCTGCGCCGCCGCCTGGCGGCCGACGACCGCAGCTTCGTTTACCTGAAGCGGCAGGTCGAGCCGAACCTGGCCCAGCGGATCGAGTCGTTCAACCTGTCGGGGATCCACACCAGCCGGGAGTTCCGGCGCCTGTATCCAGAGGGGGCGATCACGGCGCAACTGCTCGGATTTACCGACGTCGAGGACCGCGGGCAGGACGGCATCGAGCTCGCGTTCGAGCGCACGCTGGCCGGCCGGCCCGGCCTGCGGCGGCTGATCAAGGACCGCCTGGGGCGGGCGGTCGAAGACGACTGGGTGCGCGAGCCGGTCGAAGGGCGCGACGTGCGGCTGTCGATCGACAACCGCATCCAATACATCGCGTATGCGGCCTTGCGGTCCGCCGTGGAGGCCAACCAGGCGCAGGCCGGATCGATCGTGGTGCTGGACGTGGCCAGCGGCGAGATCCTGGCGCTCACCAACTGGCCCAGCTTCGACCCGGCCCGGCGCGATCGGATGGAGCCGCAGCAAGTGCGCGATCGGGCCGTGACCGACACCTTCGAGCCCGGCTCGACCATCAAGCCGTTTTCGATCGCCACCGCGCTGGAGGCGGGCGTGGTGAGGCCGCAGTCGACCATCGACACGTCCCCGGGATGGATCCGGATCGGCGGGCGCACGATCACCGACACCAGCTCGCACGGCGTGCTGACGGTAGAGCAGGTGCTGGCCAAATCGAGCAACGTCGGCACCGCGAAAATCGCCCTGCAGCTGCCCGCCCAGGCGCTGTGGGACACGTTGACCGCGGTGGGCTTCGGCCAGGCGCCGCGCGCCGGACTGACCGGTGCCGTGACCGGCCGGCTGCGGCCGGCGGCCAGCTGGCGCGAGATCGAGCAGGCGACGATCGCCTACGGTTACGGGGTCTCGGTTTCGCTGCTGCAGCTGGCGCGCGCCTACCTGGTGTTCGCGCGCGACGGCGACATCCTGCCGGTCAGCGTGATGCGGGCCGAGACCCAGCCGCCCGCGGTGCCCGTGCTGCGGCCGCAAACCGCCCAGGCCGTGCGCCGGATGCTCGAGCTGGCGGCCAGCGAGGAGGGCACGGCAGCCGGCGCCCGCGTGCCGGGATACCGGGTGGCCGGCAAGACCGGCACCGCGCGCAAGCTGCACGACGGCCGCTATTCGGACGCGTATGTGGCCTCGTTCGTCGGATTCGCGCCGGCGTCGGACGCGCGTGTCGTGATCGCGGTGATGATCGACGACCCGCGCGGCGGGCGCTATTACGGCGGTGACGTGGCGGCGCCGGTTTTCGCGCAGGTGGCGGCCGGGGCCCTGCGGGCGTTGCAGGTCGCCCCGCAGGCGCAGGCGCTTGCGCTGGCGGCCACCGGCGCCGAGGCGCGGTGAACGGCAGGCACGATGAACGGCGCTGACGCAATCCAGCCGGCCGGGCAGATCGTCTCCTGGATACGCTCGCACGCACCCGAAGGCGCGCACCTGCGGATCGACAGCCGCGAGATCGGCCACGGCGACGTGTTCCTGGCGCTGCCGGGGCGGCGCGACGACGGTCGGCTGCACGTGACCGATGCGATCGCGCGCGGGGCGGCGGCCATCGTGGCCGAATCCAGCCCTGCGGGCGTGCCCGACAGCGCAGTTCCGACGCTGCAAGTGGAGAACCTGGCCGCGCAATTGCCCGCGGTCGGCGCCGCTTTCTACCGGGACCCGACCGCGCGGCTGCTGACGATCGGGGTGACCGGCACCAATGGCAAGACGTCCTGCAGCCACTGGATCGCGCAGGTGCTCACCGCCTGCGGCCGCCGCTGCGCGGTGATCGGCACGGTGGGCTCCGGTTTTCCAGGCGCGCTGGCCGCCGATGCGGCCCTGACCACGCCCGACGCGATCGGGCTGCAGCGCACGGCACGCGCGCTGCTGGACGCGGGCGCGAAGGCCCTGGCGATGGAGGTTTCGTCGATCGGTTTGGACCAGGGGCGTACCGCTGCGACGCGCTTCGACCTGGCGCTGTTGACGAACCTGACCCGCGATCACCTCGACTACCACGGCTCGATGGCCGAGTACGAGCGCGCCAAGGCACGCCTGTTCGACGAGCCGTCGCTGGCGCAGGCGGTGCTGAACCTGGACGATGAATTCGGGCGGCGGCTGGCCCATCGCTGCCGCGCGCGCGAGCTTCGAACCACCGGCTACCGGGTGCAGGGTGCCGCGCCTGCCGGCGCCGTCGATGCAGCACAGGTCGATTGCGAGCTGAGCGGCGAGTCCGTCGTGCTGGGCACGGACCAGATCCGCTTCGAGGCGCGCGTGCAGCGCGCCGGTGCGCCGGCGCTGACCGTGCCGGTGTGCGCTCCGGTGATCGGCCGCTTCAACGTGTCCAACGTGCTCGGAGTATTCGGGATCGCGCTGGCGGCAGGCATCGAGGTGCACGACGCGGCCCGCGCGCTGCAGGGGCTGCGGCCGCCCCCGGGCCGGATGCAGAGGGTGGAAGTCGAATCGGGCGAGGCGGCCGGCCTCGACCTGCCGCTGGTGCTGATCGACTACGCGCACACGCCCGATGCGATCGAGCAGGCGCTGGCGGCGCTGCGGCCGGTGGCGCAGGCGCGCGCGGGACGCTTGTGGATCGTGTTCGGCGCCGGGGGCGATCGGGATCCCGGCAAGCGGCCCCAGATGGGCGCGGCCGCCGCGCGCGGGGCCGACCGGATCGTGGTCACCAGCGACAACCCGCGGGGCGAAGACCCGGGACGGATCATCGGCCAGATCATCGCAGGCGCAGGCCAGGCCGGCGCACGGCTGAGCCACGACACCGACCGTGCGCTGGCGATCACCCGGACCGTGCTGCGGGCCGACCCGGCCGACGTCGTTCTGATCGCTGGCAAGGGGCACGAGCCGTATCAGGAGGTGGCCGGCCGGCGGCTGCCATTTTCCGATCTGCACTGCGCGCAGACGGCGCTGCGGCGCCGTGCCGGCCTGGCGCCCGAGCAGGCGAGCCGATGATCACGCTCGGAGAACTGGCGCGCGCGATCGAGGGCGCGGCAGCCGACAGTGCCGGCACCCGGATCGAATCGGTCAGCACCGATTCGCGAACTTTGCAGGCGGGGGCCCTGTTCGTCGCGCTGCGCGGTCCGCGCTTCGATGGCCACGACTACGCGCGCGAGGCCAGGGCGCGCGGCGCCGCGGCGCTGATGGTGGAGCACCCGGTGCCGGTCGATTGCCCCCAGTTGCGCGTCCCGGATACCCGGCGCGCGCTTGGACGGGCGGCGGCGCACTGGCGGTGCGGCTTTTCGCTGCCCGTGGTCGCGGTCACCGGCAGCAACGGCAAGACCACGCTCACCCAGATGATCGCCTCGATTTTCGCCCAGGCTTACGGTCAACGCGATGGCCGCGCGCTGTGGCTCGCCACCCGGGGCAACCTGAACAACGACATAGGACTGCCGCTGATGCTGTTCGAGCTGGCCGGCCATCATCGGGCCGCGGTATTCGAGCTCGGGATGAACCGCGTCGGCGAGATCGCCGAGCTGGCGCAAATGGCGCGGCCGACGCTGGCGGTGGTGAACAACGCCCAGCGCGAGCACCAGGAGTTTCTGCAATCGGCCGAAGCGACCGCGCGCGAAAACGGCGCGGTGCTCGCCGCGCTGCCGCCGGACGGCGTCGCGGTGTTTCCGGCGGACGACCGGTGCGCCTCGATCTGGCGCGATCTGGCCGGCCTGCGCCGGGTGATCGACTTCGGCATGAGCGAGCCCGCGACGGTGACGGCCAGTTATCGCGCCGGCGCCGGCGCCAGCGAGCTTCGAATCTCGACTCCGGCCGGATCGGTCGACAGCACGCTCGCGCTGGCCGGCGCGCACAACGTGCACAACGCGCTGGCCGCGACGGCCTGCTGCCTGGGGCTGGGAATCGCGCCGCAGGCGATCGGCGCCGGGCTGGCCGCTTTTCGGCCCGTGCCCGGGCGCGGCACCCGCCTGACCGCCGGGCGCGGCGCGGTCCTGATCGACGACAGCTACAACGCCAACCCGGACTCGGTGCGCGCGGCCATCGACCTGCTGGCGGCCGAAGCAGGGCCGCGCGTGCTGGTGCTGGGCGATATGGGCGAGGTCGGTCTGCAGGGGCCGGCCTTTCACCGCGAAATCGGCGCCTACGCGAAGGAGCGCGGCATCGAAACGCTGCTGGCCACCGGGGCGCTGTCGCGGGAAGCGGTGCTTGCCTTCGGCGCAGGCGCCCGCCACTTCGACGACGTCGAATCGCTGATCGCAGCGGTGCGGCCGCTGCTGGCGAGCGGCGGCTCGGTGCTGGTGAAAGGCTCGCGCTTCATGCGGATGGAGCGGGTCGTGCAGGCACTCGCGGGCAGGGCCGCGGACGGACACTGACGATGCTGCTCGAGCTCTTTCAATGGCTGTCGAAGGACATGCGCGCGTTCAACGTGTTCACCTACCTGACGTTGCGAGCGGTGCTGGCGGCAGCCACCGCGCTGCTGATCGGGCTGCTGGCCGGTCCCGTGGTGATACGGCGGCTGACCGCGATGAAGATCGGCCAGGCGGTGCGCACTGACGGCCCGCAGTCGCACCTGGAGAAGTCGGGAACGCCGACCATGGGCGGCGCGCTGATCCTGCTGTCGATCCTGATCACCACGCTGCTGTGGGCCGACCTGTCCAACCGCTTCATCTGGATCGTGCTGGTCGTGACGCTGGGGTTCGGCTGCATCGGCTGGGTCGACGACTATCGCAAGGTGGTGCGGCGCGACCCGAAGGGAATGCCGGCGCGCGAGAAGTTCCTGTGGCAGACCGTGGTGGGCCTGACCGCGGCCATCTACCTGGCTTTCGCGATCGCGGCGCCTTCGACCTCGCGCATGTGGCCGCTGTTGCTGGAGTGGATGGCCAACGGCTTCGCGGTGAAGCTGCCGTCGCGCGCCGACCTGATCGTTCCGTTCTTCAAGAACGTCGCCTACCCGTTGGGGCTGGTCGGGTTCGCGGCGCTGTCCTACCTGGTGATCGTCGGCACCAGCAACGCCGTCAACCTGACCGACGGGCTGGACGGGCTGGCGATCATGCCGACCGTGATGATCGCCTTCGCGCTTGGCATCTTCGCGTACGTGGTGGGGCGTGCCGACTGGGCCCGCTATCTGCTGTTCCCGCACATTCCGGGTGCCGGCGAGCTGGCGATCGTGTGCGGCGCCATCTGCGGCGCCGGCCTGGCGTTTTTATGGTTCAACGCGTATCCGGCCGAGGTGTTCATGGGCGACGTGGGGGCGCTGGCGCTGGGTGCGGCGCTGGGCACGATCGCGGTGATCACGCGCCAGGAGATCGTGCTGTTCATCATGGGCGGCGTGTTCGTCGCCGAAACCGTCTCGGTCGCGATGCAGGTGCTGTATTTCCGCTGGACCGGCGGCCGGCGCATCTTCCGGATGGCGCCGCTGCACCACCACTTCGAGCTGTCGGGCTGGAAGGAAACGCAGGTCGTGGTGCGGTTCTGGATCATCACGATGATCCTGGTGCTGATCGGGCTGTCGACGCTGAAAATCCGATGAGACCGCGATGAAGCGCGCGTTGATTCTCGGTCTGGGCCAGAGCGTGCTGGCGATGGCGCGCTGGCTGGCGCGCCAGGGCTGGCAGGTCCGCGTGGCCGACACGCGCGAGGACCCCCCGATGCGGGCGGCACTGGGCCGGGAGCTGCCCGAAGCGGACCTTCGCACCGGGCAGCTCGCGCCGGGATTGCTCGAGGGCGTCGAGTTGCTGGCGATCAGCCCCGGCCTTGCGCCGGATCGCCCGCCGGCCGCAGCGCTGGTCGATGCGGCCCGCAAGGCGCGCATGCCGCTGGCCGGCGAGATCGAGCTGTTCGCGCAGGCGCTGGCCCGGCTGCGCGAGGAGCGCGCCTATCGGCCGCGGGTGATCGGCGTTACCGGCACCAACGGCAAGACGACTACGACCACGCTGGCCGGCAGGATGGTGCGCGCATGCGGGCGCGACGTGGCGGTGGGCGGCAACATTGCGCCGTGCGCGCTCGATGTGCTCGCCGCCAGGCTCGACGCCGATCGCCTGCCCGACGTCTGGGTGCTGGAGCTGTCCAGCTTCCAGCTCGAAACCACCGCGACGCTGGCCTGCGACGCGGCGGCGATCCTGAACCTGACGGAGGACCACCTCGACTGGCACGGCTCGATGGACCATTACGCCAGGGCCAAGGCGCGCATTCTGACGCGGGGCACGATCGCGGTGCTGAACCGGGGCGATGCGGCCGTGATGTCGCTCGCTCCGGCCGGCGCTCGCGTGTGGAGCTTCGGAGCCGATCCTCCGCTGCGCGCGGGCGATTTCGGCCTGGTCCACGATCGTGGCATCGACTGGCTCGCGCTGGCCGAGGACTTGTACGACGAGCCGCCCTCGCGCAAGCGCGCGCCGCGCCCGCCGGGGCCGCTGTTCGTGCGCCATCTGATGCCGTCCGATGCGCTCAGGATCCATGGCCGGCACAACGCGATGAACGCGCTGGCGGCGCTGGCGCTCGCGCGCGCGATCGGATGCCCGCTCGGACCAAGCCTGCAGGCGCTGCGCGAATACCGCGGCGAGCCGCACCGGACCGAACAGGTCGCGGCGATCGACGGGGTCGAGTACTACGACGACAGCAAGGCAACCAACGTTGGCGCCACGCTGGCGGCCATCGAGGGGCTGGCTTCCGAAGGCCGCAGGCTGGTCGTGATCCTGGGGGGCGACGGCAAGCAGCAGCGCTTCGAGCCGCTGGCCGGGGCCGTGGCCGCGCACGCGCGGGCGGTGGTGCTGATCGGGCGCGATGGCCCGCGCATCGGCCAGGCCTTGCAGGCGACCGGGGTTGGCCTCGTGACCGCTGCCACGCTGCCCGAGGCCGTCGTGTGCGCGGCCGCTCTGGCGGCTCCCGGCGACGCGGTACTGCTTTCGCCGGCCTGCGCCAGCTTCGACATGTTCCGCGATTACGCGCATCGGGCCGAGGTGTTCGTGCAGGCGGTGCACGAGCTGGCTCA
This sequence comes from Burkholderiaceae bacterium, assembly GCA_036270655.1. Classification (GTDB taxonomy): domain Bacteria; phylum Pseudomonadota; class Gammaproteobacteria; order Burkholderiales; family Burkholderiaceae_F; genus VBCK01. The sequence continues at coordinate 37,744 of DATBCD010000005.1, forward strand.
GGCCAGGGCCGGCTCCTCGGGTCCCATCGGTCCGGCCGGCTCTGGCCATGCCTCTGCACAGGGAGCGCTGTGCGGATGAGCCGGATCTTATCTCGGCTGCGCGGCGGGCGGCATCGCCGTGGCGACGAGCGATTCGCTCCTGGTGCGGCCACGCTCGCGCTGGCCGGCCTGGGGGGCGTGGCCGGGGTGCGCCGCGGCGGCGACTTCGAGCGGGTCGACGCCACGCTGTTGATGGTGGTGGCGGCGCTGCTGATGTTCGGGGCCGTGATGGTGTATTCGGCGTCGATCGCGCTGGCCGATTCGCCGCGCTACAACGTCAGCTCGGCGCATTTCCTGATTCGGCACTCGATTTCGATGCTGATCGCCACCGTCGTGGCCGCGGGCGCGTTCTGGGTGCCGATGAAGCAGTGGCAGCAGGTGGCCCGGTGGGCGTTCCTGGCCGGCGTGCTGCTGCTCGTGGTGGTCCTGGTGCCCGGCGTCGGCAAAGGCGCGCTCGGCGCGCGCCGCTGGATCGCGCTCGGGCCGCTGAATCTCCAACCGTCCGAGCTGATGAAGCTCGCGTGCGTGTTGTATGCGGCCGACTTCACGGTGCGCAAGCAGGATTACATGCACGATTTCAGCAAGGGGTTTCTTCCGATGGCCGGCGTGATGGCCGTGATCGGCGCGCTGCTGCTGTTGCAGCCCGATCTGGGGGCGTTCGGCGTGATCGTTGCGATCAGCATCGGGATCCTGTTTCTGGGCGGAGTCAACGGGCGCCTGTTCGCGTCGATCACGGTGGCGTTGAGCGTGGCGTTCATGGCGGTGATCTGGACCAGCCCCTGGCGGCGCGAACGCATCTTCGCGTACCTGGATCCGTGGTCGGCTGGCAACGCGCTGGGGCGAGGCTACCAGCTGTCTCATTCGCTGATCGCGTTCGGCCGCGGCGAATGGTTCGGAGTCGGCCTCGGTGCGAGCGTCGAGAAGCTGCATTACCTGCCGGAGGCCCACACCGATTTCATCGTCGCGGTGATCGGCGAGGAGCTCGGGCTGCTGGGAGTGCTCGCGGTCGTGTTCGCCTATTACTGGCTGAGCCGGCGCGCCTTCGAGATCGGGCGCCAGGCGGTGGCGCTGGAGCGCACCTTCGGCGGACTGGTCGCGCAAGGCGTCGGGCTGTGGATCGGCGTGCAGGCGTTCATCAACATCGGCGTGGCCACCGGCCTGCTGCCCACCAAGGGCCTGACCCTTCCGCTGATGAGCTACGGGGGCTCGGCGCTGCTGTCGACGATGGTGGCGCTGTCGCTGCTGCTGCGGGTCGACTACGAGAACCGGGCGTTGATGCGGGGAGGAGCCGCCCGATGAGTGCCGCTGCCGCGACCTCCGCGCCCGTGGCGCCGCGCCATCTGATGGTGGTGGCCGCCGGCACCGGCGGGCACGTGATGCCCGGGGTGGCGGTGGCCGAGCTGCTGCGCGCGCGCGGCTGGCGCATCAGCTGGCTCGGCACCCGCACCGGCATCGAGCGCGGCCTGGTGGCGCCGCTGGCGATCGATTTCGACGCGGTTCCGTTTTCCGGCCTGCGCGGCAAGGGTCTGCGCGGCGCGGCCTGCGGCAGCGTGAACCTGGTGCGCGCGTTCGCGGCCAGTCGGCGCGCCATGCGCAGGCGCGCCCCCGACGTGGTGTTCGCCACCGGCGGCTACGTGGCGGTGCCGGCCGGCGCGGCCGCAGCCAGCCGGCGCGTGCCGTTCGCGTTGCTGAACGCGGACGCTTCGCCCCAGCTTTCGATGCGCGTGCTGCGGCCGATCACCACTGCCGTGCTGTGCGGTTTCGACGGCAGCGCCAGCCGGATCGCGGGCCGCAAGGCCATCGTGACCGGGGCGCCCGTGCGTGAACGGATCGCGTCGCTGGCCCCGCCCGAGCAGCGGCTCGCGGGGCGCAGCGGGCCGCTGCGCCTGCTGGTGGTGGGCGGAAGCCTGGGTGCGCGCGTGTTGAACCAGACGATTCCGGCTGCGCTCGCGCGAATGCCGGCGGATCGGCGCCCGCAGGTGATGCACCAGTGCGGCGGCGCCCACGTCGAAGCCACCGGCGCCGCCTACGCGGCCGCCGGCGTGCAGGCCAGCGTGTGCGGCTTCATCGAGGACATCGCGCAGTGCTATCAGGAGGCCGACCTGGTGGTGTGCCGCGCCGGCGCCATCACCGTGTCGGAGCTGTGCGCCGCCGGGGTGGCGGCCATCCTGGTGCCATTGGTGGTGTCCACTACCGACCACCAGCGCTTCAACGCCGAGTTTCTGGCCAGTCGCGGGGCCGCGCTGCACGTGCCGCAGGAGCGGTTCGACGCCCAGGCGCTGGCGCAACTGCTCGGCGGCCTGACGCGCGAGCAGATCCTGGCGATCGCTCAGCGCGCCCGCTCGCTCGGCCATCCGGACGCGACGGCCGCGGTGGCGTCGGCCATCGAGTCGCTGGCGCGAGCTGGCCGATGAGACACGCGATCCGTCAAATCCATTTCGTCGGAATCGGCGGCTCCGGCATGAGCGGGATCGCCGAAGTGTTGTTGAACCTCGGCTACGTGGTCAGCGGGTCCGATCTGGCCGAATCCGCGGTCACCCAGCGCCTGGCGGGACTGGGCGCGCGGATCGCGGTCGGCCACGACGCCAGCCACGTGCAGGGGGCCGACGTGGTGGTCGTGTCTTCGGCCGTGCGTCCCGACAACCCGGAAGCGGTGGCGGCACGGGAGCGGCGCGTCCCGGTGGTGCCGCGCGCCGTGATGCTGGCCGAGCTGATGCGGCTGAAGCAGGGCATCGCGATTGCCGGCAGCCACGGCAAGACCACGACCACCAGCCTGGTGGCGAGCGTGCTGGCCGCCGGGGGACTGGATCCGACCTTCGTGATCGGGGGGCGGCTGAATTCGGCCGGGGTCAACGCGCGGCTGGGGGGCGGTCAGTACATCGTGGTGGAGGCCGACGAATCGGACGCGAGCTTCCTGAACCTGACGCCGGTGCTTGCGGTCGTGACCAACATCGACAACGACCACATGGAGGCCTACGGCCACGACTTCGCGCGGCTGCGCCAGGCCTTCGTCGACTTCCTGTCGCGCCTGCCGTTTTACGGGCGTGCCGTGCTGTGCATCGACGACGAGCGCGTGCGCGAGATCATTCCGTTCGTGTCCAAGCCGGTCGTCACCTACGGTTTCTCGGAGGCGGCGCAGGTGCGGGCCGTGGCCGCGACGCCGGTCGGCGCCCGGATGCGCTTCACGGCCGAACGCGAGGCCGCCGCCTCGCTGTCGGTCGAGCTGAATCTTCCGGGGCGGCACAACGTGCAGAACGCGTTGGCGGCCATCGCGGTGGCCGGCGAGCTGGGCGTTGCCGACGCGGCGATCCTGGGGGCACTGGGCGCGTTCACCGGCGTGGGCCGCCGCTTCGCGCGCCATGGCGAGATCGCGATCGCCGGCGGAAGCTTCACGCTGATCGACGATTACGGACACCACCCGGCCGAGATCGCGGCCACGCTGGAGGCCGCACGCGGCGCGTTTCCGGGGCGCCGCATCGTGCTGGCGTTCCAGCCGCATCGATTCACCCGCACACGCGACTGCTTCGAGGACTTCGTGCGGGTGCTGTCCCTGGCCGACGTGCTGGTGCTGACCGAGGTCTACCCGGCGGGCGAGGCTCCGATCGTGGCGGCCGATGGCCGCTCGCTCGCCCGCGCGCTGCGGGTGGGCGGGCGCGTCGAGCCGGTTTTTGTCGACCGCGTCGAGCAGGCGTCCGAGGCGATCCTGGGTGCAGCGCGCCCCGGCGATGTGGTGATCACGATGGGAGCCGGTTCGATCGGCGCTGTGGCGACCCGGCTGGCGCAGGCGGAACGAGGAGCGCACGAATGAAGGATTTCGGGCGTGTTGGCGTGCTGTTGGGCGGGCGCTCGTCGGAGCGCGAAATCTCGCTGATGTCGGGCAACGCGGTGCTTCAGGCGCTGCTCGGCCGCGGGGTCGATGCGCACCCGTTCGATCCGTACCTGAAGTCGATCGGCGAGCTGGAGCGCTCGGGCTTCGACCGCGTCTTCATCGCGCTGCACGGCCGCTTCGGAGAGGACGGCACGATCCAGGGAGTGCTGGAGACGCTGCGGATTCCGTATACCGGCAGCGGCGTGCAGGCCTCTGCCGTCGCGCTCGACAAGCTCGTGACCAAGCGGATGTGGGTCTGGGCCGGGATCCCGACGCCGGGCTGGCGCGAGCTCGAAGCGCAGGACGATTTCGACGCCCTGGCGCGCGAGCTGGGCGGCCCGGTGGTGGTCAAGCCGCGCTCGGAGGGCTCGACCATCGGGATCACGAAAGTGACCTCGAACGCGAACGGCGAGCTGGCCGCCGCATTTGCGCTGGCGCGCCGCTACGACACGCGCGTGTTCGCCGAAGAGCTGGTGGCCGGACGCGAGCTGACCTGCGCGATCCTGGGCGCCGGAGCGGGCGCCGAGGCGCTGCCGCTGATCGAAATCCGGGCCCCGCACGCCGACTACGACTATCACAGCAAGTACTTCAGCGACACCACCCAGTACCTGTGTCCGGCGCCGCTCGCGCCTGCGCTCGCGCAGCATATCCAGCGCCTGTGCCTGCAGGCTTACCAGGTCGTCGGCGCGCGCGGCTGGGGGCGGGTGGACGTGATGCTCAAGCCCCAGGCCGACGGCGAGCGCCCCTTTTTGCTCGAACTCAACACGGTGCCCGGGATGACGGGCCATTCGCTGGTGCCGATGGCGGCGCGCCAGCGCGGAATGGATTTTCCGGACCTGGTGCTGCGGATCCTGTCGGATGCCACGCTGGAGGTGAACACGTGAACGGGCTGCTGGCGATGCGCTGGGCCATCGCGGCGCTGGTGGCCGCCAGCCTGCTGGCGCTGGTCGCGGCGCTTGCGCTCAGAGTGGCGCACAGCCGCCGCTTCGATTTCCAGCGCATCGAAATCGTGGGCGACGTACGCCACGTCAGCCGCGCCGCGGTGCGTGCCGCCATCGGCGGGCACCTGGCCGGCAATTACTTCACGATCCGGCTGGACCAGGCACGACGCGCATTCGAGACGCTGCCGTGGGTCGCGCAGGTTTCGGTCCGCCGCATCTGGCCGAACCGCCTGCGCGTCACGCTCACCGAGCACCGCGTGCTGGGTCAGTGGAGCGACGGACGGCTGGTGTCCGACCAGGGCGTGCTGTTCGTGGCCAATCCGGACGAGGCCGAGGCCGACGGCCCGCTGGTGAGCTTTTCGGGGCCGCCCCAGGCGGCGGCGGACGCGGTGGCGCGCTGGCGCCGGTTCGGCGCGCAGCTGGCGCCGCTGCAGCTGCGGATCGTGGCGATGCAGATATCCGACCGCGGCTCCTGGAGCCTGACCACGGCGCCGCGCATGCAGCTCGAGCTCGGGCGCGATGAGCCGCCCGGGCGCCTGCAGCAGCGGCTGGCCCAGGTCGTGTCGGCTTACCCGGTGGTGATCGCCCGGCTGGACGGCCCGGCCACGCGGATCGATGCGCGCTATTCGAACGGATTTGCCGCCGCCAGGACGCAATGAAGAAAGCGACCCGATGAAGAACGACCTGATGAGAAGAATCGAGCGCAAGGACCTGATCGTCGGCCTGGACGTCGGCACGTCGAAGGTCGTGGTCGCGGTGGCCGAGCTGCTGCCCGATTCGCGCTACCAGGTGATCGGCCTCGGTCAGGCGCGTTCCGAAGGCCTGCGCCGGGGCGTGGTCGTGAACATCGAAGCCACGGTGCAGTCGATCCGCCGCGCGCTGGAGGAGGCCGAGCTGATGGCTGCCTGCCGGATCTCGGAGGTCTTCACCGGGATCGCGGGCAGTCACATCAAGAGCTTCAATTCGAGCGGCATGGTGGCGATCAAGGACCGCGAGGTCACGCCGCCGGACGTGGACCGCGTGATCGAAACCGCGCGCGCCGTGAACATCCCGACCGATCAGCAGGTGCTGCACGTGCTGACGCAGGAGTTCATCGTCGACGGCCAGGAGGATATCCGCGAGCCGATCGGGATGAGCGGCATCCGCCTCGAAGTGCGGGTGCATATCGTCACCGGCGCGGTCAGCGCCGCGCAGAACGTGGTCAAGTGCGTGCGGCGCTGCGGGCTGGAAGTCAGCGACCTGATCCTGCAGCCGCTCGCCTCTTCGCTCTCGGTTCTGACGGCCGACGAGCGCGAGCTGGGCGCCGCGCTGGTCGACATCGGCGGTGGCACCACCGACATCGCCATTTTCACCGGCGGCGCGATCCGCCACACCGCGGTCATTCCGATCGCCGGCGACCAGATCACCAACGACATCGCGATGGCTCTGCGCACGCCGATCCCGGACGCCGAGGAGATCAAGCTGCGCCACGGCGTGGCCAAGGAGGTGCTGGCCGAAAGCGCGGACCGCATCGAGATTCCGGGCATCGGTGACCGGCCTCCGCGCCTGCTGTCGCGTCAGGCCCTGGCGGCGGTGATCGAGCCGCGCGTGGAGGAGCTGTTCACGCTGGTGCAGAAGGTGCTGCGCGAGTCCGGTTACGAGGAAATGCTGGCCAGCGGGGTGGTGCTGACCGGCGGCACGTCGCTGCTGCCGGGCATCGTCGAGCTGGCCGAGGACGTCTTCCTGCGGCCGGCCCGGGTCGGATGGCCCGGCTACCGCGGCGCGCTGGCCGACGTGGTTCGCAATCCGCGCTTTGCGACGGTGATGGGCCTGCTCGCCGAAGCGCATGCGCAGCAGCTGCGCGGCCGCAAGCTGGTGGCGCAGACCGGTTCGTTGAAGCAGACCTTCAGGCGGATGAAGGAATGGATCGTCGGGAACTTTTGAAAGCAGTCGGCAGCACAGACACAGGAGGTCACATGCCATTCGAGATTCTGGAGACGGAAACCCAGGGCACGGTCATCAAGGTGATCGGCGTCGGCGGCGCCGGCGGCAACGCCGTCGAGCACATGATCCGGCGCGGCGTGCAGGGCGTGGAATTCATCTGCGCCAACACCGACCATCAGGCGCTTGCGCGTTCCAGCGCCAAGAACGTGATCCAGCTCGGCCAGACCGGGCTGGGGGCCGGCAGCCGTCCGGACGTCGGCCGCCAGTCGGCCGAGGAGGGGCGCGACCGGATCGCCGATGCACTGCGGGGCGCGCACATGGTGTTCATCACGGCCGGCATGGGCGGCGGAACCGGCACCGGCGCGGCGCCGGTCGTGGCCGAGATCGCCAAGGAAATGGGCCTGCTGACGGTCGCGGTGGTGTCCAAGCCGTTCGACTTCGAGGGACCCAAGCGGCTCAGGGTGGCCGAGCAGGGGCTGGTGGACCTGCAGGACCGCGTGCACTCGCTGATCGTGATCCTGAACAACAAGCTCGAAGAGGTGCTGGGCGAGGACGCCGAGATGGCCGACTGCTTCGAGGCCGCCGACGACGTGCTGCACAACGCGTGCGCAGGCATCGCCGAGATCATCAACATTCCGGGCCTGGTCAACGTCGACTTCGAGGACGTCAAGACCGTGATGAGCGAGCACGGCAAGGCCATGATGGGCACGGCCACCGCGGCGGGCACCGACCGGGCGCGCGTGGCGGCCGAGCAGGCGGTCGCCAGCCCGCTGCTCGAGGGCGTCGACCTGTCGGGAGCGCGCGGCGTGCTGGTGAATATCACGGCCAGCCCGTCGCTGAAGATGCGGGAAACGCGCGAAGTGATGAACACGATCCGCGCGTTCGCAGCCGAGGACGCGACCGTGATTTTCGGGACCGTGAACGACGAATCGATGGGCGACGACCTGCGCGTGACGGTGGTGGCGACCGGGCTGGGCAAAGCGGTGGCGAAAAAGGCTCCGGTGACCATGCTCAGGTCGGTGGCCGAAAGCCCCGCCGTGGTCGGCTCCACGTCCCCGGCGCCGGGCCACGACTACAGCCACCTGGACACGCCCGCCGTGTGGCGTTCTCGCGATGGCGCTGCGGTGCGGGCGGCGGCGATCGACGAGGCGCCGGCCGATCGGCTCGACATTCCCGCCTTCCTGCGCAAGCAGGCCGACTGACGCGGCGGCGCGCCGGCTGCGCGCCGCTGCTTGCGCCGGATCGCGGCGCACCGTGCGTCGGCCCCGGGAAGGCTGACGATCAGGGATTTCTCCGCTCGGCCGATTCCGAGCGGGGCCAGAGGGTCCGCCGCGACGCGTCGGAAATTCTGTAAAGTGGGCAGGCAGGAACGCCCACCCACTCCCCGCGGATCTGAATGGCCCTGGAAACGACGGTTGACGGATCGGACTCGCGCTACCCCCTGACCGCCGTGATTCTGCATTGGATCGTGGCCGGCGGCGTGCTCGCCTTGCTGGCGACGGGCGCCTACATGGTCGGGATTCCGAAAAATACCGAGCAGCGGGCCGTGTTCTTCAATCTGCACAAATCGCTCGGCATCCTCACCGCCGGCTTCATCGCCGCGCTGATTGCCTGGCGCAGCTGGCATCGCGCCCCTGACCTGCCATCGACGATACGGCGCTGGGAGCGGCGGGCGGCCTCCCTGAACCATGTGCTGTTCTACCTCCTGATGGTGGTCGTCACGGTCACCGGCTATCTGACGTCCTCTTTCAGCAAGTACGGCCCGAAATTGTTTGGCGTTCCGCTGCCGCATTGGGGGTGGGACGACGCCCTGTTGCGCGGGCGGTTCGCCGACGGGCACCGGCTGGTTGCCTGGGTTTTTGCGACGTTGATCGCGCTTCATGCCATCGCGGCATTGAAGCACCTGATCGTCGATCGGGACCGCGTGTTTCAACGGATGTTGCCGGCCCGCGCCGGCCGCGACGCCTAGGCGGACCTGGAGCCGCAAGATGCCTCAATGCGAACTCGCCAGCTGAACGTCGGCGTCACGTGATGCCTTGATGTGACGGGCGGCGGACTAAGCCGATTGCGCGAATTCGCTGACGACCCGGTTGAAGCGCTCCGGCTCGTCGACGAACAGCGCATGGCCGGCGTGCTCGAACCACTCGACGCGCGTTGCTGGCCGCTCGCGCTGCAGGTTGCGCGCCTGTTCGACGTAGCGGTCGGTCACGCAGTAGCACAGCGGCTTGGCGAAGGACAGCGCGATCGCGCGCCAGTGCTCGCGGGGAAACGGATACGACAGCAGCGCGACGGCCGCCTCGAGCGGCATCTTCAGCGCCGATTGCTTGATTCGTTCGATCTCGGCCTCGGGCCGGGGACGCTTGAACATCCCCCGCACGAAGCGGTCGACGGTGGCGCCGCGGTCGGCGCGCAGCTGGGACAGAAAGTTCGAGGGCTTGGGGGCTGGCGGCTCTCCGACCGAGTTGTCCACCAGCACCAGGCCCGCCAGGCGCGAGTCGCCGAAGAAATACACCAGATTCAGCGCATCGAGCACCCCGAGCGACCAAGCCACCAGCACGACGCGCGGCAAGGGGGTGAGCAGCTCGCGCAGGTCGCTGGCGCGCTGCTCAGCGTCGTAGCCCCCGGCCGGGATGTCCGAGTCGCCCTGTCCGCGCGGGTCCAGCGCGAGCGTGCGAAAGCGCTGCCCGAACGCCTTCAACTGCGCCTGCCAGATCAGCGCCGGCATGCACCAGCCGGGCACCAGCACGATCACCGGCAGGGCCGGATCGGCAGGCGAGGGGCCGGCTTCCAGCACGTTGAGCCGCACGCCGTCGCCGGTCGTGAAACGGAAGCTGCGCATTACCGCCGTCTCATCGGCCGCGGCCCGCGCTCCCCAGGCCGCCAGCGGCAGGGCCGCGATCAGGCGGCGGCGCCAATGGAAACTACCTCGGGTATCGGCCAGCTTCCGCCGCCTCCTCAAGTGTCGCTTCCAGGCCTGCGCGCCACGATCACGCCCGAGCGGCCCTCCTTGCGCCAGTTGTAGCCGAACGGAAACGGCACCGGGTCCGTATTGCCGGCCGACGCGAAGGCATCGTCCAGGTCTTTCTGGTATCGGTTCTCGAACAGTTTGACCGGACGCTCGTACTGGCCGTACAGCGAAATGCGGAAGCCGTCATCGCGCAGGATGCGGTACGGCATCCCGGTGTCGTCCTGCACGATCAGGCGCGCCCGCTCGCGCACGGCGCCACGGACCTGGCGGAAGTTGCCCCCGTGCAGCAGGTACGAGGCCGATTTGAGCAGCACGGTGGGCTGTTCGAACGACCGCAGCCACGGTGCGAACTCGGGGTAGTAGCGCAGCTGGCTGTCGCTGACGTCGAGCGAAAGGTACAGCAGCGTGCGCCGGGTCTTGGCGCGGTCGTCGAATTCGATCCGGACCGCGCGCAACGGCAGGCTCGGCTTGCCGGTGCGCCGCGCGCCGGCCTGGGCCGTTGCGGGCCAGGGGTCGAAGGGCTCGACGCTTTCGACGGTCAGGCCCAGCAGGCCCATCTGTGCCAGCAGCAGCGGCACCGTGCCTTGCAGGTTGTCCGTCTGCAGGTTCTCCTTCATGTTCGGCGTGATGAAGAAGTTCAGCGCCACCAGGTCGTTCAACGCGCCCCGCAGATCGGAGAACAGCTCCCCGAGCTGGTGCTCGTCCATCCGCGCGAGCGCCGGAACCTCGCCGGGCGGCTCCAGGCTGAAGAACACGTAGGTCTTGTAGTCCGGGAACAGCGCGAAGGCGTTGACGAAATCCGGCCCGCTGAACGGGTAGATCAGCGCGCCGCCCGGCGGCGCGGACGGCAGCGCCGCGCGCTGCCAGCGGTCCATCCGCTGCAGCCGCTCCTGCAGCTGGCGATCGCCGTACCGGCTCGCCTTGCGATGGGTCTTCCACGCGTCGCTGCGGGCCACGGCTTGCAAGCCGGGGTTGTCGCTTTGCGGGTCCACGCCCGCCAGCAGGCGCGCGACGGCGGTCAGCTCGGCCGGCGTGCTCTGCGCGCGGTCGGCATCGGCGGTGGCGGGGTGCGGCTCGTCCGCCGGCGCGGCCGGCGCGACAGCCGACCAGCCGATCAGGCAGGCGACGATCAGATACGTCGGCACAAGGGGGCGGACCACCTTCAAACTGTGCATCGGAATAGGCGATGGATCGGATCCAAGGACACGCGCGCGATTTTGCCATCTTCAGGTTGCTGCGCTGCGACTAGAATGCCGGCCATGGTGCGTCAGCACACCCTGAAATCGCTGGTACGGACAGTCGGCATCGGGCTTCATAGCGGGGCCAAGGTTGAGCTCGTGCTGCGCCCGGCGTCTGCCGACACCGGGATCGTGTTCCGGCGCACCGACACCGATCCTCCGGTCCAGATCGCCGCCACCGCCGATGCGGTCGGCGATACCCGCATGGCCTCGACGCTGGTGCGCGAAGGCGTGCGCATCGGAACCGTCGAGCATTTGATGTCGGCGCTGGCCGGGCTGGCCATCGACAACTGCTATGTCGACGTCGATGCGCCCGAGATCCCGATCATGGACGGCAGCGCCGCCAGCTTCGTGTTCCTGATCCGCTCGGCCGGCATGCAGGAGCAGAACGCGCCACGGCGCTTCATCCGGGTGCTCGGCCCCGTCGAAGTGCGCGAAGGCGAAGGCCGCAGCGAGCGCTGGGCGCGGCTGGAGCCGCACTTCGGATTCAAGCTGCGCTTCTCGATCGATTTCGAGCACCCCGCGATCGATGCCAGCGCCCAGGACGTCGAGGTCGATTTCGCGCGCGACCCGTATGTAACGGCGGTGGCGCGAGCGCGCACGTTCGGATTCGTCAGCGAGGTCGAGGCGATGCGGGCAGCCGGGCTGGCGCTGGGCGGAAGCTTTCAGAACGCGATCGTGATGGACGAGTACCGGGTCCTGAATACCGAGGGCCTGCGCAGCGGCGATGAATTCGCCAAGCACAAGATCCTGGATGCGATCGGCGATCTGTACCTGCTCGGCCGCCCTCTGATCGCGGCGTATCGCGCGCACAAGTCGGGGCACGCGCTGAATAACCGGCTGCTGCGCGCACTGCTGGCCGATCGCTCGGCCTACGAGGTGGTGAGCTTCGATCAGGACGCGCCGGCGCCCGAGGCGTTCCTGCGACCGGCCTTCGCTTAGCCCGAGTGGCCGCCTTTCGGCTCCTGGTCGTCGTATTCGCGCTTGCGGTCGCGTTTCTGGCGATCCGCTACGCCGTGACCGGTCAGCGCCAGTACCTGAGCTGGGCGCTGCGATTGCTGGGGGCCGGACTGACTTCAGGTGTCGTGTTCTTTGCCGTTCTGCTGGTTTCGCGGCTGGTTTGACTCGCGTGTTTGTGCGAGTGCCGCTGACAGCGCCGCGGCCAGCTTGTGGGTCGCTGCACGTAGAGGCGACTCTGGCAATGTGAGCGCAAGCTTCCTTGCGAACTCAAGCGCTTGGCTGATGCGCGTCTGATCGTTGGAACCGACCGGCGCGCCTGTCTGCGCTGCGGGCACTGCCGCAGCGCAGGGCCGCTGCACGGATGAAGTCAAAGCGCGCGGTTGTACCCCAATTTTGATTTCGATAACGTCCAAACCCTGTTGCTGAAGTTGGCGCAAAAGGCGGGGAACGGCCTGCCGCAGCTTGGCGACTTGGGCTGGCTGCTGGGCATTCAGTCGAAGTGTGGTGCCGCGCAGTTCACAACTACGAGATTGAACCGGGGAGAACCCTGGCACGATGCGCTGGCACTCCGACTCGATGGCCGCCGCGGCCCGCTGCGAGGCGCGAAAGCGCTGCAGCAGTGCAGAGCCGGCTTCCGATTGTGCCAGGGCGTCCGGCAGGCGACGGGCGGGCGGGGTCATCCGAACGGATTGGACAAGGGGATCAGGTTGCAGCGGTTTCGTGACGATATCCCCGATAGTAGGAGATTGCGGTGCAATTGATTTTCGTTGACCGGCGGCTGGCGCGCGCCCGTGCAGTCAATCTATCGCGGGCGACGCTTGTGTGGAGCGCGCTCGGTGTTCTGACCCTGCTGGCGTTCGCCGTGGGCGGGCTGTACGTGCTGACTTTCCGGCTGGCCGCGCAGCGCGAAATGCCGCTGGTCAAGCAGCTGGTGTCGGTCGTGATGCGCGACCGCCTGGCGCGCGACGAGCAATATTTGCGCGACAACGTCTCGTCAATGGCGAAAATGGTCGGCGAGATGCAGGCCCGGATGATGCGGCTGGACGCGCTTGGTGAGCGCGTATCGAAGCTGGCCGGGATACGCCCCGAGGAATTCGATTTCCGCGAGGTACCGGGGCTGGGCGGCGCCGAGCCGGTCGCTTCGCGCCCGCTGACATTGGCCGAGCTGCAGGTCCAGGCGCACAGCGTCGGCAAGGGGCTCGATGAGCGCACCGATTTCATGAACGTGGTCGAATCCGAGCTGGTGGCCAACGCCGCTCGCAGCGCGCTGCTGCCGCGCGACACGCCGGTAGTCGAAGGCTTCGTCGGATCCGGCTTCGGAATGCGGACCGACCCGTTTACGGGCGAATACACGATGCACACCGGGATCGATTTTGCGGCCCCGTCCGGCACTGCGATCTTCGCGGCGGCCGGTGGGGTGGTGGCGTCGGCCGAGCACCACCCGGAGTTCGGCAACGTGGTCAGGATAGATCACGGCTACGGACTGTCGACGCTGTACGCGCACACCAGCCGCATCCTCGTGAAAGCCGGTGACATCGTTCGCAACGGCCAGCAGATCGCGCTGGTCGGGGCCACCGGCCGCGCCACCGGTCCGCACCTGCACTTCGAGGTTCGCGTCAACGGCGTGCCGCAAAACCCGCTCAGGTACCTGGCAAGCGCCAAGCCGGGCTCGCCGCTGGCCGCCCTGGCGCCGGCTGCCGCCGCGGTGATTGCCCCGGCATTTCACTGATCCGCACGGTCCCATAGCCGGCGGCGGCCTGCCCCGGCTCCTGTGACATAATTTTGCGCTCGCCGCAGGGCCCGGCCCACGGCAGCGTCCAACCGCGCACGTGCGACTCCGCGCGTCCGGATCGGACGCGGTCGCGCCGCAACGACGCTCCCATGATCTCCAAACTACTGACCAGCGTTTTCGGCAGTCGCAACCAGCGGCTGATCCGGCATTACCAGCACAGCGTGGCTCGCGTGAACGCGCTGGAGGCACAGACCGCCGCGTTGAGCGACGCCGAGCTGGCCGGGCGCACCGGCGAGCTGCGGCGGCGCCACCAGGCGGGCGAAACGCTCGAGCAGCTGCTGCCCGAGGCCTTCGCGGTGGTGCGCGAGGCGGCCAGGCGCACGCTCGGGATGCGCCATTTCGACGTGCAGCTGATCGGCGGCATGGTGCTGCACGACGGCAAGATCGCCGAGATGCGAACCGGCGAGGGCAAGACGCTGACGGCGACCCTGGCTGTTTACCTGAACGCGCTGGCCGGCAAGGGCGTGCACGTCGTGACCGTGAACGACTACCTGGCCAGCCGCGACGCGGAATGGATGGGACGGGTGTACCGCTTCCTGGGCATGAGCGTGGGCGTGATCCTTTCGCAGCAGGCCACGGAGGACAAGCGCGGAGCCTACGCGGCCGACATCACGTATGGAACCAACAACGAATTCGGCTTCGACTACCTGCGCGACAACATGGAATACCGCGCCGAGGACCGGCGCCAGCGCGGTCTGCACTATGCGATCGTCGACGAGGTCGACTCGATCCTGATCGATGAGGCGCGCACGCCGCTGATCATTTCCGGAC
>DATBCD010000006.1:0-58712 GCA_036270655.1 Burkholderiaceae bacterium
GTGATCAGCGAATCCATACGGTTACCGGCCTAGCGGAATCCCGCCACACTTGTCACTCCCATCGTTTCGATATCCTGCGCTAAGTTTATCTCGTGAGCAACAACTACTAGGGGAAAGCAAGCCACGAAAAATCCAGCTTTCACAACCACCATTGTGGACACTCGAACGAAGGAGACAAAAACCATGACGACACAGACGACACACTTGACTGGTACACGTGAAGAATGGCTCGCGGCGCGGCTCGAGCTGCTCGGGGCGGAAAAGGAGCTGACGCGGCGCAGCGACGAGCTGGCGCGGCGACGCCAGGAGCTGCCGTGGGTTCTGATCGACAAGAAGTATCGATTCGAGACCGACGGGGGGAGCGCCTCGCTGGCAGACCTCTTCAAAGGGCGCTCGCAGCTGCTCGTCTACCACTTCATGTTCGGGCCCGACTACACGGCGGGGTGTCCTTCCTGCTCGATGATCGCGGACGGGTTCAACGGCTTCGCCGTCCACCTGGCCAACCACGACGTCACGCTCTCGGCGGTGTCGCGCGCGCCGCTTGCGAAGCTTCAGGCGTACAAGCGGCGGATGGGGTGGACGTTTCCCTGGGCGTCCTCGGCCGGCGGCGACTTCAACTTCGACTTCAACGTCTGGTTCACCGAGGATCAACAGCGCGCGGGAGGTATCGAATACAACTACCGGCGCGAAGCGCCGGCACGTGAGCCGCTCGCGGGCAAGACCGTTCAAGAGTGGCAGTTGCGCGGCGGCGAGGGGCCCGTGGCCCAGATCGCGGCCATGGCCGGAACCAACGTGGCCACGTTCACGCGCGACAGGCCGGGCATGAGCGCGTTCGTGCTCGAGGATGGCGTCATCTACCACACCTATTCCACCTATGCGCGCGGACTGGACGGCCTGTGGGGCGCGTACCAGTGGCTCGACCGCACCCCCAAGGGCCGCAACGAGACAGGCGTCTGGTGGCGCCGCCACGACGAGTACGGCAAGCGCTGAGCCGGGTCCTGGTATCAACCGGGGGGACGGCAGATGTCACAACGCATCGTTTTCGAGCGGGCTTCCCAGGGAGCCTTTTTCGGTGCCTCGGCGCTGCTGTTCGCCGCCAGCACGGCGGTGACCATCGTCTGGTGCGCGTCCATGTCGGCCATGGGCCGGATGCCGATGCCCGGCGGCTGGACGATGTCGATGGCGTGGATGCGGATGCCCGGACAGACGTGGCCGGGCGCCGCGGCCACGTTCCTCGGCATGTGGCTCGTGATGATGGGTGCGATGATGCTGCCGTCCCTGGTGCCGGCGCTGTGGCGCTACCGCCGGGCCGTTGGCAGGGCAGGCCAGGCGCGGCTGGGCCGGCTGACCGCGCTGGTGGGCGCGGGGTATTTCTTCGTGTGGGCCGTGTTCGGAATGGCCGCCTTTGCACTGGGCGTCGCGCTGGTGGCGGTCGAGATGCAGCTGCCGACGCTGGCGCGCGCCGTTCCGATCGCGGTTGGTGTGGTCGTGCTGGTCGCCGGCGCGCTCCAGTTCACCGCCTGGAAGGCGCATCAGCTCGCCTGCTGCCGGCAGGCACCGGGGCGCGGCGGAGCGTTGCCGGCGGACGCCCGCACGGCCTGGCGACACGGCCTGCGCCTTGGCCTGCACTGCAGCACGTGCTGTGCGGGCCTGACGGCGATCCTGCTCGTCGTCGGGGTCATGGACCTGCGCGCAATGGCGGTCGTGACGGCAGCCATCACCGCCGAACGTCTCGCACCGGCCGGTGAGCGCGTCGCGCGAGGCATCGGCGCCGTCGTGGTCGGGGCAGGGTTGTTGCTGATTGCGAGAGCAGCCGGCCTCGGATGAGGCATCGCGCGGGTGCGGATGACGTAAAATCTTCGTCGAAGTCCTTTACGCTCAAAGGCCCCAACTTGCAAAGCCCGATTTGAATGGGAGTGAAGGGGCAGGATGCCTCCACCGCCTGGCTGAAGCGAGCCGCCCAGGCGATCCAGGTCAGCGAAGGCGGCGAGTTGCCGGCCGACCCGGACGCGACCTTCATGCGCCTGGCTTTGGATCAGGCCCACAACGCCTGGGCGCTGGGCGAGGTTCCAGTCGGCGCGGTGGTCGTAAAGGACGGGTCGGTGATCTCGACCGGATTCAATCAGCCCATTGGCCACAGCGATCCGACCGCGCACGCCGAAATCCAGGCCATCCGCGCGGCGGCTGACTGGTTGGGCAACTATCGTCTGACCGGTTGCATGCTGTACGTGACGCTGGAGCCGTGCGCGATGTGCGCCGGCGCGATCCAGCAGGCGCGAATCGCCCGTCTTGTCTACGGCGCGCCCGACCCGAAGACGGGAGCGTGCGGTAGCCTGATAGACCTTTTTTCGGACAGCCGCCTGAATCATCACACGACCGTGCGCTCCGGCGTGCTGCTGGAAGCCTGCTCTTCGACGCTGAGCCGCTTTTTTGCGGACCGCCGCATCGAGCAGCAACGCGACAACGATTGATGGAAAGCATCGCCGCGCGGCCTCGCCGCGTGGGTCTGGTAGCGCCGTCCGGGTTTCTACCTGATCCCGGTGTGGCCGACCGGGCCGCCGCGTTCTTTTCGGAAAGGGGCTGGCAGGTGCGTGTCGGCGAGACCGTCCTGGCCCGGGAGATGCGCTTTGCCGGTTCCGACGAGCTTCGAGCCACCGAACTTCAGCGCTTCGCGACCGATGGGGCCTTGGATGTGGTGGTGGCAGCGCGCGGCGGCTATGGGATGTCCCGCCTGCTGGACCGGCTGGACTTTGCCGCGATCCGCGCTGCCGGGCGGATCCTGGTCGGCTACAGCGATTTCACCGCCTTCGGGCTGGCGCTGCTGGCCCGTGCCGGCGGGGTGAGTTTTCAGGGGCCTTCAGCGGCCGATTTCGGGTCGCGGGGCGACAGCGACTTCACGATCCGCAGCTTTTTCGACGCGATCGAGAAGCCCGAGGTCTGGATCGAGTTCCAGACCGACGGCCCGGACCTGGACGTGCGCGGGCGCCTCTGGGGCGGCAACCTTTCGATGCTGTGCGCTGTGGTGGGAACGCCGTACCTGCCGAAGGTGCAGGGGGGAATCCTGTTTCTGGAGGACGTCAACGAAGCGGCCTATCGGATCGAGCGGATGCTGCTGCAGCTGGCGCAGGCGGGGATCCTGCAGCGCCAGCGGGCCATCGTGCTGGGCGATTTCGACCCGACGCCCAGCATGCCAAACGACAACGGATTCGATCTGTCCGTTGTGGTCAGGCATCTGCGTTCGGTGCTGCAGGGCACACCGGTGGTCACCGGGTTGCCGTTCGGGCACGGCCGGCGGCGCGTCACGCTGCCGATTGGTGCACCCGGGCGCCTGCAGGTGCGCTCAGGCGGGGCCAGATTGCAGTTTCACCGCCACCCGGTGCTGACTTGAATATCATTCGACCATGGCCGGCCCCCTGACGCGACTCGGTTTGGGCGACGAGTCGCCCGAGCAGAGACACCAGCGAATCACGGCGGGTGTGATGGCTTCGGTTTACCGGCAGGTGCCGCAGTCGGTGCTCGGCAGCATCTTCGGCAGCATGGCGCTGGTGGCCGCGTTCTGGCACGCCTACAAGGACAACCAGCTTGTCCAGAACGAGCTGCTGATCTGGTTCATCGGGATGCTGCTGGAGTCGCTGCTGCGCCTGAGGGTGGCCAGGGCGTTCCGGCTGGACCCTGAGCCGGCCAAGCGGGCCAAGCAGTGGGCCTCCCGCTGGGTGGCCATCGCGGCGGCTGCGGGCGTGCTTTGGGGAGCCGCCGGGAGCCTGTTCTTCGCCCCGGGCTCGCCACTGCTTCAGCTGGTGCTGCTGGCCGTGATTCTGGGGGTGGCGTTCGGCTCGCTGACGCTGTATGCCGGCTATCGACGGGCGCTGTTCTTCTTCCTGCCGCTGGCGGTGCTGCCGCTGATCGTGCGGATGGTGCAGCAGCACGAGGCGGCGTACTACAGCGCTTCGATCGTGCTGTTCGCGGTCTTTTCGTTCACGCTGTTCTTCGGGCGCAATTTCGGCGAGACCATGTCCGAGGCGGTGAAGAAGAATTACGAAAACGAAGTTCTGGTGGAACAGCTGCTGAACGAGAAGCGGCTGGCCGAGGAGGCGCGCCGCGCCGCGGAAAACGCGATCCGGTCCAAGACCCAGTTCTTCGCCGCGGCCAGCCATGACCTGCGGCAGCCGCTGCAGGCGATCGGGATCTACTGCTCGCTGCTGCGCAAGCGCGCGCAGGGGCCGCTGGAGCCGCTGACGAAGAACCTGTCGACGGCGGTCGAATCGCTGTCCAAGCTGGTCGAGGAGCTGCTGGAGATCTCGCGCCTGGATTCCGGCGCCGTCCAGGCCACCAAGCAGGTCGTCGATTTGAACGAAGTGTTCTCGACGCTTCGGCAGGAGTTCGTTCCGATCGCTGCCGCCAAGGGCCTGAGGTTCAGGGAGCGGCGGGCCCGTCTGTACGTCGAGACCGATCCGTTGCTGCTGCAGCGGGTTCTGCGCAACCTGCTCTCGAACGCGGTCCGCTATACGACGGAAGGCGGCGTGTTGGTGGCGGCTCGGCGCCGCAGCGCACGCGCCAGTCTGGAGGTGTGGGACACCGGACCCGGTATCCGGCGCGATGAGTTCGATCGCATCTTCGAGGAGTTTTATCGGGGCGAGAGCTCCAAGACCGAGACCTCCGGCGGATACGGCCTGGGCCTGTCGATCGTCCGCAGGATCTGCACCGTGCTGGGCCACTCGCTGTTCGTGACCAGCCGGCCGGGATCCGGAACGGTGTTCCGCGTCGAGATTCCGCTGGCGGCGCGGCCTGCGCGGGCGCGGCAAAAATCGGCCGCAGCGACGGCCGATACGCTGGTTCCGTTGACCGATCAACTGATCGTCGTGCTGGAGGACAACTCGGAGATATTGACCAGCCTGACCCGGTTGCTCGGCTCATGGGGGGCGCGCGTGCTGCCATCTCCGAAGTTCGACACCGTGCTGCTGCAGCGCCTGGCGAGCGAATCGAAAGTCGACCTGATCGTCGCCGATCACAATCTGGGCGGCCCGATCAACGGCGCCGAGGCCGTGTTCCGGATCCGTGAGCTGGTGGGCAGCCCGATTCCGGTCGTGATGCTGACCGCCGTGCAGGCCCAGGAGGTCGTGAGCGAATTCAAGCGCCAGCTTCAGGCCAGGACCAATGCGGATCCTTCGATCGAACCGAGCATCACGCGCCATCGCGGCGAGGAGCCGGTCGTGCTGCAAAAACCGGCCGATGCCTTGTTGCTGAACTCGACGATCGCGCAGGTGCTCGGTCTGGCGCCCTCGGCAGGGGCGGACCGGCCGGCAACCTCGGCCGCGTGAGCTTTCCCGGCCTTCGGCCAGAAAAGCTCAGAGCGGAAGAGAACGAGGGAGCTGGGCTGGCCCCCTCGTGCTCCCCCCAGCCAATGTGAAGGGTGAAGGGGAAGAGGCGACCGGCTGTCAGCCGACGTCGTAGCCGTTGCGGCGCGCCGCCAGCAGCGCCTCGGTGCGGTTGGACGCTCCGAAGGCCCGATAGATCGCCGTCACGTGCGTTTTCACGGTTCCCTCGGACAGTCCGAGCTCGCGGCAGATGATCTTGATCGGCGCGCCGCGCGCCAGCAGCTGGAGAACCTGCTCCTGCCGTTCGGTCAGCGCGATTCGCGCCGAACCGATCGACGCGTTCTGCACCCGCTGGGGCGGTCCCGACAGCGGACCGAGCCGCTGTGCCTCTTCCAGCAGATCGGCGGGTATGTAGAAGCCGCCGGACATCACGAACTTGATGGCCGACAGCAGCTTGTCGGTTGCCATCGACTTGGGGACGAATCCGGCGGCACCCAGTTGCAAAGTGCGCATCACGCTGCGCTGGTCCTGCATGCCGGACAGCACGAGAATCTTCAGGTCGGGCACCTGCGCCACGATCGCCTCGAGCAGCGAAGTGCCGGTGGCCCCCGGCACTCCCAGATCGAGCAGCAGCAGGTCCGCATCGAGGTGCTGCTCGACCAGCTTCATCGCCTCGGGCGCCGTGGCCGCCGTATGGATCTCGACCTCCGGATCGATATCCTGCAGCAATGCGCTCACCGCATCGGTGATCAGGGAATGGTCATCTACCAGCAGGACTTTCATCGCATCGTGATTCCGGTCTGGCTGGCATTTTAGCCCGGATCTTTTGGGGGCGCGGGCATCTCATATGCCGATAACCGGCACCTTCAGGGCGGATTTCGGTCGGCGAGTCGGTCCGGGTCGGCCGATTGGTTAGACTCGCTAAGTCGTGATCAGTCAACGTGTCGCCATCGGTTCCGCCTGGTCGCCGCTGCGCCATCTGACGTTCGGACGGCTTTGGCTCGCCTCGCTGGCCAGCTATCTGGCGGTCTGGATGCAGAGCGTTGCCGGCGCCTGGTTGATGACCTCGCTGACATCGAGTGCGTTGCTGGTCGCGCTGATGCAGACAGCCATCAGCCTGCCGATGTGCCTGCTGTCGCTGCCGGCCGGGGTGCTGGGCGACCTGCTGGACCGGCGCCGGCTGATCCTCTCCACGCAGGCGCTGATGTTGCTTGCGAGCTGTCTGCTGGCTGCCCTGACGCTGATTGGGGCCATCGGGCCGGCGGGCTTGCTGGCGCTGACGTTCGTGCTCGGCACGGGAATGGCGCTCAACAGCCCGGCCTGGCAATCATCGATGTGCGAGGCGATCGATCGCGCCGAGCTGGCGCAGGCGCTGACGCTGATCGGGATCGCCTACAACATCGCGCGCGCGGTCGGTCCCGCTCTGGCCGGCGGCATACAGACGGCGAGCGGGCCGTGGCTGGTTTTCGTGGTCAACGCCGCCGCCTACGCGTGGGTGGTCGTGGTTGCATGGCGCTGGCAGCCTGCTTCGATCCGATCGCAGCTGCCGCCCGAGCGCCTGATCAGCGCGATCCGGGTCGGACTGAACTATGCGGCCCACGCTGCTACGGTGCGCGCTCCCCTGATTCGGACCGCCGTGTTCATGCTGCCGGCGAGCTCCCTGTGGGCTCTGATTCCGGTGGTCGGGCAGAGCCGCCTCGGTACGTCGGCCGCGGGCTTCGGCTTCCTGATCGGAAGCCTGGGGGTCGGGGCGATCCTGGGCGGCCTTGCACTGCACTGGTTGCGCGAACGCGTCGCTGTGGAAACGCAGATCCGGACCGCGACCGTTTGCTACGCGTTGACCCTGGCGCTGAGCGCGGTGCTGTCGGACGTGTGGACTTTGTGTCCGGCCCTGGTGCTGGGCGGAGCGGCATGGAGTATCGCGCTCACGTCCATGAGCTCCGCGCTCCTGACTTCGGTTCCCATGTGGGTGCGATCGCGCACGATCGCGCTGTCGATGCTCGCCTCGCAAGGCCTGATGGCGGCCGGCGCGGCGCTGTGGGGCGTGGTCGCCAGCCGCGGAGGAACCGACCTGGCGCTGGCGCTTGCAAGCGGCCTGATGATCATTCTGATGGTCTGGGCGCGCCGCTACCCGGTCGTGTTCGGCGAAGAAAGCGACGTGACGCTGTCGCCGGTGGAAGTTCAGCCGACGCTTTCGGGTTCGGTTCCGGCGGAAGCCGGCCCGGTGGCGGTCGAAATCCGCTACCGGATCGATGGTCGCGGGCGCGAGCAATTCCTGCAGGCCTCGGAGCTGGTCGGCAAACTGAGGCGCCGCAACGGGGCGCGCGTCTGGCGCCTGTACCGCGATCTGGCCGATGACAGCGTGTATGTGGAACGCTTCATCGTCGATTCGTGGGTCGACTACCAGCGGCAGCTGTCCCGCAGCACCGTCGCCGACCATGAGCAGGAAGAGCAGGTCAGGTCGTTCCTGCAAGCCGGCTCGCAAATCGAGGTGTCCCACTACCTGGCCGAACGCTGATGGCGGGCGCCGCGAAGCGGCGCGCGCAATGTCCGGTTTTGCCCGGTTTTTGCGTCTCTGGTCAATGAAGGTCGGGCTTTGCTCGAGCCGACCAGAGCCAGCTGCCGCCGGTGCGCTGGCAGACCTTTTCAGTCCCTCCGAGCTTTCCGGCAGCCGCGCAGCCCATCGCGCGCCTGCCGGATCATTTTCTCGGTCGTGGCCCAGTCCACGCAGGGGTCGGTCACCGAGCACCCGTATTTGAGCTGCGACAGGTCGGCCGGGATCGGCTGGTTGCCCCATTGCAGATTGCTCTCGATCATCCAGCCGACGATCGAGCGGCTGCCCTGAGCGACCTGAGCCACACCGTCGCTCAGAACCAGCGGCTGCAATTCCGGCTTCTTGTAGGAATTCGAATGCGCGCAATCGATCACCAGATTGCACGCGAGCCCGGCCTGCTGCAGCGCTTCCTCGGCCAGCGCCACGCTGACCGTGTCGTAGTTGGGCCGGCCGCCGCCGCCACGCAGCACCAGGTGTCCCCAGGGGTTGCCGCGCGTGCGGATGACCGCCGTGACGCCATCGGCGTTGATTCCAAGGAAGCTATGGGGCCGTGAAGCCGAGATGATTGCGTTGATCGCGCCGCTCAGATCGCCGTCGGTGCCATTCTTGAATCCGACCGGCGTCGACAGCCCGCTGGCCATTTCGCGATGGGTCTGCGACTCCGACGTGCGCGCGCCGATCGCCGTCCACGTGATCAGATCGCCCAGGTATTGCGGCGCGATCGGATCGAGCGCCTCGGTGGCTGTCGGCAAGCCGAGCTCGGCCACATCGACCAGGAAGCGTCGCGCCCGCTGCATGCCTTCCGCGATCAGGAACGAGTCATCCATGCGGGGATCGTTGATGAAGCCTTTCCAGCCGACCGAGGTGCGCGGCTTCTCGAAATACACGCGCATCACGATCAGCAGCGTGTCGGCAACCTCCTGCGCCAGCGCCTGCAGGCGCCTCGCATAGTCCAGGCCGGCGTCCGGGTCGTGAATCGAGCACGGTCCGACGATGACCAGATGTCGATCGTCCTGGCGGTCGAGGATGCGGCACAGCGCAGCGCGGCCTTCCAGGACGGTGCGCGCGGCCTGGTCCGATATCGCGATCTGGGCCTTGATGCGCGCGGGCGGCGGCATCACCTCCGATGCGGCGACATTCAGGTCTTCGGTCGGAGCGTGGCTCATCGTTTGCAACGAGACACGATCAGCGCTCGGCGCTCGCCGGCTGCGGATCGGCCAGCGGCGTCACGCGCTGGCGGGCCGAAACCGCTATGTAGATTTCACGCGAAAAAAGGCCAAGCGAGGAGATCATCGACACCATCGCCAGTACGAACAGCACCGCCAGGACCTTGGCCAGATCGACTTCCAGCAGCACTCCGATGAACGCCAGCGCGACGACCATGCAGATGAACAGTCCGGCAAAGACCGCTGCCAGGATCGCCAGGTAGCACAGGTGGACTCGATGCGCGAGCTGCGCGAATTCGCGCTGGCGGACCGCTGCGTCGGTGCGCGCGCCGACCGCCACCAGGGACTGCAAAGCGCGCTGACGGTCCACGATCCGGCCAAGCCGGACGTTCAAGGCCGAGATCAGCGTCGCGATCGCGGTCAGCAGGAAGACCGGCGCTACCGCGAGCTGAATGACGTGCGTGACGCTGGTGACATGGTTTTCCACCTCAGGTCACTTCGCGTCGGCGCCGGGTGCGCGCCTAGCGAATACGCACGCGTCCGTCTTTCATCCGGGTCGCGTTGCCGGCCTTGATTGCGTTCGACACGGCCATGTACGCGGTTCCCTGGAAGCGCTTGAGTTGCTCCGGCGGCAGACCTTTGTCGTAGCCCTTCGCGTGAGCGAGCGCCTTGACGATGTCGGATGCCGTCATCGGGGTGCGGACGATCCGCTTCATCAGCCCGACCGCTTCGCCCGAGGCGAACCATTGGCGCAGCTTGCGTACCTTCTTGCGCGCCGGCCGCCTGGTCGCGACCTCGGATCTGGACGACCCGGCGGAGCTTGTCACGGCGATCCGACCCGCGCCGTTCGACTCGGCGCGAGCCGACGCATCCAGCGCCTGCTGAATCGCCTTGAGTTTGGTATTGACGCTCGCCAACTCAAGTTCGAGGGTCCTTCGGCGAGATTCCAGTTCCGTTACCGCACTGACGATTGATGCCATTTGAATCGACCTCTCATGTGTATCAAGTTGCACAACCCGCGTCTGGCCCGCGACGTCGATAGGCGACAGCCCGGTCCGCGAGGATACGCGCTGCCTCGCTCACTTGCAAATCAAGAAACGATCATGCAAGTACGGTCATGTCGGCCGCGCCCCCGCACCCTCACGGTGCCCAAGCTCCCCAAGGGCGTTCAACAGCCGATCGATGTCCTGATCACGATGAGCGGCACTGAGCGAAATGCGCAACCGCGCCGTCCCGGATGGAACCGTGGGCGGTCGTATCGCGGGTACCCAAATGCCGGCGCGCCGCAGCGACTCCATCAGCGACATCGCCAGGGAATTGTCGCCGATGATCAAGGGTTGGATCGCGGTGGTGGAGGGCAGCAGGCGCCATGGCAGGCCGGACAGCCCCGAGGAGATTCGATCGATCAAGGCGGCGAGGCGCCGGCGCCGCCAGGACTCCGACTCGATCACGTCCAGCGCAGCCAGCAGCGCGGCTGCCAGCAGTGGCGGGCTGGCCGTGGTGAACAGGTAGGTGCGGGCGCGTTGCAGGATCCATTCGACCACGTCGGCGTCCGCCGCGACAAACGCGCCGAATACCCCGGCGGCCTTGCCCAGCGTCCCGATGTAAACGATACGTTCCGAGCGGACTGCCCAATGGGCAAGGCTGCCAGCCCCGCTTTCACCCAGCACGCCGAATCCGTGCGCATCATCGACCACCAGCCAGGCGTCGTGCCGCTCACAAAGCGCCCGCAGTTGCGGCAGAGGCGCCAGATCACCGTCCATGCTGAATACCGCATCGGTGACGACCAGCTTGGAGCGGTGCTCGCTGGCGTGCATCTGGCAGTCGAGCGCATCGAGGTCGCAATGCGGATAGACCACCACATCGGCGCGCGACAGGCGCGCGGCATCGATCAGGCTGGCATGATTGAGGCGGTCCGAAAAAATCGCATCGCCGGGCCCGGCCAGTGCGGGCAGCACCCCGAGGTTGGCCATATAGCCGGTGGAAAAGTGCAGGGCACGGGGCAGGCGAACGAAGCGCGCCAGGCGCTCCTCGAGCGCCTCGTGCACGCGCGTATGTCCGCAGATGTGCCCGGATGCGCCGGCCCCAACCCCGTATTCGTCGAGTGCGGCGCGCACGGCATCGGCCAGCGCGGGATGGCTCGCCAGGCCGAGGTAGTCGTTGCTGCAGAACGCCAGGCAGGGCTCGCCATTGACTTGGAGGTGGGGGCCTTGCGGTCCGTCGACCCGATGCCGGTGACGGATCAGACCGCCCTGCTCGAGCTCCAGCAACCGGGCCGTGATGTCACCGCGGCGCATCAGGCCGGACGAACGATCGAGTCGTTGGAGGCCTGAAGAGCGCGGGCGCGGGCGGCCCGGCCCGCCCTCATGCTTGAGCGGGCCTGGCGCGAATCAGCAGCACGTGCACCGGCGCGACTCGGGCTACAGCCTCGGCAACGCTGCCCATCAGAAGGTGATTGATGCCACGGCGTCCGTGGGTTCCGAGCACGATCAGGTCTGCCTTCCAGCGACGGGCCTCCTCCGCCAGCACCATCGCCACGCGGTCGTCCACCGCGTCGTCGCCGATGATGGCCGCATCGGCATCGACGCCGTATTGCTTGGCGATCGCGCGGCCGCGGTCGAGCGCCTCCTGTCCGGACTTGCGCAGCGCCTTCAGGATGGCTTCCAGATCGATCGCAACGGGTCCGGCCGCCGCGAAGGCCAGGCGCGACTGCTCGATCACGTGAACGATTCTAAGCTGCGCGTGCTGATCCTGTGCGAGCCGTGCTGCCTGCTCGATCGCCAGATCCGAGGTTGGGCTGCCATCCGTCGCGACCAGAATGCGAGAGTACATGGGGGCGTCTCCTAATCGAGATCGGCTCTAATCGAGATCGGCTTTGAAACCGGCACCGTTAACATACACTCTTATTGAGGTTCACCGTCTCCGCCAAACATGAGCACAACAATGGAGCACCAGCACGAAGTGGTGGTGGTCGGGGGAGGGGCCGGCGGTCTGGAGCTGGTCACGCGCCTCGGGGATCGCCTGGGCCGGCGCGGGCGCGCCAGGATCACGCTGATTGAGAAATCGCGCGCTCATTTCTGGAAACCCCATTTGCACGAGATCGCCGCCGGCAGCATGGATCTGAGCAGTTATGAGACCAATTACCTGGCGCAGGCGCATTGGCACGGATTTCGGTACCTGATCGGGGAAATGACGGGGCTGGACCGGGCGCGGCGCCTGGTGCAGGTGGGGCCGTTTGTCGACGAGGATGGTGATCAAGTCACGCCGGCCCGCGCCTTCGGCTACGACACGCTGGTGATCGCGGTCGGCAGCGTGACCCACGACTTCGGCATTCCTGGCGTGACACAGTACGCGTTCCGGCTCGATACCCCGGCGGAGGCCGCCCGCTTCCATCGCCGGCTGATCAATGCCTGCATCCGGGCGCAGGCGCAGACGACCCCATTGCGCCCGGGACAGTTGCAGGTTGTCTTGATCGGCGCAGGGGCAACCGGGGTTGAGCTTGCGGCTGAATTACACCGGACCACGCGCACTCTGGTTTCCTACGGACTGGACCGGATCGACCCGGACAAGGACATCCGCTTGATCCTTCTGGAAGCTTCGCCACGGATCCTGCCTGCATTGCCGGAGCGCCTGGCAACGGCCGCCACCGCGCTGCTGCAGAAGTTCGGGGTGCAGGTCAGGACCTCGGCGCGGGTGCAGGAGGTGCTGCCGGATGCGGTCCGGCTGGCCAGTGGCGAGATCATCCCGGCCGAGTTGGTCGTGTGGGCAGCCGGTGTCAAGGCGCCGGAGTTCCTTCGCAACCTGGACGGACTTGAAGTCAACGCCATCAATCAGCTGGTCGTGACGCCGACGCTGCAGACGACGCGCGACGCCCACGTGTTCGCGATCGGCGATTGCGCAGCCTGTCCCTGGCTCGGAGCCGAGCCGGGCCGACTGGTGCCTCCTCGGGCGCAGGCGGCTCACCAGCAGGCCTCGCACATGGTGGGGCAGATCGAACGCATCCTGAAGGGTCAACCGCTTCGTCCCTGGCGGTACCGGGACTTCGGATCGCTCATTTCGCTGGGCCAGTCGACGGTGGGCAACCTGATGGGCAAGCTGATTGGTGGCAACATCTGGATCGAAGGCTATTTCGCGCGGGTCATGTACCTGTCGTTGTACAAGCTTCACGAGCTGGCGTTGCATGGCTTCTGGAAGGTCGCGCTCGACACGCTCGGCCGGATGATCACCCGCCGCACCGAGCCCCACGTGAAGCTGCATTAATGGCGTGCAACGGCCGTTGGCCGGATAATGGAGTATCGCGATGAGTCGGACCTCTGCACCTCCGGTCGCCGGGCAGACCGCCTATCAAAGCGGCTTCGGCAACTCGTTTTCGAGCGAAGCGCTGGCCGGTGCCTTGCCGGTCGGGCAGAATTCTCCGCAGCGCTGCCCGTACGGCCTGTACGCCGAGCAGCTTTCGGGAACCGGCTTTACGGCACCGCGCGCTTCGAACCGGCGCTCCTGGCTGTACCGGATCCTCCCCAGCACGCTGCACGGCTCGTTCAGTCGGGCCGATGCGCGTGGCTGGAGCAGCGAGTTCCGTAGCGCAGAGACGCCGCCTGAGCCGATGCGGTGGGATCCGCTGCCCGAACCGTCGACGCCGATCGACTTCGTCCAGGGCCTGGTCACGATGGCCGGCACCGGTGAGCCGGCCTCTCAAGGCGGCTGCGGCATACACCTGTACGCGATCAACCGCTCGATGACCGGCCGCGTGTTGTATGACGCGGATGGCGAACTGCTGGTCGCGCTGCAGCAGGGGCGTCTGCGTTTCTGTACCGAGTTCGGAATCATCGAGGCCGAGCCGAACGAAGTGGTCGTCATCCCGCGCGGGGTCCGGTTCCGGGTCGAGCTGGACGGGCCGAGCGCGCGCGGCTATGTCTGCGAAAACTTCGGAGCGGCGTTCCGATTGCCCGACCTGGGCCCGATCGGATCCAATGGTCTGGCCAATCCGCGCGACTTTCTGACGCCGGTTGCGTGGTACGAGGACAAGGCCGGACCGGTCGAGCTGCTGGCGCGATTCCAGGGAAGGCTGTGGGCGGCCGAGCTGGATCACTCACCCCTGGATGTGGTGGCCTGGCACGGCAACTATGCACCGTACAAGTACGACCTGCGCCGATTCAACACGATCGGCTCGATCAGCTTCGATCATCCGGATCCGTCGATCTTCGTTGTGCTGTCCTCGCCCAGCGACACGCCGGGAATCAGCGCGGTCGAATTCGTGATCTTTCCGCCGCGCATCCTGGTGATGGAACACACGTTCCGGCCGCCCTGGTACCACCGCAACGTGGCCTCCGAGTTCATGGGGTTGATCAGCGGCGTCTATGACGCCAAGGCGCAGGGTTTCGTGCCGGGTGGTGCGAGCCTGCACAACTGCATGACGGGTCATGGCCCCGACGCGAGCGCGTTCGAGCGGGCCAGCCACGCCGACACCTCCAAGCCCGAGTCGCTGCGCGACACGATGGCGTTGATGTTCGAGACCCGGCATCCGCTGCAGGCGACCGCGTATGCGCTGGGCGCGCCGCACCGGCAGGCCGGTTACGCGGATTGCTGGAAGGGGCTGAAGCGGCACTTCGATCCGGATCGCCCCTGATGCCCCCGCAGATGGATCGGCTGCTGCTGAACGAAACGCACAATCCGGCGTTGCGCAGCTGGGTGCCGTCGGCCAATGCGCCGGAGGAGGACTTCCCGATCCAGAACCTGCCGCTGGCGGCGTTCCGCGAGCACCCGCAGGGCGCGTTTCGGATTGGCGCCGCCATCGGGGATGCGATCGTCGATCTGTCCCACCCGACTGCTGCCGCGCTGCTGGAGCCGGCGGTCGCGCAGGCTTGTCGCAGCCCGCGGCTGAACGAGCTGATGGCGCTCGGGCCGGCCGCATGGTCACAGCTGCGGCTGAGCCTGTCGCGAGCGCTCAGGGTCGGAAGCCCGCAGCAGGGTCGGCTCGGTGCGGCATTGATCGCCCAGGAGGCCGTTCAATACGGGCTGGCGGCCACGATCGGCGACTTCAGCGACTTCTACACGTCCATTTTCCACGCCACCGCCGTCGGGCGCCTGCTGCGTCCGGATCAACCGCTGCTTCCCAATTACAAATGGATCCCGATCGCCTATCACGGCCGCGCCTCGTCGGTTCGCGTATCGGGCAGCCCGGTGACGCGTCCCATCGGGCAGATCCGCTTGTCCGGGTTGGAGGCGCCGGTCGTCACCGCCAGCCGTAAACTGGACTATGAGGTCGAGCTCGGCGTATTCATCGGGGCCGGCAACCCGCCTGCCCAGCCGATCCCGATCAGCGAGGCGTGGAGCCACGTGTTCGGGGTCGTCCTGCTGAACGACTGGTCCGCGCGCGACATCCAGGCCTGGGAGTATCAGCCCCTGGGTCCGTTCCTCTCGAAGAGCTTTGCCACCACGATCTCGCCCTGGGTGGTCACTGCCGAGGCATTGCATCCGTTCCGCAGCTGTTGCAACCGACCGATGGGCGATCCGCAGCCGCTGCCTTATCTGAACGACGCACAGGACCGCGCCGCCGGTTCGCTGGACATCGTGCTGGAGGCTTCGATCGCGACCGCGGCGATGCGCGCGGCCGGCCAGCCCGCGGTGCGGCTTTCCCGCTCCAGCAGCAGGCATGCCTATTGGACGATCGCGCAGATGCTGGCGCACCACACGGTGAACGGCTGCAATCTGGTTGCCGGCGATCTGCTGGGCACCGGCACCCAATCCGGACCGGAGCCGGGGCAGGCGGGTTCGCTGATCGAGCTGACGGCGGGCGGTCGCGAGCCCCTGACGCTGCCCAGCGGCGAGCGCCGCACGTTCCTGGAGGACGGCGACGAGATCACCCTGAGCGGCTTCTGTGAACGGGAGGGTTTCGCGCGGATCGGCTTGTGCACAGCGACCGCGCAGATTCTGGCGGCTCGCGCGCCGGCCTGAGCAAGGCAGTCCCCGCCACCGAGGGCTTCCTTGCGTAGGTGTTTTTCTAAGGTGTTTTCTTCAAAACTGCAACTAACTTATTGAAGTAGCGAGCTTTCCTACATCTTTTCAGGAAAGCCAAGGCAGCAGGAGGAGGGCGCCCGCCAATGAGCCGGGCGCCCTGCCAGGCGCACTAGCGATCCCTGATGATGGTCGGCGCCGTAACGAGGTCGTCGATCACGAAGACCGTAAAGACCGAGTCGGGCGTGCTCGTTGAGATCGGGATATTGGGCATGTTCTTTGACGCCTCGACCAGCTCGAGGGTCGAGTTGCTTGACACGGAGACATTGAAATAGGGCGAGGCAGAGCCATACGCGACCGCGCTGGCAACCTGGACGTTGTTGTCATACATCGTCAGGCCACCGGCGCCCGTGGCGCCCGCGTTCACCAGGCGCAGCTTGATCTCGCCGCCGACCGGCACCTGGTTGTTGTCCGTGAAGATCGACACGCTTGGCGAGGACGCGGACCCATAGACGAGAATCGTAAAGTCTCCTCCGGTGGTGAAGGTCGCGGCCGGAAGGGTCGCAATAGCGGTGCCGGCGACGCTGATCGAATAGGCGGTGGCGCCGCCCGGCACCAGGGTGTAGCTCCCAGGGTTGGGCGAGAAGACCGTTGCGAACGGGGCGC
Source organism: Burkholderiaceae bacterium (assembly GCA_036270655.1). Lineage (GTDB taxonomy): Bacteria > Pseudomonadota > Gammaproteobacteria > Burkholderiales > Burkholderiaceae_F > VBCK01. The sequence continues at coordinate 16,656 of DATBCD010000006.1, forward strand.
CGCCCACGGTCGCCACGACTGGGGAAGAGCCGCTGCTGGGCAGCGCGGATACGATGCGCACGCGCGCGCTGGTGTTCGGCGTGAATTGCACCGAGCCACCCTGGGTCAACACGACTCCGTTGACCAGGGCTCCGCCCGTCGTGCTGGTGAAGGCCAGCGTCAGGATCTCGCCGTTGGCGATCGCAAGCGACCCCAGGGTGAATCGGACGTCATTCGGATTGCCGGTGGCGGTTGCGATCATCGCGTACGACCCGGCCAACTCCGATGTGACGGACGGGCTTGCACCGTACTGCACGAACTGGAAGGTGGGCGTCAGCCCGGAAAGACTGGTCGTGCCGACCGGGACCACGTACAGGTCGAGAGTGCCCGAGTCGGGCGAAAGATTCTCAACCGAGACGGTGCCGTAACCGGTGGTGGGAGCGACCTGGTTCTCGGTGAACACGGTCGGAAAGACGGCGCCGTCGCGGTCGTAAGCGAGCACGCTGTAGGTCTGTCCGGTGCCAAGGCCGACCGTTAGCGTCGACGAGACCAGCGACGTGCTGGAGCTCGCCACCGTGACCGTGTAATTGCCGGGCGTCACCGATGCATAAGCGCTGGCGGTCGCGGCGGCCACGTTCGAAAACTGGGCCGAGCCGTTCAGCGACATCGTCAGCGCTGCCGTTTGCGTGGCGTTCACCAGGCGCACCTGCGGGTTGGTCCCGTTGTTGTTGTTGCTGCTGCCGCACGCGGCGAGCAGCACGCCCAACGCGGCCGGTGCCAGCATCTTCAGCAGTTCGAACGAAGGCCGGGCCCTCTGCGCTGGGGTGGAAATGGCCGGAACTGAGAGTCTGTGCGCTGTTCGTTTTTGCTTCGTGGCGCTTGCGTAAAAGAATTGCATAAGATCGTTACGGTCCGATACCCGCGATGTGGGAAAAAAAGGGGTGATGCCGTGGCGCGTGGGCCAGCTACTTCGAGGCGCCAATCAAGTGGCAATTAGATCGATTTCGATGCAACGTACCATGAATGACGGGCGCCCAGCAATGAAGCGTGTCCCGTTGCTCCTCCCGGCTGGTTGCGACTATGTCGTTATGCAACGGGCTTGCCAGGCCGCAATTTAGCACGCCTGTATCGATTGCCATGCCGGGCGTGGACCACCTGTTGCAATAAGGCCTGGTTCGGGTTTGTCGGCTCCCGGCAAAATTGCGAGTCGCACCGCGGGCCGCGTTACTCGGGAGTCAGACCCGCGATATACGGGTTCTTCACGGCGAGCGTGTCTGGTCTGGAACGCCAGTGGAAGCGCGCGCATGGCATCGCTGCGCAGTACATCGTCCTGCCAGGTGCCCAGGCGATGCATCTGCACGATCGCATCGATCAATTACCGCTCGAAGCGCGCCGGCGAACGCGTCAATGCGCTGACAGCCGGGCAGGGCGTCGATGCGCTGATCGGAATGGATTGCTGTCTGGTCTACGAGCTGTCTGCAAGCGGATCGCGCAGCGGGACTTGCCGAGCTGACCGACCTGCTCGAAGGCGGCCGGCTGATTCACACCGTCGCCAGGCGGCTGCCGCTCGAAGCGATCGCCGAAGCCCATGAGCTGGTTGAGCGCGGGGCGGTTTATCGGCAACGTCGTTCTCGACATCCTCTGAGAGATTCTCGACATCCCTCTGAGAAATGCCGTCGGTAGGCGGTCGCTGAAAGAGGGGGTCTTGAGCCGGGCGCCACCGACTGGGGCTTACTTGTCGACAGCTAGGCAAGTTAACATAATACACATTATGCGCAATGACAATCGTCCGACCGCACCTGGGAATTCCCGTCCATGGCGGCGAAATACATAGGACGCCGATTTAAACTGACAGCACCGTGGAGCTCGATATCTTTGAAGCGTTTCGCGCCGCTGGCGTGCCCGACGACAAGGCTCGCGGCGCGGTCGACGCAATCAGCGGTCTGATCGACCGACGTTATGCCTTGCATGCCGAGCAGCTCGCCACCCGCGCCGACGTGGCGGGCGTACGCGCTGACCTGGAGCGCCTCAGAAGTGAGCTGACGGCGAGCATCGGCGGAGTCGGCGCTGACCAGGAACGCCTCAGAGGCGAGCTGACGGCGAGCATCGGCGGAGTCGGCGCTGGCCAGGAACGCCTCAGAGGCGAGCTGACCGCGAGCATCGGCGCAGTCCGCGCTGACCTCGAACGCCTCAGAGGCGAGCTGACGGCGAGCATCGGCGCAGTCCGCACTGACCTGGAACGCCTCAGAGGCGAGGTGACGGCTACCGCCACGTCCCTGAGGGGTGAGCTGGCGACGAGCGTCACCAGCATCAGGGGCGAACTGACCGCGACCGCCACCGCGCTCAGAGGCGAGTTGGCGGCGGGCATTGCCGGTGTCAGGGCTGAAATTGCCGACGCAAAGAGCGAAACGATTCGCTGGTCCGTCGGCTCGATCTTCGCATCGGTCGGGATGTTCGCGGCGATCACCAGGCTGCTGGCGCATTAGGGAGCCTCGCGGTGTCCCGATCGCTAGGACGCCGCGCGGGCCCCCTCGACCCGCCGGCTGATGAAATACATCATCACCAGCGTGATCAGCGTCGTGCCGACCAGTACGTATCCGACGACGTCGAAGTGCTCCAGCGCGCCGGTACCGCTCACCGATATGATCAAGCCGCCCACGATCGCGGCGAACCCCCCCGAGACCTGCTGCAGCGAGCTGCTGATCGACATGTACGCGCCGCGGTCGGTCGGCGCGGGAATGGCCGAGATCAGCGCGCTGGCGGAGATCATCCGTGAGAACACGCCGACAAAGAGCAGGCAGTTGACCAGGATCACCAGGCCGATCGGTGTCACGCCGAGGTGCGTGTAGATGACGACCATCGTGATCGTCGCCGCGCAGCCGAAGCAGAAAACGACGAACTTGCCCAGCGCGTCGCTGGCGCGACCGATCAGCGGGCCGGCGACGATCGAGCATGCGCCGGTGATCGCGTAGACCAGCGGCAGGCGGCCAAAGTCGATGCCCAGATTGTGGACGAGGAACGCGCTCGTGTACGGCATCAGGATGAAACCGCCGGTGGCCAGCAGTGCGGTGGCGGCGAATCCCTGCAGGTATCTGGGCGTGCGCACCGTATGCAGGAAGTGGTGCAGCGCGCTGCGGTCGGGGCGCGATTGCAGGTGAGCATCGATCGGCCGCAGGTAGCGCACCAGCGCCACGCCGACCAGCGCTCCGATCGCGACGATCAGCAGGAACGGCGCGTTCCAGTCTCCATGCTTGGAGAGAAATAGCGCCAGCGGAAGGCCCAGCACGCTGCTGGCGGCGAAGGCGGTCTGCAGAATCCCCATCACGCGCCCGCGCACCTTATAGTCGAACAGATCCGTCGTGATCGCGAACACGGTCGAGCCGACCACCCCCGCGAATACGCCGGTCACCATCCGCGCGAGCAGAAGCAATTCGTACGTGCTCGCCAGCCCGCACATCAGCGTCCCCGCCAGAAACCCGCCATAGAACACCATCAGCAGCCGCTTGCGGTCGAACCGGTCGGCAAATCCGGCCGCGGCGAGGCCGGAGGCGCCGGCGCTGAACGCATAGATTGAGACCACCAGTCCGAATTGCGCCGGCGAGATCTTCAGCGCCGGCATCAGGATGGCGCCCAGCGGCGAGAGGACCATGAAATCCAGTATGACGGTGAACTGCAGAAAGGTGAGCAACCCGATGACACCCTTCTGATAGCTTGAGAAGCCCGTACCGCCCTGCTCTACCCTTTCTGACGTTGGCACGCAGATTTCCCGTCCCTGAATATTCGAAGCCGGCTTGGGAAGGTTCCCCGCAAGCGCGCCATGACGGCCTCTAGCGCCGGCCGCCAAGCAGCCGAAGCAGGGCAAGGAAGAGGTTCAGGACATCCAGGTACAGCGACAGCGTGGCCATGATGTAGTTGGTCTCCCCGCCGAGGATGAGCCTGGAGGTGTCGAACAGGATGTAGCCGGAGAAGACGATCGCTGACAGCGACGCCACCATCAACTGGTACGCCGAAGACGGGATGAAAAGGCCGATCAGGCTTGCCACGACGACAACAACCAACCCCGTCATCAGCATGCCAGCCCAAGTGCTGAAGTCCTTGCGCGTGATGTGCACGTACGCCGACAGCCCCACGAATGCAGCGGCGGTTAGAAACGTCGCTTCCGTGACGATTTCGTTACCACCCGGGCTCTTCAGGTAATGCGAGACCGTGGGGCCAAGAGCCACACCCTCGAGCGCCGCAAAGCCGAACAGCGCTACCAGGCCCATCGCGGAATTGCGCAGCTTCATGATGACGAACAGCAGGACGAAACTGCCGATCAGGGCGCCGATGTAGACCGGGAACCCAAGGTTCACATCCATCGTTGCCCACGACACGAGCGCCGTGAACAGAAGGGTCGTCGACAGCAGTGAATACGTGTTGCGAACAACGCGTGACGCGCCGACTCGGGTGATCCCGGCATCAATCAGAATGGACACGACTTCTCCCTCTAACAGTCATCGTGCCGACACGCTAGCACGAAGCCGGAGCGGCCCGACCTCTGGCAAAAACACGCTCCTGTTGTTGGTCCGGTCATTCCTGCCCTCGCGCCAGATGCGGCGACCACCGTACGACGAGACGCGTGAGCAGCGGCGCCAGGCCGATGACGAAAAGCAGGCGCACCGATTGCAAGGCCAGCACGAACGGCAGGTCCACCCGTGGCGTGGATGCAGCGATGATGGCCACGGAGTCCAGGCCCCCGGGACTGGTGGCGAGGTAGGCGGTCAGGGCATCGACGTGGGCCAGGCGCGTCAGGCACCAGGCCAGCAGACCGCAGAAGGCCATCAGGGACAGCGCGGAGCCGGCCACGATCGGCAGGGCCCGCCCGGCGTTCAACACGTCATCGCGGTGGAAGCCAAGACCGATGTGCCAGCCTACTAAGGCGTAGGCCGCGGCCAGCAGCCAGCGCGGCAGCTCGATTGCGATCCAGCCGCCGGCGTGCAGCGTGGAGAGCAGCAGCATCGGGCCGATCAAGGCCCAGGCGTGCAGACGCATCAACCGCGCGCCTTGCTGGCCAAGCGCGGCCAGCAGCAGCACCGCGGCAAGATTGCTCCAGTGCACCGGCGCCAGCCAGGGCGGGCCGGGGGCGTGGCCGCTGGCGGTGCCGGTCCAGAAACGGGCCACCAGCGCAGCAGCCAGCACCACTAGAAGCACTCTTGAGTACTGCATGAACGCGACCAGGCGTGCGTCCGCGCCCTGGGCCTCGCCGAGCAGCACCATGGCGGTGGCGGCGCCGGGCGAGATGCCATATACGGCGGTTGCGCCTGGAATGAGGCCGGAGCGGCTCACCAGCCAGCCGAGGGCGGCGGCGCCGAGCAGCGTGGCGGCAATGACGACGGCGAACAGCGGCAAGTCCTGGCTCAACGTAGCGACAATGGCGGGCGCGATGGCGGCGGAGACCATCGCCCCGATGACCGCTTGGGCTCCCAGATACGGGCCCCGCGGCACGGTTACGCGCAGGCCGCTCACTCCAAACGCGATGCCCCCGATCATCGGCCCCAGCAGCAGGGCCGCCGGCAGGCCGGCGGCGCTCCAAAGCAGCGAGATCAGCATCGAAAGCGCCAGCAGTGCTGCCCACTGAACCGGCGCCGGCCACGAGGCGGGCAGGCGCCAGGTGGCTGCGGGACCATCGCTGCCGGCGCTCATACCAGCGTGATCGCCTCGGAAGTGGTGATGCGGGCCAGCCGCGGAAGGATGTACTTGAAGCTGAACGCGTGCATCTCGGCGCTGGCGCCGCTGCACAAGTCCTCCGGGACCACCAGCTCGTAGCCGTGCTCCGCCGCGCAGCGCGCAGTGGACTCGACGCCGATGTTGGTGGCGATGCCGCCCAACACGATGCGGCGCACCCCGCGCCGACGCAGCTGCAGGTCCAGCTCGGTGCCGTAGAAGGCCCCCCAATGGCGCTTGGTGACGACGAGGTCGGATGACTGGAGTGGCTCCACCAACTCGTCCCAGCCCGGCTGAAAGGCGGAATAGTTGGTTGGCTGATCCACGGGCGGCCGCCAGGCGTCGGCCAGGTCGTCGGAGAAGGACACACGCACGCGCACCACCGGCGCGCCAGCGGCGCGGAAGCGCTGCGCCAGCCGCATCGAACGATCATGGACCACGGCGGCGGAGTGCGGCGCCACCTGCATGGCCAGCACGCCTTTTTGCAGGTCGATCAGGACAACGGCAGTGCTTTTCGCATCGAGCTTCATCGAGGCTTCCTTGGTAAGGGAACTTGCAATTCTTTAAATATGAGGATAGGCTCATGTATAGGATTATGAGGACAGGCTCATAAAATGTCAAGCGAACCTGAAATCATCGTGGCGCGTGTACCCACGCGCGCTCGCGGCAAGCAGCGCGTGGCCGAGCTGCTGCAGGCGGCCACCGCGGTGTTCGCCGAGAAGGGCTACGAGTCAGCGACGATGACCGAGATCGCCGCCCGCGCCGGGGCGCCGATCGGCTCCCTCTACCAGTTCTTTCCGGCCAAGGAGGCGCTGGCCGACACCCTGGTGCGCCACTACGCCGCGCTGCTGGCTACGGACCTGTTGGAACTGGAGGCGCGCGCTGGAGGGATCGACGTCGAGACGATCGTCGAGCGTCTGTTCGGCCTGCTGCGCAGCCATCCGCGCGAGCGCGCAGCCGCGCTGCCGTTGGCCGAGGCACGGATGGACGAGCGGACACGGCGCACCGCTTTCCGCCAGATGCTGCGCAGGCACATTGCCGCGATCCTGCGCGCGCGCGCGCCCGCCCTGCCCGCCGAGGCAGCGCGCGAGATGGCGATGGTGGTGCTGCAGCTCATGAAGGCGGCCAGCGCGCTCGGCGACGAGGAAGGCCTGCCCGGTCGAGCGGCGGGGCTACGCGAGCTGCAGGCGCTGACGGTGCAGTACCTGCAGCAGCGCCTGCATCCGCGGGGCGATTAGCCCGTGTGCCAGATCTTTATTGGTCGACGATCACTTCGAAACCACCGTAGATCAGGCGCTTGCCGTCGAACGGCATCGGGTTGCGCTCCGGCTGCATGCGTGGATCGCTCATCACCTTCTTCCAGGCTTCATCGCGCTGTGCGCGCGACGGCCACAGGATCCAGGAGAAGACGACGGTTTCTTCCGCCTGGCGCTTCACGGCCATCGGGAAGGACGTCACTTTGCCCTCCGGTACGTCGTCGCCCCAGCACTCGACCACCTTCAGTGCGCCGAACTCCTTGAAGACCTTGGCCGCAGTCTCGGCGTGCTTCCTGTAAAGGTCGCGGTTAGCAGTCGGCACGGCTGCGACAAATCCGTCGATATAGTTCATCACACCACCTCCTTCGGATTGATATTCGTGAACAAGCGCAGTATGCAGCCGGTGGGATTCTGTCCCATCCAGCCCCGGCCGCATGTACTCCATAGTCGAATCGCAAGGCAGCGGATCGACATCGTTGTCAGAATTATTTTGTAATCCCCTACGCAATGAATAGCATCGCAGCGTACGTGCGAACCCATCCTGTCTGGTAAGGAGGCACCGAAATGCACCATTCCCGCCTTTGCGCCCTGCTGATCGACTGCAGAACCTCCGATCTGGACGCGGCCGCCCGTTTCTGGGGCGAAGCGCTGGGTCGCCCGGTGGACCGCGACCATCCGGGCAGCCGCGGCAATTACCTCATGCTCGAGACTCCGCCGGACGAGCCCATCGTACAGATCCAGCGCGTGGCGCACGAGAGCCGCGTCCACATAGACATCGAGACCGACGACATCCCTGCCGAAGTGGCACGCCTGGAGAATCTTGGCGCCAAAGTCGTGGAGCGCCTGGAGCGCTGGGTGGTGATGCAGGCGCCGACCGGTCAACGTTTTTGCGTCGTGCGCGTACAGCGGCCCGGTTTCCCGAAAAATGCCAACCGCTGGGGTTGAGAATCTGCCTGTCGGCTGACGGGCCCCTTCAAGCAGCCGCGCGCAAAGCGCGGCTCCGTCCCTTCACTTCGGGTAGGTCAGCCTCGGATACCACCAGTCCGCGCCCCGTCCGAACGCTGCTCCTTGTTCGGTCAGGATCGAGCGCTTTCATCGTACTCCCCCGAAGCGTGCCGACGTCCGGTGGTCAACCTGATAGTCGAGGTCCAACTACCATCCCCGGATCTGAAGGAACAGCAAGCCTGACGTAAACTGCGCGAGACTATGGAGCTCGAGGTCTTCGAGGCTTTCCGCGCCGCGGGCGTGCCCGACGATAAGGCGCGTGGCGCGGTGGAGGCGATTAACGATTTGATCGACCGTCGCTACGGTCTGCACGCCGGGCAACTCGCGACCCGCGGCGACCTCGCCGATGTGCGAGCTGAGATCGCGAGCGTGCGCGCCGACCTGACGGCCGAAATCGCAGACGCCAAGAGCGAACTGATTCGCTGGTCCGTCGGCTCGATCTTCGCGTCAGTCGGAATGTTCGCGGCAATCACTCGCCTGCTGGCGCATTAGAGCGCGACGCCATAAAGGCGGCAGGTCTGGCGCAGCCGCAGGCGCAGCGACTGCCTGAGGGCCAGGGGCTCGACTGCCTCCACGTCCGGAGACAGGCGCAACATCTGTCGCGTCGCGTGCTCGATCGACTCGATCGGGATCCTCACACGGGTGCGCCCGTCCCTCCTGCGCGGCGCCGGCGCATCGGCAACGGCCCGCGCGACCGCGCTGCTCAGGGCACGCAGACCCTTCAGTCCGGCCGGCGTGGCCAGCACGACGGCATCGGCCTTGTAGAGCTCCCTCTCGAAGCGCCGGATCGAGTCGATCCAGTAGCGGGCAAGCTCGAAATTCCTGGGGCGCCGCGCGCGCGCATCCAGGGTCTGAACCTCGCGGACGTTCGAGATCCGGTATGTGCGAGCAGACTCGTCGACGGCGGCAACCAGGTACCACGCGCCTGACTTGAGCACCAGCCCCAGAGGGCTGACGTTGCGCCAGGTCGTCGATTTCCAGCTCTCGTAGCGGATCGCGAGCTGCCGCTCGTTCCACACGGCCGCGGCGACGGGGGCCAGGTGTGGAGTTGCCTCTGCCTCCCGGTACCACTCGACGGGGTCGAGATGAAAGCGCGAGCTGATGCGCTGCGCATCATGGCGCCACGGCGCGGGCAGCGCCGCCAGCAGCTTGAGCTTCGCCGTCTCCACCTGCGCCCCCAGCCCGAGCTGCGCAGCCGGCCCAGCCAGCCCGCTCAGGAAAACGGCCTGGGCCTCGGAAGGGGTCAGGCCGGTGAGCGTCGTCTTCCAGCCTTCGAGCAGGCGAAAGCCGCCTGCCCGGCCGCGCTCCGCGTAGATCGGAACGCCCGCCGCGGCGAGCTGATCGACGTCGCGGTACAGCGTGCGAACCGACACCTCGAGCGCCGCGGCCAGGGCGCTCGCGCTCATCCGCCCGCGGGTCTCCAGCAGCATCTGAATCGAGAGCAGGCGGCTGGCGCGCACGGATCGGATGACTCGAAAAATCATGCCAGTGGGTGGCAGGTATTGTCGCGCAAACTGCGGCCGTTCGCGAAGCGCTGATGCGGCCTCGATGACGGGAGACCGAACTTGAAACTGCTCGTTTGTACCCTTTGCTTGAGCGTCCTTGCAGGCCTGGCGCCGCCGACCAATGCCCACCAAACCGCAGCTTCCGGGGAGCAAGGCATGCCCAACTCGACCAGCGAATCAGGCCTGAGCGACTTCGACTTCCTGGTGGGACGGTGGACCGTGCACCACCGCCGCTTGAAAGAGCGGCTTGCCGGCAACCACGAATGGCAGGAGTTCGGCGGCACGTCGGCGCTGTGGAAGCTTATGGACGGCCAGGGCAACGTCGACGACAACGTGATCGATCTTCCCGAGGGGCGCTACCGCGCCTCCTCGTTCCGTTCGTTCGATCCCAACACGCGGCGGTGGGCGATCTGGTGGGTGGATGGGCGCAAACCGCATCAGCTTGATCCGCCGGTCGTCGGAAGCTTCAGCAGCGGCGTCGGCACGTTCTACGCCGACGACTCGTTCAACGGACGCCCGATCCGCGTCAGGTACCTGTGGACGGACATCAGCTCGAACTCGTGCCATTGGGAGCAGGCCTTCTCCGCCGACGGCGGCAAGACCTGGGAAACCAACTGGATCATGGACTTCACCCGGGTTAAAGACCCCGGTTCGAGCGCCACCGATGCGCCAGCAGAAACCGGAGTGTCCTCGAAGGACTTCCCGGTCATCGAGCTGCGCCGCTACACCGTCAAGGACGGCGAGCGCGAGCGCTTTGCCCGCGATTTCGAGGCCTTCTTCCCCGAAGCGATCCAGCAGACGGGCGCCATCGTAGCCGGCCAGTTCCTGGAACGCGACAAGCCCTCCGTCTTCACATGGATCCGTGGCTTCCACGACATGGATGATCGCGCCAGGTCGAACGCCGCCCTGTATTACGGCGCAGTCTGGAAGGAACACCGGGCGCTGATGAACAGTCTGATCATCGACAGCGACAACGTCCTGCTGCTCCGTCCTCTGATCCCCGAGCGCGGCGTCGCCATCTTTCCGGCCGTAGACCCGATCCGCGAAAAACAGGCTGCACGCGGCGTGGTGGTCGCGCAGATATTCCCGGTTCAACCGAACGGCGTCGAAGCCTTCGCGCGGCAGGCGGAAACCGCCTTCGCGCAGTATCGGGCGATCGGGATCCGGGAGGCGGGCGTGCTGGTAACGCTCGACGCGCCGAACAACTTTCCGCAGCTTCCGATCCGCACGGACGGACCCTACCTGGTGTGGCTGGGCATCCTCAAGGACGACGAGACTTTGGAAGCCCGCTTTCGTCCATTGGCAGCGCGCTCCGCGCAAGCGTTCGCGGCCACGGGCCTGCTGCGGGGCGCGCCGGAGCTGGCGGTGCTGGATCCGGCGCAGCGCTCGCGTTTGCGCTGGCGGGAGCGGTCCTAGCTACGTGCCAACGACCTGCTCCAAGGCATTAATATGTTGCAAATCAATTATATATGATTGTTATTTGAAGTAATACCTCGATCCCCATCACACTTCGGGGATCTGCCTCAGATGATCGGAGGCGCCGGTGTCGACTCTGCGCTCGCGCGTTCCGGATGAAGGCGGCAGTAGCGCCCGAAACCCGCGATGCCAAGGTAGCAGAGCATCGGAACGAAAAGCGCTGCGCGCAGCGTCGAGGCGTCGGCGACGGCGCCTGTTACCAAAGGCACGATCGCTCCGCCGACGATGGCCATGCAGATCAGCCCCGAACCTTGGGCCGCGCGATCGCCCAGCCCCTCCGAGGCGAGCGAGAATATCGTCGGAAACATGATCGAGTTGAACAGACCGATTGCAATCAGGCTTACTCCCGATGCAACGCCGGTGAAGAGCGCCGCAACCCAAAGTAACCCGATCACGCACACGGCCGCCCCCGCCAATACGCTGCCCGGCGCCAGCCACCTCAGCAACCCGGCGCCGATGAAGCGGCCAATCATGGCGCCGCCCCAGTAGAACGCCAGGCGCTCACCGGCAGCCTGGGGCGGCAGCGCCAGCGTGTCGGCCCTCATCAGGAAATTGGTCAACAGGCTGCCGATCGCGACTTCGGCGCCGACGTAAAGGAAGATGCCCAGCGTGCCGAAGGCGAAGCGCGGACGGCGCAGCAGATCCAGGGAGAGAAGGAACGACACGGCCTGCTTGCGCCCTTCGTTGAGCCGGTGCCGGCGCCGCCAGACGACCGCGGCGACGGCCGCCAGCGCAATCGCCAGACCCAGGTAGGTCCGATCCACCACGTGCGCCTCTTTCGCGCGAAACGCCTGCAGCGCCGCACCGGTGAGTTGCGCTTCATCGACCTTGGCCAGCGAGCCCAGGATCAGCATCGAGCCGATGTAGGGAAAGACCGTGGTACCGAGCGAATTGAACGCCTGGGCGAAGGTCAGCCGACTGTGCGCGGTTCGAGGCTCGCCCAGCAGGCAAATCAGCGGATTGGCTACCACCTGGACGATGGTGATGCCGGCCGCCAGCACGAACAGGGCGAGCAGGAAGGTCGCGAACCGTCCCGAATAGGAGGCGGGAATGAACAGCAGGCAGCCGACCGTCATGGTCACCAGGCCGATCGCCGCGCCGCGCATATAACCGAGGCGCTGGACGATCGCTCCGGCCGGTGCGGAGATCAGGAAATAGGCAAGAAAGAATGCCGATTGAATCAGCATGACCTCGGCATACGTCAGATCGAACAGGTCCTTGAGCTTGGGGATCAGGACGTCATTCAAGCTTGTGATGCCGCCGAAAACGAAGAAGAGCGCGAAGACGAACAGGCGCAGATCGGCCACCGATCCGGTGACCGCCGCCGCGCCCGATCTGGATCCCCCTGCTGCCACGCTCATGAGCTGTCTCCTCTTGTGCAGATTCGTCAGTGCAGTGTCGCCGTCCAGTCGGGGGCTGGTGGCGTCGTTATCGAGCAGCGCTTCGGATCCGGATACAGGCTTGTGAGCTGGGCCGTGACGCCGTTGGTCCAGCCGAATCCATCCTGCAGCGGGTACTCCCCTCCTCCGCCCGGGCGGCCCAGATCGATCACGTCGTATTTTTCGACCAGCTTTCCCGACGCCCGGTAGACCTGATCGACATTGGCGATCCATCGCTGCGCGATGGTTCGGGCGAGCTCCTCTTCTGCGTAGGCGCGCAGGCCGCGCACCGCGATCCACTGCAGCGGCGCCCATCCGTTCGGCAGGTCCCACTGCTGCCCGGTGGCGACCGCGGTCGTTGCCAGCCCACCCGGCTTGAGCAACCGCGTCTCGACCACACGCGCGACGCGGTTCCCTTGTTCGGGCCGAGCCAGGCCGGTGAACAAAGGATAGAGCGTCGCCGCACTCAACCGACCGGTCGGGCGCCGCCGGCGCCAGTCGTAGTCGTCGAAGACGCCCGAATCGGCTTGCCACAGGTACCGGTCGATGGCTGCCCGCCGCGCCGCGCTGCGGCGCGCGAATTGGTCGACACAGGCCTGATCGCCCACGCGCGCGCAACCGAGCCTGATGGCGGTCTCCAGACCGAACAGCAGGCTGTTCAGGTCCACCGGAACGATGTCGGTGGTCTGGATCGACGCCAGCGTGGTTGCGCCCGGCAGCCAGCGCGAGCTGAAATCCCATCCGCTTTCGGCCGCCGCGCGAACGTCCCGGTACACCTGGCCGGCGGGACGATGGGCCGCGCGCGCCAGCGCGAGGTCTTCGCGATAGGACTCGTCGCGTGGCGCGGCGCGGTCGTCCCAATAGCGGTTCAGGCGCGCGCCGTCCGCCAGCGCGACGACGCGTCGGTGCGGCGCGTCGAGGCTGGCTTGCGCTTCGCCGTCCATCCAGAAGGCGTGCTCCTGCCGCAGTTGCGGCAGATAGCGAGCAAACGCCGCGACCGCATCGTTGCGCGAGCTCAGCGCCACCATCTCGTAGAAGAACGGCGGTTGTGAGCGGCTCAGGTAATACGTGCGCGTGCCATTCGGAATGTGGCCGTAGGTGTCGATCAGATATGCGAAGTTCTTCACGATGCCTTCGATGCGCTCGTCATCCGCGCCCGGCGCCATCCCCAGCATGCTGAAGTAACTGTCCCAGTAATAGGCTTCACGGAAGCGGCCGCCCGGCACGACCGCGGCGAACGGCAGCGGCAACAACGACGATCCGGGCGCCGGCACCCGCATCGTACGCATCAGAACGGGCCACAACCCGGCGATGTGCCGACACAGGTCCAGATGCGCGGCAGCCGGTGCGCTGAAGACACCTTCAGACTCCAGCGTGAAATGCTCGCCGACGAACTGTCGCAGCGAGAAGCCGGGCATCCGCCGCTGCGAGTTCCAGGCAGCAAGGATTTCCGATGGGGTGCCGCGTGGGATCGCGTCAGCGAACACTTTGCTGTCGCGGAACAGGCCGCTGCCCTGCACAGCGGCGAACAAATCCCCATAAAGCTGCGATGGCGGTGTGTTGGCGACCGCATCCTGGCTCGCGGGCGGGCCAATGGCCGTAGCCCATGTAGGGATCAAGGCCACCGCGCAGGCCGCAACACGTCGGAATGCACCTGAGGTCATGAGCGAATTCTTTCCACCGATGCGAATGGCACTACTGAGCAAATAACGAATGGTTGTGCAAGTACTCAAAACCCAACACTTGATCGATTGATTTTCGTTGATCACGTGGCGCAAGATACCGGGCATCGCACATGCATGGTGCCTGCGTCACAACGTGGTGCGAATTTCAAGAACGCATGCACCAGCGACATATTGAGCGATTGTGACGGCTCATTCAACGAATAACGAGCCGTCGCTGCCAAGGAGCGAGACGGATGCGGGTTTTCAAGAGACGTGCACTCAGCGCGGCCGTCAGTTCGGTGTTCGCTGCATCGAGGCCGACGACGATGTGCGCGATGCTGATTTGCGGACCGACCGCGCTGGCCCAGACCGCCACGGACGGCGACCAGAATCCGGTGCCGCCCGGTGAGGAACCCGGGCTGCAGACGGTCATCGTCACAGGCACCACATCGAGCAAGCGCAGCCTGCTGACGTCGTCGGCGGACGTGACCTCCATTTCGTCGACCGAGATCGACGTCAAGGCGCCCCGCAGCACGGACGACGTGCTGGAGCTGATTCCCGGGATGTTCGTCGAAGCCACCGCCGGAGCGGTTTCCAACAACTATTCGGTGCGCGGTTTGCAGGGTGGCGGCCAGAGCTTCATCATGTTCGAGGAGGACGGGCTGCCGATCATCTACGGCGGAGGCAATCCCGACGAATACTTTTCCAATGACATCACCATCGACCACATCGAGGCGGTGCGCGGCGGCAGCTCGGGCATCCTGACCACCAACGGCGCAGCAGCGACCGTGAATTTCATTTCGCGCAGGCTGAGCTTCGACAGGCAGGAAGGAGCGTTCAGGCTCTCGGCGACCACCGCGAACGACCGGCGTACCGACTTCTACTATTCGGCGCCGATCGTCAGCAATGTGGCTTTCAGCATCGGGGGATACCTGGATTCCACGCGAGGCGCACGCGATGCCGGATTTACCTATCAGACCTACCACATCAAGGGCGCCATCGAGAAGCGATTCGAAGACGGCGGCTATGTGAGGGTGACGGGCAAGGTCGGCGATCAGCATGACCCGTACTACGCGGACATGCCGTTCCGTTTTGGAGCCAACGGCAAGCCGGGCGACGTGCCGGGGCTGAATTCGCTCAATGACAACATCGCGAGTCCCGCGTTCGGCAACATCGGGGTCCCCGATTCATGCGCGACCGGCAACTGCACCCGCTACTTCAGCCTGGCCGAGGGCATTCACGCAGAGACCAAGCAGATCCGTTTCGACCTCGAAATGCCTTTCGAGTACGGGCTGAGCGCTTTCGGCAAGATGCATTACCTGCAATACAAATGGAATTTCAACGGCATCTTCCCGGGCAGCGGCACGGGCAATGCGGGGCTGACGTCGGCCGACACTTATCTAAACGGTAGCCTGAACGGCGGGCCCAACGCTTCTCCGATTGCCAGCCTGCTGATTGCGGGCAGGACAGCCTATCCGAACGCCGCCCAATTCGGGTTCCAGGACCTGACCACAGGTCAGATTATCGCGGCCTCCGACCACGGCGTCCTGGGCGCTCTGAACGGCAATGGCCTGATGCAGCAGACCTGGCTCAATCGGCAGTTGCAGACCGGGTACGACTTCGCCAGCAACTTCGGCGGGCGCTGGGAGGTCACTCGCGGGGATTTCTCGAACTCGCTGACGGTGGGCGCGATGGTGTTCGAGCTGTGGCGCACCAGCGACCAGTCGGCGGTCTCCCATGTGATCAACGGCGTGTCTGCGCAGTCGCACATCTATAACGTAGTGGCGTTGAACAGTGCACGCCAGGTGGTCGGCTTGCTGACCGACAACGGCCTGGTGTCGTACGGCGACTGGGGCCAGGGCATGTGGAATGATCACGCCGAGTCGACCTCGGTGTACTTCAACAACGAAATGACGCCCATCAAGAATCTGCACCTGGACTTCGGTCTTCGCTATGAAGTCCTGCACGACGACTACTTCAACGGCAACACCGCGGCGCAGGGCACGGTAGCGACCGGCCCCGTCGGCTCGGGGCTCTTTCCGGTGGCGAATCTGTTTGACGGTACCTTTGCCGAAACCAAGACCGACCGCAGCAAGACCGCCAGCAGCGTCGGCGTCAACTATGTGCTGACACCGAATTTCTCGGCGTACGCCCGATGGGCGTTCGGTTTCCAGATGAGCCCGGGAGGAGGCAGCCCCGCCCCCAACGCCACCAGCGTGATGCTGTACGAGGGTGGCTTGCGCTTTCAGGGCTACGGCCTGGTGAGCTCGGTGACAGGGTTCCACACGAAATTCAAGAACTCTTTTTACCAGTTCCCGGACCCGCAGAACCAGGCGAATCTGGACACCTTCGTAGCCGATATGGACACCGACGGGGTCGAGCTCGATCTGGACTATCGGCCCGTGCGGTCCTTCGATCTGAACGCGTTCGGCGTGTACCAGACTCCCACCCTGTCGGGCGTAAGCTTGAACGGCGCGCCTGCGCCCCAGTACGACGGCCTGACGCCACAGCACACGCCCAGGAAGCTGTTCACCATTACGCCCCAATACTTCTTCCCCGGCGAGCGGGGCGAGTTCTACCTGCGCTACAAGTACATCGGGCA
Source organism: Burkholderiaceae bacterium (assembly GCA_036270655.1). Lineage (GTDB taxonomy): Bacteria > Pseudomonadota > Gammaproteobacteria > Burkholderiales > Burkholderiaceae_F > VBCK01. The sequence goes on from DATBCD010000006.1 coordinate 33,225, forward strand.
GTTTTTCGCGGACAGCGGGGACGGTCTGTCGATTCCCGGCTATGGAGTCTTCACGCTGGGCTCGATCGTCAACCTGACGCCGAAGCTCCAGCTCAACCTGAGCGTCGACAACCTGACCAACGTGATCGGGTTGACCGAGGGCAACCCGCGTCAGGGCGCTACGCAAGCCGTGGTCAACGGCTACTTCTACGGTCGCAGCATTACGGGCCGCAATGCTTACGCCAGCTTGACCTACAGATTCTGACGCGCGAGCCGGTTACGGAAGACAGCCTGCGCAGGTCGACCTCGGGCCTCGTCGCCGCGGTCGCTGGCGCGGTCCTCCTGTGCGCTGTAACCGGGCCCTTCTGCGCCGCCACCGCCGCGGCGGCGCCGGCAACGCGGCACGAGCTCGATTTCCAGCTCCGTGAAGGCCTGAACATCAACTGCCTGGTCCGCGATGACAAGGTGGCTGCCCACCTGGTGGCACGATCCGGCAACGACCCGAGAATTCTCGTGGCGTTTCCCGCCGGCAACAGCGGCGTGGGGGTGTGGTTCTCTCATCTGCAGCAGCCGGCACGCTGGGAGGTCGTCGAGGCCCCGCAGCCCGGCACGTGGCCTGACGCCAAGGGTCGCGCGCTTTACGGCATCTCCGCGCGGGTGCTGATCCGCGCACCCGAGTTGAGAATTGCTCAGGCGGTGCTGTCGAGCGTTCGCGTGCTGCGTGACTACCAGGCACTGGGAACGGTGCCGGCGCGCGTCGCCGTCGCGCCGACCGTCGAACAGGGCCGGCGCATCCGCTGGGCGCGCGACCGCATCGACGGCGCGCCGGGCTATCGGCTGGACCTTGAGGTCGTCGCCGGCGATCTGCAGGGCGAGCGCATCACCGCGGCGACGGACGGCACCATCGGACTGAGCATTACGGCGGCCAGCGGTGAACCGCCGTTGACGCCATTGTTCGGCCGCAGCCTGCTGAACGACGCCGCGCCAGCGGATCGGGCGGCGCGCAACGCCCTGACCTTCCTGAGCTACCAGGAGAAGTTCCTCGCCGGCTCCTGGAGATTCAATACCTATTTCGGCCGGGATACCTTGATGTCGGTCCGCCTGCTGATGCCGGTGCTGACGGCCGAGGCGGTCGACGACGGGCTGCTCGCGGTTCTGCGGCGATTGTCCGATCAGGGCGAAGTGGCGCACGAGGAGGACATCGGCGAGTTCGCGATTCTGGATCACCTGCAAGGGGGCGGGTCGATGTCCGACGCGCCCGTCTTCAACTACAGCATGATCGATGGCGATTACATGCTGGCGCCGATCGCCAGCGCGTGGCTGCTGGACGACGCCCGGGGCCGGCAAGTCGCCGCGACCTTGCTGTCCGGCGGCGACGGACGCGTCGGCGAGCACCCGACCCGCACCGGTGACGATCTGGTCGCCAACCTGCGGTTCGTATTGAGCGGCGCAGCGGCCTTTGCGAAGGATCCGCAGGTGTCGAACCTGGTCGGCCTGAAGCCGGGCCGCACCGCCGGCCAGTGGCGCGACAGCGACAATGGACTCGCAGGCGGCCGCTATCCCTACGACGTGAATGCCGCCCTGGTTCCAGCCGCGCTGGAAGCTGCAGGCCGGTTGTTCGCCAGCGGATTGCTCGACCCCTATCTGGCCGAACAGGAGCGGCCCCTGTTCTCGCAAGCGGCCGACATGGCCAAGGTCTGGCGCGAGCGGGCACCGAGGCTGTTCGAGGTTCAGGTGCCCCATGCAGCGGCGGTCGAAGCGATCGGCGCGTATTCGGCCCGCCTGGGCGTGCCGGCGCCGCCCGCCTTGGCGGCGCTGGGTGCGGGCGATGCCCGCTTCCATGCTGTTGCGTTGGATGCGTCGGGATCACCGGTGCCGGTCATGCATTCCGACGAAGGTTTTGCGCTGTTGTTCGGCCAGCCCGATGCGCAAGGCCTGCGACGGGCCGTCGAGCTGCTGATCCGGCCCTTTCCCGCCGGCTTGATGACGGGCGCGGGCATGGTGGTGGCCAACCCCGTGTTCTGCTCACCCGACGTGCAGGCCAAGCTCACGCGCAGCGCGTACCACGGCACGGTGATATGGTCGTGGCAGCAGGCGCTGTTCGCCGCGGGCCTGGAGCGCCAACTGAAGCGGCGCGATATTCCGGCCGAGATCCGGTCGCAACTGCTGCAGGCCCGGAAGATCCTGTGGTCCGCCATCGACGCGTCGCGGCCGATGAGCAACTCGGAGCTGTGGTCATGGTCCTACTCGGGTGGACGCTACCGGATGGCACCCTTCGGAGCGGCCGCAACGGATGCCGACGAATCCAACGCGGTGCAGCTGTGGAGCACTGTTTATCTGGCGGTTCGCCCTGGGGGATGACTTTATGAACGAGAACCGGATCAGAAGGATCGCCATCCTCGGTGGAGGTACCGCGGGCTGGATGACGGCCGCGGCCCTGTCCAAGGTGCTCGGCGAGCAGATCCCGATCGGCCTGGTCGAGTCCGACGAGATCGGCACCATCGGCGTCGGGGAGGCGACAATCCCGACCATTCACTGGTTCAACCAGCTGGTCGGCGTGAATCCGGGCGAGTTCATGCGGGAGACGCGCGCGACGTTCAAGCTGGGGATCGAATTCGAGAACTGGGCCCGGCCCGGCCATGTCTATCTGCATCCCTTCGGACGCTTCGGCGACAGCAACGACAGCCTGCCGTTCCATCATCGGTGGATCAGGGGCCGCCTGGAAGGGTTGAACGACGGCTTCGAAGACTATTCGCTGACGACCCTCGCGGCCCGGGCTGGAAGATTCGCCTTCCCGACGTCCGATCCGGGCTCGCCGCTGTCCACCCTCGGCTATGCCTTCCACTTCGATGCAAGCCTGTACGCGCAATACATGCGCAAGCATGCGCAGGCCCGTGGCGTCCGGCGGTCCGAAGGCAAGGTCGTGAAGATCGATCAGCATCCGGAAACCGGGTTCGTCACCTGCCTGCATACCGACAAGGGCGATCGCCTCGAAGCGGACCTGTTCGTGGATTGCTCGGGACTGCGCGGCGTTCTGATCGAGGGCGTGCTGCGCACGGGGTTTGACGACTGGTCGAACTGGCTGCCTTGCGATCGCGCGCTGGCCGTTCCCAGCGAGCGCATGGTTCCACCCGTTCCGTATACCCGCTCCGAGGCGCGCGCGGCCGGCTGGCAGTGGCGCATTCCACTGCAGCACCGCACCGGCAACGGCTATGTCTACTGCAGCCAGTTCATCAGCGATGCGGAGGCCGCGTCGGCGCTTCTGAACAATCTGAACGGCAAACCCCTGGCCGATCCGCGGCCGATCCGCTTTACCGCCGGCCGGCGCAAGAAGTCCTGGAACAAGAATGTGGTCGCCGTCGGCCTGGCTGGAGGCTTTCTCGAGCCGCTGGAGTCCACCAGCATCCACCTGATCCAAAGCGCGATCGCCAAGCTGCTGTCGTTGTTCCCGACGCGCGCCTGCGATCCGTACACCGTCGAGCAATTCAACCGGCTTATGTCCCAGGAATTCGAGACGGTCAGGGACTTCCTGGCGCTGCACTATCACTCGACGGAGGGAAGAGACGAGCCGCTGTGGGCGTATTGCCGGAACATGCCGCTGCCGGAGACTCTGATCTACCGGGAAGAGCACTACCGGCGCACCGGGCGCATCGTGCTCGCGCCCGAGGAGCTCTTCAAGGAAGCCAGCTGGTTCGCCGTCCTGACCGGGCAAGGCCACATGCCGACGGACTACAACCCGCTGCTCGATTCGGTTTCGTCCAAGGACAACTTCGACACCCTGCGTCGGATCAAGGAGATCCTGCGGGCGACCTGCCAGAGGCTGCCGAGCCACGAGAGCGTGATCCAGCAGCTGATCGCAGCGCCGCAGGAACGTGGGGTCAGTTCAACGACATGACGGCGCTCTAATAGTCATCCTCGGTTCGCGGCACTCGGATCGTTGACTCGCGGATTATCACGGCAACGCCGATGCCGCCATAGATGGACTGGCCGCTGCGAACCAGTGGGCTGTCTTCGAACACCGCGTTTCGGACCGAATCGTAGCGGGCGAAGCCGCCTACCCAGAAGTTGCGGAAGCGCTTCGAAAGCGAAGTCGTGAATTGCATGCCGGCATATCCGCCCGGAGCCGCGTACGCGGGCCGTGTCGCGGTGGCATAGGCGCGATCCACGGAATAGGTGTAGTCGTTCAGGCGACGCGTTGCGAACAAAGGGCCGGCTTGCAGGCCTAGATCCCACCCTCGAAGGCGCATCGGATCGGTCAGATCCAGATTGAGGTGCGGGTTCGTGATCCAGCCTAACGACCTGGGCGGCCATTCGAGGCTGATCGCTGCCCGGACTGGAAACGACATGACTAACCGGGTTCCCGGTTTGCGCCCGCGCCAGAGCGTCCAATCAAGAGCTGGCCCCAGCTCGATTTCCGGCTTCAGGTTGGGCATGCCCGCTCGCGTATCGGAATGGCTGCTCGACACGGGAAGCGACGCGCCTGCGCTGACGTTGAGGCTCACGCGGGTCGAGTTGAACAGAACGCCGCGCACGCCCTCGCGATCGGACCGAAAAAAATCGCCTCGGTAAACGAAATATGGCAGCGGCAAAACCAGACTGCGGTACTGATCCGAACCGCGGTAATCAGGCAGGCGCAACCCGGTCACACCCAACCCGAGCTCCCAAAGCGGGGCGTCCTTGATTTGTGCCACCGCGGGCAGGCTCGCGAATGCGAGCGCGGCTGCGAGCGCCCGCACGACCCCCAGCGCTCGCACGGCCGACGCTTGCCGCTGCGGACCTTTCGATGCCTTCAATCAGAGCCGGGCGCCAGGGCGGATACGATCGGAAACTGCGCCGCAACGGCGGCGGCCGTCAGTGGCATCGTGATGGTGCGGCCCTTCCGCCAGAGCTCGACCTGGTCGGCGAAATTGGCGCTACCGAGCCAGCCGTCCTCCCCGCCTAAAAGGACGAACTGGTTACGGTCCGGATCCGACAGGTCGCAGAGCTGGCGGGACTGGCTGCCGTACGTGACGTCGTGGCGCCCGTTCACCAGCCCGTGGGCGGTTTTCATGATCGTATTGCGCGAGCCGCCGACGCCGTAATCGTCGAGCACAAAGAGCCCTCCGATAACGGGGACGCCCGTCAGTGCATGGCCGATGCGCAGACGGTGCATGTCACCCCAGTCTCGATAGCGGGAGCTGTCGGCCGCGGCGCCTCGCGTTGCGGCCTCGATCAGGGCCCGGCGATCGGCCTCGGGGCGCGCGGCCAGGTCCGCAGGCAGGTAACGCACCAGATAGCTCCAGTCGCTTTTGGTGGCCGGAACCTCGCCGTTGGCCGAACCGTACAGTCGCTGGCTGAGCCGATACAGCAGCAGCTCGAAGGCGACCGGGCCTCGGCTGTCGGCCTCGTAGCGGCCGTCCCAGGACTCGAGCTCCCCCAGAAAGACCGAAGATGTCTCGGCAGCCTTGCTTTCCTTGATGGCCGCGATCAGCGCCGTCTTCAGGGCCAGTGCCGCCAGCGACAGCGTATCCCGCTGCAGCGAGCCCAGGTCGTCGAGGGACAGCTTCTGCTTGGCGCCCAGCAGCGCGTACAGGCGTTCAACGCGCTCGGACGTCGGAAAGAAGTAGCCGATCGGGTACGGCGTTGGGGCGGCCCGGTTGTTGGCCGACGCCAGCAGGCCGGTCGGCGGATTCAGGGCCCAAGGGAGCGTGAGCGCATCGGCTTCGCCGTGCCACAGCGCCGCAGGATCGTCCACGCGACGCACCAGATCGGTCGGAGCGGCCGCGGCGCGCATCGGCAGGTGAACCGCCATCACCTGGCAGATATCGCCGCCGCGCGTTGCGCACAGCATGTTCTCTCCTCCGACCGAGTAACCTGCCAAGGCCTGGCGGAACTCGTCGGCGCTCTTCGCCCGCATCACGCCCAGAAACGCGCCGATTTCGTCGCTCGCCTCGTGACCGGTCCAGCGCAGCGCAACGGTCTCGCCTGGCCGGCCGGGGAAGACAGACAAGTCCGAAACGATAGGCCCCGGTGGCGCGCGGCGGATCGTCACCTTCGAATCGAACCAGAATCGCGTCCCGATCCGCTGCTGCTGTTCCTTGACTGTGTCTGGCGCTGACCCGGACACGTCGTACAGGTCGGAAGCGGCCGCGTGCATGTTCGTGCCGGACCAGGCGATATCGTCGTTGCGGCCCAGCCCGAGAACCGGAAGCCCTGGCGGCATCAGGCCGACTGCGTGATAGGTCGGCGACTTCAGGCCGACCAGAATCCAGAAATTGGGCAGAGTCATTCCCAGGTGCGGGTCCGAAGCGAGCAGCGCTGCACCGCTTGCGCTGTGGGAAGGCGCAACTGCGACGGCGTCGCTGCCTGAGCGGCTTGAGCCGGCGAACAGGTGAGAAATCAACGCACCCTGCTCGCTCGACGCGAAACTTGCCGTCGAATCGGTGCCGGCTGCAAGCGCCCGCTCCCAGGTCTGCGGCCAGTCGGGCTTCAGACGCGCCTGCATCAGGCGGGAATCGACGAGCCAGTTGACATCGGTTCCGGCCAGGCGAGCGATCGCCAGCACGTCGCGTATCGTCCAGGGCTCGTCCCTCAATGCGAGCAGGCCGTATTCCGGTGGTTTGCTGGCAGCATGTTGCTGATACCAGTTGAGTCCGTCGACAAAAGCCTGCATCCACGCGTGCGTGGCGGGCGACATCCGGGCTTCGGAGTCTGCAGCGGCGTACCCGAAATCGATCGTTCGCAGCAGCCGGTCGATCTGAACGGTGGACGGTCCGGCCGATTCCGACAGGCGCCCCTGAACGATGCGCTTGGCCAGTGCCATCTGCCCAAGGCGAAGATGCGCATGGACAAGACCGAGGGTGAATGCCAGATCGTGGTCCGTTTGCGCTTCGATCCAAGGCACCTGGTATTGGTTCCAGCGTACTGTGACCGCCTGGTCGAGCGGAAGGCGGCGGGTCGGGAAGGCGGCGATGCGCTCTTGCGTCGTCACCCGGCTCGGCATCAACGCTGCACAAGCGGACATCAGCGGCGCGACGACCGAAAGCAGGATCCATCTCATTGAGCGGTTTGGCCTGGACATCTGGTCAGTGCGTTTCGGAATCTGCGAGCAACGAAGCCAGGCTCTCGGCTGCCGCAACCACGCGCGGCACTTTGTTCTGTCCTCCGAGCCTGCCTCGTCGCTCCATCCAGCGCGCGAAGCTGCCGCGCGCGAGCAGCCGTACGTCGGGCGGTCTCATACCGAAATCGCCGGCGCGGTGGGCGGCATAGTCCGCGTTGGCGTGCTTCAAGGCTGCGTCCAGGGCCTGGGAAAATGCGGCCGCGTCGGCGGGGCCATCCAGTTCGATCGCAAAAAGGTGTCCCGCACGGGGGTCGCGCGCATCCGGCTGAACCGGCGCCGCGCTGTATTCCACCACGCCGCGGGCAACAATGCGCGCCGCTTCGGTGACCGCGGCATCCAATTCCGCCCCGATCAGATGCTCGCCGGCCACGGAAAGAGACCATGAAATGCGTCCCGTGACAAGAACACGCGGCGGCTTCAGCGTCACGAGCCGCACGGTGTCGCCCAGCACGTAGGACCAGAGTCCGGAATTGGTGGTCAGAACGAGCGCGTATTCCTGGCCGACCTCCGCGTCGCCGATCCAGCGGCGATCGGGCGCGGCCGAGTCGAGCTCGGCCGGTCGAACGAACTCGAAGAATATTCCACGATCCAGCTCGAGCCGCATGCCCTCCCCGTCTCCCCGATCGGCGACGGCGACAAATCCTTCGCTCGCCGCGTAGACCTCTCGCGTGAGCGCACTGCTGCCTTGCAGCCAGTGCGTGAACCGATCCCGGTAAGGCTCGAAGCCGACGCCGCCATGCACCAGCAGCTCGAGCGCAGGGAAAAGATCCGACAGGCGCTCGCTTGCGCGCTGCAGGCAGGCGGCCGTCTCGAAGAAAAGCAGCATCCAACTCGCGGTTCCAGAAATGCTGGTGACGGGTCGCTTCAGCGCAAGCGGCGCCAGCGCGTTCATCTTGGTCCGCCAGTCGGTCAGTCGCGCGAGCGAGGTAGGCGGCAGCACGCGCCCGCGCGCCCAGATCGGTCGCTCAACGAGGGCGATCGCGGACAGGTCCGCAGCGCGGATGCCGGGAGCCAGCACTTCCGCTTCCGTCGATCCGCTCAGGAACACTCCCGGCCCCGCCAGCATCCGACTCCTGGGCCGTACCGCGAAGTGCCAGGCTAATACGTCCAGCGCGGCCAGGCGGTTGCTTCGAACCATCGCGTCGCTTAGCGGGATGCGTTTGGTAAAGGCCTGCGTGGTGCCGGCGCTGTTGGCGAAATAGCGAAATGGCCCAGGCCAGGTCGCGCCACCCACATGCGGGAACGCGGGGCCCCACCATCCCTTCCAGAATGCCTCATAGCCTCGCAGGGGAATCCGTCGCCGGTACTGTTCGACCGTCCTGATCGATCCGAAATCATGAGCGCGACCGAATGCGCTCTGTGCGCCGATGCGCAGCAACCCGGCCAGGACTGCCCGCTGCGTCGCGACGGCATCTTGCCTGGCGAGCGCAGTCCGGCGGCGGCTCGCCCACAGCCTCAGTACGGGCGATGGGTCAAACACGGCCAGCGCACGGTTCGGTGGTTGGCTTTGACACGCTAGGGCTGGCGCGCAGCTTTGATGTAATCGCGCAGTTCGTTGATCTCGTCTTCGACGCTGCGCTTTTCGTCGAGCTTTACACCGGCCTTGTCATACCAGTAACGGCTGTTGGCCAGGTCCCCCTCGATACGGTGGACGAGCCCGTGAATCCTGCAGGCAATCGGATCGTCCAGGTCCTGTACCAGAGCGTGCGCAGCGCGCCAGTCGTTCGCCAGCAGGCGTTCCAATGCTTCGGCCAGTGGCGTTGCATGCGGGCTTGTCACTGAGGCTTTCTCCTGACAAATTGAAATCGGAAAGCGTCCGCGATGTTACTTCCTTACAGACCAGGGATCCTTGAACGCAGAATGCGGCCCTGCCTTTCGCTGACGTCGATTGCCGTCCGGCCTGAATCCTTCATGATGAGCTGAAAGCTGCTGCGCGCATCGGGGCGGATTTCCGCGACTTTCTGGAGGTTTACGAGAGCGGAACGATGCGCGCGAAAAAAATTCCGCTCGGACAATGCGGACTCGAGCTCGCCGATCGTGTAGTTGACCCAGAAACTGTCATCCTCGGTCTGGGCACGCAGAATGCCGCAGTCTATCCAGAAGAAGCTGACGTCCGACGGATCCAGCAGGTGAAGCCGCCCCGCCTTTCGAGCAACGATCTGGCGGATCCTGGAAGGCACGGCGTCCAGGGCTCCGCGCACCTTGCCGGTGTGCGCCTGGCGCAGTTCGTTATAGCCGTGGATGCTGCGGGCCCGCTCGATCATCGAATACAGCAGCTCGGGTTCCACGGGCTTCAGCAGGTAGGCCAGTGCCTGCGCCTGAAATGCGCGCAGGGCGTGCTCATCGTAACCCGTGGCGAAGATCACCAGCGGCATCGGCGTCGCCTGGGGAATTGCGCGCAACACTTCGAAGCCATCCAGTCCCGGCATCTGCACGTCGAGAAAAATCAGGTCCGGTTGCAGCGTTTCGATCGATTGCAAGGCTTCCAAGCCGTCGCCTGCCTCGCCCACCAGATCGATCTCGGGCCGATCCGCAAGCAGGCGCCGCAGCCGCAGCCGGGAAGCCTGCTCATCGTCGACCAACAGGCTGCGCAGGGGGCTCGTCATGCGGACGCCGTTTGCAGCGGCAGGTAGACGGTCGCGCGGCAGCCTTGCCGCGAGGTGCTCTGGAACGACAGGCGCGCGGCCCCTCCATAAACGGTCGCTAGCCGGTCGCGGACATTGCGCAGACCGATTCCATCAGCCCGCGCATCAGCGCCATCGCCGGCGCCGATACCGTTGTCCTCGACCGTCAGCACGATCTCGTCGTCGGCGATGGAGCCCTCGATCACCAGCCGGCACTCGCCGACCTTGGGCGAGAAACCGTGCTTGATGGCGTTTTCGACCAGCGGCTGAAGGATCAAGGAAGGAATCGGCACTTCGGCAAGCTGCTCGGCTATGTGAAATTCCACACGCAGTCGGTCACCGAAGCGGATTTGCTCGATGTCGAGGTACGCGCGCAGGAAGTCGACTTCCTCCCTCAATGGAACGAACAATCGCTCGCTTTGCGTCAGCACGTGCCGAAAGATCCGGGCCAGTCGCAAGGTCATTGCCTCCGCGACGGCCGGCTCCTGGTGCACCATTGCCGCGATCGTATTGAGCGAGTTGAACAAAAAGTGCGGATTGACCTGGGCTCGCAAGGCGCGCAGTTCCGCCTCGACCAACTGACGCAGCAGCCTGGCTTCGCGCTGCGTGCGTTGGACGCGCTCCTGCTCGCGTTCCAGTGCTTCGAGGCGGCCGCCAACCAGATGGGCGACTTGCCGCACCAGGTCGGTTTCGGCGCTCACCAGGAGGCGTGGTTGCGTGCGGTCGCCGACCGCAAGCACGAAGGGTTCGGCCTCACCCACGGGCACCGGAAAGCGGCTTTGGCTGGTTGTATCGATCCCGGCAGGCGCAGTGATACGCGCTTCAATCCTTAACAGCTTCTCCAGAAAAGCTTCAGCGGCGCCAAAGATCGATGCTTGCGTTTCTTCCCGCGCCAGAGTCTCCCGCAGCTCGATCAGAGCAACCTGTGGATCGCTGCGCCCGAAAACCCGGCGGTCCACCCAACGATCAGCGGCGTTGCCGAGCCAGCCGAGCAATAGCGTTGCGCCGGCCACCACGGCACAGAGTGCGGCCGTTGCAACGGCGTCGGAGGGCGTGTGAAGCTCAAAACCGGCCCAAAACGTATGCCGGGCCATCCAGATCGCGGTCAGGCCCAGAGTCCAGGCGAGTACAACGCGCACGCCAAGTTTGGCGAAGCGATCGGACGCTTGAAACCTGCCCAGATACATCAGTGCGCCAAGCATGGTCAGTACGAGGCTCTGCTTGGTTGCGACCTCCACGGCGACGTTCCAGCCCCCGGGAACGATCGGCGACTGGCGCAGCGCGTGCGCAGCCAGGCTCAGAACCGGCCCAAGCAACACGAGTGTCAGAGCCACCCGATCAGCCAGTGACGACAGGCGCGGACGCAGCACGATGATTCCGCCGGTCAGGAAGGCCAGCGCGTTGTAGCCGACCATCCAGCGCAGGGCATCGAGCCGTCTCGGAAAGTAGAAGGCAGACAGGGCGAGGCCGGCGATCAGGATCACCGCCACGACACCGGCCGCTGCGATCAGCCAGACATGTCTGCTCCGTTGCTGATCGGATCGTGCCTCTTCGTCCCAGAACAGCAGCAGGCAGGCGGGCCAGGCGGTTGCCGCGCCGAACATCAGCGTTCCGACCCAGGTCAGGAGGGCGGATTGGGCCGGCGCACCTGCGGCCAGCAGACTGAAGCGGAAAAGGCCTCCCAGACTCCATAACGCGGCGCATGCGGCATTCAGCGCTCGCGCCTGATGCCCCTTTTCAGGCGATCGCCACGCGAGCGCCGTCAGCAGCAGCGCAAGCGTGGAGCTCAGACCGTATCCGATCAGCTGCCCGAACAGCATCGAGGGATCGAGCGACGGGTCCGTCTGCATCCGTATCTCCGATTCATCCTGCGGCGAGATCTCCTAGTTTGCTACGAAAGGCCCGCGCGTTTCGCACGTCAACGACGCCAACGCAGGAATTCGGCGACGAACGCGGACAGGGCGCCCGCGAGCGCTGACTGCGCCGGATTCCGTTTGATCCGCTGCCGCCTGGATCGACCAAGGCGCTCATCGGCTCGCTCGACGCGCTCAAGCGGAATCTGCAGCGCTGGCGCCGGATGGCTTGAGACGTCGGCGTGCGTGTACGTAGAGTGCCGTCAGTCATTTCCGAGCCGCATCGCCGTCACCACTTGGAGCATCCGACCATGCAATCGAATGCCGGCAACAAACGGACCCCGCACGCTCATCGCGACCCAGGCCCGCCACGTTCCGGCCTGCAACCGCTGCTGGTTGCCGCCGTGCTGGCATCGGCTTCGCCTGGTTCGCGTGCCGAGCCGGCCGAACGGTGGAGGATCGAAGCGGGCCCCGGCCTGGTCACGATGCCTCAGTACCCTGGTTCGAGGGGCGAGCTGACCTGGCCCATCCCGATGGTCGACATCGAGTACGCCCGCTGTTTCTTTCTGCGCACGGACCGAGGACTTGGCGCCTACTTCCTGGATCGCGAGGACGTGCAGGCGGGCACATCGCTCTGGTTCCGCCGCGGACGATTTTCCGACGAAAGCTCCAAGGTCTCGGCTCTTGGCGATATCGCCACGGCCGTCCAGGCCCGTCTGTTTGCCAATTACACGGCCGGAGCGATCCGGTTCGGCGTCGACGTCGCAAGAGACTTCGGTGGAAGCTCCGGCGTGACGGTCGACGCCAATGCCGACTGGCGCTTCCAGATCGGTCCAAGCCTGCGGGGCTCGGTCGGCGCCGAAACGACGTACGGCAACAGCAAGTACATGTCGACCTGGTTCGGTGTCACGCAGTCGCAGGCTGCCGCTTCCGGCCTGGCCGAATACGCGGCCGGCTCCGGCTTTCGCTCGGCCGGTCCCACGGCGTCTCTGACGTACGCGTGGGATCGCCGCTGGACATTTCGACTGCGCGTGGCGCAGGACTTTCTGGTCGGCACCGCCGCGGACAGCCCGATCGTCGATCGAAAGGCCCTGCCGACGGCCGCGATCGGAGTCACTTATCGATTCATCCCTTAACCGAGGATCCGTCTCATGTGTGCGATTCGCTCCGATGGCAAGCGAGAAGGTCTGTCCGACCTGAGGCGGGTATCCGCCCTGCTCCTGACTCTGGCCAGTTTCGGCGCCGCCGCGGGCGAGCTGAGCGTCGAGGTTCGTCAGGTCAAGCCCAATGGCGGCGCCGTGATTGTCGCGCTTTACGACAAGGCGGAGGCTTTTCCGAAGTTCGACAGGACTCTCGCTGTGAAGACGGCCGAGGCCCGGACCGCATCGGTCCAGGTCGCGTTCGGGGATCTCGGACCCGGACGCTATGCGGTGGCCGCATACCAGGACCAGAACGGCAACGGGCGGTTGGACAAGAACTTCTTCGGCGTGCCCACCGAGCCCTACGGGTTTTCGAACGATGCTCGCGGTTCGATGGGGCCGCCCTCGTTCGATGCGGCCGCCGTCGATCCGTCGGCGACGCCGAACATCGTGATCAACCTGCACTGAGTCGTTTCGACCCGAAAAGCCCGAAAGGAGTTGAGCATGAGCGAATCACCTCCAGCCTGGATCACCCGCCGCAACATTCTCGGCGCCGGCGCGATCGGAGCCGCCGGCGTGGCGGCAGGACTTGCGGTGGGGCGGACATCCCCACGACCCGCGCCCATCCCGATTCCGACCGGCCGGCGACGGTTCGAAAACAAAGTGGTCGTCATCACGGGTGCGACCTCCGGAATTGGCCGCGCCGCCGCGGTCCAGTTTGCTGCGGAAGGCGCTCGGGTGGCATTTTGCGGGCGGCGGGAGCTGCTCGGGATCCAGGTCGAGCAGCAAATCAAGGCACAAGGCGGCGAGGCGCGCTATATCCGGGCGGACGTCCGCAAGGAGGACGATGTCAGGAGCTTTGTCGACCGTGCGGTTCAAGCGTATGGTCGGCTGGACGTCGCGTTCAACAATGCGGGCATCACGCTGGAAAAGCCGCTGCACGAATATACCGCCGCCGAGTGGGACGACGTGCTCAGCACGAATTTGCGCGGCGTGTTCCTGGCCATGAAGTACGAGATTCCTTATATGCTGGCCGGCGGGGGTGGCAACATCGTGATCACATCCTCCTCCAACGCGATCGGCACGACCGAAAAGCGCTCCGCCTACAGCGCCAGCAAGCGCGGACTGGTCGGGCTGGCGCAAGCGGCCGCCTTCGACTACGCGCAGCATGGCATCCGCGTCAATGTGCTGGTGCCAGGGACCACCGATACGGCGCTGGTGCGCAGGGTGGCCGGCATGGAGCAGCTGCCCGATGCGGCGTGGAAGCTCGCCCTGGCGCAGTGGGCCAAGTCGCACGTGCCGGGGCTGCAGCGTGTTGCGCAGCCCGAGGAGATCGCCGCTTTCGCGCTGGTCCTGGCGTCGGACGATCACCCCTATATGACCGGGGCGCAACTCGTGATCGATGGCGGCAAAACCGCCCATGGCGGCTGATGACCAAAGGGGTCTCGAACAACGGGGAACCTCCGTTCCCGCATGTTTCGGTATTGCGCGACGCTCGATCGAACCTCAGCCACATTCCGTCCTGCGGATCAGAGGGCGTTGAGTTTCTTCAGTATTTCGAGGGCACCGTGGTTCCTGGGATCCAGCCGAAGGGATTTCCGGTAGTTGGCGATCGCCTCCGGCTTGTTGCCGTCGTCCATATAAGCCTCGGCCAGGCTGTCGTACACGTTGCTCGATTGCGGGTAGGCTTCGACGTTCAACTGGAGGACGCGAATGGCTTCCTTCAACTTCCCGGCTTCAATGAGGCGATAGCCCAGTTTGTTGAGCTCGCGTTCATCGAAGTTGTAGGTTGCAGGCCCGGCCGCCTTCAAGTCATGATATTGCCTGGTCGCCTGATCGATGCCGGTGGACGCGATCGTCGCGGACAGGGTGTCGGCGATGGACGTGCGCGGATCATAGGCCGCTTTGACGGCGGGCAGCCAGGCGGCAGTGGCCACGCCGCCAATTCCGACGGCCATCAGGAGCGTGAGCACCACGAGCCCGCCCGCCATCGCAAGCCTGCCGCGTGGAGCAGGGTTTTCCTTTGCACGCAGATAGAGCTCGAGAACGGCCAGCGGCACCAGGTAGCAGCCGAACTCCATGAATACCATGACCGGCCCGTCGAACTTCGCCCCGATTCCGACCGGCCCCTGATTGACCAGGATCCAGGCGAAAACGCCGACACGCGTGAACCATTGAGCATTGGCCACCAGATAGGTGCGCAGCGCCCAGCGGCGATGCGTGGCGATTTGATGCGAACGCGCGGCGCGCCACGCCAGGCCGACAAAGGCGATGATGAGCACGGCGTTCAGGCTGGTGGCCAGCGCGTTGGTCATGTTGATGCGGGCCCCGCGCACCCATTCCATGTAGAGGCCGGAGACGCTCAGCCCCAACGCGGTGACCATGAACACCCGCCCTATCCACCGGTGAACCGAAATGGCACGGGCCCGTATCTGCGGAATCAGCTGGAGTGTCCCGCCGAACGCGATGACCGCGGCCAGCAAAGCGTGCCCGGCGAAGGCGAGGTTTCCCAACGTGTCACCGACAACGTACCCCTTGAAGAGCATCGTGTTCCTGGTCCAGGCCTGAAAATTCCCGGTAAAGGTCGAGGGACCATAGAAAGCAACGAGGTAGAACATGAACGCCCACTGGCCGATGACGGCCACCAGGAACCAGAACCGCGCGGCTGCTTTCAAGGCAGTCTCGGCGACGGAATTCAAGTTCGACCCGCCCGTCAATACCGCTGTGTTCATATCCGCCTCTGCCTGTACGAGCGATTGATCCAAGCGCATGGCATGCGATGGTCCTCGTCCCTCGCCTCGCTGGCCTGCGCTGTCAGAGCGTGCCCGCGCATCAGATGGGGCCGCGATAACGGCGCAACCGCACGGCCGCGGCCAGCAATGCGGCGGCAACCAGCAGCCCGATCCACAGTCCCGGACTGCTCAGGAATGCGACCGGGTCGAGTTGATCCAGGTGGTCGATCCCGCCGGGTACCGGCCCCGACGACCTGACGGCGAAGGCTTCGTTGAAGCCGCCGCGCAGGTGGTGCTGCAGCATGGAGGCGAAATACGACGTGTGAAACGCGATTTTCTCGACCACGCACAGCGCCAGCGGAGGCAACACGGCCCATAGAAACGTCGCGCGCCGCGCCCAGGCCGACACCAGCAGCAGCCACCCATAGACCGGCGCGTACCAGAGCGTGGCTACGGTCAGTCCGTAAAGCAGCACGACCTCCACCTGGAACAAGCGCAGCTGTGTCCACAGAGGCGAGGCACTCAGGCCCGCCCCCAGCAGCACAGCGCTGCTGGCCAGCAGCATGATCAGGTGCGTGACAACGACGATTGCAAACGTGAGCAGCGGCAGAACGACCAGCGGGATGATCGCCTTCGAAAGCACCGTCGTGAGGTCCGAAACCGGCAGCGACTTCCAGAACAGTATGCTGCGGTCGCGCCGTTCGCTGTGCAGTGCGTCCAGACAGTAGAACACCCCGACGATAGACGAGGTCGTGATGATCAGCATCGCGACGACGGAGTATGGCTTGGCGAGCACGGCGCCCTGCTGCACCGGGTCGAGCGCCAAGACGGCTCGCATGCTGCGCGGCAGGTGGCTCGTGCTGATCAGGTACCCGAGCAGCGCAAAGCCGGCGACCACCAGCGGAGCGAGATAGATTGAACGGTTCTCCCACAGCTCGCGTCGCACCGACCAGATCAGCGGGCGGGTCCCGGACACGGCCGCGGGTGCGCTGACGTGGGGGTCGAGCACCGACTCGGGTGCGGCGTTCGATTGAGTGCTCATGCGGCACTTCCTCGTGCCTCGGCAGCCTGGTTACCGATCACCGCAACGAACAGGTCGGCGATGCTGGGTGTGCGCACGTCGCCGAGTTCGGCGAGCTGGCCGCGATCGACGTGATCGAAGAGCAGGATACTGCGGCCCAACACCTGGCGCTCATGAATCGGCCTGAGCGCCCGCGCTGCCGCGAGGTGGTCGGGATGCACCGACACCTCCAGGTAGCGCGATTCGAAATCTTCCATGCTGCAATCGAGCACGATGCGGCCACGGTTGATGAACATCAGGTCCGTCAGTACGTGCTGGATCTCCTCAACCTGGTGGGTCGTCAGGACGATGGTGCGGCTGCGGTCGAAGTAGTCGTTCAGCAGCGAATCGTAGAACTGCTTGCGGTACAGGATGTCGAGGCCGAGGGTCGGCTCGTCCAGCAGCAGCAATTTCGCATCAATGGCCATCACCAGGGCGAGGTGCAACTGAACCACCATCCCTTTGGACAATTCCCTGACTTTGCTGGTCCGCTTGATGCTGGTTCTGGCAAGAAAACCTTCCGCCCGGGCACGATCGAAGCGCGGATGCACGCCGGCGACGTAGTCGAGCGCCTGCGAAACCCGTATCCAGCGCGGCAGCACGGCCACATCGGCAATGAAACAGACATCGCGCATCAGCTGATCGCGCTCGGCCCAGGGGTTGCGTCCGAGCACGTTCAGTTCTCCCTGATATGGGGTCAGGCCGAGAATCGCGTTGAGCGCGGTGCTCTTGCCTGCGCCATTGGGCCCGATCAGCCCCAGGATGCGGCCTTCCTCGACACGCAGGTCGACGCCGTCCAGCGCGATGGTTGCGCCGAAGGTCTTGCGCAGACCGTGAGCCTCTATGCAGGCCATGGCCTCAGGACCTCCTCTGCGGCATTCGACGACGCCCGGCCGGGGCATCCAGCAACTCTTGGGGCGTCAACCCGAGCCGCTGAATCGTTGCGTGGATCGCAGGCCACTGTTCCGCAAGAAACCTCTCGCGCTCGGCCTGCAGCAGCAGATCGCGTGCGCCCGCGTTGATGAACATGCCGCGCCCCCGCTTCTTCTCGACGAGCTGCTCGTCGACCAGCTGCTGATAGCCCTTCAAAACCGTGAGCGGATTGATCCGGTATTCGGCCGCCACATTGCGCACCGACGGCAGCGGATCGCCTTCGTTGAGCACCCCGTCCAGAATCATCGCGACGAGGCGGTCGCGAAGCTGTCGGTAGATCGGCTGGCTGTCGTTCCATTCACGATCCATCATGCATTCCGAATGGCGGAACCCCTCTCGCCGATCTGATGAGCTGGTGTTATAGTTAACTATAACGCTATGTCAGAAGCGAAGTCAAGCTACGCCCGAGCGGGACCTTCTTACGGAGCGGTTGATGGGGATGGGATGTCGGTGAGCAGACTGCGATACATCACGAAAGCATCGACGTATCCACGCGTCGGGTGCAGGAACGCCAGCGGCAGCCGGCCCACGATCTCGAAGCCGAGGCTGCTCCACAATCGCACCGCGCGGTCGTTGGTGCTGACCACGAAGTTGAACTGCATCGCCCGAAACCCGCATGCGCGGGCCTGCTCGAGCGAATGCAGGCACATCGTGCGGGCGATGCCGCGCCCGGCGGCGTCGGGTTCTGTCATATAGCCGCAATTGGCCACGTGCGCCCCACCGCCCTGCTGGTTGGCTCGCAAATAGTACGAACCCAGAACTTCCCCGTTGATCTCGGCCACGAACACGTGATGACCGGGTGAGCGCCAGTAGGCCAGAGCCGCATCGCGTCCCAGATCTGCGGGCAGTGCATACGCCTCACCGGCACGGATGATCCGCTCGAGAATGCGCCAGACTGCCGGGGCATCGTGATCGGACATGCTACGAACGGTCGCTGCGCTTCGCATCAGGCCTCCTTCGGTCGCCAGCCGGATTCAACCGGCAGCGGCGCCGTGGCTGCCTCTGCTCACTCGCATCAAGGCTGCCGCGGCAAACCAGAGCAGCAGAAATACCAGCCACAGCGCCAGCCCGGCGCAGACGGCGAAGGTCAAGCCCTGGTAAGACAAGTCGAACGACGGCTGCCAGGCCGACCACGTCGCACGGACGAGCTCGGGGTCGGCGTGCCGCAACAACCAGGCGAATTGCCCGTACAGGTCGGTGTCGAGCGCACGCACGGCCTCGCGCAGGCGTGCCGCCGCATCAATCATCTGCTGGATCGCAGTGCCTTCCTGGGGGAAAGCCGGGTCGGAGCTGGCGCGGTGGTGCTGGACCAGGGCATCCAGGCTGCCGCCGAAGTTGCGCTGTGCGATTTCCTGGAACGGCTTCAGATCGCTGAGCACCTGGTCCAGACGGCCGCCGATCCTTTGCCGATACTGCGCGATGAAGCCTGGCACGCAGCCACAGGCAAGGATCGCGGCCACGAGTACGATGCGGTCCAGCGCACCGCGGATAAGACCCATCATCGGTTCCGATCGAGGTTTCCGAAATGGCAGTTGGAGAAGTTTAGATGACGCAGCAGGACACGAAGTTGCGCGTTCTGGGTCGGTACACGTCGTCGAACGTGCAGAAGGTTTTATGGTGTCTCGGGGAGCTGCGCCAGCCTTTTCAGCGAGAAGATTACGGCGGGCCCTTCGGCAGAACCAATGACCCCGAGTATCTTCGTTTCAATCCCAACGGCACCGTACCGACGCTGGTCGACGGCAACCTGGTCATCTGGGAATCGAACACGATCGTGCGATACCTGTGCAACAAGTTTCCGAAATCCCCCTTGTATCCGGCCGACGCCGTCCAGCGAGCACTCGCGGAACGCTGGATGGACTGGCAGCTCGGCAGCGTCGCGGTGCAGTTTCTCCCGCTTTATCGAGGCCTGGTGCGCGAGCAGCGCCGTGCCGAAGAACTGGAAGCGGCACGCCAGCGCACTGCGAGTCTGCTGGCCGTCCTCGATGCCGCGCTCGCGCAACGCGAATACCTCAATGGCCCGGAACTGACGGTTGCCGATATTGCACTTGGACCCACCGTGTACCGATGGTACGAACTGCCCATTTCACGCGAGTCAATGCCCAACTTGCAGGGGTGGTACGAGCGGCTTAGTCATCGACCGGCCTTCCGTGACAGCGTCATGGTGGGCCTGCATTAGTCGGCACGCGCCCCGGCGGTGATCGCACGGCGGCTCGCCGCCAGCGGGGCACGGTCGTCGAAGCGCACGCTGTCGCCGTCGGCCTGCACGCCCAGCGTCTGCCAGAGCGCGTCCAGCTCGGCGTCACTGGGGGCTGCCGAGTCGCTCAGCTTCCCATAGAGTTCGCTCAGCACCGTGGTTCCGGTGGCCTCGTCGCCGGTGGCCAGCACGCGGGCCACCGGCCAGTCGACGCGGATGCTGCCGCCTGCGGCGAGCACGCCGCGCAACGCGTCCTGCAGGCCTTTGCGGTTGTCGGTGCGGGCGTGGATCTGCACATCGGCCATCAGGCAGAACAGCGCTCCGCCCCAGTAGGTGCGGCCCCAGGTGTGCGTGATTTCGAGGCCGTGGTCGCCTTGTGCCGGCAGGCCCTTGCGCATGCCGTGCAGCATGTCGGCCCAGACGCGCGCCTGGCTCAGTTCGCCGCGCTGCAGCCGGGCGATGGGCTCGACGTACGTGGCGATTCCCTCTTCAAGCCAATGACTGCGGCGGGGGACCGAGGGCACGGAAAGATGCACCATCTCGTGCGTCAGGACCCAGTCGTCCGCGAGCTGCGCGACGCTGGTATCGCGGCCGAGGCGGATGGCGATCAGCGGCTTGCCGTCATCGGAATTGCCATAGGTGCTCCCGTGCGCGCCAGTGCCGTCCACGGGCTTGAGCACCAGGCGCACCTCGGGTACGGGGAAGCGCCCGTAATAGTCGCTGACCGCCAACGCGGCACGCGCGATCCAGTCGCACAGCGCTGGCGCGCCCACACGGTAGTCGCCAGGATTGAACACGATCGCGATGTGTCCCCCGACGATGTCGAAGCCCGAATGGCCGACGCAAGCGGCTTCGATGTGCTTTTGTTCAGTCGATGACGCGACAGCATCAGCCTGGACGGCGCTCGACGGCAATGCGGACAGGACAGCGGCGATAAGGTTGCGGTACGTAAGGAAGCGCTTCATCCGTCATGCTCTTTCTCAATCTGGCGATCGGCGCGGCCTATACGCCGCTGTCGATCGGCCCGGACGGAAAGATATACACCCAGAACGACGGCGAGCTTTTCGTCGTCGGCGACGAATAGACTTCGTGATGCGCCGGGTGCGGCGCTCAGGGCTTGGGCTTGCGGAACTTCAGCACGTAGTTGTCGGCTTCGCCGATCGCGATGTATTTGTCGCGATCTTGATCCTTCAACGCGAGCGTCGGCGGAAGCGTCCAGACCCCCTTCGGCCAATCCTTCGTGTCGCGCGGATTGGCATTGATCTCCGAGGAACCGACGAACTCGAAACCGGCCTTCTTGGCGAGCTCGATCGTGTAGTCCTGGCGGACATATCCGTTTTCGGCCTTGGGATCCTGCGGCACGTCGTTGCGGGCGCGATGGTCCTCGATGCCGAGGATGCCGCCTGGTTTGAGCGCGCGGTAAAAGCTGTTCAGCGCCGCAGGGGCGTAGCCTGCATTGATCCAGTTATGCAGGTTGCGGAAGGTCACGATCAGATCGACCGTCCCCGCCGGCGCGACCGTGAAGTGATCGAGGCCGAGCTCGGTCAGC
The DNA here is from genome assembly GCA_036270655.1 of Burkholderiaceae bacterium. Classification (GTDB taxonomy): domain Bacteria; phylum Pseudomonadota; class Gammaproteobacteria; order Burkholderiales; family Burkholderiaceae_F; genus VBCK01. The sequence continues at coordinate 54,387 of DATBCD010000006.1, forward strand.
GTGATCTTGCCGTACAAGTCGGGGTCGGCAGTCAGCTTCAGGCGGAACTTGTCTTTGCCGGGTGCAGGAGCTTCCGGGTCCTTGGGCGGCGGCACGGCCGCATAGTAGGTGCCGGCCGCCTTCAGATAGGGGGCCAGGATCTCGGTCCAGTAGCCGCCTCCCGGGCTCACCTCGACCACGGTCATGTCGGGGCGCAGACCGAAGAACTCGAGTTCTTCCTGCGGATGCCGGATGGCATCGCGCTTGACGAACGCTGGCGTGCGCTTCGGATTGGCGATCGCCGCTTGCAAGGCGGCGTCGGCTGCAGCGGCCTGCAGCGCTGGAACAAGCGCAAGAGTCAGACCAAGTTCGGCGGTGGCGAGCAGGCAGACGATTCTTTTCATGGGGGCTCCGACAAAGGGGTTACTTCATGAGCGCGTGCGGCGGCATTCTTGCACGACGCCCTTGGCCCCTTGTGACGCGCAAAAACGAGCTTCCCCGGAACAGGCGACGCTCGCCACGCCTGGCAACGGCACGGCATAAGTGCAGTGTGCTTCAAAATTTTTGAATTCTATTCTTATATAATCATTCAAAATCAACACATTAGACATGGAACTTAATACAAAATCTCATCGCGCAGCGCCTCCGGGTCCAGGCCCAGATGGCGTTTGAGCTCCTCCCAGCCTTTCGGCGTCACGCGGATCGCGCGTGATTCCTTCGCACGGCGCAGCCAGCCAGCGGTGCAAAGGACTCGCATCAGCTCGACCCCCAACGGACCTGCCAGATGGTGGGTGCGCTCCGTCCAGTCCAGGCACTGGCGCGCGAGGCCGCGACGCGCCGGCCTGAGCGATGCGACGTCGAGCCCGATGCGAAGGAACCATCCGATGCCGGCCGGCGTCACGTCGAATTGCTTGTCTTTGCCAGCCACGAGGTAGCCGTGCTCCTGCAAGCCGCGCGTGACAGCGATTCCGACTCTCCCCGCGAGGTGGTCATAGCAACGGCGGCAGAACCTGAGCTCGCGCCCCTGCGGCCCGAGCGCTTTGCGCTTGACGGGATCGCTCGGGCGGATCGTGGCAAGATGCTCCAGTGCCTGCGCAACGTGGGAACCCGCCAGGCGGTAATAACGGTGCCTTCCCTCGGTCTCGACGGCAAGCAGTCCGCCCTCGAGCAGTTTGGCCAGATGGGAGCTGGCGGTTTGCGGCGTGATGCCTGAGGCGTAGGCCAGCTCGCCCGCAGGCAGTGCCCGCCCGTCGAGCAGCGCGGTCAGCATCAGCGCGCGCGCCGGGTCGGCAATCAGGAAGGCGGTACCGGAGAAATCCGGCATCTGCGGTGTTCACGCGGGTTTGTCATGCTGCCAAGGCTACGCCGTTCAGGCCGTTCGACGCTTCGATGCAGATCGAATCATACGAAGCAGTGCACGCTACGACCTGGGTGCCGGCATCGAAGATAATTGGGAGCGGTCGTCGAATGGGTCGTTCGCCAATCGACTAAGCGGGAGACGATCGTTTTCGGATGAGCGTCTTCGGATCCGCGAGAGACCTTAGACATAAGTGCGTCGTGGTCTTCCCCGGCCTGGTGCGTTCCCTGTCAACAAGGAAAGGAAGACACATGAACCCGGTCGTACATTTTGAAATGCCCTACCAGGACAAGAAACGGATGGCCGATTTCTACAGCAAAACCTTCGGCTGGAAACCGAAGATGCTCGGTCCTGAAATGGGCGAGTATGTGGTCGTCACGACCTCCGAAACCGGCGAAACGGGCCGCCCGAAGAATCCTGGAGAGATCAACGGAGGCTTCTACAAGAAACCCGACGATCCGATCGGACAGCACCCGTCGGTTGTCATTGCGGTGCCCAGCGTTCAAGAGGCATTGAAGAAGGTCAAGCAAGCTGGAGGCAAGGTGCTCGGGGAGCCGATGGATATTCCGGGCGTGGGGCTGTACGGCGTCTTTCTGGATACCGAAGGCAACCGGGTCAGCGTCCTTCAGCCGTTGGAAAACATGTCCGTCTAGCGACTTCCTAAACCCGCCGTCAACTTGTCAAGCCAATCGCTTGGCGGTTGACGGCCCTGCGCGCCGGCGGGCCGCACAGGGGGATCAGCCTCAGGGGAAATGCAGAGTGATGGAATTGCAACGACCGGGGGCCCTTGCGCTGGCGGACATTCGCGAGGCGCACGAGCGAATCAAGGACAGAATCAGCCGAACGCCCGTGATGACGAGCCAGACGCTCGATTCCCAGGCGAACGCGAAGCTCTTTTTCAAGTGCGAGAACTTCCAGAAGGCCGGCGCCTTCAAGGCTCGCGGCGCAACGAATGCCGTGTTCTGCCTTTCCGCGCTGGAAGCTCGCAATGGCGTGGCGACGCATTCTTCGGGGAACCACGGCGCTGCGCTCGCCAGGGCTGCGCGGTTGCGGGGGATACCGGCGTTCGTCGTGATGCCGCAGAGCGCTCCCAAGGCAAAGCAGGAATCGGTCAGGCGTTACGGCGGAAATATCGTCTTTTGCGAGCCCACGCTCGAAGCGCGCGAGCGCACCCTGGAGCGTGTGATGGCTGAAACCGGCGCCATCCTGATTCACCCGTACAACGATCTGCGCGTGATGGCGGGACAAGGCACGGCTGCCGTGGAGCTGATCGAGGCGGTTGCGGATCTGGACGCGATTTTGTGCCCCGTCGGGGGTGGTGGTCTGTTGAGCGGGGTCGCCGTGGCAGCGAAGGGCATGAAGTCCTCGATGCGCGTGATCGGGGTCGAGCCCGCGGCAGCCGACGACGCGGCCCGATCGTTCCAGAGCGGCCGGATCGTTCCGAGCGTCAATCCGACGACGATCGCAGACGGCTTGCGCGCCTCGCTGGGAGACAAGACCTTCGCCGAGATCCAGCGGCACGTCGATGACATCGTCACGGTGCGCGAGGAATCCATCGTCAGCGCGATGCAGCGCATCTGGGAAGTGATGAAGATTGTTGTCGAGCCATCCGGCGCCGTGGCGTACGCCGCCGTGACCGAGTCGAAACTGGATGTGGGCAGCAAGAGGGTGGGAATCCTGCTGACTGGCGGCAACCTCGATCTGGACCGCCTGCCCTGGGCCGTGGCCTGAGTCGCGCCGGAAGCTCTTGCCGCGGTGGCGCGTCTGGCCGCGCCTTACATTCGAACGCCCGAGGGATTCGCCAAGGCCGCCGGGCTCTGTTACCGCGGCGCGGGCACCTCGAGGGGCAGACCCGAAGCGATCCAGGCCTCGATGCCCCCCTGCAGCGGTCGCACCCGGCGGAACCCGGCCTTCAGCAGTCGCCGGGCGACGGTGGCCGCCGAGGCCTCGCTCGGGCAGGCGCAGTAGACCACCACCTCTTCGGTTACAGGAAGGCTGCGCAACGCTTCGTCGGGGGCGCGGGGCTCGATCCAGCGCGAGCCGGGAATGATGCCGCTCTCGCGGCTGCCGTGCGAGCGAACATCGATCACCAGCGGCGGAGGTTCGGCTTTGAGCATCGCATGCAGCTCGTCGACCGAGACCTGCCCTGTCTTCAACTGTTGCAGCAGCCGATGACGCTGAACGAATTTGATCAGCAGGTACAGCGCGAAGGCGAAGGCGATCGCCACCAGGCCGATCTGGCCGGCTGCCTGCACCACCCGCAGGATGTCATCGACCGCATCGCGGAAGGTCCAGCCGAGCAGGACGGCCAGCCCGGCCCACAGCGTCGCGCCGATGATGTCGAACAGAAGGAACGTCAGCAGGCTCACCCCGACCACCCCGGCCATCGCGGTCGAAACCGTAGCAAACCCCGGAATGAACTTGGCAACCAGCAGCGACCGGGTGCCCCACTGATCGTAGAGGTTCTCGGTCTGGCGCACGCAACTGTCCGGGGACAGCGAGATGCGGCACACCAGGGTCAGCACGCGCCGCCCGAACCGTGCACCGGCCCGGTACCAGCCGACGTCGGCCAGCACGCAGGCGATCACGGCGAGTGCAACGACGTGCACAACGCTGTAATTGCCCCGCGCCGCCAGCGCGGCGGCAACGACCAGGACCGGATAGGACGGCACCGGCAGGCCGATCTGCTCGACCAGGACGGCGGCGAACGCAAGACCCAGGCCGTAGCGCAACACCAGATCGACGAGAAGTTGCATGTGCTCTTTCGTGTTGGTTATTGGATCGCTTCCAGCGCGCGTCGAAGGCCGGCTCGATCGATCCCCGCAAGCGCTCTGGCGAATTCCTTCTCGACTTTCTCGACCTCCAGGGCGCCGGCCGCCTGGCGCTTTGCGCCGAGCGCAGTCAATGCCGCCCGTACCGCGCGGCGGTCGGACGGATCTTCCCTGCGCTGGACCAGCCCGTCGGCCTCCAGACGGTCGATCAGCTGCGTG
>DATBCD010000007.1:0-3039 GCA_036270655.1 Burkholderiaceae bacterium
AGATCTTCTATGCGAACAATCCACTCGGGCAGCTCGTCTTCATAGATCAGAGGATGTCGCTCGACGCGCACGCCAACCTGGTCTTCGAGGAGATGTCGCCCCGTCAAACGCGCGTCAGCGCCAATACCTTGTACACGGTCCGACGGCAACAGGCCGTCAGCTATCAAGGCCAGCTCCGCAGTACGAATGCCGATACGATCTCGTTCAATTCAGGAGGTAGCGGTGTCTTTCCTGCGGCAGGCGACGGCTTGCCGTCGCGATGCATCGCAACGGGAGATCTCGAGCGCGAATTACTGTCGATCATTCGATAATTTCGTCCGACCGCCGCGCTCAACTGTGATCAATCGGCGAACGGGGGCGCGGCGCGCAGCACCTCGTCGATCGTGGTCAGGCCGAGCACGACTTTTTCCGCGCCCGAGACGCGCAGCGAGCGCAGGCCCTCGCGCGCCGCCTGCTCGCGCAGCGCCTGCAGCTCCGAGCCGTTGGCAACCAGCAGCCGGATGGCGTCGGTCACCACCAGCAGTTCCACCAGGCCGGTGCGTCCCAGATAGCCGGTGCGGCGGCACTCCAGGCAGCCGACCGGGCCGTACACGCTGCGCGGTGGCGCTGATCGCCACGGCGCGACCAGCTCCCGCCACAGGCCTTCGTCGGGGCCTTCCTGCTGCGCCTTGCAATTGGGACAAAGCGTTCGCACCAGGCGTTGCGCCAGGATGCCGATCAACGTCGCGTTGACCAGGTAGCGCGGAACGCCCAGCTCGACCAGGCGCGCCACCGCGGAGGCCGAATCGTTGGTGTGCAGCGTCGAGAAGACCAGGTGCCCGGTCAGCGCCGCCTGCACGGCCATATCGGCCGTCTCGCGGTCGCGAATCTCGCCCACCATGATCACGTCGGGATCCTGCCGCATCAGCGCGCGCAGGCCGTCGGCGAAAGTCAGGTCGATGCCCGGCTGCACCTGCATCTGGTTCAGGCTCGCATCGACCATCTCGATCGGATCTTCGACCGTGCTGACATTGACCTCGTCGGTTGCCAGCTGTTTCAAGGTCGAGTACAGCGTGGTCGTCTTGCCCGAGCCGGTCGGGCCGGTGACCAGCACGATGCCGGACGGCCGCCGGATCAGTTCCGACCAGGTCTGCGCCTCGCCGTCGGAAAACCCCAGCTCGGCATAGCTGCGCACCACCACCTCGGGATCGAAGATCCGCATCACCAGCTTCTCGCCGAACGCGGTGGGCAGGGTCGACAGGCGGATTTCGACCTCGCGGCCGCCCGCGCCGCCGGCCCGGGTCTTGATGCGCCCGTCCTGCGGCCGGCGCCGTTCGACCACGTCCATCCGGCCCAGCAGCTTGATGCGGCTGGTCATCGCATGCATCACGCCCGGCGGCACCTGATAGACCTGATGCAGAACCCCGTCGATCCGGAAGCGAACCACGCCCTGATCGCGCTTGGGCTCCAGGTGAATGTCGCTGGCGCGCTGATCGAACGCGTACTGAAGAATCCAGTCGACGATGTGCACCACGTGCGCATCGTTGGCCTCGACCTTCGAGCCGAGCTCCACCAGCTGCTCGAAATTGCTCAGCAGATTGGTGGTGCCGGCCTTGGTCGCGCCCTTGACCTGCTGCGCCAGCTTGTAGAACTCGGTGGTGTAGCGGGCGATATCGACCGGGTTGGCCACCACGCGCTGCACGCTCTTCTTGGAGATCTGCTAGATCTCGCGCACCCAGCCGTCCAGGTACGGCTCGCAGGTGGCGACCACGATCTCGGCGGCCTTGACCGCGATCGGCAGGATCGAGTGTCCGGTGGCATACGCGCTCGACATCACGTCGACCACGCGGGTGAAATCGACCCGCAGCGGGTCGATGTGCTGATAGGGCAGCTTGACCTTTTCAGCCAGCCACTGCGTCAGCACCTCCAGATCGAGCAGGCGACGCTGCGCATCGGGCGTGCGGAAATTCATCTCGGCCAGCACGGCGATCGGATGCCCGAGCCGATCCCGGTCGCCGATGGCCAGCACCCGCTCCGAATCCGATTGCGACAGCCACCGGTCGGCCACCAGTTGCCGCACGACGTAGGTGAGCGGCAGCCGGCCGCTGGTCGGCGCCTGCACGGGCTGGCCGGCCGAGGAGCGCTCGCGCGCGCCTGCGCCACCTTCGGGCCGCGCGCGGTGCCGCTCGCCTCGCGCTTGCGTCGGCACGCGTGTGGCCTCGCTCATTCGGCCTGCGCGAAACGTGCGGCCAGCTCGGCCGCCCGCTTGGGCGACTTCTCGAACTCCGACACGACGGCGTCGACCGCCCGGCGCATCAGCGGCTCCGACTCCAGCGGCCGGATATAGCTTCGACGCAAATACGTCTTGATCAGCTCGGGCGACATCACGTGCGCCTTGCTGGTGGTGCCGCTGCTGAACATGAACAAGGTGCGCAACGGGCTGATCCACCGCAGGCGCGCCTTGATGAACTGCTGGCCGTCCCAGATCTCGAACCACGTGCCGCGCGTCCACGCGGCGATGTCCTGGTCGATCCTGGCTTCGGCGCTGCGGTCCAGCTCCCCAACGTCGGTCAACGGCTCGGGCACGCTCAGGTCGACCTGGTGCTCGGCGGCGGCCCGCAGCAGCGCGTCGGTCGGCACCTTGATTCCCCCGGGCACGGTGGTCATCGGGAAGGCTCCGGTGAGCTGGATGCCCTCCAGCTTGACGCGAAGCTCGGAGGACTGCAACGAATGCTTGATGTAGGTCGCCTGATCGGTCGGCTTGACGGCCATCGCGTGCGAGCCCATCAGCTGATGGAAGAAATCGTCCTGGTCGCGCTGGGTCATCCGGAGCAGCGCCAGGCCGTCGCGCACGATCCGCGTCATCGTGGGAATCAATGCCACCAGCCGCTTGCGTTCGTATGCCGTGGCCTTCGGCTGCACACTCCAGACGATCTCGTGAATCACCTCGCGGAAGCTCTTCGAATAGCCCTTGGTCTCGTCGTCCCTGACGGTCGCCGCCACCAGCACCTGGACCCAGGGGCCGATCAGGAACTCGCGCAGGTACGCTTCCAGCTCGAC
>DATBCD010000008.1:0-12948 GCA_036270655.1 Burkholderiaceae bacterium
GTCATCCTTGGCCATCGGCTATCGCGTCAGCCCCGCACCGCCCAGCCCGCGGAAGTTGGCCTTCTTCAGCAGCGATTCGTACTGGTGTGTCATCAGGTAGGCCTGGACCTGGGCCATGAAATCCATCGTCACCACCACCACGATCAGCAGCGACGTTCCGCCGAAGTAGAACGGAACGCTCCAGAGCAGGTACAGGAACTCCGGCACCAGGCATACCAGCGTGATGTAGATCGCGCCGACCAGCGTCAGGCGCAGCAGGATCTTGTCGACGTGGCGGGCCGTCTGATCGCCCGGCCGGATGCCCGGCACGAAGGCGCCGCTCTTCTTCAGGTTGTCGGCCTGCTCCTTGCTGTTGAACACCAGCGCCGTATAAAAGAAACAGAAGAAAATGATCAGGCTGGCGTACAGCAGCAGGTAGAGCGGCTGGCCGTGCTGCAGCGCGGCCGCCAGATCGCGGATCCACCGGGTCCCCTCGCCCGAGGAGAACCAGCTGGCGATAGTGGCCGGGAACAGCACGATCGAGGACGCGAAGATCGGCGGGATCACGCCCGACATGTTCAACTTCAGCGGCAAATAGGAACTCTGGCCGCCGTAGACGCGGTTGCCGACCTGTCGCTTTGCATAGTTGACCAGGATGCGGCGCTGGCCGCGCTCCACGAACACGACAAAGGCGGTGACCGCCATCACCAGCGCCACGATCGCGAAAAACGCCAGATACCCGAGCGCGCCGGTGCGCACCAGCTCGAACATGCGGCCCAGCGCGCTGGGCAGCCCGGCCGCAATGCCGGAAAAGATGATGATCGATATGCCGTTGCCCAGGCCCCGCTCGGTGATCTGCTCGCCCAGCCACATCAGGAAAAGACAGCCGGTCACCAGCGACACCACGCCGATGAATTCGAACGTGAAGCCCGGCTGGATCACCAGCTTTGGCACCGATTCGATCGCCTTGATCGCCATATACGACTGGATCGTCGCCACCCCGACGGTGGCGTAGCGCGTGTACTGCGTGACCTTGCGCCGTCCCGATTCGCCCTCCTTGCGCAGCGCCTCGAGCGAGGGCAGCACATAGGTGAGCATCTGCAGGATGATCGAGGCCGAGATGTACGGCATGATCCCGATCGAGAAGATCGAGAAGCGCGACAGCGCCCCTCCCGAGAACATGTTCAGCAGGCCCAGGATGCCGCCCTGCTGCGACTGGAACGCCTGCCGGAACTGCTCCGGGTCGATCAGCGGCACCGGAATGTGCGTGCCGATCCGGTACACGATCAGCGCCAGCAGCAGAAACACCGCCCGCCGCTTCAGGTCCGCGTACTTTCCGGTCTTGCCCAGGGTTGCCGCTTGAGCTGACAAGATGAGTTCCTATCCGGATTTCACTCGGCCACCGAACCGCCGGCGGCCTCGATCGCCGCCCGCGCGCCGGCAGTAACGCCCACGCCCTGCACCGTGATGCGGCGCTTGATCTGGCCCGTGCGCACGATCCGCGCGCCCTGGGCCGGCGCCGGGACCAGCCCGGCCTGCTTGAGCACGCCCAGATCGATTTGCTCGTCCTTCAGTCGCTCCAGGGCGCCCAGCCTTACCGTCGCCACCAGGTGGCGCGACAACGACTTGAAGCCGCGCTTGGGCAGGCGTCGATGCAACGGCATCTGCCCGCCCTCGAAGCCGATCTTGTGATAGCCGCCGGCACGGGCCTTCTGCCCCTTGTGGCCGCGCCCGGCCGTCTTGCCCCAGCCACTGCCAATGCCGCGGCCGACCCGATGCCGGGGGCTGCGCGCGCCGGCCGGCGCTTTGATCGAATTCAGTCGCATCGTGGCCGCCCTACCGAGTCTTCGGCAAATGGTCCGCGACCATTTGCCGCACAAAGTTTCCCCGCTCCCGCTTGCGGGAGAGGGGGAGGGGGTGAGGGTTCATCGCGTGGTTCAATCAGCTCACCTTCAACAGATAGGCGACTTTGTGGATCATGCCCCGCACGGCCGGCGTGTCTTCGAGCTGGCGCGACTGGTTGATCCGCTTCAAGCCCAGGCCGAGCACCGTCGCCCGGTGATCCGAGCGGGTGCCCGCCACGCTCCTGACCAGCGTGACCGTGACCGCTTTCTTCGTCATCGCCCGCTCCGCCCTCAGCCCATGATTTCCTCGACCGACTTGCCCCGCTTGGCGGCGATCTCGGCCGGCGTGCGCAGCTCCTGCAACGCCTTCAGCGTCGCGCGCACCATGTTGTAGGGGTTGGTCGATCCATGCGACTTGGCGACCACGTTGCGCACGCCCATCACGTCGAAAATGGCCCGCATCGGGCCGCCGGCGATCACGCCGGCTCCTTCGGCCGCCGGCGCCAGCATCACCCGGGCGGCGCCGTGCTTGGAATGAACCGCGTGCTGCAAAGTGCCGTTGCGCAGCGGCACCCGCGCCATGCCACGGCGGGCCCGCTCCATCGCCTTCTGGATCGCCACCGGAACCTCGCGCGCCTTGCCCTTGCCCATCCCGATCCGGCCATCGCCATCGCCGACCACGGTCAGCGCGGCAAAGCCGAGGATGCGCCCGCCCTTGACGACCTTGGTGACGCGATTGACCGCGATCATTTTTTCGCGCAAACCGTCGTCGCGCGCTTCGCCCAGGCTCTTGGGTTGGATCCTTGCCATCGTCTTTTCCTCAGATCTTCAGTCCGGCTTCACGCGCCGCTTCGGCCAGCGCCTTGACGCGGCCGTGGTAATGGAAACCGGAACGGTCGAATGCGACCCGGTCGATTCCGGCTGCAACCGCTTTGTGCGCGATCCGCGTGCCGACGATCTTGGCGGCCTGCGCGTTGCCGCCGCGGCCTTTCGTGCCGGTCAACTGGTTGCGCACTTCCTGCTCGAGCGTCGAAGCCGACGCCAGCACGCGGCCGCCATCCGGCGACAGCACTGACGCATAGATGTTCAGGTTGGTCCGGTGCACGGCCAGCCGCGCCATGCGCTGCAGTCCGATGCGCAGCCGCGTCGCCTGCGCGCGGCGCAGTCGGGATGTTTTCTTGTCGATCATCGCAAGGGCCTTTGCATTCGCGCTTACTTCTTCTTCGTTTCCTTCAGAATCACGGTCTCGCCGGCGTAGCGCACGCCCTTGCCCTTGTAAGGCTCGGGCGGGCGGAACGCCCGCAATTCGGCCGCGATCTGCCCGACCTTCTGCTTGTCGGCGCCTTTGACCACGATCTCGGTCTGACTCGGCGTCTCGACCTTCACGCCGGCCGGCATCTTGTGCTCGACCGGATGCGAGAATCCGAGCGACAGCGTGATCTTGTCGCCCTGGGCCTGGGCCCGGTACCCGACCCCGACCAGGCTCAGGCGCCGTTCGAAGCCGCGGCTGACGCCTTCGACCATGCCCGCCACCAGCGACCGCAGCGTCCCGCTCATCGCGTTGGCTTCGCGCGATTCGTCGGCCGCCGCGAAGCTGACCTTGCCGTCGGCCACTTTGACATGGACGCGCTGGTCCAGTGCCCGCTTCAGCGTGCCCAGCGGGCCCTTGACGACGATCTGCCCGGCGGAGACCTGGGCCTCGACACCCTTGGTCAAGCTCACCGGAATGCGTGCAACTCTGGACATCGCCGCTCTCCCGACCTCAGGCCACGTAGCAGATGACCTCGCCGCCGACGCCCTGCACGCGCGCCTTGCGGTCCGTCATCACCCCCTTGGGCGTGGAAACGATCGCCACGCCCAGCCCGTTCATCACCTGCGGCAGAGCGTCGCGCCCGCGATAGATGCGCAGCCCCGGGCGCGACACCCGCTCGAGCCGCTCGATCACCGGGCGGCCCGCGTAGTACTTCAGTCCGATGTGCAGCTCGGAATGCCCGCCGCTGCCGGCATCGACCCGGAAACCCTCGATATAGCCCTCGTCCTGCAGCACTCGCGCGATGGCGACTTTGAGCTTCGACGAGGGCATCACGACCTCGGACTTTTCGACGCCCTGCGCATTGCGGATGCGGGTCAGCATGTACGCGATCGGATCACTCATGCTCATCTCGGCAACCCCCGCCTACCAGCTGGCCTTGGTCAGGCCCGGAATGTCGCCCCGCAGGGCGGCCTCTCGCAGCTTGTTGCGCCCCAGCCCGAACATGCGGAACGTGCCGCGCGGGCGACCGGTGATCGAACAGCGATTGCGCAGGCGCGTCGGACTGGCATTGCGCGGCAGCTCCTGCAGGCGGCGCCGCGCCTCCAGCCGGTCCTCCATCGACAGCGTCGCGTCGTCGATCTGCGCCTTCAGCGCGCCGCGCCTGGCGGCGAACTTCTTCACGAGCGCTTCGCGCTTTTTCGCGCGGTTCATCAGGGACAGCTTCGCCAAATGGGCACCTCGTTCAGTTGCGCGCTGCTCAGTTTCTAAACGGGAAGCGGAACGCCGCCAGCAGCGCCTTGGCCTCGTCGTCGGACCTGGCCGTTGTGGTAATGCTGACGTTCAGGCCCCGGATCTTGTCGATCTTGTCGTATTCGATCTCGGGAAAAATGATCTGTTCCTTGAAACCCATGCTGTAGTTGCCGCGCCCGTCGAAGGCGCGCGCGGACACGCCGCGAAAGTCGCGCATGCGGGGAAAGGCGATCGTGATCAGCCGATCCAGAAACTCGTACATCCGGCTGCCGCGCAGCGTCACCATGCAGCCGATCGGAAGTCCCTGGCGGATCTTGAAATTGGCGATTGCCTTGCGCGCGCGCGTAACCACCGGCCTCTGGCCGGCAATCCGCGTCAGGTCCGCCACCGCCGCATCGATGTTCTTCTTGTCGGCCACTGCCTCGCCTACGCCCATGTTCAGCGTGATCTTGACCAGGCGCGGCACCTGCATCGACGTCGCGTAGGAGAACTGGGTCTTCAGCTGGGGAACGACGGTCTGGCGGTAATGGGTCAGCAAACGTGCCGTCACGCCGCCGGCTGCGCTTTCGGTGCCGCCCTTGGCGCCGTGCGCCTTGGCGCCCTGCTGCTTGCCCTCCTGCGGGCCGCCGGCGCCTTCTTTCTGCTTGCCTTGCTGCTTGGCGCCTTCTTTCTGCTTGGCCTGCGCCCCTGCCCCTGCTTCCTGCTTGGCCTGCTGCTTGGCCCCCTGCGGTTTGCCTTCCTGCTTGGTCTTCTGTTCCGCCATCCTTCGCTCCATCATCCCTTGGAGCCGACCAGGGCGCCGTTACCCTTGAACACCCGCACCTTGTTGCCGTCGACCATTTTGAAGCCGACCCGCTCGCCCTTGCTGGTGGTCGGGTTGAACAGCATCACGTTGGACTGATCGATCGGCATCGTGCGGTCCACGATGCCGCCGGTGACGCCTTTCATCGGGTTCGGACGTACGTGTTTCTTCACCTGGTTGATGCCTTCGACCGTGATGTGGCGGTCGTCGACGCGGGCCAGCACGACACCGCGCTTGCCCTTGTCCTTGCCAGCGATCACGACGACTTCGTCGCCCTTACGGATACGTTCCATTTGCGCTCCCCGAAAATCCCGGCTACAGCACTTCCGGTGCCAGCGAGACGATCTTCATGAAGCGCTCGGTGCGCAGCTCGCGCGTGACCGGCCCGAAAATGCGGGTACCGATCGGCTCGAGCTTGTTGTTCAGCAGCACCGCGGCGTTGCGATCGAACTTGATGGCCGAGCCGTCCAGCCGGCGCAACCCGCTCGCGGTGCGAACCACCACCGCGTTGTAGACCTCGCCCTTTTTCACGCGCCCGCGCGGGGCGGCGTCCTTGACGGTCACCTTGATGACGTCACCGATGTTGGCGTAGCGACGCTTGCTGCCGCCCAGCACCTTGATACACATCACCGCCCGCGCGCCCGTGTTGTCGGCGACATCGAGCATCGTCTGCATCTGAATCATGATCCGTCCCAACTTGTCCCGTCGGCCGGCGCACGCACGCCACCCGAAGAAACAGTCTTGGCCCCGTTCGGGAAGACAGGCGCCGGTATAAAAGCGCCTGCGAAGAGCCAGAGATTTTAGCTTTTTTCCGGCCCGAGATGCAAGAGCCGCCTAGATGGCGCGAGCGGACTGCAGAACCCTCGCGACGGTCCAGGTCTTGGTCTTGGACAGCGGGCGTGTCTCGACGATCTCGACCAGATCGCCCTCGCCGACCGAGTCGCTGGCGTCGTGGGCGTGCAGCTTGGTCGAGCGCACCAGGTACTTCCCGTATACGGGATGGCGAACGCGCCGCTCGATCAGCACCGTCACGGTCTTGTCCATCTTGTTGCTGATCACGCGCCCGACCAGCGTGCGTTTGACCGCGGTGCCTGCTGTCGTCCCGGGCGCCGTTTCCCGGGAAGCCGTCGTCATCATCGTTTCGCTGCCTTTTCTGCCATCACGGTGTGTACACGGGCGATGTCCCGGCGCAGCTTGCGCAACTGGGTGTGGTCCTGCAGCTGCTGGGTCGCCTTTTGCATGCGTGCCGAGAACCGGGCCTTCAACAGCTGGCGCAACTCCTCGCCCAGCGCCTTGACATCCTTGGTACGCAATTCTTTCGTTTGCACTGACGCCTCCTTACTGGCCGAGCTGGCGCGACACGAACACGGTCTTCAGCGGCAGCTTGGCCGCCGCCAGCGTGAACGCTTCGCGCGCCACCGTTTCCTCGACCCCGTCCATTTCGTACAGCACTTTACCTGGCTGAATCTGGGCCACCCAGTACTCCGGGTTGCCCTTGCCGTTGCCCATCCGCACCTCGGCCGGCTTTTGCGAAATCGGCTTGTCCGGGAAGATACGGATCCAGACTCGGCCCCCGCGCTTGATGTGGCGAGTGATCGCCCGCCGCGCGGCCTCGATCTGGCGCGCCGTCAGGCGCCCGCGCTCGGTCGCTTTCAGCCCGAAATCGCCGAACGAAACGTGCGCGCCGCGGGTCGCCAACCCGCGAATACGCCCCTTGTGATCCTTGCGGTACTTGCGTCGTGCCGGTTGCAGCATCCGTCGTCTCCTGCCCGGCCGGACCGCCGGCGCCTCTTTGCGCCGCGCGGCCTGACCGGTCTCAGTCCTCCTTGTTGTCCTCGGCCTTGGGCTCGGCGGGCTTGCCGTCGGCGGACTTGGTCGCCACTTTGCGAACCCGCTTGACCGCCGGCTTGGACGCCCCGTCGTCGCTGGTGGTGGCCGCCTCCGCCGCAGGGGCGGGTGCGGCGGACTGGCCGCCGCTGTCGGCCCTGGGCTCGGCTGCGCGACGCGGGGCGGGACGGCGTCCCGCCGCCGGAGGCCGCGCGGCCGGGCCGGCCGGTCGATCCGCGGGCGGGCGGCGCGGCCGCCGCTCTTCGCGCTCGGGCGGCGGGGGCGCGGCCTCGGTGCCCGGGGCTTCGCCCCGACCCAGAGTCTCGCCCTTATAAACCCAGACCTTCACGCCGATCACGCCGTACGTGGTCTTGGCCTCGGACAGCCCGTAATCGATGTCGGCACGCAGCGTGTGAAGCGGCACCCGGCCCTCCCGGTACCACTCGGTGCGGGCGATCTCGATGCCGTTCAGCCGCCCCGAGCTCATGATCTTGATGCCCTGCGCGCCCAGGCGCATCGCGTTTTGCATCGCCCGCTTCATGGCGCGCCGGAACATGATCCGCTTTTCCAGCTGCTGGGTGATCGAATCGGCGATCAGCTGCGCGTCCAGCTCCGGTTTTCGGATCTCGTCGATGTTCACGTGCACCGGCACGCCCATCATTTTTTGCAGTGCGACTTTCAGCGCCTCGATGTCTTCGCCCTTTTTGCCGATCACCACGCCAGGCCGCGCCGAATAGATCGTGATGCGCGCATTCTTGGCCGGGCGCTCGATCAGGATCCGTCCGACCGAGGCGTTGCGCAGCTTGCGGCGCAGAAACTCCCGCACCTGCAAGTCTTCGCCCAGCATGCGGGGAAAGTCCCGGCCGCTGGCGTACCAGCGCGAGTTCCAGTTGCGCGAAACGGCCAGACGAAAGCCGGTCGGGTTGATCTTCTGACCCATGCGTCACCTGCTCGAGGGGGAAGGGATGCGGGGGAGGGAGGCGATGACCATCATGGGAACAACCTCAGTCCAGCTTGCCGTCGCCCACCGCGACGTAGATGTGGCAGCTCTTTTTTTGGATACGGGCACCGCGCCCCTTGGCGCGGGCCGCGAAGCGGCGCAGCGTCGGCCCCTGCTCGACGAAGATGCGCGTCACGCGCAACTCGTCGATGTCGGCCCCGTCGTTGTGCTCGGCGTTCGCGATCGCCGACTCCAGCGCCTTGCGGATCAGCCCCGCGGCCTTCTTTTGGGAAAAGCGCAGGATGTTCAGCGCCTTGTCGATCGGCTTGCCGCGTACCAGGTCGGCCACCAGCCGGCCCTTCTGAGCCGAAAGCCGTGCGCCACGAATAGATGCCATGGTCTCCATGGGCGTTCCTATTTCTTCGTCGGAGCCGGAGCCGCCTTGCGGTCGGCCGAGTGGCCCTTGAAGGTGCGAGTCATCGCAAACTCGCCCAGCTTGTGCCCGACCATCTGGTCGCTGATGTAGACAGGAACGTGCTGCTTGCCGTTGTGCACGGCGATCGTCAGCCCGATGAAATCCGGAACGATGGTCGAGCGGCGTGACCAGGTCTTGATCGGGCGCTTGTCTTTCGACGCCTGCGCCGCCTCGACCTTCTTCAGCAGGTGCCCGTCGACGAACGGGCCTTTCTTCAGTGAACGGGACATTCTCGGCTCTCGCAGTCTACTTGCGGCGACGCTGCACGATCATCGAGCTGGTGCGCTTGTTCTTGCGCGTACGGTAGCCCTTGGTCAGCTTGCCCCACGGAGAAACCGGGTCGCGCTTGGTGCCGGTGCGGCCTTCGCCGCCGCCGTGCGGGTGGTCGATCGGGTTCATTGCAACGCCTCGCACGGTCGGCCGGATGCCGCGCCAGCGCATTGCGCCGGCCTTGCCGAACTGGCGAAGGTTGTTTTCTTCGTTGCCGACCTCGCCGATCGTCGCGCGGCACTCGATCAGAACCCTGCGGATCTCGCCCGAGCGCAGCCGCAACTGGGCGTAACCGCCCTCGCGCGCCAGCAGCTGCACGGAGGTGCCCGCCGCGCGCGCCAGCTGCGCGCCCTTGCCCGGCAGCATCTCGACGCAGTGCACCGTCGTGCCGACCGGGATATTGCGCAGCGGGAGCGTATTGCCGACGCGAATGGCCGCCTCCTGCCCGCTCTGCACCTGGGTGCCGACGCCAAGGCCGCGCGGCGCGATGATGTAGCGGCGTTCGCCGTCGGCGTAGCACAGCAGCGCCAGGTGGGCCGAGCGGTTCGGGTCGTATTCGATCCGTTCGACCTTGGCCGCGATGCCGTCCTTGTCGCGCCGGAAGTCGACCACCCGGTAGTGGCGCTTGTGCCCGCCGCCCTGGTGGCGGGTCGTGATGTGCCCGTTGTTGTTGCGGCCGGAGCCGCGGATCTTGCGTTCCGTCAGCGCGGGCAGCGGCCGCCCCTTGTACAGGTCCGGATTGACGACCTTCACCAGCGCGCGCCGGCCCGCGGACGTCGGCTTGACCTTGACCAGCGCCATGTCTTACTTCACCTCTTCCGCGAAGTTGATCTCCTGCCCCGGCTTCAGGCAGACATAGGCCTTGCGCAGATTGTTGCGCCGGCCCGGCGAGCGCCCGAACTTCTTCTCCTTGCCACGCCGGTTCAGGATCTGCACCTTATCGACCTGCACCTTGAACAGCAGCTCGACCGCGGCCTTGACCTCCCGGCGAGTCGCGTCCTGCACCACCTTGAACGCGACCTGGTTGTGCTTGTCGGCGATCATGGTCGACTTTTCGGACACGACCGGCGCGATCAGCACGTTGTAAAGCCGTTCGGCTGAAGTCACCTTCCCCGACTTGATCTCGGACCTCATGCCTGGCCCCACATCTGTTCGAGCTGGGCAATGGCCGGCCGGGTCACGACCACCTTGTCGAAATAGATCATCGACACGGGGTCGGCATAGCGCGGCTCCACCACCATCACGTTCTTCAAGTTGCGCGAAGCCAGGCCCAGGTTCTCGTCCACGTTTTCCGTGATGATCAGCACCGACCCCAGCCCCATCGCCTTCAGCTTCTGCGCCAGCAGCTTGGTGCGGGGCGCCGGTACCGTCATATCGTCGACCACGGCGATCCGGTCGTCCTGCGCAAGCCTGGACAGAATCGCGCACAGCGCGGCCCGGAACATCTTGCGATTGACCTTCTGCGAGAAGTTCTCGTCCGGCGAATTCGGGAAGATCCGCCCGCCGCCCCGCCACAGCGGACTGGAGGTCATGCCGGCGCGGGCTCGGCCGGTTCCCTTCTGGCGCCACGGCTTGCGGGTCGAGTGGCGCACTTCGGAGCGGTCCTTCTGAGCGCGCGTGCCCAGCCGCGCGTTGGCCTGGTACGCCACCACGACCTGGTGCACCAGCGCCTCGTTGTATTCGCGCCCGAACAGCGTCTGAGGCGCGGGCAACGTCGAGGTCGCTTCGCCCTTGTCGTTCAATACCTTCAGGTTCAAGGTCTTCAGTTCCATCGCGAGCTCCGGCCGACGGGGCGCCTAGGCCTTGACCGCCGGGCGCACGATCACGCTGCCGCCGCGGGCGCCGGGAACCGCGCCGCGGACCAGCAGCAACTGGCGTTGCGCATCGATCCGGGCGATCACCAGGTTGTGGGTCGTGCGCTGCACATCGCCCAGGTGGCCGGCCATCCGCTTGCCCGGCATCACGCGGCCCGGATCCTGGCGCATGCCGATCGAGCCGGGCGCGTTGGTCGATACCGAGTTGCCGTGGGAGGCGCGGTTCGAGGAAAAATGGTGGCGCTTGATCGCGCCCGCGAATCCCTTGCCGATCGTCACGCCGGTGACGTCGACCTTCTGGCCCACCTCGAACTGATCCACACCCAGGGTGGCGCCGACTTTCAAGTCGGCGCTCAGCGCCGACGGATCCAGCCGGAACTCCCGCAGCGCGGTGCCGCCCTCGACCCCGGCTTTAGCGAAATGGCCGGCCTGCGGCTTGCTGATGCGGGAAGGCTTACGGACACCGTGCGCCAGTTGAACGGCCGCGTATTTATCCGTCTCGACCGTCTTGATCTGGGTGACGCGGTTGTTGGCCACCTCGAGCACGGTGACCGGAACGGACTCGCCGTCGTCGTTGAAGATGCGCGTCATCCCGACCTTGCGACCGAGCAGGCCCAAGCCGGAAATGCGCGCGCCCGCCGCCGCTTCGCCAACGGGCGCCGCAGGCTTTGCATCCGCCATGTTTTTCCTCGTCCTGCCGGCTACGATTGGCCGACGCTGGTACCAACAGAAAAGCGCGCGAGTTTAGCCTGAAAGAACGGGCTGGGCAACCCTCCTTCGCGCCTGTCGGCGCTTCGGAGGGCAGGCCAGCTGGAGTGTGCTGCCAGCCGGCGGAGGAGGGCATGCCCTCGGTAGCGCCGCCAGGGCGCGAAGGAGGGGACTAGCGGGAGGAGGCCAGTCCCGGCTTGGCGGCGTCGAACATCGGCACGTTGGCCTTGGCGTTCGACGTGGGTGTCAACAGGAACGCGGTAGTCTCGCCCTTGTAGGTTCCGAACCCGACGATCTGACCGGACGCGTTAATGGCCCGGGCCGAACTCAGAGTCCAGCCGGCCTCAGCAGCCTTGGCCAGATCGTTCAGGTCCTGCATGCGGCCGTTGCGGTAGACAAACGCGTGCGCGCCATCGTCCCCGGCAACATTGGAGCTGCCGACGACCTCGCCCTGGTCGTTGACGCCGTAAGCGAAGCTGCTCGGCCCGCCCAGCGTGCCCAGGTCCTGCATCGATCCGTTGCTCAGGAGGTAGGCGTGCAGCAATGCGCTGCCGCCGATGTAGCCCGTGCCGGCCACTTCCCCGGCCGCGTTGACCGTCAGGGCGTGGCCCGACGTTTCCGCGAGCGGTCCCAGGTCGATCATCTTGCCGTTCGCATAAACGAAGGTGCGGAACGATGCATTGCCCGCCGTGTACGCGGTCCCGAACACCTGGCCCCGATCATCGATCGTGTCGGCGTAACTGCTGGTGCCGCCCAGCGTCCCGAGGTCCTGCATCTTTCCGTCGCTGTAGATGAACGCGTGGGGCGCCTTGTCGTCCGCCGTGAACGAGTTGCCGACGACCTGCCCGCGCGAGTTCACGCCCAGAGCAACGCTGAACGATCCGCCCAGGGTACCGAGGTCGATGATCGTGTAGCTCTGCGCGTACGAAGGAAAGGATGTGGCAGTCGCCAGGCAAGCCGCAACTGCCGTCAGAGCGCAAGACAGGATGGACCGGGAGCTTGTATGCATAAGGCGATCGGTTGAATGATGGCGTTGGCGCGAAACATACCTCCAAATTACTGTAAAGGGTATGGGCAAACGCAAAGCTCGCATTTACACGGCAAACCAGTCTCATTCCGGCGTTCAGCATCCCATGCGCGTGGGGCTTCGCCGACTTGCACCGCAACAACGTGAACGAAACGTAAACCGGGGGTCAGAGACCCTCCTTCGCGGCTTCGCCGCTACGGAGGGCTTGCCCTCCGTAGCCCGAAGGGCGAAGGAGGGCTATTGCACCTTGATCTCGACGTCGACCCCGGCGGGCAGATCGAGCTTCATCAGCGCATCGACCGTCTTGTCGGTCGGATCGATGATGTCCATCAGGCGCTGGTGCGTGCGCATCTCGAACTGGTCGCGCGACGTCTTGTTCACGTGCGGCGAACGCAGCACGTCGTAGCGCTGGATCCGGGTGGGCAGAGGAACCGGCCCGTGCACCACGGCGCCCGTGCGCTTGGCGGTGTCGACGATTTCGACTGCGGAGCGGTCGATCAGCTTGTAATCGAAGGCCTTGAGCCGGATTCGAATCTTTTGCTGTTGCATGGCTGGTCCTATTCCAGAATCTTGGCGACGACGCCGGCGCCAACGGTCTTGCCGCCTTCGCGCACCGCGAAGCGCAGCCCCTGGTCCATCGCGATCGGCTGGATCAGCGTCACCACCATCTTGATGTTGTCCCCCGGCATCACCATCTCGGTGCCGTCGGGCAGCTGCACCGACCCCGTCACATCCGTCGTCCGAAAATAAAACTGCGGC
>DATBCD010000009.1:0-8056 GCA_036270655.1 Burkholderiaceae bacterium
TGTAAGGGTGAGAGCGGGATGAAGCGATCGATCGCCCCTCGCCCGCGAAGCGGGAGAGTGTGTAAGGGTGAGAGCGGGATGAAGCGATCGATCGCCCCTCGCCCGCCAAGCGGGAGAGTGTGTAAGGGTGAGAGCGGGATGAAGCGATCGATCGCCCCTCGCCCGCGAAGCGGGAGAGGGGAGGGGGAGAGGGTCGGCAACGCCGGCGCGGCGTCTCGGGCGGCACTGGTCGTGGCGGTGCTGGCCGGAATGATGCCGATCGCGTCTTCGGCGGGGCCCGCCACCCGCGACCTGCTCGGATCGGCCTCTGACTGGGTTGCAAGCGCATCGGACCAGATCCAGGCCCGCGCTCGACCTGTCGACGGGCCGTCCGGGGCGGGCGTGTGCCTGGATTTCGATTTTGATGGCGTGGCCGGATATGCGACCTTGCGGCGCACACTGGCGCTCGCGCTTCCGCCCGATTTCGAGCTCGACGCAGAGCTGCGCGGGCAATCCGCGGGCCACGATTTTCAGGTCAAGCTGATCGACGCGAGCGGCGAGAACGTCTGGTGGTACCGCCGCCCGCAATTCGATTTCCCGAGCGCCTGGCGCCCTTTGCGAATCAGAAAGTGGCAGATCAAGTTCGCCGGGGACCAGAAGCTGGATCGCCCGCTGCGTGAAGCGGCTGCGATCGAGCTGGTCGTATCCAGGGGCAGCGGAGCTGCGCGCGGTTCGATCTGCGTGGACCGCCTTGGTTTACTCGAGCGGGCGGTCGCGAGCGATGTGCCCGCGCCCCGGGTGACCGCCTCGTCGTCACGCGACGAACCGCCCTTGACGGTGGATGCCATGGGGCGCCTGCAGCCTGCCTGGAGCAGCGATCCGGCCCGCGGACCGGCGCAACGGCTGACAATCGACCTGGGACAGCCGCGCGAATTCGGCGGCGTCGTTCTTCAATGGTCCCAGGGCGAACAGGCGACCGATTACGATGTTCAACTGTCCGACGACGGCGAACATTGGTCGACGGTGCGCCACGTGACCCAAGCCGGCGCTGCGCGCCAGGCGCTGCCGCTTGCCGACGCTGAAGCCAGGTACCTGAGGCTGCAGCTGACCGCGGGAGCGGCCGCGACCTATCGACTGATCGGTCTTCAGGTCCAGGATCCGGAATTCGGCGCCGACTCGAACCGCGTCATCGAGCTGCTCGCTGCGGGGGCGCCGCGAGGCCGCTATCCGCGCGGTTTCTGCGGCGAGCAGAGCTACTGGACCGTGGTCGGGATCGACGGCGGTGGCGCGACGCCGTCTCTGCTGTCGGAGGACGGTGCATTGCAGGTGGGCAAGAATGGCTACACGATCGAGCCGTTCCTGGTCACCTCCGACGGCCTGGTCGGCTGGGCCGATGTGGAGGCGGAAGCGTCGTTGCAGGACGGCTACCTGCCGATTCCGAAGGTACGGTGGCGAGCCGGCGAGTTGAGCCTGCAGACGAGCGCCTTTGCGATCGGCCAGATTGGAAATTCGTTCGTGGTCGCCCGATATGTGGTCGGCAACCGTTCGGCGCGCACGGCCAGGCTGACCCTGGCGCTAGCGGTGCGTCCGTTGCAGGTCGATCCGCCCTCGCAGTTCCTCAATTCCCCGGGGGGCGTGCACCCGATCCACGACCTTTCGTGGGACGGCGAGCTGCTCACGGTGGACGCGTCCCCGGCCATCCGTGCGCTGCGCCGCCCGGCGGTTTTCGTCGCCTCGACGTTCGACGCCGGCTCGATCGTCGATCGGATCGCGCAGGGTCGCGCCTGGCCGGCCGGGTCGCTGCACGATCCGACGGGGCTGGCTTCGGGCGCGCTGCTGTTCGATCTGACCGTGGCGCCGGGCGGCGAGCAGACGGTCGATATCGTCGCTTCGCCTGGACCCGGTGCATTGCCGCCCGCTGCGCCGATGGGTGGGCCCGAGTGGGTGAGCCGGCAGCAGGAGGCGGCCGCGGCCGGCTGGCGCCGCGAGCTGGGGCCCGTGTCGCTCACACTGCCGCCGGCCGGAAAGCCGATCGCCGACACGTTGCGCAGCGCCCTGGCGCAGATCCTGGTGTCGCGTGACGGGGCGCGGTTGCAGCCGGGAACGCATTCCTACGCCCGTTCGTGGATTCGTGACGGCGCGATGATGGTCGAGGCGCTGCTTCGGATGGGCCACCCGCGCGAGGCAGCCGAGTTCGTGAACTGGTACGCACAGCACCAGTTTGCGACCGGCAAGGTTCCGTGCTGCGTGGACTGGCGCGGGTCGGATCCGGTTCCGGAGAACGACAGCAACGGCGAGTTCGTCTTTGCGGTGGCTGAGCTGTACCGCTACACCGGCGATCGCGAACAGCTGCTCGCGCTGTGGCCGCGCGTCGACGCCGCGGCCCGTTACCTCGAGAGCCTGCGCCAGAGCGAACGGACTGCCGCGATCCAGGCCGAGCATCCGGAGCGTTACGGACTGCTGCCCGCCTCGATCAGCCACGAGGGCTACTCGGCCAAGCCGATGCACTCGTATTGGGACGACTTCTGGGCGCTGAAAGGGTACAAGGACGCGGCGTTCCTGGCCCGGGTCGTTGGCGACCAGCAGGCGCTCGCCCGCCTCGAGCGCTCGCGCGACGAGTTTCGCAGCGACCTGATCGAATCGATCCGGCGCGCCGCCGCGCAGCACCACATCGATTTCATTCCAGGCGCTGCCGAGCTGGGCGACTTCGACCCGACTTCGGTCACGATCGCGCTGGAACCCGTCGGCGAATTGGACAGTCTTCCGCGCGACCTGCTCGAGGGCACCTTCGAACGCTACTGGCGCGAGGCCGAGCAGCGCCGCCTGGGCGAGCGCGCCTGGGACGACTACACGCCGTACGAGCTGCGTTCGATCGGCGCCTTCGTCAGGCTGGGCTGGCGCGAGCGGGCGCTGCAGCAGCTGCGCTTTTTTCTGGCCGGTCGCAGGCCGGCGGCCTGGAACCAGTGGGCCGAGGTGGTGGGCCGCGAACCGAACAAGCCGCGCTTCGTGGGAGACATGCCCCACGCCTGGATCGCGTCCGACTTCATCCGCTCGGCACTGGACCTGTTCGCCTACGAGCGCGAGTCCGACCGCTCGCTGGTGCTGGCCGCCGGAGTTCCCGCCGATTGGCTCGACGGCGACGGAGTCGCCGTGCAGGGCCTGCGAACCACCTACGGACCGTTGAGCTATCGCCTCGCGCGCGGCTCGGCTGGCTGCAGGCTTGTCATCGACCCGGGCATCCGGATCCCTGAGGGCGGGATCGTGCTCCAATGGCCAGGTCCAGACTCGCCGCCACCGGTGTCGATCAACGGCCGGCCGTCCGCGTGGGAGGGCGCGACCCTGCGAATCCGCCGCTTTTAGCGCTAGGGTTTGGCCGCGGGCTGAAACTGCGGATCGCCCATCTGCCAGAGGGCGAAGGACCATAGATCGGCCTGCAGGGTCTCGCGTTGCGAGCGTGTGGAGCCGATTCCGTGGCCGGCGTCGTAGTCCACGCGCAAAAGCACCGGCTTGTGGCTGGAAGTGGCTGCCTGCACGCGGGCGGCCATCTTTGCCATATGCCAGGGAGACACGCGCGGATCGTTGACCCCGGTGCTGAACATCACGGCCGGATAGGGTGTGCCGTCGCGCACATGCTCATAGGCGCCCATCGCGTACAAGCCGTGGAAGCCCGCTTCGGACTCGACCGAACCGAATTCCGACACATTGGGGGGACCGTTGGGTTCCGTTTCTGTCCGCAGCGCATCCGACATGCCGACCAGATCGAGGATCACGCCGAACAGGTCCGGTCGCCAGGTCAGCGCGCCGCCCACGGTAATGCCGCCGGCACTGCCGCCGATCGCACCGAGCAGTTTTGGCGACGTGTAATGCGCATCGACCAGGTACTGCCCGCAAGCGATGAAGTCGAAAATCGTGTTGGTCTTCGTGAGCATGAAGCCCGCCCGGTGCCAGTCTTCTCCGTACTCCCCGCCCCCGCGAATGTGAGCCACGGCCAGCACACCCCCGCGCTCGACCCAGGCCAGGATGGTCGGCTCGAAGCTGGGCTCCAGCGAAATTCCATAGCTGCCATAGCCTCGCAGGAGGGTTCGATGGGTCTGGTCGGGCTGGATGCCTTTCTTGTAAATGACCGACAAGGGAATCCGCGTTCCGTCGTAGCTCACCGCGAAGACCTCTTTGGCCTCCAGCTCCGACGTGTCCACCTTGGATGGCAGTATCAGTCCTGTATCGCTCGACGTGTCGTCGGCGGGATCGTAGGCCAATACCACCGGTGACCGCACCCAGCTCTGCATGGTGAAGAGCGCGCCGGATTCGCGCGCATCGGTGATCAGGCCGTTCAGACTGCCTTCGAATGGCAGCGCGATGTGGTGCTTTTGCCTGCCGTCCAGCGATACGCGCAGCAGGTGTGAAAGGGCACCGTCGCGCTCGCGAACATACAGACCATCCCTGGCGATCGCGAAATCGGTGATGACCGCCCGGTCCTCCGCCACGAGAACCCGCGGGTTTCGGATGTCGGGATGCGCCAGCGAGGTCGACAGGAGGCGAAAGCGCGGGGCACCCTTCTGGGAAAGAAACAGCAGCTGCTCGCCGCGCAGGCGCAATTCGGTCACTCCATCCTCGACGCTGGCGATCCTGTGCCACGGCGTACCGCTGCCGGTCACGCTGGCCAGGGGAGCGACAAAAAGGGTCGAGGGGTTTGCGTCCATGTTGTGGTTCGCCACCGCGATCGCGTACGCGGAGCCGGGCGTGGCGACGACGAACGTGCCTTGCCCCTCCGGTACGTCCACCCGCGGGGACACGCCCCGGCCGAACACGACGGGGTCGCCTTCGCCGTCGACATGCGTGCCGAGAACGTGCAGGTACGTCCTGCCGTTGTAGAGCATTGCGGAAGCCGGCGTGTTTGCCGTCGGTTTCGCGTAGCGCAGGTAGAAAAAGGAGCGATTGTCGGGGCGCCAGGCCACGACGCTGTTGGTCGCGCGATCGATGCTCTCCTGCAGGAGCTTGCCGGAGTCGACCTCCAGCACGTGCATCAGGCTCTGCTCGGATCCTCCGGCCGAGACCCCGTAGGCCAGCCGGCGTCCGTCCCAGGAGGGCATGAAGAAGTCCAGCGCATAGTGGGTGCTGGTGCCTTTGCCGAGCGTGGCTGGATCGAGCAGCACATGCTCCTCGCCCTTCAGGCCGTCCCGGTAGCAGAGCTTTGGCAGCGGCGCATTCGGTTCGAACACGAGGTAGAAGGTGCGCTGCCCGCGCCGCACGAAGGCGCCCCTGCGCGTATCGGCGTTGGACAGCTCGTGCACCCGGTCCAGCAGCGCCTGGCGACCCGGCAGGCTGTCGAGGGCTGCGCGCGTGTAATCGGCCTGGGCTTTCATCCAGGCCTGCACTTGCGGATCCTTCAGGTTTTCCAGATAGCGATAGTTGTCCACCACCGCCGTGCCGAAGTAGTCGTCGGTGACGGGCTGGATCGGCGCTGCGGGTGGCAGATCGACTGCGTGGGCTGAAGCGCCAGCCAGGGTGGCCGACACCGCCGCCAGCACGACGCACACGAATCCGCGACTGCTTGCCGCACCGTTCATGCACTCCCCCTATTGCAGCGTGGCGATCACCGGCGCGTGGTCGCTCGGTTGTTCCAGCTTGCGCAAACCGACGTCGATCGAGCAGGCCGAGCACGTCGCCGCCAGCTCGCCGCTCATCAGGATGTGGTCGATGCGCAGCCCCTGTTTGCGCCGGAAGGCGAGGTTGCGATAGTCCCACCAGGTGTACATCCGGCCGGGCTGGTCGAACAGCCGGAAGCTGTCCTTCAGGCCCAGATTCAGCAGCGCGCGGAAGGCGGCCCGCTCAGGCTCGGAAAACAGCACCTGGCCGGTCCAGGCCTCCGGATCGTGCACGTCGCGCGCCTCGGGCGCGATGTTGAAGTCGCCCGCGACCAGCAGGCGCCGGTGCCGCTGCAACTCGTCGCGCAGCCAATCGTGCAACGAGGCGAGCCATCTGAGCTTGTACGAGTACTTGTCGCTGCCGACCGCCTGCCCGTTCGGAACATAGGCGCATACGACGCGCACGCCGTCGATCGTTGCGGCGATCAGCCGGCGCTGCTCGTCATCGAATCCCGGAATGCCGGTCTGCAGATCCTCGATGCTGTGCGGCGAGCCCTGCCTGATCAAAATGGCCACGCCGTTGTACGTCTTCTGCCCCGAAAAGAAACTGCGGTAGCCGGCATCGGTCAGCGCCGCCGCCGGGAAATTCTCGTCGGTGAGCTTGGTCTCCTGCAGGCAGACGATATCGATCGGCTCGCCCTTCAGCCATTGCAGCAGGTGGCCGAGGCGCACGTTCAATGAATTGACGTTCCAGGTCGCAACCTTCAGAGCCACGCTGGCCTCTACCGCGGGCTGCCCGGGTCGGGGGGCGTGGCGGTTTCCGTGCTGGCGGCCTGCGCCGGCTTCGGTTCGGCGAGCGGCGCCGGTGCGGGCCACGCCCAGTCGGCCGGCAGCTGGCCCCCGCGGGGATATCCGGCCAGATCGAGCATCTCGTCCCAAGTCGCGCTGTTGAAGCCGGTGACGGTCCGGCCGCCGACCCGGAACACCGGCAGCTGATCGGAATTGGCCAGTTGCTTCAAGGCCTGCACATCGTCGGCGGTGCGAATCGTCCGCTCGGTGAACGGCACGGCGCGCCCCTTCAGCAGCGAGCGGCCATGGTCGCAACCAGGACAGTCGCTGGTCGTGTACAGCGTCACCGGGAAGTCCTTGATGGTGCGCTGCAACTGATAGGGAAGCGTGGCCAGAGGATCGCGCGGTCCGCCTTTGACCACGTCTTGCAGGGGCTCGATGTCGTGGGCCCCGGGCGGCGGCTTGTCGCCGTAGCCGACCAGGCCGCTGGCTTCGACCCATTTGAACTGGGCGCCGGCCAGCGGCGCGAAGACGGTCAAGGCGATGGCCAGCCAGGTCGAGCGCATGACGGGTATCTTACTTTGTCACGCGCGGCTTAACCAAAACGGCCGGTGATGTAGTCCTCGGTCTGACGGCGTTGCGGCCGGGTGAACAGCTCGGCGGTGGTTCCGAATTCGACCATTTCGCCCAGGTACATGTAAGCGGTGTAGGCCGACACGCGCGCGGCCTGCTGCATGTTGTGGGTCACGATCACGATCGTGTAGTCGCTCTGCAGATCCGACAGCAGCTGCTCGATGCGCCCGGTCGCGATCGGATCGAGCGCCGAGGTCGGCTCGTCCAGCAGCAGCACCTGCGGGCGCAGTGCAACGGCGCGGGCGATGCACAGGCGCTGCTGCTGCCCGCCCGACAGGCCCAGACCGCTGCTGTGCAGCTTGTCCTTGACCTCGTCCCACAGCGCGGCTTCCCGCAGCGCCTTCTCGACCCGATCTTCCAGCTGGCCGCGCGACAGGCGCATGTGGTGGCGCAACCCGAACGCGACGTTTTCGAAGACCGAGAGCGGAAAGGGCACCGCCTTCTGGAACACCATGCCCACGCGGGTGCGCAGGCGGTTCAGCGAGTACTGCGGATCCAGGATGTTCTCCCCGTCCAGCAGCACCTCGCCGGTGGCCTCCAGGCCGGCGTACACCGAGTAGATCCGGTTGAAGACCCGCAACAGCGTGGACTTGCCGCAGCCCGAGGGTCCGATGATCGCCGTGATCTCGCGCTCGGGAATATCCAGGTTGACGTTCTTCAGCGCGTGGTAGCCCCGGTAATAGAAGTCCAGCGAGCGCACGGCGATCTTGGTCGTCGCCGGACCGGCCAGCGCCCCGGGGCCGGCGCTGTCGCCCGCGTCCACGCGGATCAGCGCCCCCTCGCTAGGCATTCTGGTCCATCCGGTTCTTCAGCAGGAAGGCGCGGGCGCCCACGCTGAGCACCAGCACGACCATCGTCACGACGAACGCGCCGGCCCAGGCCAGCGAATGCCAGGCATCGTACGGGCTCAGCGCGAACTGGAAGATCACCACGGGCACGCTGGCGGTCGGGCCGTCCAGGTTCTGGCTCCAGAACTGGTTGTTGAGCGCCGTAAACAGCAGCGGGGCGGTCTCGCCGGTAATGCGCGCCAGCCCCAGCAGCACCCCGGTCAGTATGCCGGGCAGCGCGGC
>DATBCD010000010.1:0-9892 GCA_036270655.1 Burkholderiaceae bacterium
GGCCACCGCGACCTGCGTCGAGGTCCCCGCGGCGCCTTCGACCGAGTAGGCCAGCTGGCAGTCGGCTGCGTCCGTCAGCAGCCGCTCCTCGACCAGGCTCGGCAGAGCCTGGCGCAGGCGCGCCTCCGTCATCCGGGGCGCCTCCAGCAGCGCGGTGAACACGTCCGACGCGTCGAACAGCAGGTCCACCGACGAGGCTTTGGGCAGCAGCGACAACGGGGCATCGCCCGCGCTGGCAGGCTGCATCGACTCATCGATGGCTCCATAGCCGACCACGGTGGCGGCGCTCATCGATCCTCGACCGCCGCCCTCGAGCAGCGCGCGCCGCGGCGGCAGGAACGCCAGCAGGCGCTGGAAGCTCATCCGGCTCACAGCTCGCGCTCCCACATGACGGTGACCGGACTGGCGCCTGAGCGCCTGACCAGCGCCTCCATCCGGGTGTCGGCGCGCTGCAGCTTGATCTCGCCGCGGACGAAGAAATAGCTCGAGTTGGCCGACACGTCGCTGGTCGTAAAGGGCGAGCCCCGTCCGCGCAGCCTGTTCAGGATATCCCCGGTGTCGCGGAAAGGAATCCGATCCCGATCGGCCACCAGCGCGCGCGCGTCCGACAGGGGCAGGTTAATTTCGGCCGCGATCAGCTCGGCCGTGGCCGTGTTGAAGTTCACCGGCGTGCGCGCATCCAGCACTACGACGTAGGGCGCGAGGCGCTGGCCGACCGCCGGATCCAGCCCGGGAACCCGGGCCACGTCCTCCGGAAAGACCAGCGGCAACGCAGGTGTGGCACTTGCGATCGGTACAGGCGCGCCCGCTGGCGCCGCTGACATGGCGGGGCTGAACGTTCGAACGACATAGGCCGAGATCAGATCGGCCGTCGGCTCCGGCAGCGCCAGCTCGGAGGCCAGGCGCGCCAGAACGGCGTGCTGGGCCTCATCGACCGAGCCGTTGCCGCCCACCAGATTGCGCAGATTCAGCCGCGACTGCGCATCCTCGATGCCGCCCGACATCAACGCCTGGGACGCGAGCGCCGAGCTTTCACCGAGCTGGTCCAGGCGCGTTTCGGCCAGCGGCTGCGCCCACGGCTGATTCAAGGCGTCGTAGGGGTTGGTGGCAGCGTTCTCGCGCAGAAGCGAGCTGGCCCAGTCGAACGAGCCGCGCAGCAGCAGTCGACTCTGCGACATCAGCTGCTGGTTGTCGATCGTGCGCACCAGCACGAACTGGCGCCAGAAAAGGCCCGTGACGATCATCGTGGCAATGACGGCGACGAACAGGGCCATCAGCAGCGCCGCCCCGCGTGCCCTCTCCCCCGGCCCTTTCCCGGCCGAAGGCCGGGAAAGGGCTGGAGGAAGAGAACGAGGGGGCTGGGCTGGCCCCCTCGTGCTCCCCCAGCCAATGTGAACGGCTGATCGCATACGCAGGGGGTGAGCAAGCGTTCTTCTCCCCTCTCCCGCTTGCGGGAGAGGGGCGGGGGAGAGGGCAGCGGGCTGCTGACGGCCAATCATTTTTCAAATCACCCCACCAGCATCACCCGTCGGAACGTCGTGCCGTCGCCGCGCGTCACCACCACTTCCACGCCGGTCGGGGTGTTCACATCGTTCTGCGGTGGAACCACCCAGCCTTCATTGCCGCGCCAGACGCGCACCTGCATCGAGGCGACCCCGGGCAGCAGGCGCGCCGCCGCCGGCGTCGAGTTGAACGCCGCCTGGACGCTGCGCATCGGCGCAGAGCACTGGCGCATCAAGACGCCGTCGATCACGGAATACGCCACTTCCTGCACCGCGCTGGCGCCATCCGGCAGCGGCTCCGAAAACCGCAGGATCTGCAGAGTCGTGGCGCCATTGACGGTCTGCACGCGCACCGGCGGCCCGCCCGCGGGCACCAGCGTCGGGCTGGCGGCGTGCGCCAGGTCGCGTTCCATCTGGCCGAAACCGGTCAGCAATGCGCGCACGTCGTCGGCTTCGGGTCCCAGCCGGTCGCGCGTCGCAACCAGCGCCGACAGGCCACGCCACGCGATGATCGCCACGATCGACATGATCGAGATGGCCACCAGCAGCTCGACCAGCGTGAATCCATGGCCGGGTCCTCCCGGTGCGAGCGAAGTCGGCTTTGAACGCATTTTCAATTAGCGGGCAGCACGGTCATCAGCAGTGCGTATTCGCGCTCCGAACCCGAGTCCGAATTGAGCACGCGCACCTGGACTCGCCGGAAAAACGGATTGGGCGTCGACTGGATCGACTGCTCGCATACGAATTGCAGCCCGCCCTGTTCGCAATCCTGCCGGTTCACGCCCACCGCCAGATGCGCGCTGGCCAGCCGCAGCTCCAGGACGCGGTTTTCGGCGGTCAGCACCGCCAGCAGCTTGGTACGGACGTCGCGCGCGCTGTTGGTCAGCGTCATCGCTCCGCGCACCGCGGCCAGCAACACCACGCCGATCACGACCAGCGCGACCAGC
Source organism: Burkholderiaceae bacterium (assembly GCA_036270655.1). Lineage (GTDB taxonomy): Bacteria > Pseudomonadota > Gammaproteobacteria > Burkholderiales > Burkholderiaceae_F > VBCK01. The sequence goes on from DATBCD010000010.1 coordinate 2,450, forward strand.
ACCTCGAGCAGGGTGAATCCGGCGCCGGCGCGTTCAAGGGTTCGCGACGCGGCCAATTCCGTTCTCGTCGAATTCGACGGCGACGTCTGCAGCGCCATCGGCGATTTCGATCCGCCAGCGCGGCTGCACCCATTCGCGCGCGATCGGCAGACGAAGCGCCGGCGCGTCCGGACTCAGAAGCGCCTGCTGCAACTGGCCTTCACGCGAGATCGCCAGCCGCGTCAGAGGCCGCTGCCAGGTGCGCTCGTGCAGCAGGTCGTCGTCGCTGAGCAATTGGCGCTCGCCGCCGGCTTCGCTGACGAATCGGTAGCCCCTCAGATCGCCTTCCCAGGAAATCGGCTGCTGGCGGATCCGCGACTCATCGCTGGCCAGCGTCATCAGCAGGCCCAGCCGGCGCGCCTCCTCGGTCAGTGCCTGGCGCGGATCGGGCGCGCCGCTGAGCGAGATCACCGAAGTGGCCACCGCGATCAGCACGATCACGATCAGCAGCTCGAGCAGCGTGAAACCGCGCTCGAGGGCGACACGATCCTTACTGCGACCACGAACCGATATCTGCATCCGGGCCCTCGCCGCCTGGCTGGCCGTCCCGACCGAAACTGAGGACATCGATCTCACCGTGCAGACCGGGATTCAGATACTGGTAGTCGTTGCCCCAGGGATCCTTGCGCACCGTGGGCGAGTCCAGGTATCCGCCCGCCTTCCAGTTGGGCGGAACCGGGTCCACTGTCGGCTTTTCGACCAGGGCACGCAGTCCTTGTTCCGTCGTCGGATAACGCCCGTTGTCGAGGCGGTACAGCTTCAACGCGTTCATCAGCGTGGCGATGTCCTGCCGGGCGGCGGCAACCCTGGCGTCGTCGGTGCGGCCGACCACGCGCGGCACGATCAGGGCAGCCATGATCGCCATGATCGTGATGACCACGATGATCTCGATCAGCGTGAAACCCCGCTTGGGGCCGGGAATCGAACGTGAGTCAGGCAGATACCGCATCGAGGGATCAGCTGAAGATGTGAACGGAAATTGTTGAAACAGCGAGGCTTTTTGCGTTCGCCAAGCCGGGGCCCGCATGATACCGTGGCGCGCACCCACGTGGGCCGGCGGCGCGGCGCGACAATTGCGCCGATGCGCTCGGCCGCTCGGTGGCGCTTGAGAATCGCAGTGCGCTCTGCATGCTCGCCAATTTAAGTCGATTGCTGATTCATCTGTTGGGCGCCGCGCTGGCGTGCGCCCAACTGGCTTACTGGTCGATTCGGCTGATGACGCCGCCTCCCGCGGCCGCGCCGGCTCCGCTGCGGGCCCTGGCCGTCCGTGACCCGGACCCGGTGCTGCTGGCGCGGGCTTTCGGCCAGCTCGAGCGCCCTGCGGCGTCGGCGATCGGCAATATCCAGGTGGCCGGCGTGTTCGCGGCCGGCCGCGATTCGGCGGCAGTGTTCGTGGTCGGTGACCGGCCGGCCAGGGCAGTCCGGCTGGGGCAGGAAGTCGCGCCGGGCTCGACGCTGGTCCAGGTTGATCCGCAGGGCGTGACGCTGGAATCGGGCGGGGTCAAACGCCAATTGCGCGTGCCCAGTGTCGCGCTGGCGGGCACGACCGCTCCAGGGGCCGTGCGTGGCGCGAGCTTCGAGCGGCGCGGCAATGTGTTGACGGCACCGATGATGGATGTGCCGCCGACGACCCACGCGACGGCGGGGCGGTCACCCGCGGGGGTGATGGCCGCGCGACCCGAACCGCGACCCGAGACGCTACCCGGCGCGCCCGGACGCCGCGAGATGATCGGCACGCCGACCCGGCAGTAGCCGCTCAGCAGGATGTCGCAGCGCTGAACAGGCGGTCGCCAGGCTGTGCGCGATCCGGCGGCAGCGACGGCAACGGCAGCAACTGCTCGTAGATCGGCGCAAAGTCCTGCGCGGTCTGTTCGAACAGCTGGGCGAAACTGTCGATGACGAAATAGGTCTTCTGAAAGTCGTCGATTTCGTACCGGGTCCGCAGCACGCGACGCAGATCGAACCCGATCCGCAGCGGGCTGGGATCGGGCAGCGCCCGCTTCAGCTCGCCGGGCGACGACAGGATGCCGGCCCCGTAGACGCGCAGGCCGTGCGCGGTGTCGATCAGGCCGAACTCGACCGTGTACCAGTACAGCCTGGCCAGCAGCTCGAGCGCATTGCGTCGCTGCGCCTTCAACCCCCCTTCGCCGTACGCCTGCATGTAGTCGGCGAAGACCGGGTCGAACAGCAGCGGCACGTGCCCGAACAGGTCGTGAAACAGATCCGGCTCGACGATGTAGTCGAACTCCTCCGGGGTGCGCAGCCATACCGTGACCGGAAAGCGGCGCTGCGCCAGCAGGCGGAAGAAGGCGTCCTCCGGGATCAGGCCGGGCACGGCGACGATCCGCCAGCCGGTGGCACGCGAAAGGCGCTCGGATACGTCCTCGAAGCGGGGGATCCGGGCGCCCATGGCCAGATGCGCCAGCGCCTTCAGGAACTCGTCGCACGCGCGTGCCTCGACCAGCTTCAGTTGCCGCGCATGCAGGCGCGCATACAGCTCGTGCTGCTGCGGCGTGTAGTTCTCCCAGGACTGGTCGCAGGTGTAATCCCGGCGAGCCACCGAATAGTCGCCCCGCGGCGGGCGTTTCGATCCCCCGTAAGTGACCGGAGTGACGTTCATCTAGGGTCCTCTTCAGGCGGTGGCGGCGCTCGGCTTCAACACGCCGCGCCGGATCTGGTCCAGCTCGATCGATTCGAACAGGGCCTGGAAGTTGCCCTCGCCGAAGCCTTCGTGTCCCTTGCGCTGGATGATCTCGAAGAAGATCGGACCGATCACGTCGCGCGTGAAAATCTGGAGCAGCAATTCTTTGCTCCCCGCATGCGGATTGCCGTCGATCAGGATGCCCAGCCGCTGCAGCTCCGCCAGCGGTTCGCCATGCCCGGGCAGGCGCGCGTTGACGCCTTCGAAGTAGGTGTCCGGCGTCTGCTGGAACTGCACGCCGCGCTCACGCAGCGCCGCGACCGCGCGATAGATGCCGGAAGTGGCGAGCGCGACGTGCTGGATGCCTTCGCCGCGATACACGTCCAGGTATTCGGAGATCTGGCTCTGATCGTCCGAGCTCTCGTTGATCGGGATCCGGATCTTCCCGCACGGACTGCACATCGCCTTGCTCTTCAGGCCGGTCTGCCGCCCCTCGATGTCGAAGTAGCGCACCTCGCGGAAGTTGAACAGCCGCTCGTAGAACTCGGCCCACTCCTTCATCCGGCCGCGGTGCACGTTGTGGGTCAGGTGATCGATCCGCAGCAGCCCCACGCCTGCCGGCTGCGGGTCCGCGGCGCCCGCGGCGGCCCCGGTCGGCTCGAAATCGACGTCGTAGATGCCGATGTCGCCGATGCAGCCGGCCCGGTAACCCGGCTCGCCCGCATGCTTGCCGCGCCAGCGGTCGACGAAGTAGATCAGACTGTCGCCGACCCCCTTGATGGCGGGAATGTTCAGCTCCATCGGGCCGGATCGGGCGTCGAAGCCCCAGGCTCCGAGCTCCAGCGCCCGCCGGTAGGCCGCGGCGGCATCGCCCACCCGCAGCGCGATCGCGCAGATCGACGGTCCGTGCAGGCGCGCGAAGCGCTGGGCGAACGAATCCGGCTCGGAGTTGATGATGAAGTTGATGTCGCCCTGGCGGTACAGCGTCACCCGCTTGTGACGGTGCCGCGCCAGCGGCACGAACCCGAGGCTCTCGAACAGCGCGCCCAGGGCGGCGGGATCGGGGGCCGCGTATTCGACGAACTCGAAGCCGTCGGTGCCCATCGGATTGTCGAAATCGTTCTTGGCCATGGGGTTGCGCAGATTGGACCCTGGGTCGACAGTTTGCCGCGGACCGGCTGGCAGATCATTGCGATTGCGTCCCATCTATCGGGGGATTTACGCAATAAAATGCCTGGAATCTGTTACTGGATGGCAGTAAATGCCCGGAATCGATCTGGACAAGACCGACCGCCGCATCCTGGAAGTGCTGCAGGCCGACGGCCGCCTGACCAATCAGGAAGTCGCCGACCGCGTGTCGCTGTCCGCATCGCCTTGCCTGCGCCGCATCAGACGGCTGGAGCAGCTGGGCGTGATCCGTCAGTACGTCGCCTTGCTCGAACCCCAGCGCATCGGGCTCGGACTGCTGGCATTCGTCAACCTGCATCTGGAGAAAAGGATGCCGCATGACGACTTCAAGGCGCGCGTGCAGGCCTGGCCCGAGGTGGTCGCCTGCTTCGCGATGACGGGCGAGATGGACTACTTGCTGCGGGTGCACGTCGAGGACCTGCCGCATTTTTCACGCTTCGTGATGGAGCAGGTGCTGAAGATGCCGGGCGTGATCGATGTGAAGTCGAGCTTCGCGCTGGAGGTTGTCAAGGACACGACGGCGCTGCCGCTGCGTCAGCTCGGGGTCTGAGCCCCTTCTTGTGCGCTCTGGCACTCGATCCGTGCGGCCTGTCGCATCCGGGTGCACGTGGCCGGCGCGGCGTCGTAGAGTTCCGGCTGGCTTCGATACTGGAAGAACATGTCCTACCCCCAATCGTCCGCGGATGAGCCGGCCGCCTCGCCGCACAAACCGGCTGCCACGGAGCCGCCGGACGGGCGGCCGCACGCGTTGTCCGGCGCCGGCCGTTCCGCGGCCGGCGCGCTGGGGCGCGCGGCTTCGCGCTTCGGCAACTGGCTGGCATCGATCGGCTGGTTCAAGTTCTTCTTGCTGGCGTTCCTGATTCTGGCTCTGTCGGCGCTGTTGCAGTCGTTGCGCCCACGCGCTCCAGACGAGTCGGATGCGAAGCTCCCGGTCGACGTACAGGTCAACGTCGACTCCAAAGGGCTTCACATAAAGCCTCCCGCGCACGCGCCCCCGCACGTTGAGATCGGCGAGCACGGCATCCGTGTTCAGAACGAAGAAAACGGGCGCAAGCAGTCGGTGGTGATCGACCGGCACGGCGTTCGTGTCGAGCAGGCCCCCCTGCCAACCAGTCCGGGCGAACCGGCATCGGCGCCATCGTCCGCCCCGGCCGCGCCCGCCGCTCCCGGACAGAAGGGCGAAGCGGGCGGGCAGCCCGAGGTCACGGTTCCGCCCGAGGCGCTGTCCGACCCCGACAAAGTGGCCGAGGCGGTGGATGCGGCCAAGGACAAGATCGACGAGATCGTTCAGGAGCAGGTCGATCGCAAGCTGGCGCGCCACGGCGGCCTGCACGTCCCCGACCCGTTGCCGGATTTGTCGGACCTGGCTCTGGTGGCGGTCTTTGTGGGGCTGATCCTGAAGATCGCGCTTGGCTCCAAGCGCCGTGCCGAATCGCGCGCGCAGGCCGCCGACGCGGTGGCGGCCGAGGAAGGGCTGAAGCGCCAGTTGGCCGAGGCCCAGCTGAAGACCATGCAGGCCCAGGTCGAGCCGCACTTCCTGTTCAACACGCTGGCCTCGGTCGATTACCTGATCGAAACCGACCCGGCGCGGGCCTCGCGGATGCAGAAGAACCTGATCCAGTACCTGCGGGCAGCGGTGCCGCAAATGCGACAGGCTTCTTCGACACTTGGCCAGGAGATCGCGCTGTGCAGGTCGTACCTGGAGATCCTGAAAGTGCGGATGGAAGACCGGCTGCAGTTCGCGATCACGATGCCGGCCGGCTTGTCGACCGCCTCCTTTCCGCCGATGATGCTGCAGACGCTGGTGGAAAACTCGATCAAGCACGGGTTGGAGCCCAAGCCGGAGGGAGGAACGCTGACTTTGAATGCCGACGTGGTCGACGGCAACCTGCGGGTCGCCGTCAGCGATACGGGCCTCGGGTTCGGCACGGCCGCCTCGGGCGGCAGCGGCGTGGGTCTGGGCAACGTGCGGGAACGGCTGCAGGCCTTGTTCGGCGCCCGTGGCCGTCTGACGATCGAGGCCAATTCCCCCGGCGGGACGATCGCGACCATCGTAGTGCCGTATACGCTCGGCACGGCGGGGCCGGCGCCGCAGACCTCGCCTCAGGCCGCGTAAGAGGCAGGGCCCGAATCCGGACCATGACCGCTGCGCGCGCGATCATCGCCGACGACGAACGATTGATGCGCGAGCAGTTGCGCGCCCGGTTAAGCGAGGTCTGGCCGGACCTGGAAGTCGTCGCCGAGGCGAAAAACGGGCAGGAGGCCGTCGAGCTGGTGCAGCAGCTGCGGCCGAACCTGGCCTTTCTGGACATCCGGATGCCGGGTCTGACCGGCGTGGAGGCGGCGCGCGCGATCGGCAGCGCCTGCCACATCGTATTCGTGACCGCATACGGCGAGTTCGCGATCGAGGCCTTCGAGCAGGGCGCGGTCGACTACGTGCTGAAGCCGGCCGAGACCGCCCGGCTCGAGGTCACGGTAAGCCGGCTGAAGCAGCGGCTGCAGGCCCCGCCTCCCGATCTGGGGGCGCTGCTCGATCGGCTCTCGCGCAAGCTGGATGCGGTCGCGTCGGGCCAGCGCAGCGCGCCGTTCCTGCAGTGGATCCAGGCCACGGTCGGCCAGCAATTGCGCCTGATCCCGGTCGGCGAGATCCTGTTTTTCGTGTCCGACGAGAAGTACACGCGCGTTCAAACAGAGACCTACGAAGCGCTGATCCGGGTACCGATCCGGGAGCTGGTCGAGCAGCTCGATCCGGAGCTTTTCTGGCAGATCCATCGCTCCACGATCGTCAACGTGCGCGCCATGGCCAGCGTCGTGCGCGACCTGCGCGGCCGCCAGCTGGTGACGTTCAGGAACCACCCGGAGAAGCTGGAGGTCAGCCGCAGCTTCTCCCACCTGTTCCGGCAAATGTAGCTTCTCGCGCCAGCGCGGACGTTAGTTGGCGCTAACATACTGATTCTTGGCCAGGATCGCAGCGGCCGCTGGCCCGCCTGCCGTATGGCGCTGCGGGTGTCAATTTGACACAGCTGCGTCGGGCTAACATAATTTGCGGTTCCCTCGGAGGGGTGCCCGAGCGGTTAAAGGGGGCAGACTGTAAATCTGTTGGCCTTGCGCCTACGTTGGTTCGAATCCAACCTCCTCCACCATAGCCGCCCTGCGTACGGGTGTCAGTGGTTTGCCGGTGGGACGGAAGCGAATCGGGATGCAGTCGCGGGTCGGGGTGTTAACTAACCAACTAAATAATCGGTTCGGGTTTGGCGGGTGCGGGAAACGGCGTCGGCCGCCGGGGGCGCGGGCTCACTGCGGCGCAGGTACAGAGATGTACAGAGATGAGATGGCGGGCGGGTGTAGCTCAATGGTAGAGCAGAAGCCTTCCAAGCTTATGACGAGGGTTCGATTCCCTTCACCCGCTCCACGCTTCAACCGTCTCGGCAAGAACGGCCCATGTGGCTCAGTGGTAGAGCACTCCCTTGGTAAGGGAGAGGTCGAGCGTTCGATCCGCTCCATGGGCACCACGATTTAGGAGGAACTGGCGACATGGCCAAGGGCAAATTTGAGCGGACCAAGCCGCACGTGAA
>DATBCD010000011.1:0-2583 GCA_036270655.1 Burkholderiaceae bacterium
GAGATCGTCCACGGCTGGTGCTGTATCGCCCCTCGCCCGCGCAGCGGCAGAGGGGAGATCGACCACGGCTGGTGCTGTATTGCCCCTCGCCCGCGCAGCGGGAGAGGGGTGGGGGAGAGGGTGGTAGCTCGAAGGTATGCCGTGCGCAGGCACAGAACCGTTACCGCCTGCCGCCCAGCAACGCAGGCACCCGCGCCTTGCCCGCGGGCTTGGCCGGTTCGGGCGCCGAGGGCTCGGCCGCGTGTGGGACGGCCGCCGGCTCATACGGCTTCAGGAAGAACTCGTCGACGGGCGCCTGCGCGGCCGAGCGTGCGGGCCGCCGTGCGGGGCGTTCGCGACCTTCGCGACCCTCGTCCCGGCGGCCGCGCCGCGGTGCCTCGCGTGGCTCGACGCGCGACTTCTCGATGGTCCGCTTGATCAGCTTTTCGATCGCGGCCACCGACTTGTCGTCGGCGCCGGTGGCGATCGTGATCGCGCGCCCCTGAGCCCCTGCCCGCCCGGTGCGCCCGATCCGGTGGATGTAGTCCTCCGGAGCGTACGGCACGTCGTAGTTGATGACCGTGGGCAGCTCCGAAATGTCCAGACCGCGCGCCGCCACGTCGGTGGCCACCAGCACCCGCAGCGAGCCGTCCTTGAAGGCTTCCAGCGCCTTCATCCGCTCCTCCTGCGTCTTGTCGCCGTGGATGGCGTCGGCGTTGACGCCCTGGCGCTGCAGCTCGCGCGCCAGCCTGCGGGCTCCGATCTTGGTGTTGACGAACACCAGCGCCTGGGGCAGCTCCGGATCGGCCAGCAGGGCCAGCAGCGCCGGCTGCTTCTGCGATTCATGCACGTGCACCAGTTCCTGGCGCACCGTGTCGGCCGTCACGTTGGGGCGCGCCACCTCGACCATCACCGGATCGCGCAGGAAGCTGGAGGCCAGCTTGCGGATGTCGTCGGAAAGCGTCGCCGAGAACATCAGGCTCTGCCGCTCGCGCGGCAGCAGGTTCAGGATGCGCGAAATGTCCGGCAAAAAGCCCATGTCGAGCATTCGATCGGCCTCGTCCAGCACGACCACCTCGACCTGCCCGAGCGATGTGTTTTTCTGCTGCAGGTGATCCAGCAACCGCCCAGGCGTCGCCACCACGACTTCGACGCCAGTGCGCAGCGCCTGCGTCTGGATATCCATGTCCATGCCGCCGAACACGACCGCGGTGCGTAACGGCGTGCGCGAGGCGTACTGGCGCACGTTGTCGGCGACCTGGTCGGCCAGCTCGCGCGTCGGCGTCAGGATAAGGGCTCGCACCGGGTGCCGCGCGGGAGACATGCTGGTGCTGGCACGCGGCAGCAGCCGGTGCAGGATCGGCAGCGCGAACCCGGCGGTCTTGCCGGTGCCGGTCTGGGCCGCGCCCATCACGTCGCGGCCCTTCATCACGATCGGGATTGCCTTGGACTGGATCGGCGTGGGCCGGCTGTAGCCCATCGCGCGCACCGCTTCGACCAGGCGCAGATCCAGCCCGAAATGGTCAAAATCCGAATAGTCGGACATTTAGCGCCCGACCCGGCAACCGCCGCGGGCGCGTGCACCCACCGCCCCGGCCTGCGAGGCGCTGCAAAACCAGCCGTTGCCGTCAACCCGAACCATCCAGCCGATAGTTTAGCTCACAAGGGTTTTCGGATACCGTTCGCGCGTCAAATAAGCGACCGCTGAGAGATGCCGGCGATGGACGGCGGCTTCGGGATCGTGGCTGCGGTGCTGGAGATCTGCCTGATCGACCTGCTCCTCAGCGGAGACAACGCGGTCGTGATTGCGCTGGTCTGCCGCGGCCTGCCCGCACCGATGTGGCGCCAGGTCGTCTGGCTCGGCACCGCCGCGGCGCTGGTGCTGCGGATCGCGCTGACGGCGGCTGCCGCGCTGGTCTTGAACCAGCCGTTTCTTAAGCTGGTTGGCGCGGTGCTGCTGCTGGCAATCGCAATCCAGCTGGTGGCGCAGGATCCGCGCAGCCGACCCGAGACGGGTCGCGAGCAACGACGCGATTTATGGAGGGCGCTGGCGACGATCGTCGTGGCCGACACCGTGATGAGCCTGGACAACGTGCTGGCGGTGGCGGCCGCTGCGCGCGGCAGCTACCTGCTGCTGGCGTTTGGCCTGCTGTTGAGCGTGCCGATCCTGATCTTCGGCAGCGTGATGGTGGCTCGGCTGCTGGACCGCTATCCGGTTCTGATCCTGGCCGGGGGCGCGCTGCTCGGCTGGGTGGCAGGTGACACGGCGGTCTCGGACACGGCGGTCAAGGCGTGGGTCGACCGACAGTCATCGGCGCTGGCGATCGCCGCGCCGTTGATCGGGGCGGCTTATGTGTTGCTCCACGGGCGCCTCGTGCGTCTGCTGCGCAGCCGGCGTTCGGGCGCCGACCCGAGCGGCGGATGAACCCGGCTAGGAGACGGATTCGGATTCTTCCGGCGACGCGGTGTGCGCCCGGTCGGCCACCCGCTCGAGGAATCGTTCCAGGCGCGGATCCTGCGCGAAGGCGACGTTGAAGCGCAGGTACGGCGTCGGCTGCAGCTGAGGCCGGAACACGTGACCGGGCGCGAGCAGGATGTCCTGCG
>DATBCD010000012.1:0-75757 GCA_036270655.1 Burkholderiaceae bacterium
GGGGCCTCCGGGCGCACGCAACTGGCGATGCTCGACCTGGCGGCGGCCGCAGATATGAAAACGATCGCGACCTTCCCCGATGCCGATGTGCACAGCGTTCATTGGGTCGGCGACGATCGCCTCGTTTTCGACATCCTGGATCTGACAGGGCAGCGAAGCACCGGCAACGGCGGCCTGTTCGCTGTGGACCGCGACGGATCGCATTTCCTTGCCTTGATTGCGCCGACTTTCAGATTCCACCAGGATGTCACCGGCACGCGGATCCACTCGCGGGTCCTGCCGACGACCTTCACCTTCTACGCGGTCACGCACGACGGATCGGGCGACGTGATCGTCGCCGAAAACCTGTTCAGCCAGAGCGATCCCTTCAACGTAAGGGCCACGGTCCTGTACCGCCTTAACACCCGGAGCCGCAAAACAAGAAACCTGACGATGGGTCAGCCAGCCGGCGTGACCGAATGGATTCTGGACCCGGGAGACGCTCCGCGCGTCGCAACGGCGTACGTCGATGCGCGCCGGATCGTCTACCAGCGTGAAGAATCGGGGCGGTGGATCGCGCTGGGCGAATTCGACCGGTACCGATCGGGTGAATTCGTCCCGAGGTTTTTCGGCTTCGACGGGGCACTGTACGTGCAACATGGTCCGCTCGCTTCGCTGTTCCGCTTCGACCTGTCGCAGCATCGGTTTGACGATGGACCGGCGCTGCAGCTCGACGGCTTCGATGGCTCGGTCGACCCGGTGCTCGACTTCAAGGCGCAGCGGATGCTTGGCTACCGATACCAGACCGACGCCGAGCACACGAGCTGGCTCGATCCGCGCTTTGCCGAATATCAGCAGCAGATCGATGCGGCCTTGCCGAACGCGACCAATACGATCACGTGCGGCGACTGCGTGTCCTCGAGGTTTCTGCTGGTCGCGTCGACCTCCGACCGTCAGCCGGCACGCTACTTCGCGTTCGACCCTGTCGCGGCCAGTCTGGTTGCGATCGGGGGCGAGTTTCCCTGGATCCAGGCCTCGCAGATGGGCCGGCGCGAGTTCGTCCGCTACCGCTCCCGCGATGGGCTGTCGATACCCGCCTACGTGACGTCTCCGCCCGAGCCGTATCCGAAACCGTATCCGTTGGTCGTACTGGTGCATGGCGGCCCGTACGTGCGCGGGGGCAGCTGGGAGTGGGATCCCGAAGCCCAGTTCCTCGCCTCGCGCGGCTACGCGGTGATCCAGCCGGAGTACCGCGGCAGCAAAGGTTTCGGTTTCGACTTTTACAAGGCCGGCTGGCGCCAATGGGGCCTGGCGATGCAGGACGACCTGGCCGACGCGGCGCAATGGGCCGTGGCGCAAGGCATCGCGGACGGGCAGCGGATCGCGATCGCCGGCGCCAGCTACGGCGGCTATGCGAGCCTGATGGGGCTGATCAAGAACCCCGAGCTCTTCCGCTGCGCAGTCGATTGGTTCGGCGTCACGGACATCGACCTGATCTACTCGGCGTCATGGAGCGACGCCTCGGAGGCGGACCTCCGCTACGGCGGGCCGGCCCTGGTCGGCGATCCCGTCGCGGACGCGGAACAACTGAAGGCAACTTCGCCGCTGCGCAACGCCAACCGGATCAGGCAACCTGTGCTGATGGCGTACGGTTCCCAGGATCGCCGCGTGCCGCTTGTGCACGGGCAAAGGCTGCGCTCGGCGATCGCCACCCCGCGCGACCGCGTGGAGTGGGTCGTTTACCCCGGAGAAGGTCACGGGCTGAGGCAGGAGCAGCATCGGATCGATTTCTGGACCCGGGTCGAGAAGTTCCTGGACAAGTGTCTGACGACCCCTGCGGCCGGAAAGGCGGTCTCGGCCGCACGGTAAAGCTGGATGGGGCGCACCAGGAAAAAGCGCGACATCGAATTCGATGTCGCGCTTTCCAAACGATGAAACCTGCTCGGGTGATCAGAACGTGTAGCGCAGTCCGACCTGATAGAAACGCCCCACCGCACCCTGCTGCGCCCAGTTGACGCTGTAGTTGTTCTGCCCGTACTGAGCCTCAGGATCGAACGGCGCATCCCGATCGAACAGGTTCAGGACGTGCAGGCTGACCTGAAGCTGCTTGCTCAGGTCATAGTGCCCGAACAGATCCACGTCGGTGAACGATCCCACGTGGCACGATACCCAGGTAACGAAGCATCCGGTGGCGGCATCTCCAAAAACGCCCAGAGTCGGGTCCGTGTGCTGATAGCCGCTGACGTAATTGACCGTGAACCCGAGCTCGTAGGGCCCCCGATCGAGCGAGAAGACGGCGTTGCCGCGGTCCTTCGGCGTGCCGGTGTTACCGCTGATCACCTCGGGGCCGTGCGACCCCACGATGTCGACGCACCCTGGAGTAAAGACGCCGCCGAACGTCAAGCCGCAATAGTCGTAGTAGATCAGGTGCGTCCAGGTCACCTGCATGCTGAACGTGCCGATAGGCTGGATTTCCTGCTTGGCCCGGGCATCGAACTCCAGGCCGCTCGTCACGTCGCTGCCGAGATTTACGTACGGCCCGGCGACCCCGATGATCGGCCCGGGCAGGTTGGGAAAGGGCGGTTCCGACGGACCCCGGATGAACGTCGACGACGGGCCGTTGTAGATGTAGTCCGTGCGTCTGATCTTGTACCAGTCCGCCGACACGCTGACCGATTTGATCGGCTCCAGCACGATGCCCAGATCGTAGGCTTCGGATCTTTCGGGCTGCAGCTGCGGATTGCCGGTGACCGCTCCGAATACGGCGCCGCCGGGTGCGTTGCCGCAGTCGCTCGGCAGGTGCGTGATAGGACAGCGGATCGGGTCGGATGGCGCCGTCTCGAAGAACGTCACGCCCGAATCGCCTTTCTCGCCGGGCCCCGGCGCGCGGAACCCGCGCGAGTAGGTGCCGCGCAGCGCGATCTGCCGGATCGGCGTGAGCTTGAACGTACCTTTGGGCGAGATCCGGCTGCCGGTCCCGATCACCTTGTCGAAGCGGACCTGCCCGCCGAGCTCCAGCATCTTGATCACGGGAAGCGAAATTTCCGCGTGCACCGCCTGGTCCGTCTCGGTGCCGTGGATGAACGTGGTTCCCAGGCCGATCGTGTCGCCGCTGGCCGACCCGGGCTGCCCGGGATCTTCCTGGCCCCAGTGATGCACGCTCAGGCCGGCCGCAACCCCAATCGGTCCGCCCGGCAGCGCGAACCACGGAAGATCGCGAGTCGCGTTCAGCTCGATGTACTGCAGCTGTGACGTGGCCACGGACGCCGTGGTCGGATCCAGGATGTTGTACACGGCCTGTGTATTGCGGAAGGACTGGGCGCCGATGTAGTAGTTGTTGTTGGCGATCACCTGGTTCAGGCCGCTGAGGGTCGGGTAGCCGAAGTACGAGATGTCCGAAATGCCCCGTACCCAACCGAGGCTGGTGCTCGTATCCCAACCCATCAGGGCCCCGTTCAGGTCCAGCGCCACTCGATACGTGCTGGTGTCGAACTTGGTGTCCGTCGCGCCGATATCGCCGAACACGTAGTTGAGCCACGCCCCTTGCGTACAGGTCGGCGGACTGCCCGGCGGACAGTACGGATTGTTCACGTTGCCGGGCGGCAGCACGACGGGCTGAGCCTTCGGGCTGCCAGTATTGACTGCTGTGCCGCTGATGCTGGCCCAGGCGACGTGGCGTCCGACCGCGCGTGGCGTGTACAGCTGCTGCGCCTGGTCCCTGAACACCGATGCCGATCCGACCAGCTGCCAGTCGGGCGTCAGCTGCTCCGTGTGCCGCACCCACAGGTTCAGGTTTTCAGTCTCCGGCTGAATCTGGAAGTACTTGGCGGGGTTGTACCCGCAGCCGCCCAGCGGATCGGGCGTGCAGCCCGGCAGTTGGAGCGCCGGTCCCACCACTGGATTGGCAGTTCCGGCACCGGTGATCGGCGCGACCATGCCGGACAGATTCGGGGCAAGCCCGTACGCGTCCCCGGGCTGAACGACGCCCGGCAGCGTGGGCGCCGAGGGGCCGTACTTATGGAAGTAGTCGTAATCCGAAAACTGCGAACGAGCGGCGTTGCTGATCTCGTTCTGGTGCCGGTATTCGATGTTGAAGTAGGTGTTGTGTCCGTCCGCCGCCAGGTCCCCCCAGCCATGGGTCGCAGCGACGTGCCAGGTGATTCCGTCGTTGCGCTCGGATTGGCCGTAGTCACCAGCCACCGATGATCCGACGTACGTCTTGCGCGTGATGATATTGATGACCCCGGCGATCGCATCCGATCCGTACAGGGCCGACCCGCTGTCCTTCAGGATCTCAATTCGATCGATGATCGCCAGGGGCAGGTTCGCCACGTCGACGAACGAGCGCTGGCCGTCGTCGGATATCGGATAGGGCGCCATCCGCTTGCCGTCGATCAACACCAGCGTCGCATCGACCGTCATGCCCCGCAGCGCAACCCCGGCCGCGCCGCCCGCGAACGCTCCGGCGAAGCCCTGCTGCAGGTTGTTGGCGCCGTTCGCGGTCAGCGACTGCAGGACCTCCTGCACCGTCGTCTTTCCGCTCCTCTGGATGTCCTCCGACGTGATCACCTGGACCGGGGCCGGAGATTCCGCCTCGGTGCGCGGGATCGCCGAACCGGTGATGACCACTTTCTCGGTCGGTTGCTCCTGGGCAGTCGCGATGCCCGAGGCTGCCAGGGCAATTGCTGTACATACGCAACTGGCAAGACCTGATCGAAGTGCGACAAGCGAGCGAGTGGCGCGTCCGCCGCCGGCCGGCGCTTCAGGCACCGGAAATTGCCTATCCATGTTTTTCCCCCACATTCGAGTTGATCGGATCGAGCCGGCTGCCCGCGTCCCGGGCGCGCCGGCCGGCGCGCGATCGATCGTTCGTCGTATTGACAGTTCGATCGACTACTCGCCTGTCAGGTTATGAAACGATTGTTAACCCGAGCAAATCCCTTTGCAATACGCGATCGTGATCGTGCGCGCGATTGTTGTTTTTGGATCACATGATTCACGGTTCAAAGCGCGCGGCAGTTCGCTTGAATTTGTTAACTGAGCGTGTCATGGTGCGATGCACCATCCAGAGCAAGATCACCACGCGAATCGCCTGTTTTTACCGCGCGATCAACTCGATGATTGGGCCCGCCACTACGCATGCCGTTCAGAAGGAATATGCGACGTGCAAGTCGATCATCCGCCCGAAGTCGTCGTACGTGAACAGGTCGTAGGGTGTTCCGATCACGCCGAAGCGTAAGTTGGCGCTGTCATAAGGCGGGTTCCGATCCGCCACATTGACGACCGTCAACGAAGCCTTCCAGTGCTTGTTGTAGCGGAATTCGCCGTACAGATCGATCGCCGTGAACGACGACACGTTTTCCTGGGCCAGGCCGGCGAAACCGTTCGGGCCGCCTCCTGAGTTGTCATAGCGGTCGAAGAAGCGAGCCGTCACCTGTGCGGTCCATTGCGAGTTCGACCATGTCGTGGAAGCCAAACCCTTCCAGCGGGGAACCGGACCACCCCCGCTGATCGGCGACAGATAGTCCCATCCGTTGGATCCCACATAACTCGACCAGACGCCGAATCCGCTGTTCACCAGGAACGTGGAAACGTACGTGGCGTCGATTTCGAACTTGAGTTTCGACGCATCGGGCAGCGGCAGCGTGTAATCGGTTTCGAAGTCGACGCCCGAGGTACGCAGTCCGAATTGATTCTCGTATAGGGCTTTCGCGTAAATGACAGTGCCGTCCGCCGCGCGCACCAGCGAGCCTGGAGGATAGGCGGACGGGTTCAGGATGATTGCCTGGGCGGTCGCGTTCGGCGAGATGATGCTGTACAGCCAGATGCTGTACCAATCCAGCGTGAAGTTCAGGTTCTTCACCGGTGAGACGATGATTCCAATGTCCAGATTCTTCGAGGTCTCGGGCTGGACGTCCGGATTGCCGCCGGTGATGTAACCCACCGCCTCACTTGGGCGCATCAGCGGATCGTGCGGATCGACCACAGTCTGATTCGCGACCGATGTGCTGCGGCTGGACTCGGCCAGACTGGGCGCCCGGAAACCGTGCGAACCGACCGCTCGCAACGTGAATTCGCGAATCGGTTGGTAGCGCAGGGTGAGCTGCGGCGAGAAGTTGCTGCCGGTTCCTTCGTAGTGTTCCCAGCGCCCTGCCAGGTCGGCCTCGAGCGATTTGAGTATCGGCACATCGAACTCGGCGAACAGGGCCTCGATATCGCGGCTGGCGATCACCGTCGTGACGCCGTTACTCAGCACATGCCCGCTCCTCAGAGCCTCGCCCGCTTCGTCGTCGACCGACTCGTGCCGAAACTCCACGCCCACCGCCGCACTCAGGGGCCCCGCCGGCAGATCATAAATGGGCCCGGTGCCTTTGACGCCCAGCGTATCGAGCTTGGCGACCGCCTCGTTGCCATAGTTGAGGCGCAGCGCATTCAAGGCGGCCGGTGTCGACAGCGGATTCAGGAAACTGAACGACCCGTCGGCGATCTCCCGTTGCAACACCGGACCGTTGACGCCGTTGCTATCCGCCAAGGAGACATGGTTCTCCGAATGTCCATAGGCGCCGTCCACGTCCCACCCCATCAGGTTGCCCTTGAACCCGCCGCTGACACGGAAGGTATTCGAGACGACGTCCGCATCGCGGCCGCCGACGCTCAGGAAGTTGAAGCTGATTGGAGTCGCGACTGGAACCCCGCCGACGATCCTGGCAGAGGGGTTGCTAGCGGGCAGGATGTTGGAAACCGGCGTGATGCCCGAGGTGGCCGGGTTGAAGAGATAAGAACTTGGACTTAGCGTCACTGGTGTGAAATTGGACGTGGTCTTCTCGAAGGAATAGAACACATCGACGAAGGCCGTCCAATTGTCGTTCAGCTTCAGGTTTCCGATCGCCGTTGCGTTGGCGCGGTCCGCTGCCGGAGAAAGGGGCAGGTAATTCGCCTGGTTGTAATAGCAGCCAAGCCCGGAGGTGCCCGCCGCCGTGACCGTCCCCGGCAGGCCATTGGTGCCGCACGTTGGAAAGGGCGCGCGCGGAGCGACGCCCGTGATCGGCCGATACTGGTTCCCCAGCTGCCACGCAAAAGTGCCGTCCGGCAGGTTGCGGTAATCCTGGTTCTTGGTGTTATCGCGCTCGGAAAACAGCAACTGGTCGCGCCGGTAGGCGCTGATCGACGTCGTCAGGTTGTAACCCTGGGCTTGAAAGTCGCCAAGGCCGTACAGAAGACTCGCATCGCGGGTGGTCGCACCGCCCTGGGTAGTAATGCGGCCGCCGGCGGTCGCGGTTTTCTCGGTCGTGTTCTGCTTCAGGATGATGTTGATCACGCCGGCGATCGCGTCGGAGCCATAAATGGCGGAACCTCCGCTCTTCAGAACTTCGATTCGATCGACCGCGCTCAAAGGGATAACGTTCAGATCGACGAACGAATCGGACAGGTTCTGAAAGAAGCCGTATTGCGTGATGCGCTGGCCGTTCAGCAGAACCAGCGTGTCCTTCTGGGTCAGGCCGCGCAGTCCAACGCTCGCGGAGCCCGGGGCGAAGCTGTTGGCGAACTGTTCGTTGCTGTTGTTGCCGAAAGTGGAAGAGATCACGTTGCGCAGGTAATCGGAGACCGTCTCCTGCCCGCTCTGCTGAATCTGCGTGGTCGTGATTACCTGGACGTTTTGCGCCTGCTCGACCTCCGCACGTCGAATGTTCGAGCCCGTCACTTCGACCCTCTCGATTGGAGCGGCTTCAGCAGTCTCGGCCTGCGCTTGCGCGCGATTGGCGATCATTGCGCCCGCCAGGATCGATATGCCGACCCCGAACCCGCGCAGCAAGCTTGCATACTTAGGCATGGATTCCCCCAGAATTGAACCGGCGTTGGTACCGACTGGCATTTGCTGCCGGATTCATGGCGAGGATTTTTACGCCCCGCAGAAGCCATTGCAATACGAGTGCTTCGTGAAACAGCGCTTTGTTGTATTTGCTTGACAAGCATTCGCTTTTCGATCGGAACCGCGTTCGGCGAAAGAGGGGTCGGTGCTGGAGTGCGGCGGCAATCGAAGATGGTGCGATGCGACACACCGATTTGCGCTTAGGAGCCTATGCGTGGATCTACGTCATGGGAGCCCGCGGCCTTTCCTTAATGTGGAACGAAGGAATAGTATTAGCGCGGACTCGGATGAACTCACGAACCCGGATCCGGATACTACGTATATGTCGCGGATGGGCGCTCGATTGAGGATTGGCCTGTTGATGGCCGCCGTGTCGGCGTGCGCATTCGCCGGCACTGCGCACGTGACCTTCGTGAGCCCGGAGAAGTTCGCCGACATCGGTCCTTTCATCAATGGCCCCGAAGCGGCAGCCAACATGGCGGAAATCGCGCGGCACATCGAACAGCTGGCTGCACGCCGCTTGCCGGCCGACCAGGTGCTCGAGGTCGATGTGCTGGATGTGCGCTTGGCTGGCACCCTCGACC
Organism: Burkholderiaceae bacterium; assembly: GCA_036270655.1. GTDB lineage: Bacteria > Pseudomonadota > Gammaproteobacteria > Burkholderiales > Burkholderiaceae_F > VBCK01. The sequence continues at coordinate 8,434 of DATBCD010000012.1, forward strand.
CTCGTCGCTATCGGAATACACCGTACCGGGTGATGCGCGAAGGCTCTTGGCCCAGCATCACAGTGCGCCATCGCTTGACGCAGGGCGGGAGCGTGCTGGCGAGCGGCGAGGAAACGGTATCCGATGGCACCTACCTGCACTTCATTAACCGCTATCCGGACGGTGACCCGCTGCGTTTCGAAAAGCGCATGCTGGACAACTGGTTCGACTCGCGTTTCGTCCGGCGACAGGTCAGTTCGCGCTGATAAAAAAAAGAGCGACGGCGTGCCCCGCACGGGCGCAGCGGTTCAAAGCTGACTGAAAGGTCTCTACGCATGCTATGGTGCGATGCACCATTCAGCTGAGGGCGCTCGAAGCGAGCTCTTCATTACACCGGACGACAGGCTGCGGATGGTGCACGCAACATCATGGAACACCGCGGAGGCGAACTCCGGACCCGGCGTCGCGTTCAGATGGACGATCCGCGTGTACTACGAGGACACGGACGCCGGCCAGGTTGTCTACTACGCCAATTACCTGAAGTTCTTCGAGCGTTGCCGCACCGAGTGGCTGCGCGCGCTGGGCGTCGATCAGTCGGCCCTCGCGCGCGAGGCCGGTTTGCAGTTCGCCGTCACCGAGATCGAGGCCAGGTATCTGCAACCGGCACGACTGGACGACGAGCTCACGATCGAGGCCCGGCTGGCTGCGATCGGACGATGTTCGCTGGTTTTCGAGCAGCTCGCGCTGCGTGAAGACGCGGTCGTTGCGCAGGCGCGCGTGAAGGTGGCGTGTGTGGATTCGCAGCGCCGGATGCCGGCGCGATTGCCGCAGGCGCTGCTCGGGCGCATCCGGCCTCTGGCGCCGGGATCCTCTGCCTGAAGCGCAGGGGCGTCAAGCCGGCCCGAAAATCTCTTCGATTCCGAGTTGAAGCTCCGGCAGGCAGAGCGGGCTGACCGCGCCTTGCGTGATCTCCATCGACAGGCGATAGCCCTGGGCGTACGGGTCGCGGAATACTGTGACCGTGCGGCGAGGTATTTCGGCCAGCCACGCCTCGGCGATTGGAGGCAGCTCGGCCCGGGCCTGTTTCCGCGTCCACGATAAACTCCGCGTTCCTTCTTCGACCTCACGATGAACATCTCCGCCGACCTGTCGATCCTTTCGCTCGTCACCCAGGCCACGCTGGTGGTCCAGCTGGTGATGGCGCTGCTGCTGCTGATCTCGCTGGGGTCCTGGACTGCGATATTCAGCAAGGCTTTTTCCATTCGCGGCGCGAACCGGGAAACCGAGGTGTTCGAGCGACGCTTCTGGAGCGGCGTGGCCCTGGACACGCTGCACCAGGCCGCTTCCAACCCCCGCCACAAGACCGGTGCGCTCGAACGGATTTTCGAAGCCGGGATGAGCGAGTTTCTGAAACTGCGCGGGCGCGGCCAGGACGTCGAACGACAGGAGATGCTCGCCGGCGCGCGCCGCGCGATGCGCGCCACATACCAGCGCGAAATGGATGCGCTGGAGGCACGGCTGGCATTTCTGGCGTCGGCCGGTTCGGTCAGTCCGTACGTGGGCTTGTTCGGGACCGTCTGGGGCATCATGCACGCGTTCACCGGGCTGTCCGGGCTGCAGCAGGCGACGCTGGCCAGCGTCGCGCCCGGAATCGCCGAGTCGCTGATCGCCACCGCGATCGGCCTGTTCGCCGCGATCCCGGCAGTGGTCGCTTACAACGCCTTCGCGCACGACATCGACCGGCTGGCCAACCGCTTCGAGAGCTTCATCGAGGAGTTCTCCAACATCCTGCAGCGGCAGCGCTGAGGCGGGGCGCGGCCGATGGCGGTGCTGGCACGACGAACTGCAGGCAGCCGGCGGCGCATGATGTCCGACATCAACGTCGTACCGTGGATCGACGTGATGCTGGTGCTGGTCGTGATCCTTATGGTGTCGGCGCCGTTCGTGAATCCAAGCCTGGTCGAGCTGCCGTCCGTGGGCAAATCGACCCGGGCGCCCGATGCTCCGCTGGAAGTGGTCGTGAAGGCGGACGGTTCGCTGCTGCTGCGCGACCGCACGCCCGGGGCCGCTTCCGGACAGGCGGTGCCGGTGGAGCTGGATCAACTGCTGGCGACCGTCAAGGAGCGCCAGAAGAGCCGGCCGGACACCCCGGTGGTGATCGCCGGCGACAAGAAAGCCCGCTACGAGTCGGTCACGCGCGTGCTGGACGCGCTGTACAAGAACAACGTGCGGCGCGTCGGACTGGTGGTCAAGCCGGCCGAGTAGCAGCGATCCGGTCGAATCCATGTCCGCCACCGCCACTGGCACCGTAGCGAGGCGCCCCCGTGGGCCGGAACGCGGCCGCAACACGCTGCCATCCTTCATGGCCGCGGTGGCGATGCACGCGTTGCTGGTTGCGGGCATGTGGTTCGCAGTGCAATGGCGCACTTCGAGCGAAGCGCCCGCGGTGGCCGAGTTGTGGGCGCCGCTGGCCCCGGTCGAGCCGCCTGCGCCGCCCCCGCCGCCTCCGGCCCCCCCGCAGCCGGAGGCGCCCAAGCCCGATGCCGACATCGTCCAGCAGCAGCAGGTCAAGCCGCACGCGCCCGAGCAAGAAAGCCCGCCTCCGCTCGAGCGTCGCCCGATCGAAAAACGCGAACCGAAGAAGGCCGAGCCAAAGAAGGTCGAGCCCAAGCCCAGCAAGGAGCAGATCGAGCGCGAGGAGCGCGCGGGCGAGGAGCGCCGGCAAGCCGAGATCGCGCGCCTGACCGGTCAGGTCACCGGCAGCGCGCGCGCGGCGGCCGCATCGTCCGGCGTGGTCAGTGATGCCTACGCTGCGCTGATCAAAGCGTGCATCCGGCCGCACATTGTGTTCGCAGTGCCCGACAACATTTCGGATCAGGTCTACGCTGAATTCTCGGTTGACGTGCTGCCAACCGGGGAGCAGCCGACGCCGCACCTGACCAAGCCCAGCGGGCTGCCGGGCTGGGACGACGCCGCCGAGCGCGCGATCATCCACTGCGATCCGTTTCCACGGGACCGTGATGGCACGGTACCTCGATCGATCGTCCTAAGGATGCGTCCCGCGGAGGCGCGATGAACCGCGTAAAGGCCCGGCTGCCCGCGTCCCTATAATCCGCACCCAATGCCAACGACCCGCGCAAGGCCAACTCTATTTCTCACGCTGGTCCTGCTGGTCGGTCTGACCGCCGCAGTGGCAAGCGGACCTTTGCCGGCCCAGATGACGGTGGAGATCACCGGCGTCGGGTCCCAGCAGTACCCGATCGCGGTCGCGTCGTTCAAGACCGAGGGCACTGCGCCGCAGGACGTTGCGGCGATCGTCCGCGCCGACCTGACCCGCTCCGGGCAGTTCCGGATGGTGGACGCGGGCGACAGCGCGCTGGCCGAAGACGAGCGCGTCGACCTGGGTCAGTGGAGGGCGCGCGGCGCCGACACGCTGGTCGTCGGTTCCGTCTCGCAGCTGGCCGACGGACGATTCGATGTCCGCTTCCGCCTCTACGACAACGTGAAGAACTCGCAGCTCGACGGGCTGGGCTACGTGGCGCCGGCCGCCGAGCTGCGCCTGACCGCGCACCGGATCGCCGACCGCATTTACGAGAAGCTCACCGGGGACAAGGGGGTCTTCGCGACCCGGATCGCCTACGTGGTCGAGTTCAGCCGGACCTCGTACGAACTGCAGGTGGCGGACGCCGACGGCGCCAATTCCCAGACCGCGCTGCGCTCGCGCGAGCCGATCATCTCACCGGTCTGGTCGCCCGACGGCGGGCTGCTCGCGTACGTCTCGTTCGAGACTCACAAGCCGGTTGTGTACGTGCATACGCTGGCGACCGGCACACGCCGCGCCGTGGCCAATTTCAAGGGCAGCAACAGCGCTCCTGCGTTCTCGCCGGACGGCAAGAACCTGGCAGTCGTCCTGACGAAGGACGGCAACTCGGAGATCTACCTGATCGGAATCGATGGGACCAACCCGCGCCGTCTGACCGTCAACGATGCGATCGATACCGAGCCGTTCTTCTCCGCCGACGGCGCCTGGATCTACTTCACGTCAGACCGCGGCGGCAGTCCGCAGATCTACCGGATGCCGGCCGCGGGCGGCGAGGCGCAGCGGATGACGTTCAATGGCGACTACAACATCAGTCCGCGCGTAAGCCCCGACGGGAGGCTGCTGGCCTATGTGTCCCGGCGCAACGACCTGTTTCAGATCGAGGTTCTGGACATCGGCCTGGGACAGGAGCTTACGGTGACCGATACTGTCAAGGACGAGGCGCCGAGCTTTGCGCCCAATGGCCGTTTGCTACTCTACGCGACCGAAGTCGGGGGCCGCGAGATACTCGCGCTGGCATCGACCGACGGCCGGGCCCGGGCGAGGATCACCGGTCCCAGCGGCGAGATCCGGGAACCCTGCTGGGGACCCTTTGTGAAATGAGCCGGCTTCTCGAGGCGGGCGGACAAATCATTCAGGAGAATAACGATGAGCTCGATGCGCGTTCTGTTCGTTGCCTCGGCCGCTGCACTCGCGATGGGCGGGTGTGCCAGCACGAAGCTGGAGGAAAAGCCCGCGCCGGTTGTCGAGCAGAGCAAAGCGACGCCCGCGCCCGCTCCGGCGCCCGCGCCCCCGCCTCCCGTCAAGAAGGTCGAGACGCCGCCGCCACCGGTGGTTGATCCGCTCAACGATCCGAACAGCATTCTGGCCAAGCGCAGCGTGTATTTCGATTTCGACAAGTCGCTGATCAAGGTCGAGTATCAGACCGTGATCGAAGCGCATGGCCGCTACCTGGTCGAACATGCCACGCGCCAGGTCCGGATCGAAGGCAATTGCGACGAGCGCGGCGGCCGCGAATACAATCTGGCGCTGGGGCAGCGCCGCGCCGACGCGGTGCGTGAACGCATGGAGCTGGTGGGCGTAGTGGCGGCGCGCATCGAGACGATCAGCTTCGGGAAGGAAAAGCCCAAGGCGCTGGGGCACGACGAGGCGGCCTGGGCTGAGAACCGGCGTGCGGACATTGTTTATCGTTGAGACGCCCGGCACGCGCACGGGGTTGATGGCTTGAGCCATGGCTGACGTTTTCGGTGCACTGCCCTCTCCCCCGCCCCTCTCCCGCAAGCGGGAGAGGGGAGTCCCTTCGCAGGCGCTCTCCGGCTTGCGGGAGAGGGGAGTCCCTTCGCAGGCGCTCTCCGGCAGGCGGGAGAGGGGAGCTCTTTTTCGGGCGCTGTGGCTGCTGCCGCTGCTGCTGAGCCTGGCGACCCCCTCGCAGGCGCTGTTCGGCGACGAGGAAGCGCGCAAGGCGATCGTCGATCTGCGCGATCAGGTCGCGCAACTGCAGAAGGACCACGCCGCGCGGATCGATGAGCTGTCCCAGCGCCTCGACCGGATCGACGCGACGCTGCAGGCAATGCAGCGGGGCCAGTTGGAGGCCGGCGGTCAGTTCGATCAACTGCACCAGGATCTGGCCAAGCTGCGCGGCTTGATCGAGCAGGTGACCAACGATGTGGCCACGCTGCAGAAACGCAACCACGACCTGTACTCGGACCTGGACGCCCGCATCAAGAAACTCGAGCCGACCTCGGTCACGATCGACGGCAAGAGCGTTCAGGTCGATCGGGACGAGCAGGCCGCATACGAGTCCGCGATGTCATCGTTCAAGGCGAACGATTTCCGCACCGCGGTAGGAGCCCTTTCGGCTTTCCTGGCCCGCTATCCGCAGTCTCCCTACGCGTCGGCTGCGCAATTCTGGCTGGGGAGCTCGTATTACGCGATCAAGGACTACAAGTCGGCCATCGCGGCGCAGCAGGCGTTGATCGACCACTTCCCCGATTCGCCCCGGGTTCCCGACGCACTGTTGAACATCGCGTCCAACCAGATCGAATTGAACGACAAGAAGTCCGCGCGCGTCACGTTGAACAAGATTCTTACGGATTTCCCCGACTCCGACGCAGCCAAACTGGCCAAGGAGCGCTTGTCCTCCCTGGCCGTCAAATAACTCAACCCAAGCGCGCGCGATTTGACGGGACGTGCGGCACTTCGGATAATTCCAGGTTCCCCTGCGCCGGCAATCAGAAAATCACGGCAGCCGGACTCCTGCCCGACGGGTCGTTAGCTCAGCCGGTAGAGCAGCGGACTTTTAATCCGTTGGTCGCAGGTTCGAATCCTGCACGACCCACCAAGCTTCTTGTCCAGGCGGCCTTGATGACCCCCGATCATGGCCGCCGTTCGGCAAATTCCACTTTCGCCTTAATGACTTAGATGCGGTAGCAACACCTTTGACATCGAATCGCATTGCATGCGATAACGGGGGTCGGCTTCGTCTTTGACACACCCGACTAGACCCATTCGAACCCATGCGCCGGTTTCTCCCCTCCTTGACGCTGTTCTGGCGGTTCTTCCTCGTCCTGCTGCTGGCCGCCATGCTGCCTTTGCTGGCTACCTGGTATTACGCCCGCGGCGTAACCTCGGAGAACGCTGAACGCCTGGCCGAGGCGCGGCTGCGGGTCGAGGCCATGCAGATCGCGTCGCGCGCCGACGCCTGGCTGAATCTCAACTACGAAACGCTGGCCGAGCATGCCGACACGATCGCGATGCGGTCGATGCTGCCCGAGTTGCAGCGGCCGGTGCTGATCGCGATCGCGAACCATCAGCCGTGGAGCCAGCTGGTGTTTACGGTCGGACTGGACGGCGTCTCGCTGGCGCGCTCCGACAGCCTCGCGCCGATCAACTATTCGGACCGCCCGTACTTCAAGACTGCCGTCTCCGGTCAGCCGCTCGGGCAGATCATCGCGATCAGCCGCACGACCAACCGTCCGGCCTGGATCATGGGCGTGCCGATCAAGGACGAGCAGGGCAAAGTGGTTGGCGTGTTGGCGAAAACCAACGGACTGAACGAGCTCACCGACCTGCTGGCCAGCACCCGGATCGGGGACACGGGGCGAGCGATCCTGCTGTTCCAGGACGGCAAGCTGGCCGGGATGACGGGCGCCGTTTTCGACAAGGAACTGCGCGACTGGAAGGACAAAGAGGTATTCAAGGCCCGCGAGAACGTGCGCGGCGGTGTGCTTCGCTACGTCGATGACGGGCGGCCGACGATCGCGGTGCTTCAGCCGGTGCGCTTCGGGTGGCTGGTGGCGGTGCAGATGGACGAGGCCGAGGCGCTGCGGCCGGTCGCCGAAACCGACCGCACGATGGAGATCGTGCTGCTCGTGGCTGGGCTGCTGGCAGCAGGCTTTGCTGCGATCATTGCGCCAGGCCTTTCGCGGCCGCTGGTGCGTCTGACCACGATCGCCGAAGATATGAGCCGGGGTCGTTTCGACCATGAAATCCCCGGAACCGACCGCAATGATGAGATCGGGGCGCTGTCCAAAGCGATCGAGCGGATGACTCGAAGCCTGAGGCTGGCGATGGAGCGTTTGACCAAGGAAGGCGGGGGTTAGGCAGGCGGTTCGATTACCCAAGGAGGGTGGTCCATTATGTCGCCGCTCGAGTTGTTGCTGCGTGTTCAAAGTCGGGATTCGACCGGACAGCTGTTTGTTGTCACCTACGACGGCCGGCAGATCAGGATCGGCGTCGAATCCGGACGCATCGTGCACCTGGGTTATGGTCCGCGCCGGGGCAAGGCGGCGGCGGAGCTTGCCTCGAACGCGGTTGCGAAGTCCGCGACCTTCCGTGCCGATCCGGAGGTGTTGCGGGACGACGACCTGCCGAACGAACGGGTGCTGCTGGGCCTGTTGTCGCGAATGCTCTCGGGCAGCAACGCGGACGCCTTATCGTCGGTGCTGTCGGGCGACGCCTTCGAGCCGGAAACGATTCAAAGCAACACCGGCGGCGGTATCCCGCTGGAGCCTGAACCCACAAGACCAGGGGAGCTTCCGCGCACCCGGCCGGGCTTCGAAACGCGCAACATAATGCGCATGGCCAGCAACATTCCGCCAGCTCAGATTTCCCGCGTCAAAGCCATCCTGCTCGAGTATGTCGGCCCGATGGCCGGGCTGCTGGTCGATGAAAAGCTCGCCGGTGGGGTCCCGAACCTGGACGCCCTGGTCGAGCGTCTCGCCCCGGAGATCGGCGACGCGAAGGACGCGCAGGCGTTTCGCGAAGCGGTTGCGCGCCTGAAATAGCGGCGGCCGGATTCCGGTCGACGACCCCTTCTGGACTGAAATCGCAGCGGCCGGATTCCGGCCGCTAATCCTGTGTTAGCGTTGCCGCCTTTGAAATGAGGACGGCGGAAAACAGGATGATCCTGAGCACCAGCTTGTGTCGCTGCGCACTATTCGGATGCATCGCAGCACTGGCCTTGCAGCCGACCCGTGCTGACGTCAGCATGGACGACAAGCCGGCTTCTTCCAGCGAGAAGCCCGCGTCAGCCGAGAAGCCGTCCGGGCCGATGTGCCCGGGCGACGATCCGAAGGCCAAGGAGGTGCCGGAACCGAAGCCTGAGCAGGCGGTGACGCACCACCGCCTGACAATCGCAGGCTCGACAATCGACTATACCGCCAGCGCCGGCACGCTGATCCTTCGCAGCGCCGAAGACAAGCCGGTGGCCAGCGTCGGCTACATCGCCTACGCGCAGACCGATGTGCACGATCAGGGGCGGCGGCCGTTGACTTTCGCATTCAACGGAGGACCGGGCTCCTCGTCGATCTGGCTGCACATCGGGGCGCTAGGCCCGCGCCGGATCGTGACGGTCGACGCCGCGCCCACTCCACCGGCGCCCTACGCGGTGGTCGACAACGAAGACAGCATTCTGGACCGCACCGACCTGGTGATGATCGACCCGGTCGGAACCGGGATCAGCCGCGCGGTCTGCGGCCACAAGGACGAGGAGTTCTGGGGGGTTGATGCCGACGTCGACCAGATTTCGCGCTTCATCGCGCAGTATGTGACCGATCAGCAGCGCTGGCGCTCGCCCAAGTTCCTGCTGGGCGAAAGTTACGGCACGACGCGCGCCGCCGGGGTGGTCGACGCGCTGCAGGAGCGCTGGTCGATGGCTTTCAACGGAGTGATTCTGGTGTCGGTCGCCACCGACATCGAGGCGCTGTTCGCGGTTCCCGGAAACGATCGCCCCTACCCGCTTTACCTTCCCTCGTACGCGGCGGCCGCCTGGTACCACCATCAGATTCCCGGGTCGCGCGATTTGAAATCGTTGCTGGATGACGCCAGGGCCTTTGCGGTCGGACCTTATCTGTCCGCGCTGACCAGAGGCGACGCGCTGACCGACGAAGAGCGCGACCAGCTCGCTTCGCAACTGCACGATTTCACGGGCCTGTCGCCGCAGTATCTGAAGGCGGCGCAATTCCGCGTGTCGGAGTCGATGTTTGCCAAGGAGCTGCTGGCGAGCAAGCAGCTGACGGTCGGCAGGCTCGATGCGCGCTTCACCGGGCCGACGATCGATCCGCTCGCCAAGGAGATGCACTACGACCCGCAGGGGAGCGCGATCTCGGCGGCCTTCGTTGCCGCGTTTCTCGATTACTACTACCGCGACCTGAACGCCGCGCGCGAACGGACCTACAAGCCCTTCAACTGGGAGATAGAGAAGCACTGGAAGTGGGAGCACAAGCCGCCGGTCGGCGATTACCCGCAGCCGTTCGCCAATACGACGCCGGATCTGGGCCACGCGATGACGCTGAACCCGGGGCTCAAGGCGCTCTTGCTGAACGGATACTTCGACCTGGCCACGCCGATCTTCGCGACCGAGTACACGGTCGCGCACCTGGGTCTGCCGGCGTCGCTGCGCGATCACGTGCAGATGAAGTACTACGAGGCAGGGCACATGATGTACATCAACCCGCCATCGCTGCACCAGATGAAGTCGGACCTGGCCGCGTTCATCGACGCCGCCAGCCGGCACCCGTGACCATCCTGCTGTCCTACTGACTTCCTACTCCCCTCTCCCGCTCTCCTGCTCTTCCTTTACATTGGCTGGGGGAGCCACGAGGGGGCCAGCCGAGCCCCCTCGTTCGGCCCATCAAGTCGCGATCCGCTCGAGCCAGCGGTCGTAGATGTGCGCGGCGGTCTGCTGGCTGAGCGTCAGGAAAGAATCTGTCTCGGTCCGGATCGTCTCGGGCCGCTGAACCGCGGGCGAGCTCGCGTAGCGATCGATATCGGCCGACTCGGGCACCCGCAGCCATGATTCGATCTGGCCCCGGTCCATTTCGCAGTGGAACTGCACGCCGATGTGCAGGTGGCCTATCGCGAACGCCTGGTGGCGGCAGTAGTCGCCGGTCGCGATCAAGCGGGCGGTCGGTGGCACGCTGAAGGTTTCGTTGTGCCACTGGAACATCGGAAACGCCGCCCGGCCGAACCAGTGGCGCGCCAGCGGATCATCCTGGGCGTCGATCCGCGACCAACCGATTTCGGCGTACGGAGCCGCGCTGACCTGTCCACCCAGAGCGCGGCTCATCAGCTGGCCGCCCAGACAATGGCCGAACACCGGCACATTGGTCCGCAGCCCTTCCAGAATCAGCCGTTCGCCGTCGCGCAACGGGCCCCAGTGGTCGTTCGCGCTCATCGGGCCGCCCATCAGGCACAGGGCGCCGAACCCCTCGAGCGAGGCGGGCGCCATGTCGCCGTTGAAAAGCTCGAACACGCGCGCCGCCACGCCTCGCGCGCGCACATGCTCGCCGAAGAATCCCACCCCGTCGTGCTCGTAGTACTGCAGGATCGCAATCGGCTTCACAAAAAGCGGGACGGTGGGCTGGTCGAAGCTCAATGCTGACTCAAGGGGCGCGATGCTACCATCGCCGCGGCGGTACGGGTCTTGCTTCCGAGCGTTCCAAAGAGGCGCTGCGCGAGACCATCGGAGTTCGTGCACCTGTGGATAAGAACAAGGATGCACCAGGAGGGGGAAATGAAGCAATCCGGGACTCGATCTCGTCTGGTTCAGGCAGCGGGCAGCCTGCTCGCCGCCGCGCTTTTCATGGGCGCATCGGCGCCGCCCGCAAGCGCGCAGGCCGCCGCGGGAACAACCGGACCAGCCCAGCCCGCAACCGCCCAGGCGGCAGGTGCGCCAGCCGACGGCGCAGCGGCGCCGGGCAACGCGCAGAGTCCCGCCGCGCCTGCCCCGGCACCCGCAACCCCGGCCAGCGAGGCGGCGCCCGAAGCTCAACCGGCCGGCAAGGTGCAGGAGATCGTCGTCACCGCGACCCGGCGCGAGGCCGCGCTGAGCAAGGTCCCGGTCAGCGTCAGCGCGTTCACCCAGGAGTCGATGGATGAGAAAGGCATCAAGGACTTCACCGATGTCGCGCGTTACACGCCCGGCGTGACGATCGACGCGACCGGAACCGGCACCAATTCGATCTCGATCCGCGGCATCTCGTCCTCAGGCGGCTCCGGCACCACCGGCATCTACATCGACGACACGCCGATCCAGATCCACTCGCTCGGCTTCAACGCCGACGACACGCTGCCCAAGACGTTCGACCTGGAGCGGGTCGAGGTGCTGCGCGGGCCGCAAGGCACGCTGTTCGGGGCCGGATCCGAGGGCGGCACCGTGCGCTACATCCTGACGCAGCCGAGCCTGAGCAAGTCCAGCATTTACGCGCGCTCCGAGGTCGCGTTCACGCAGGGCGGCGACCCGAGCTACGAAGCCGGCGTTGCCGGCGGGGTGCCTTTGATCGACGGCACGCTGGGTGTGCGCGCCAGCATCTGGTATCGGCGCGACGGGGGGTGGATCGACCGGATCGATCCGTTCACGCTGGCCACCGTCGACGCCAAATCCAACTGGGACGCCACGTACGTGGCCAGGCTGGCCGCCAGGTGGGCCGTGACGCCCGACGTGACGCTCACCCCGAGCCTGCTGTACCAGCATCGCAATCGTAACGACATCTCGGTGTTCTGGCCGCAGAACACCGGCGCCAACGGACAGACCGTGACGTCGGATCCGTCCAGCCACCGATTCCTGAACGCCGACCCGAGCGCGCGGCCCGAGCCGGATCATTATTTCCTGCCGGTGCTGAAAGCCGAGGCGGAGCTGGGCGGCGTGTCGATGATTTCGAATACGTCCTACTACACGCGCGACGACCTGAGCGGCTACGAGGGGACGCTGTACAACCTGGGCTATTACCAGACCTTGGGGACACGCGTCGTCAATGGGGTTCCGATTGCCGGCGCAAACCAGTTCGATCCCAATCTGCAGTTCGCCAATAGCAGCTACTACCCGCTGATCGACCAGTACGGTCTGCACCTGCCGCCCGGCATCCAGAACTACCGGTCGCCGGCCAGCGTCATCAACGAGCAAAGAACCTTCACCGAGGAAGTGCGGCTGCAGTCGAACGATCCGGCCGCGCCGCTGACCTGGACCACGGGCGTGTTCTACCAGTTCACCCGCCAGGTCAGCCTGGAACAGATTTACGATCCGATGGTCGATTCGCTGTTTCAAAGTGTTTTCGTCGAATGCCCTGCGGGTGCTCCCTGTGACCCTGCAACCGGAACACCCGCGACAGCGACCGGCTCCTTCGGCCTCGGGCTGTTCAACGGCTTCTCCTACTACAACTACAACACCGGGCACGACCGCCAGGTTGCGCTGTTCGGCGAAGCCAGCTACGAGGTCATTCCGCGGGTGAAGCTGACTGCCGGTGCGCGGATCGCGAAGACCGCGTTCGACTTCACACACTTCGCGACCGGCACGCAAAATGGGACAACGACTCTGAATTCCGGCAACAAAGAGGAAACCCCGTTCACCCCGAAGCTGGGGGTTTCGTTCCAGGCAGACCCGAACAATCTGTATTACTTCACCTATGCGAAGGGCTTCCGCACCGGCGGCGACAATGCGCCCATCCCGTCGCTGCTGTGCCCGTCGACGTTCACCACGCTCGGTTTTCCGGTCGGACCCAACAGCGGCTCGCCCGCCACCTACAACTCGGACACCGTGAAGAGCTACGAGATCGGTGCCAAGAACAGGCTGTTCGGCTCGCTCAGACTGGCTTCGAGCGCCTACTACATCAAGTGGAGCGACATCCAGCAGAACGTCTACCTGCCGGGCTGCGGATTCCAGTTCACGACCAATGTGGGCACAGCCGCCGCCAAAGGGTTCGACCTGCAGGCCGACTGGAACGCCACCGATTCGCTGTCCTTCGAATCGGCGATCGGGTACACGAACGCCCGCTATCTGCGGGATGCGAGCCTGGTGCCGGGCGGCGCGCCCATCGCAAGAGCGGGCGATGCAGTCGTGGGCGACTCCGGGGTCGCCTCGCCGCCCTGGACCGTGACGATCGGCGCGCTGTACGAGTTCACCGCGCTCGATCTGCCGTCGTACTTCAGGGTGGATTACCAATACGAGAGCAAGAGCCACTTTCTGACGGCGGCCGAAGATCCGGGCGTCAGCCCGACCGTATTCGATCGGTTCGCGTATACGCCGCCGGCCACCACGTTCGTGACCATGCGGGCGGGGGCCAGGTATCGAGGCTGGAACGTGTCGGCCTTCGTCGACAACGTGTTCGACACGCATCCGCTGCTGCCGCCGGGCGGGCCCAATTCGCACAGCGACGCGGACCCGACCGCGCCCGCCGGCCAGGGCGTTCTGATTCGCAACTACACGTTCCGGCCACGAACGATCGGGTTGACTGCCATTTTCCGGATGTAGCCGGCGCCCTCTCCCCCGGCCCCTCTCCCGCAAGCGGGAGAGGGGAGATTTAAAGCACTCCACTCCACTCGGGCTTGGGGAGAGGGGAGATTTAAAGCACTCCGCTCCACTCGGGCTTGATTAGAAGGTCCCTTCGCCCGCTTGCGGGAGAAGGACAGGATGAGGGTGGCGGCGATTGGCGATGCTAGGATCGATCATGATGCCCGCTCGCTTCACGCCGCCCTATTCATCCGACCATAGCTTCCTCGGCGCTGCGCGCGACGAGCCCGCCGGCGCTTCGGGGCGCAATGCGCGCTTTGCGATCGCGGGCGTTGCGTACGACGGCGCGGTCACGAACCGGCCCGGGGCACGGTTCGGACCGGCGGCGATCCGCGCCGCGAGCCGGATGCTGTGCGATGCGATCCATCCGCTGTACGACTGCTCGCCGCGCGATGCACTGATCGACGTCGGCGACCTGCAGTTGCCGGTCACCTCGCTTGAGCAGCACCGGACCGCGTTGCAGGCCGCCGCGCAACGCCTGCTGGCCGCCTGCCACGTATGCTGGCTCGGGGGCGACCATTCGATCACCCTTCCGATTCTGCGCGCCCATCGCGCGTGCGCCGGCCGGCCGCTGGCGATCGTGCACCTGGACGCCCATTGCGACACCTGGAGCGATCATTTCGGTGAACCGTCCGGTCACGGCACCTGGATGCGGGAAGCAATCCAGGAGCGCCTGGTGATCCCCGAGGCGGCCGTGCAGATCGGGATCCGATCGCCGGCCGCCTCCGAAACGCGCGAGTTCGTGCAACGCAACGGCGGTCGCGTCATCAGCGCGCGCGACCTGCGCGGCCGCGACAACGCGCAACAGCTGGCCGGCGTGATCGAAGAGGTGCGCGCGCGCGTGGCCGGCCGCGATCGCCACCCGGTCTACCTCTCGCTGGACATCGACTGCCTCGACCCGGCATTCGCGCCCGGCACCGGCACGCCCGAGGTGGGCGGGCTGTCCACCGTTCAGGTGCTCACGCTGCTGGAAGGACTCGCCGACGTGAACTGGGTCGGGATGGATTGTGTCGAGGTGGCTCCCGCATACGATCACGCGGACATCACCAGCCTGGCAGCCGCAACGTTCGTCTGGACCTATCTGTGCGGGCGCCTGCGGGCGCCTAGCGTCTGAGCGCGGCCCGCACCGCCTGCGCCAGCAGCCGCCCGTGGTGGGTGAGCTTGTCCGGTGACACGTAGCCGAACCCGACCACCAGCCCGCGCGCAGTGGCCGGCCCGATGAAATACTGCGACAGCGCGCGCACGGTCGTACCCCGCTCGGCCGCCAGCGCCTCCACGATTCGGTCGTCGAGCCCATCCGGCAGGCGGACCACCAGGTGCAATCCGGCCTCCTGCGACGCAATCTGCGCGATCCGGCCGATCTGCGAATTCAACACCCCCACCAGCAGCTCGCGCCGTTCCGCATAAGCCTGGCGCAGGCGCCGGATGTGCGTGGCGAAGTACCCTCGCTCGATGAAATCGGCCAGCGCGGCCTGCACCGTCAGCTGGCCGGGCCGCTGCAGGTCATACAGCGCGCTGCGGAACGACTCGGCCAGCGCCGTCGGAACCACCATGTAGCCGATCTTGATGCCGGGGTACAGCACCTTGGAAAAAGTGCCGACGTATACGACGCGCTGCTCTGCATCCAGCCCCTGCAGGCTGGCCAGCGGCCGCCCGCGGTAGCGCAATTCGCTGTCATAGTCGTCCTCGATGATCCAGGCGCGTTCGCGCGCGGCGATCTGCAGCAGCGCGCGCCGCCGGGCCAGACTCATCGCGACCCCCATCGGATACTGGTTGGACGGGGTCAGATAAATGAGCCGCGGCCGGCTGCCGCGCGGCGCCAGCTCGGGATTCATGCCTTCGGCGTCGACGCCGATCGGCTCGATCTTCAGGTCACAGGCCTCGAAGATGCAGCGTGCGCCCCAGTAGCCCGGCTCTTCCATCCAGACCGTGTCGCCGACATCGGCCAGCAGCTGCGCGCAAAGGTCCAGGGAGTGCTGTGTGCCGGCGGTCAGCACCACCTGCTCGACGTCGACCCGCACCGCGCGTGAGGTGCGCAGATAGTCCCCGATCGCCCGGCGCAGCGGCGCAAAGCCGCCCTTGGTCGCGTAGTCAAGCAGCTCGAGGTGGCCCTGGCGCAACTGGCGGCTCTGCAGGCGCTGCCACTGCTTCATCGGAAACAGCGTGAAATCGGCTTCCGCGCCGCAGATCGGCTGAATCTCGAGGCGGCGCCCGCCCTGGAAACGCGCCAGGCGAACACCCCGCCTGGATAACGCCTCCGGGCCGGGCTGTGCCGGGTCCATTGCGGTGCGCGCCAGCTCGGATGGCCGGCGGCTGCGGCCCTTCGGGGCCGCCGCCGCATGGGCGACGAACGTGCCGCTGCCTGAGCGGGCCACGATATAACCTTCCGCCAGGAGGGCTTCGAAGGTCGACAGCACGGTGTTGCGCGACAGCTGCAGATCGCGCGCCAGTTCACGCGTGGACGGCAGCCGCGCCCCCGGCACCAGTTGCTGCGACAGAATCGCGCGCCGCATCGCCTCGTACAGCAACCGGTACCTGGGCAGGTCCCCAATGGCCTGCGCGTCGGCGAAGGCAGCCCGCAGCAGTTCGTGGATGGGTGCGGCACGGCGCATGCTGGGATCCCGGGTGCAACCCTAAGATGACACCCTTAGTGGCCCCATCGAAGCGCCAATAGTGGCTCTGCCCATCATACCAATTTCGGCTAAAATCCGGCCTGGAATCAAGAAACCACCAGCCCGAGCCAGGCTTGCCAGATACGCCGCTCGGGCGCTGCCACCATGCCGATCGTCCAAAGGGTCAAGAGTTCGCGCCGCGCCTGCGGCCTGAAACCCCAGGCGCGCGGCGTCCGCCGAAGGCGACGCGGGCCTTAGGGTCCGGAACTTCACGTCCTGAAAATCTGACCGGGGCGGATCCATGCGGGTCCGCCCGGCGCGGCAGCGTGCCTGCGACAGGCAGCGCCGCTGCGCGAGCGTGGCGTCGACATCAAGGAAACGAATATGAGCTCAATGGTGGTACGAAGCAGCCTTACCGAGAAGGACCTGGATCGCTGGTTCGACGAGAACCGGATCACCGAGATGGAGTGCCTGGTGCCGGACCTGGCCGGGGTCGCGCGCGGCAAGATCCTGCCGCGCGAGAAGTTCACGGAAGACCGCGGGATGCGGCTGCCGGAGGACGTGCTGGCGATGACCGTCAACGGCGACAAGCCGGGCGACGATGCGGCCTACCGCGCCGTGATCGCGGCCACCGACCACGACCTGGTGTTGCGTCCCGATCCGAGCACCGTATGCCTGGTCCCGTGGGCGGCCGATTCGACCGCGCAGATCATTCACGACGCGTTCCGCTCCAATGGGGAACCGGCCGACTTCGTTCCGCGCACGGTGCTGCGGCGCGTGCTGAGCCTTTTCCGCGACAGGGGGTGGGAGCCGGTGGTGGCACCCGAGCTGGAGTTCTACCTGGTTGCCAAGAACGCCGATCCGAACATGCCGCTGGCGCCGCCGATCGGCCGCAGCGGCCGCGCTGAAACGGTCCGGCGCGCGTACAGCATCGACGCGGTCAACGAATTCGATCCGCTGTTCGAGGAGATCTACGACTACTGCAAGGCGATGGAGCTGGACGTGGACACGCTGATCCACGAGGTCGGCGCCGGCCAGATGGAGATCAACTTCCTGCATGGCGACCCGCTGGAGCTGGCCGACCAGACGTTCTACTTCAAGCGCACGCTGCGCGAAACCGCGCTGCGCCACCAGATGTACGCCACCTTCATGGCCAAGCCGATGCAGGGCGAGCCCGGCAGCGCGATGCACATCCATCAGAGCCTGCTGGATGCCAGGACGGGCCGCAACATCTTCAGCAACCCGGACGGCTCCGCCTCGGCCATTTTCAACCACTATCTTGCCGGCCTGCAGAAGTACATGCCCGCCGCGATGGCTCTGGTCGCGCCCTACGTGAACTCGTACCGGCGCATCGTGCGGCACGGGGCCGCCCCGATCAACATCCAGTGGGGTCACGACAACCGCACCGTCGGCTTCCGGATTCCGGGGTCGACCCCTGAGAACCGGCGCGTGGAAAACCGGGTCATCGGCGCCGATGCCAATCCATACCTGGCGATTGCGGCCACCCTTGCATGCGGCTGGCTCGGAATCAGCGAGAGGCTCGAACCGACCCCTGAAACCGGCGGCAGCGCCTATTCGCTCGATTACGAGCTGCCGCGCAGCCTGTCCGAGGCCCTGGCCGAATTGCGCGCCTGCACTGCCTTTCACAAGGCGCTGGGAAAGTCGTTCGTCGACGTGTACCTGGCGGTCAAGGAACTGGAATACGCCGAGTTCATGAAGGTGATCAGCCCGTGGGAACGCGAGCACCTTTTGCTGCACGTCTGACCGGAGATCGAACATGCACGCCAACCCCGACTGGGATTCGGTTTCCGGCGCGACTGCCGCGCCCCGCTACGACACGCGCGCGCTGCAGGCAGCCGACAGCGCCCACTATCTGCACCCGGCCACCGACCACAAGGCGCTGGCTGAAATCGGCGCCCGCATCGTCGTGCGCGGTGACGGCATCTATGTCTGGGACTCCGAGGGCAACCGGATCCTGGATGCGATGTCCGGCCTGTGGTGCGTCAACGTGGGCTACGGTCGCCGTGAGCTGGCCGATGCGGCCTACCGGCAGCTGGTCACGCTGCCGTTTTACAACAGCTTCTTCAACACCTCCAACGTGCCGGCGATCACGCTGGCAGCCACGCTGGCCCGGATATCGCCGCCGGGTTTCAACCATGTGTTCTTCGCGGGGTCCGGCTCCGAGGGCAACGACACGATCGTGCGGATGGTGCGCCGCTACTGGGACCTGCAGGGCCAGCCCCAGCGCAAGGTGATCATCAGCCGCCGCAACGCCTACCACGGCAGCACGATGGCCGGCGCTTCGCTCGGCGGCATGGACGCAATGCATGCGCAAGGCGACCTGCCGATTCCCAACATCACGCACATCGAACAGCCCTACCACTTTGAAAACGGCGGCCACCTGCCGGCCGACGAGTACGGGCTGATGGCGGCACGCCGTCTGGAGGAGAAGATCCTGGAGCTGGGCGCCGGTCGCGTGGCGGCGTTCATCGGCGAGCCGGTGCAGGGCGCCGGCGGCGTGATCATCCCGCCGGCCACTTACTGGCCCGAGATTCAGCGCATCTGTGACCGCCATGGGATCCTGCTGGTGTCCGACGAGGTGATCTGCGGCTTCGGCCGCCTGGGCCACTGGTTCGGATGCCAGCAGATGGGGACACGGCCGGACCTGATCACGTTCGCCAAGGGGGTGACCTCGGGCTATATCCCGCTCGGGGGCGTGCTGGTGGGCGATCGCGTGGCCAAGGCGCTGATCGACAGCGGCGAGGAGTTCTCGCACGGCTTCACGTACAGCGGTCACCCGGTGGCCTGCGCGGTCGGTATCGAGAACATCGCCATTATCGAGCGGGAAAGGCTGGTCGAGCGGGTGCGCGACGACGTCGGGCCGTATCTGAAGCAGCATTTCGAAGCGCTGCAGGACCACCCCTTGGTCGGACAGGCCCAGGCCTGCGGGCTGATGGCTGCCCTGGTGCTGGTGAAGAGCAAGCGACCGGTTGAGCGCTTCGCCGAGGATCTGAAAGTCGGCATGGTGTGCCGCGGGCACATGTTCGGCAACGGCATCGTGATGCGGGCGGTGGGCGACCGGATGATCATCGCTCCGCCGCTGGTGATCACGCGGGCGCAGGTCGACGAAATGATCGCGTTGATCCGCCGCTGCCTGGATCTGACGTTAGGCGATGTGAAGTCGCGCGGCTGGATGTGAGGGGATAAACAGGAAGGTCAGGGCTTCAGTGTCAGGTCGACCACCTCGTCCATCGCGTGGCCGGGCGGGTCGAACGTCCACAGCGACAGGACGCGGCGCACTTCGTCGTCGACCACACCTGCCGGCGTCGCCTTGAGGATGTCGACCTGGTCGACTTTGCCCTCCGGGGTGACCCAGAGACGCACCTGCGCCTGGCCCTCGACGATTCCATCGTGCACCGCCCAATCGGGAATCCGTGGCGCATCGTGCCGCAGCGGGCGCAGCGCGACCAGGCCGCTCGCCGCCGGCGCCGGTGGGATCTGCATCGCAACCTCGGTCGCCGCCGCGTTGCCGGGCAGGGCCACGACCGGTTCGCGGAGCGGTGGGGCCTTGTCGGCGAACGGGGCCGACGCCGGTTCGGGGGCCGGCGGGGTCTTGTCGGCGGGCGGGGCCGAAGCCGGTTCGAGTGCCGGCTGCGTCGCGGCAGAGGCAAGTTCGAGCACCGTCGGGAACTGCGCGGCGGCAGCTGAGGGCGCAGGCGTCTGAGGCGCCGAGGCACCCCGCGACTCGGCTGCATCGCCAGCTTGCGCTGTCTGGGGCGCCAACGCACCTCCCGACTCGCCTCGACCTGCGGCTTGATGCGCATGGGGCGCGACATGCGGCGCGACGCGGGCCGGCAGCGTTGCCGCGTCATGCGGCACGCCGGCACCCGGCAGGCGGGTTATCGGGGCGATGGTGATGGGCATAACCCGTGCCAGCGGCTCCGCATCGGTTGCATCGGTCAACGTCGGCACGCCAAACGCATCGATCGAACGCGTCTGCGCGACCGGCTGATTGAAGCGCCACATGGCATCGGCCTGGCTTCGGTAGCGATTGGCCGCCCAGTAGCAGCACCAAATGGTCAACACGACCACCAGCGCGATCCGCATCAGCGGGAGCTCGTCCGAGGTCGGCTCGCGCGCCCGTCTCGGCAGTTCGCGATCAAGCGAGCCCACATGCAGCTGCGTGATCGCATTAGCCCATTCGGCTGGCACCTGCGGATCGACCCGCTTGGCAAAGCCCTTGGATTCGAGCTCAGGAAGCACGCGCCCCAGCGTATCGGCGCCCAACAGGCTCGAGAGCTCGTCGACCGTGCGACGGCCGTCGAGCAGGATCAGCACGTGGCGTTCACGTTGCGAAAGCGCCGGCGTGTGGGGCGCGGCCAGCTGGGCCGCCCCAAGTCCCGACTTGCGGTAGACCAGAGAGCCATCCATCAATAAACCACCCGGCCGGAAGTCAGTTGGGGAGCTTTGCCCGAAAGTCCGCCGCTTTCAATCGGGTTTGCGCCCTAGTCGATCGCGGGTATTTCATTCGCAAGCCCATCACACAGATCGGGTTTCAGGGGCATTCGCCCGACAAGGTGCTCGCGTATGATCGCCCGCT
Organism: Burkholderiaceae bacterium; assembly: GCA_036270655.1. Lineage (GTDB taxonomy): Bacteria > Pseudomonadota > Gammaproteobacteria > Burkholderiales > Burkholderiaceae_F > VBCK01. Next base: position 29,232 of record DATBCD010000012.1, read on the forward strand.
CGGGCGCAATGACAACCGGGTCGCGGTTCTCCAGGGGAACTCAAGGTGCCAGTGGTTGATGCCGCGAATGTCGACCGAGCCGATTTCGCCATGCGCAACTGGCAGGCCCCCGAACCGGGTCCCTTTCTGATCGGCTCGGAGGCCCATAAGCAGCTGTTTTGCAGGATGCTGCTGGAAACCCATAACCCCTACAAGCCGGCTGTCATCGCCTGGCCCGAGCTGTCGCAGGAGGCCCGCCGGAGGTTGACCTCGCTGCCGATCTGGGACATGGCGGTCCAGAAGGAGTCGAGCGCCACGCTGCGTGTGCAGACCTTCGCACAAGGCGTGCGCGATCCGCTGCTGCGCCAGGCCCTGGATCTGGATGCGAGCGAGGAGGCACGCCACAAGGTGGTGCTGACCAAGCTGACTGAGGCGTACGGCATTTCGCTGTCGCCGGAGCCGGTGCTGGCCCCGCCCAAGGACCCGGAGTGGGCCTGGCTGGCGACCGGTTTTTCCGAATGCATCGACAGCTTTTTCGCCTTCGGATTGTTCGAAGTGGCGCACCGATCGGGCTTCTTTCCGCCGAAATTGATCGATGCGTTCGAACCGGTCATTCAAGAGGAATGCCGGCACATCCTGTTCTTCGCCAACTGGGTCGCCTGGACCAGGCGCAATATGCCGTGGTGGCGGCGCCCGCTGTTTCTTTTCAAGACCTGCCGCGTGTGGCTGCATCTGGTCCGTGAGCGCGTGGCCGTGGCCAGGGGCATCGGCTCCAGGGGCCGAGGGCGCAATACCAACTTCACGATGACCGGCAGTGGCGCGGTGGGCGCCAAACTCAACCCGCGCCAGCTGATCGACCTGTGCCTGGCCGAAAACGAGCGCCGCATGGCCGGCTACGATCGTCGGCTGTTGCGCCCGATGACGGTGCCTCGGGTGGCGCGCCTGATCCGGCGCCTGCTGCCGGCAGCCTGACCGCTGCGGTTGCGGCGCCTATCCCGGCGCACCCGCCTCGACCGCAGCCACCGCCGACATGTTGACGATGCGCCGCACGGTCGCCGCCGGAGTCAGGATATGCACCGGCTGCTTCGCGCCCAGCAGGATGCCGCCGACCGTGATGCCGCGGCCCGCCGTGACCCGCAGCACGTTGTAGGTGATGTTGGCCGCGTCCACGCCCGGCATGATCAGCACGTTGGCCTCGCCGACCAGGGTCGAGTCGGGCAGCACGTCCTCCAGTACGCTTCGCGACAGCGCGGCATCGCCCTGCATCTCGCCGTCGACCGGGAAATCAGGCGAACGCGCGCGAATCAATTCCAGCGCCTCGCGCATCTTGCGCGCCGACGGCGCGTCGGAGCTCCCGAAGCTCGAGTGAGACAGCAGCGCGACGCTGGGTTGCAAGCCGAAACGGCGCACCGCTTCGGCGGCGAGCATCGTCATTTCGGCCAGCTGCTCGGCAGTCGGATCCAGGTTTACGTGGGTGTCGCAGATGAACAGCTGACGGTTCGGAAGCATCAGCATCTGCATCGCCGCCAGCGTGGTCGCGCCCGGCCGCAGGCCGATCACGTTGCGCACATACTTCAGATGATCCGAGAAGGCGCCGACCGTGCCGCACAGCATCGCGTCCGCATCGCCGCGACGCACCAGCATCGCGCCGATCAGCGTGGTGCGGGTTCGCACTTCGGTCTGCGCCTGCGCCCGTGACACGCCCTTGCGCTTGCACAGGTTGTAGTACTCGGTCCAGCTTTCACGGAAGCGCGGATCGTCGTCCACGTTCACGCAATCGCAGTCGGCCCCGAGCTTCAAACGCAGTCCATAACGCTCGATGCGCGCCTTGATCACGTCGGGCCGGCCGACCAGGATCGGACGGGCCAGCGCCTCGTCGACCACGATCTGCGCCGCGCGCAGGACACGCTCTTCCTCGCCCTCGGCGTAGATCACCCGCTTGACCGACTTCTTGGCCAGGTGAAACACCGGCTCCATCGCGCTGCCGGATTGATAGACGAAGCGCCGCAACTCGTCGCGGTACGCCTCCAGATCGGCGATCGGCCGCGTCGCGATCCCGCTGTCCATCGCCGCCTGCGCGACCGCCGGGGCGATCCGCTCGATCAGCCGCGGATCGAACGGCTTGGGCAGCAGGTACTCGGGGCCGAATCGCAGGCCTTCGACCCCGTACGCAGTGGCGACCTCGTCCGGGATCTCCGCATGGGTCAGCTCGGCGATCGCGCGCACGGTCGCCAGTTTCATCGCGTCGTTGATCATCGTGGCGCCCACGTCGAGGGCGCCGCGGAAGATGAACGGAAAGCACAGCACGTTGTTGACCTGGTTCGGGTAGTCGGAGCGGCCGGTGCCGATGATCGCGTCCGGCCGCACCGCCTTGGCCTGCTCGGGCCGGATCTCCGGGTCGGGGTTGGCCATCGCCAGGATGATCGGCCTGGGCGCCATCGTCTGGACCATCGCCTGAGTCAGCACTCCGGCCGTCGACAGTCCCAGAAAGATGTCGGCACCGGTTACCGCATCGGCCAGCGTGCGCGCCGGCGTTTCGCGCGCAAAGGCTTCCTTGCTCGGATCCATCGCCTGCTTGCGCCCGAAGTACAGCACTCCCTTGCTGTCGGCCACCAGCACGTTCTCGCGCCGCAACCCCAGGCTGATCAGCAGGTCCAGACAGGCGAGCGCCGCGGCACCCGCGCCCGAGCTCACCAGCCTGGCCGTCCCGATGTCCTTGCCCACGCAGGCAAGCGCGTTGAGCACGGCCGCGGCCGCCACGATCGCGGTGCCGTGCTGGTCGTCGTGAAATACCGGCACCTTCATTTTCGCGCGCAGCTTGCGCTCGATCGTGAAGCACTCGGGCGCTTTGATGTCCTCCAGATTGATGCCACCGAAGGTCGGCTCCAGGCTGGCGATGATGTCGACCAGCCGGTCGGGATCGCGCTCGTCGACCTCGATGTCGAATACGTCGATGTTGGCGAATTTCTTGAACAGGCACGCCTTGCCTTCCATCACCGGCTTGCCCGCCAGCGGGCCGATATTGCCCAGGCCCAGCACGGCGGTGCCGTTGGTCACGACCGCAACCAGATTGCCGCGCGCCGTCAGGCTGTAGGCCTGCCCGGAATCGGCCGCGATCGCGTTGCACGCCTCCGCCACTCCGGGCGAATAGGCCAGCGACAGGTCGCGCTGCGTGGCCATCGGCTTGGTCGGAACGACCGAAATCTTTCCATGGGTCGGCTGCCTGTGATATTCGAGCGCCGCATCGTGCAGTGGGTTCGTCATAGCGCGCCTCATTCAAGGATGTCCCGCATCCGGTACCACGCCATCGCCAGCACGAGCAACGGCGCGCGAAGCCAGCGGCCGCCGGGGAACTCGCGGTGCCTGATCCGCGCGAACAGGTCGAAACGCGACGCCGTGCCGCGCATCGCTTCGGCCACGATGCGCCCGGCCAGACCCGTCAGAGCGAGCCCGTGCCCGGAGAAGCCTTGCAAATAATAGACGTTGTCCGTCACGCGCCCGAAGTCGGGCGCGCGGTTCATCGTGATGTCGACGTATCCGCCCCAGGCGAACTCGACCGCAACTTCGGCAAGCTGCGGAAAAACCGCCACCATGCGGCGCCGCATCGTACTCGGCAGGTCCCGCGGCGCGATCGTGCTGTAGCTGACGCGCCCGCCGAAGAGCATGCGGTGATCGCGCGACAGACGAAAGTAGTCCAGCACCCATTGCGTGTCGCAGACCGCGGTGCCGCGCGGAAGCAGTTGCGCGGCCCGCTCGGCGCCAAGCGGACGGCTGGCGGCGATGAACGTGCCCACCGGCATGATGCGCCGCGCGAGTTGCGGCACCAGGTCGCGCAGGTACACATTGCCGGCCAGCAGCACGTGCGAACAATGCACCCGCCCCGCGGACGTGCGCACTTCGGCCAGGCGCCCCGGCCTTACCTCGATCGCCTGGCTGCCCTCGAAGATTTTCACGCCCAGGCCCGCCGCGGCGCGCGCGAGTCCCAGCGTGTATTTCAGAGGGTGCAGGTGCCCGCTGCCGGAATCGAAGGCGGCGGCCACGTAGCGTGGACTGGCAATCCACTGCGGCAGCTCGGCCCGATCGATGTGCCGTAGACGATCGTAGCCGTAGTCGCGCGCCAGCGTGTCGGCCCACTGCGCGAGCTCGCCGGCCCGCCGTTGCGTGACGGCGGCCGAGACGAATCCGTCCTGCCATTCGCAATCGATGTCGAAGCGCCGGCAGCGCTGGTGGATCAGCCCGACCGCCTCCACGGTCGTGTCCCAGACCTGCCGCGCCACCGTGCTGCCCAGCTGGCCCCTGACCACCTGCATGTCGCACGCCAGGCCGACCACCGCCTGCCCGCCGTTGCGGCCCGACGCCCCCCAGCCGACCTGCCGGGCTTCCAGCACCGCCACCGTGAAACCGGCGTCGGCCAGCTCGATCGCCGCCGACAGCCCGGCCAGTCCCGCGCCGACGATGCACACGTCGCAGGCGATATCCGTCTGCAGCGGCGGATATCGACCGTCGCGCCGTGCGCTCGCCTCGTAGTAGGAGTCGCGCAGGAGCGGATCGTCGGAGCTGAACATGGCCGTGGCCTCCGTCCTCGGCTTACGTGGCCGAGGGGTTAAAATACCAAGTAAGCGGTGTTATAGAGAGTACAAACTGACCTTGGCCGAACATTCTTCGGGCGCAAGCGCGCAACCCGGGCGAGCGCCTTTCGTGCTGATCCCGTGCGACAACCGGACGCTAGGCGGCCACCCGTTTTACGTGCTGGGACGCAAATACGCCGATGCGCTGCAGGATGCGGCCGGCTGCCATCCGCTGTTGCTGCCGAGCGTTTGCTCGGCCGACCTGACGGCCTACCTTGATCTGGCCGACGGGGTGCTGCTGACGGGCTCGCCGGCCAACGTGCACCCGATGCACTTCGGCCAGACGGTGCGCGATCCGCAGCTGCCGCTTGACCAGGAACGCGACCAGGTGACGTTGCCGCTGGTGCGGCTCTCGGTGCAGCGCGGACTGCCCCTGTTTGCGATCTGCCGCGGGCTTCAGGAGATCAACGTCGCGCTGGGAGGCACGCTGCTGCAGGCGGTGCACGAGGAAGAAGGCCGATTCGACCATCGGGCCGACCCGCACGAGGAACCGGACGCGCAATACGGACCGTCGCATCCGGTCGACATCGTGGCCGGCAGCGAGTTGGATCGGATCCTGGGTGCGCGCCAGCTGCAGGTCAACTCGTTGCACGGGCAGGCGATCGATCGGCTTGCCCCCGGCCTTCGCGTCGAGGCGCGGGCGCCGGACGGCACCGTGGAGGCGGTTCACATCAGCGCCCATCCGGGCTTCGCGCTGGCGGTGCAGTGGCACCCTGAATGGAGAGTGATGCAAAATCCCGCTTCCCGTCTGCTGTTTGGCGCCTTCGGGGATGCCTGTCGCGAGGCGCAGGCGCGCCGGGCCGGCAGGGGCGGGCCGGCCGGCCTGTCACGCGCTGCCTGATTTCGATCATGGCGTTGCGCGCTGATTTCACCCAGTCCGACCTCGAGCGCTTCTTCGACGACAACCAGGTCGACGAAGTCGAATGTCTGGTGCCCGACCTGACCGGCGTGGCGCGCGGCAAGATACTGCCGCGCGCCAAGTTCACGCAGGAACGCGGCATGCGCCTGGCCGAGTCGGTCCTTGCGATGACGGTCACCGGGGAAGCGCCGGATTCGGAGGAATACGACGCGATCATCTCGCCCAGCGACTACGACATGGAGTTGCTGGCCGATCCGACCACCGTGTGCGTGGTGCCGTGGGTGCCCGCCCCCAGCCGCACCGCGCAGATCATCCACGACTGCTACTTCGCCGACGGCCGCCTGGTCGATTTCGCGCCGCGCTCGGTGCTGCGGCGCGTGCGCGAGCTGTATGCGCAGGACGGCCTGGAACCGGTGGTGGCGCCGGAGGTGGAGTTCTACCTGATCGCGCAGAACACCGATCCGGATTTTCCGCTGGTGCCGCCGGTGGGCCGCAGCGGACGCTCCGAAACGAGCCGGCAGCACTACAGCATCGACGCGGTCAACGAATTCGACCCGCTGTTCGAGGACATCTACAAGTGGTGCGAGGTGATGGGGCTGGAGCTCGACACGCTGATCCACGAGATAGGCGCCGGCCAGATGGAAGTCAATTTCCTGCACGGCGATCCGCTCGACCTGGCCGACCGCGTGTTCTACTTCAAGAGGACGCTGCGCGAGGCGGCGCTGCGGCACAAGATGTATGCGACGTTCATGGCCAAGCCCATGGCCAATGAGCCGGGCAGCGCAATGCATATCCACCAGAGCATCGTCGAGCGCCGCAGCGGACGCAACATCTTCTCCAACATCGATGGCTCGCCGTCGGACGCCTTCCGCCATTACATCGGCGGGCTGCAGAAGTACCTGCCCGCGGCGATGGCGTTCCTGGCTCCGTACGTGAATTCCTACCGCCGCCTGGCGCGGCATACCGCGGCGCCGATCAACATCCGCTGGGGCCGCGACAACCGCACGGTCGGCATCCGGGTTCCGCGTTCCGCGCCGGAAGCGCGCCGCGTAGAGAACCGCGTGATCGGCGCCGATGCGAACCCCTACGTCGCCACGGCAGTTTCGCTTGCATGCGGCTACCTGGGCATGAAAGAGCGGCTGGAGCCGACCGAGGAGTCGAGCGGCAACGCGTACAGCGCGACTCACGAGCTTCCGCGCACGATGTCGGAGGCGCTGAACCTGCTGGCCAATACGCCAGAGCTGGCCCGCGTGCTCGGAGAGCGTTTCGCCACCATCTACCGGCTGGTCAAGGAACTGGAGTACGACGAGTTCATGCAGGTGATCAGCTCGTGGGAGCGCGAGCATCTGCTGCTGCACGTCTGAGCGCGCGGGGGTCCGGTTTTCGATGAGAACGAACGGTTCGATGCGCGTTCGCGCAGCGCTGGCCGCAACCTTGCGCCTGGCGCTGGTTGCCGCGCTGTGCGCGGCGTCGGCGTCGGCGCCGGCGCGGGACGAGGGACAAAAGATCCTGAACGTCTACAACTGGTCCGATTACATCGGCGACACGACGGTCCAGGATTTCGAGAAGGAAACCGGCATCAAGGTGCGCTACGACACCTTCGACGCCAACGAAACGCTGTACGCGAAGCTGGTCGCAGGCCACACCGGCTACGACATCGTGGTGCCTTCGTCGCACTGGGCCAAGCTGGAGCTGGAAGGCGGCCTGCTGCAGCCGCTCGACAAGAGGCGGATCACCACGTACTCGAACATCGATCCCTGGGTGCTGAAGCAGCTGGCAAAAGTCGATCCGGGCAACAGGTACCTGGTGCCCTGGCTGTGGGGCTTCACGACAATCGGAATCAACGTCGACAAGGTCAAGGCGGCGCTGGGCAGCCTGCCGATGCCGGCCGATGCGTGGGACCTGGTGTTCAAGCCGGAGTACGCGAGCAAGCTGAAGTCGTGCGGCATTTCCTTCCTGGACTCGGCCGACGAGGTGTTCCCGGCTGCTCTGCGCTACGTGGGCAAACCTCCCTACAGCCAGCACATGGCCGACTACCAGGAGGCGGCCGCGATGCTGAGCCGGATCCGGCCCTATGTGACGCTGTTTTCGTCGTCCGGATACATCAACGAGATGGCCTCCGGCGCGATTTGCGTGGCGATCGGCTGGAACGGCGATATCGCAATCGCGGGCGCGCGCGCCAGGGAGGCCAGGAACGGGCAGAACATCCAGGCCCTGCTCCCGAAGTCCGGCGCGGTGCTGTACTTCGACACGATGGCGATTCCCGTAGACGCGCCGCACGTCGACAATGCGTACCTGTGGATGAGTTACATCTACCGGCCCCAGGTGCAGGCCGGGATCGTCGATAAAGTGTTCGCCGCCACCGCGGTTCCGGCCGCCAACAAATACGTCAGGCCGGAAGTGCTGGCGAACCGCACCTTGCTGCTCCGGGACGAGGACCTGGACAAGCTGGTGCCCCCGGATGCGGTGAGCAGCGACATTCGGCGGCTTCGAACGCGCCTTTATACGACGTTCAAGACAGGACTGTAAGCGGGCCGGATCGCGCAGGCGAGCGGCGCCGGGCCAGGGGGAGATGCGCGCATGCAGCAGAACGCGGCGGCGGGCGATGCGGGTTTTCTGCGGGTCGAGCGGCTGACCAAGCGATTCGACGAGGTCATCGCGGTCGACGAGGTGTCTCTTTCGATCGCGCGCGGCGAGATCTTCGCGCTGCTGGGCTCCTCGGGATCGGGCAAGTCCACGCTGCTCAGGATGCTGGCCGGCTTCGAGACGCCCAGCGCCGGCAGCATCACGCTGGAAGGCGTGGAAATCACGCGGCTGCGCCCCTACGATCGCCCGATCAACATGATGTTCCAGTCCTATGCGCTGTTTCCGCACCTGACCGTAACGGAGAACATCGCGTTCGGCCTGAAGCGCCATGGCCTGCCGCGCGCACGCATCACGGAGCAGGTCGACAGGATGCTGACGCTGGTCCAGATGCAGCCCTATGCGCGACGCAAGCCGCACCAGCTGTCGGGAGGACAGCAGCAGCGGGTGGCGCTGGCGCGCAGCCTCGCGCTGGAGCCCAAGCTGCTGCTGCTGGACGAGCCGCTGGCGGCGCTGGATCGCAAACTGCGCGAGCAGACGCAGTTCGAGCTCACCCACATCATCAAGAGGGTCGGGGTCACTTGCATGATGGTCACGCACGACCAGGAAGAGGCGATGACGATGGCCGACCGCATGGCGGTGATGAGCAGCGGCCAGCTGCTGCAGGTCGGCCGGCCCAACGAGATCTACGAGACCCCGATCTGCCGCTTCGTGGCCGACTTCATCGGCAATGTGAACCTGTTCGACGGAACGCTGGAAGAGGACGCGATCGACCATTGCGTGGTCGGCACCCCGCACGGCCGCTTCTACATCGGCCACGGCATCACCGGCGTGGTCGGCCAGGCCGTCAGCGTGGCGCTGCGCCCCGAAAAGATCGAGCTGCAGCAGCAGGCCCCGGCTGACATGCGGTACAACTGCCTGCACGGGCGCATTGCCGAGCGGGCCTATTTCGGCGCCTCTTCGCTGTACCGGGTCCAGCTCGACAGCGGGATGCGGCTGCAGGTGTCGGTGCCGAACACCGAGCGCCACGCGGGGCTGATGGCGGTCGGGTCCGAGGTCCACGCGACCTGCGCGCCGGATTCGATGGTGGTGTTGACGTCTTGATAACAGCAACCGCCCTCTCCCCCTCCCCTCTCCCGCTTCGCGGGCGAGGGGCGATCGATGGCCTCTCTTCCACCTCAGTCGGAGAGACGAGAGTCCTCTGCCTCTCCCCTTGCCCACTCGCGCGGGAAAGGGGTGATTCAACTCACCTGTCCCGCTTGCGGGAGAGGGGCCGGGGGAGAGGGTGAGCGGAGAAAGGTGGATGCAGGGCTGGGGCCGGCGGGTCGTCATTGGCGTGCCGTATTTGTTCCTGGTGCTGTTCTTTTCGGCGCCATTTCTGGTCGTGCTCAGGATCAGCGTCTCGGACGTGGTCGGTGTGCGCTTCCAGGATCTGCTCAGCTGGGAGGATGGAACGCTGACGCTGCGCTTGAAATTCGCCAATTACATTTTCCTGACCACCGATCCGATCTACATCCTGACGTACCTGTCATCGATCAAGTTCGCGCTGCTGAACACGATCATCTGCCTGGTAATCGGCTACCCGTTCGCCTACTTCATGGCGCGCTCGCCCGCCACCTGGCGGCCTGCGCTGCTGATGCTGGTGTCGCTGCCCTTCTGGACGTCGTACTTGTTGCGCGTGTACGCCTGGAAGGGCCTGCTGGACGACGACGGCATCGTGAACAACCTGCTGCTGGGGCTGCACCTGATCGATTCGCCGAAGAAGATGATGCACACCGCGTTTTCGATGATGGTCGGCATGGTCTACACCTACCTGCCGTTCATGATCCTGCCGGTGTACGCCAACCTGGTCAAAATGGACGTCCGGTTGCTGGAGGCGGCGGCCGACCTGGGCTCCACGCCGCTGCGCACGTTCTGGCTGGTGACCGTTCCGCTGTCCACGCCCGGGATCGTCGCCGGCTCGATGCTGGTGCTGATCCCCTCGGTCGGCGAGTATGTGATCCCGGAGCTGCTCGGCGGCGCCTCCACCTTGATGATCGGCCGCGTGCTGTGGGATGAATTCTTCCGCAACGTCGACTGGTCGATGGCCTCGGCCGTTGCCGTTTCGATGGTGGTGCTGATCCTGATTCCGCTGGCCGTGTTCAACCACTACCAGACCCGCGGAGCCGGCCGGGGGAGCGGCGCATGAACAGCCGCTTCGGCCGCGCCTGGCTGGCTTTCGGTTACGCGTTCCTGTACATCCCGATCGCCACGCTGATCGTTTTTTCGTTCAACGAATCGAAGATGGTGACGCTGTGGAGCGGCTTCTCGCTGCGCTGGTATCACGAGATCCTGCACGACACCGAGCTGATCGACGGCTTCGTGACGTCCCTGAAGATCGCGCTGATGACCGCCACGGCGTCCATCGTGCTCGGAACGATGGCGGCCTTCGCGCTGGTGCGCTACCGCAATTTCTTCGGACGCACCCTCTTTATCGCCCACATCAACGCCCCGCTGGTCGTTCCCGAGGTGATCACGGGATTGTCGCTGCTGCTGTTCTTCGTCGCCTGCGGAAAGCTGTTCGGCATTTTCACCGAGCGCGGCATCGTGACGATCTGGATCGGCCATACTTCTATCTGCACCTGTTATGCGGCCGTGGTGATTCAATCCCGACTTCTCGGCATGGACAAGTCGCTCGAGGAAGCGGCAATGGACCTGGGCTGCCGCCCGTTCCAGGTCTTCATGCTGGTGACGCTGCCGATGATCGCGCAGTCGCTGGTGTCGGCCTGGCTGCTGACGTTCACCATCTCGCTCGACGACGTGGTGACGAGCTCGTTCCTGAACGGCCCGGGAGTCAGCACGCTGCCGATCGTGATCTTCGCGCGCGCTCGGCTGGGACTTAATCCGACCGTGAACGCGGTGGCCACGCTGTCGGTGGCGGTGGTGTCGATCGGCGTGCTGACCGGCTCGCTTTGGATGGCTCGCAACGAGCGCCGGCGCGCCGAGGAGCAGGCGGCGGCATATCGCGAGGGCATGCTGAGTGTCGCTGCGCGAACAGCCCTCTCCCCCGCCCCTCTCCCGCAAGCGGGAGAGGGGTGATCAAGTCGCGGAGGATTTCCGATGAACGCACCCGACGTAAGGCCACCGATTGACTGGCACGCCCGCGCCGCGGCCGTGCGGCCCGATGGACGCGCGCTGATCGACGGGCAGCGGGTGGATGCCGTCGATGCGCAGACATTCGCCTGCGTGTCGCCCGTCGATGGGCGCGTGCTGGCCCAGGTCGCGCGCTGCCAGGCATCGGACATCGACCGGGCGGTGGCCGGCGCGCGGCGCGCGTTCGAGAACAGGCGCTGGAGCGGACAGCCGCCGTCGGCGCGCAAAAAGATCCTTCTGAAGTTCGCCGAGCTCCTGCTGGCGGCGCGCGAGGAGCTGGCACTTCTCGAGACGCTGGACATGGGCAAGCCCGTGCGCTACAGCCTGGCCGTCGATGTGCCGGCAGCGGCGCGCTGCGTCGGCTGGTACGCGGAAGCAGTCGACAAGATCTACGATGAGATCGCACCGACGCGGGACGAGGCGCTGGCGCTGATCCGGCGCGAGCCGATGGGCGTGATCGGCGCCATCGTCCCATGGAACTACCCGATGATCATGGCTGCCTGGAAGGTGGCGCCGGCGCTGGCGGCCGGTAACAGCGTCGTGCTGAAGCCCTCGGAAAAGTCTCCCTTGACGGCGCTGCGGATGGCCGAGCTGGCGCTGCAGGCCGGACTGCCCGAATCGGTGTTGAACGTGGTTCCGGGCTTCGGCAACGAGGCTGGCGAGGCCCTGGCCCTGCACGGCGATGTGGACGCAATCGCGTTTACCGGATCCACGCGCGTGGGGCGGCGCATGCTCGAATACGCCGGCCGCTCGAACTTGAAGCGGGTTTTCAACGAGCTTGGCGGCAAGTCGGCCAACCTCGTGTTCGCGGACTTCAAAGAGCTCGACCGCGCGGCGGAAACGGCCGCCGCATGCATGTTCTTCAACCAGGGCGAATCGTGCAACGCGCCTTCGCGCCTGCTGGTGCAGGCGTCGATCGCCGACGAGTTCGTCTCCCGCGTGGTGGCCCGCGCGCCGGCCTACGCGCCGGGCGACCCGCTGGCGCCCGAGACCGTGATGGGAGCGCTGGTCGATCGGGCGCAGCTTGCGACCGTGCTCGGCTATATCGAGGCGGGCGATCTCGAGGGAGCGCGGCGCCTGGCGGGCGGCGAGCGCGCGCGCCTGGAGTCGGGCGGCTTTTACGTCGCGCCCACCGTGTTCGACCAGGTCGGCAATTCAATGCGAATCGCGCGCGAGGAGATCTTCGGCCCGGTGCTGTCGGTGATCCGCTTTCAGACCGAGGACGAAGCCGTGGCGATCGCCAACGACAGCAGCTACGGCCTGCAGGCCGGCGTATGGAGCAGCGACCTGGGCCGGGCCCACCGGGTGGCGCGGCGGTTGCGCGCCGGCACGGTCCACGTGAACCAGTACGACGAGGACGACATCACGGTTCCGTTCGGCGGCTACAAGCAGAGCGGCAACGGCCGCGACAAGTCGCTGCATGCATTCGACAAATACACCGAGCTGAAAACGACGTGGATCCGGCTCGATTGAATCGCACCAGGGGGTTGGCATGCTGATCGGAGTCCCAACGGAAGTCAAAGTTCGCGAATACCGCGTCGGACTGACGCCAGCCAATGTGCGCGAGCTGACCGAGCGCGGCCACCAGGTCATCGTCCAGGCAGGGTGCGGACAGGGGGTCGGCCTGACCGACGCTCACTACGAGGCGGCCGGCGCCACGGTCGTGGGCAGTGGCCAGGAAGTGTACGAGCAGGCCGAGATGGTCGTGAAGGTCAAGGAGCCGCAGATCGAGGAGCGCAAGCGGCTGCGCGCGGACCAGGTTCTGTTCACGTACCTGCACCTGGCGCCCGATCCGGTGCAGGCGCGGGACCTGATCGAAAGCGGCGCCGTGTGCATCGCGTACGAAACGGTCACGTCGGAATCGGGCGGGCTGCCGCTGCTGGCGCCGATGTCGGAGGTGGCCGGACGCATGTCGATCCAGGCCGGCGCCTATTTCCTGGAAAAGGCGCACGGCGGACTGGGCGTTCTGCTGGGCGGGGTGCCCGGCGTCGATCCGGCCAAGGTGGTCGTGCTCGGCGGAGGTGTGGTCGGCACCCACGCGGTGCACATCGCGCTCGGGATGGCCGCCGACGTGTGGGTGGTCGACCGCAATGTCGACGCGCTGCGCGCGCTGTGGCGGCAGTTCGGCCGTCCGCTGAACACGGTGTTTTCGACGCGTGCCGCGATCGAGCAGCACTGCGTGTCGGCCGATCTGGTGATCGGCGGAGTGCTGGTGCCCGGCGCCGAGGCGCCCAAGCTGATCACCGCCGAAATCGTCAAACGGATGAAACCCGGGTCGGTGATCGTCGATGTGGCGATCGATCAGGGCGGATGCTCCGAAACGTCCCGCCCCACGACCCACGACGATCCGACGTACGTGGTCGACGGCGTGATCCACTACTGCGTGACCAACATGCCGGGCGCCGTGCCGCGCACATCGACCTTCGCGTTGAACAACGCCACGCTGCCGTTCGTGATCGCGCTGGCCGACAAGGGCTACCGCAGGGCGCTGCTGGAAGACCGGCACCTGAGGAACGGGCTGAATATTCTGCACGGGCGAGTGACGAACCGCGCGGTGGCGTCGGCGCTCGGATATAAGTTTGTCGATCCGGTCGAGGCGCTGCAGGCGTAGTCGCTTCGTTCCCCCACCCTCTCCCTGTCCCTCTCCCACTGGCGTGGGAGAGGGGACCTTCTGCATGCACTGTCGTAGCGCTGTACCGGATTCCCCTCTCCCACGCCAGTGAGAGAGGGGACCTTCTGCGTGCACCGTCGTAGCGCTGCACCTCACTCCCCTCTCCCACGCCAGTGGGAGAGGGGCGGGGGAGAGGGTGTTCGCTAGGCCGTGACCGCGTCCAGGCTTTCGGACAGGATCTTCAGGCCCTCGTCGACCAGCGCATCGGGCGCGGTGAGCGGAACCAGAACCCGGATCACGTTGGCGTAGATCCCGCACGAAATCAGGATCAGACCGCGACGGGCCGCTTCGGCAACCAGGCGCCGCGTGAGCTCGGCATCCGGCTGGTCGGCCCGGCCGCCGGCGATCAGCTCAATCGCAACCATCGGCCCCAGCCCACGCACATCGCCCACTGCCGGGCTGCGCCGGGCGATCTGCTGCAACCCGTCCTGCAGCCGCTGCCCGAGGCGCCGGCCCCGGTCGAGCAGCTTTTCCTCTTCGAATACATCGAGCACCGCCAGCGCCGCTGCGCACGCCAGCGGGTTGCCCGCATACGTGCCGCCCAGCCCACCCGGGCCCGGCGCATCCATGATATCGGCGCGACCGAGCACCGCGGATATCGGAAATCCGCCCGCGATCGACTTGGCCATCGTCACCAGGTCGGCAATGACGCCCGAATGTTCGATCGCCAGCCACGTCCCGGTGCGGCCCGCTCCGCTCTGAATCTCGTCGGCGATGAACACGATGCCGTGCCGGTCGCACAGCGCGCGCAGCTCGCGCAGGAATTCGGCAGGCGCCACGTAGAAACCGCCCTCGCCCTGCACCGGCTCAATGATCAGCGCGGCCACTTCGTCGGGGCCGACATCGCACTTCAGGATGTGTTGTACCGATCCCAAGGCCTGATCGACGCCGATTCCGTGCAACGCATTCGGAAACCGCGCGTGGAAGATGCCGGCCGGAAAGGGCCCGAAGCCGGCCTTGTACGGAGCCACCTTGCCGGTCAGCGCCATCGCCATGTTGGTGCGCCCGTGAAAGGCGCCGCCAAAGGCGATCACGGCATCACGCCCGGTGTGTACCCGGGCCACCTTGATCGCGTTTTCCACCGCCTCGGCGCCGGTGGACATGAACATCGCCTTCTTGGCGAACTCGCCTGGCATCAGCCTCGAGAGCCGTTCGGCCAGCTCGACGTACGGCTCGTAGGCCAGCAGCTGAAAGCACGTGTGCGTGACGTGCTGCAACTGCTCGGCCACCGCTGCGACCACCTTCGGATGGCGGTGGCCGGTGTTCACGACCCCGATGCCACCGGCGAAATCGATATAGCGCCGCCCTTCGACATCCCACACCTCGCAATCGCGCGCGCGCTCGACGAAGATTTCGTGCACCTGGCCGACCCCGCGCGCGATCGCAGCACGGCGGCGCGCCATCAGCGCGGCGTTGCTCAGACTTGCTTCCCGCTTCATACGATCTGCCGCCGTCCTACGACGCGGCGCTGCGGTTGGCCTGCAGCACCCAGAGCCGCGCCAGGTCGGCGGTGGCGTCGTTGCCGTGCACCGTCTGCAGCATTTGCACCGCCTTGGCCTTCTGGCCGGCCTGCAGGTAGGCGAGCGCCACATGCAGCTTGGCTTCTTCAGGATGCCTCAGCGGCCCATGCTTAAGCCCCTGCTCCAGCAGCGCCAGGCCGCGTTCGGCCTTTCCGTTCAGCACGTAGTTGTATCCGATCGCGATCAGCGTATCGCCGTCCTTCGCACTGTCCGCCTCCGATTCGCCCTTCGCGATCGCGGCTGCGTCCTGCGCGGCCTGCTTGCTGGCCAGGTCGCGCAGCCGGTTCTCACGCTCGGCTTCGGCGCCTTTGCCCAGCAAGCCGGCCGCGTATCCCTGTTCCATGATCTTCTTGGCTTCGGACGGAAATCCGGCCTGCAGCGCAAGCTGCGCCGCCTCCATGTATTCGGCAGGCTTGGTGAGGTTTCCCGTGGCCAGTTGCAGCCGCAGCACGTCCAGGTCCAGCCGCTCCGAATATCCCGGCTTGCGCCTGACCCGCGATATCAGGTCCGCCCAATAGCTCTTCTTCGGATAGTGCGCCACCAGCTTTTCCAGCGCCAGGCTGTAGCCCGCGTTGTCGTTCATCTTCAGGTAACAGCTGGCCAGAAGCAGCAGCTTGTCCTCGGTCGGGACGCGGTCGGCCTTCTCCTCGGCTTCGATCTCTTCCTTCAGCAATCGGGCCGCGTTGGCGTTCTCACCCGCCAGGTAATAGGCCTGGATCAGCACCTGATGGATGGCTGGATCGTTGCCGCCCTCCTTTTCGTAGCGCTGCGCCCACTGGATCGCCTTCGCGTAGTTCTTGACCTGGTAATACAGCTCGGCGGTCGCCGCGATCACCTTCGCCTGGTCGGCAGGCGGCAGGCGGCCCGACGCCACCACCGATTCGAACGAGCTCAGCGCCACATCGTTGTCCCCGGCGCCCTGCGCTGCCGACCCGCGCGTCAGGTCGATCGCGAACTTCTCGTAGGGCGTCAGATTCGGCACGATCTCGGCTTCGTGCACTTTGGCGAGCGCGTCCTTGTACTTCTTAGCCTGGATCAGTTCGCGGGCGGCCTGGATCGCTTTGCCGACCTCGGCGCGAACGGTATTTTCGGGCGGCTTGGCCGCTTCCGCCGGCTTGGCCGCTTCCTGCGCAACCGCCACCGCGCTCCAGCCCGCGATGAGCGACACGGCCGTGACGGCCTGGATCCACCGCGCTGTCCTCGTTGTCGACCCGATCACCCGCATCTGCGCGCGCCTACTGGACGAACTGCTCATTGCCGACCAGCCCTATCTTGGTCACACCCAGGCGCTGGGCCGACGCCAGCACCTCGGCCACGTGCTTGTAAGTGACCAGCTTGTTCGGTCGCAGGTGCAGCTCCGGCTGGTCGGGCTGGCTCGCCACCCCCCTGAGCTTGGCCTCCAGGGTGGCGCGATCCGGCAGCGGCTGCCCGTCCCAGTACACCGTTCCGTCAAAATCCACATCAACCTGAACCACAACCGGCGGATGCGGAGGAGGCGGAGGAGTGCCGACCGGCATGTTCAGATTCACCGAGTGCAGCTGGATCGGGATCGTGATGATCAGCATGATCAGCAGCACCAGCATCACGTCGATCAGCGGCGTGGTGTTGATATCGACCATCACGTCCGGGTCGGAGCCGGATCCCGGTCCTACGCTCATCGCCATCGCACGCTCTCCCGACTAAGCCCCGGCGACCGGCGGCTCGAGGATGAAATTGACCTTGACGATTCCCGCACGCTGGCAGTCGAAGACGACGCGGCCGATCGACTCATAACGCGCGTTCAGGTCGCCGCGGATGTGGACCTCCGGCTGCGGATTCAGAACCGACTTCTCCTTCAGGCGCTTCACCAGCTGCTCGTTGTCGGTGATGCGCGTCGAATCCCAGAAGACGTCACCTTCGCGGTTCACCGAGATCGTGATGTTCTCGGGCTTGGTCTGGCGCGGCTGGTTGCGTTCCTTGGGCAATTCCACCGGCACGGTGTGGATCACCACCGGAATCGTGATCAGGAAGATGATCAGCAGCACCAGCATCACGTCCACCAGCGGCGTGGTGTTGATCGCTGCGACCAGTTCGTCCTCGCCCCCGCCTTCCGCGGGGCCTACCGTCATCGCCACGGCGCACCCCCTACCGCTTGCCCGTTTCGGTCATCGTCTTGCTGGAGGCGCCCATCAGAACCATGTGCAGGTCGGCTCCGAACGTGCGCACCCCTTCCATCGCGACCTTGTTGCGGCGCACCAGCCAGTTGTACCCGAGCACCGCCGGCACCGCCACGGCCAGACCCACGGCCGTCATGATCAAGGCCTCGCCCACGGGGCCGGCCACCTTGTCGATCGAGGCCTGGCCGGCGATGCCGATCGCGGTCAGCGCGTGGTAGATGCCCCACACCGTTCCGAACAGGCCAACGAACGGCGCGGTCGAGCCGACGGTCGCCAGGAACGCCAGACCATCCTGGAGGCGGTTCTGGATGTTCTCCATCGCGCGCTGCACCGACATCGTCACCCAGGTGTTCAGATCGATCTGTTCGAGCAGCGCGCCTTCGTGGTGTTCGCTCGCGTTGATTCCGCTTTCGGCGATATAGCGGAACGCGCTGTTTTCCTTCAGCGCCGCAAGGCCCTCCTTCAACGATTTGGCCGACCAGAACGTCTTCCTCGCGTCACGCGCCTGCGCCATCAGGCGGAACTGCTCGAACAGCTTGGTCACCATGATGTACCAGCTGCCGAACGACATGATCCCCAGGATGATCAGCACGCCATGGGTGACGAAGTCCCCACTCTTCCACATCGCCTCGGGCCCGTACGGATTCTCGACGACCTCCTTGGTCGCGCCCGGCTCGGCTGGCACCGCCGGCGCGGCCGCCGGCTCCTGCGCTTGTGCGCTCGCCGGTTGAGGCGAAGCCCCCAGCAGCACCGCCGACGCCGCGGCAATCAGCACCGCCGCCAGCGCGGCCATGCATCGATTTCGAATGGACATGCCTTTTCCTCCCCGTCCGATCAAAAAAATTCGTTTGTTTGCGGCGCATCCGCGCCGGTCGTCGCGGAATATCACTCGAGCCGCCAGACGTACTGGAGCTCGCCTGTCATCGGAACGGGCTTGCCGTCCACCGTTCCGGGCTTGAACTTGCAAAGGCTCAGCGCTGCGCGGGCCGCCTCGTCCAGGCGCTTGTGGCCGCTGGAGCGGATGACCTCCGACTTGACCGCGCGGCCCTCCTCGTCGACGTAAAACCTCAGGGTCACCGTTCCGGTCTCCTCTGCGCGCCTTGATGCGGTCGGGTATTCCGGCTCCTGGCAGCCCTCCTTGCGGATCACCGGCGCCGTCCGCGCCGGCGCCTTGGCAACCGGCGGAGGCGCCGGCGCGATGGTCGCGACCGGCGGCGGCGGGGTCGACGTCACCGCGGTAATGGTCGCGGCCGGCGGCGGCGGCACCGCGATCTGTACTTCCGGCGGCGGAATGAACGGCGGCGGCGGGGTCGTCAGCTTCGGAGGAGGCGGCGGAGGCGTCTCGGGGGGCGGGGGCGGCTTGGCCTCCTCGACGATCTTGGTCTCGATCGGCTTCTTGAGAACCTCGACAACCTTACGGGCCAGTCCGGTGACCAGCGCGTAGATGAGCAATACATGCAACAGAAAAACCACCGTCAGTCCGACCAGATGCTTGGTCGGATCCCGCTGTTGCTGGGCGTAATCCATCCTGAGTGAACTCCTTGCACGCCCTTGTCCCCAGGCGCTGCCGAAACTGCCCGCGCTCGCTCCACCCTCAGGGAACGAAGCGAATCGGGGCCGTAAAAGCCGCGAGTTTAGCCGCACTCAGCGGTCAAGCGCAGGCGGGTCGTCCCGACGTCCGAGCGCACCCTGAACGGGTGGTCGACTTTTCCCCAAGGCGCACCCCATGGGGACGAATCCCATCGCGCGCCCATGGGTAGCGGTTCAGTCCAATATCTACGACGCCGCCACGTACTCGCGCTGTCGCAGCCACTTGGTCGCGATCCACTTTTCGCCCGCCCCGACCGGGCTGCCCCCGTGCAACGTTCGCGCATCGAGACGACCCTCCTCGTCGGAATACGCGAAAAACACCGCGTTGCCCTGCCTCGGCAGCACGTCGAGGCCGATGTCCGGGAACACGGTCGAGCCGCCACCCTGGACGTCGTTCAGGTACATGATCAGAGTGGCCACTCGTTGCCCGCCCATCGACAGCACCTGCCGGTTGCCGGAATCGGCCGGGTCGAAATAGTCGAAATGGGGCTTGTACTCGGTCCCGGGGTTGTAATGCAGCACCTGGATCGGCTCGCCGCGCTCGACCGGGCAGCCGGTCAGCTCCGCAATCCGCGTTTCGATCCGCGCGATCAGCTGGTTTTCCGCGCGGCGGAAGTACGTGCCTTCACTGGTGCGATCCGGATGCCGCTCGTAGCGGCCGGTCTGGCGGTCGACCACGTTGGATCGTTCCAGCTTGCCGCGCGACATTTCGATCAGGGCCCCGCATTCCTCAGGCGAGAGCAGATTCCCGAACAGAACGACGCGCGGCGCGTTCAGCGCCATCAGGATATGCACGACGCGATCGCCCGAATCGATCTCGTTCGGGCCGCTGGCCAGTATCCGGCTGCTGTTTTGGTCTTCGCCCGCCGCGGGCGCTGGCTCGTTGCCGCCCGCGCCGCTTGCGGCGGGCGCAGAGGCAGTTTGCCGCGGGCCGAGCTCCTTGAAGGCAGCGGCCATCGCACGGTGGGCAAACTCGGCCTGGTAGCCGCTCGTGCGCATCGACTGCTCGATCGCGTCGGGCGAGCATCCCTGCTCGATCGATTGCTTCAGCCAGGTCTGAAGTTCGGAAGCCAATGAGGAAAATCGCATTTCGGAAGTCCCGGTGCACCGCCTGAGCTATCCTGACAATATTCCGGAGAGCACCCATGTTGCAACGCGTATCCCCGCTCCCCTCTTTGACCGATCCGTCGCTGGTCAGGACGCAGGCCACCATCGACGGAGCCTGGGTAGACGGGTCCGCCGGGCGCTTCGACGTCCGGAACCCCGCTGACGGCGGCAAGCTGGCCGAAGTGGCCAATTGCGGACCGCCCGAGGCCGAACGCGCGATCGTCGCGGCGGCACGGGCCTGGCCGGCCTGGCGGTCGCGCACCGCAAAGGACCGCGCTGCGATCCTTAAGCGCTGGTACGACCTGATCACGGCCAACGCCGATGATCTGGCCAGGCTGATGACGGCCGAGCAGGGCAAGCCGCTGGCCGAATCCAGGGGCGAGATCGCCTATGGCGCCAGCTTCGTCGAATGGTTCGCCGAGGAAGGCAAGCGCGTGTACGGCGAAACGATCCCGTCCCATGCCACGGACAAGCGGCTGCTGGTGCTGAAAGAACCGATCGGCGTGTGCGCTGCCATCACGCCGTGGAATTTCCCGAACGCGATGATCACCCGCAAGGTCGCGCCCGCGCTGGCGGCCGGCTGCACCGTGGTGGTCAAGCCGGCCGAACAGACGCCGCTGTCGGCGCTGGCGCTGGCCGAGCTGGCGCAGCGCGCCGGGATACCCCCCGGGGTGTTCAACGTGCTTCCCTCCGATTCGATTCAAAGCGTCGAAGTGGGTCGGGTCCTGTGCGACTCTCCGGTCGTACGCAAGCTGTCGTTCACCGGTTCGACCGCGGTGGGCCGGATCCTGATGCAGCAGAGCGCGCCGACGTTGAAGAAACTGTCGCTCGAGCTGGGTGGCAATGCCCCGTTCATCGTGTTCGACGACGCCGACCTGGATGCGGCGGTCGAAGGCGCGGTCGCTTCGAAATACCGCAACACCGGGCAGACCTGCGTTTGCACCAACCGCTTTTACGCCCAGGAAAAGATTTACGATGAATTCGTGCGCCGGCTGGCCAGCAGCGCAGCACAGTTGAAGGTCGGACCGGGGTTCGAACCCGGGGTGCAGCAGGGTCCCCTGATCGACGAAGCGGCGCTCGCCAAGGTGCAGGCCCATGTGGCCGACGCGGTCAGCAAGGGCGCGCGCGCGGTCACGGGCGGCCGCAGGCATGCGCTGGGCGGAACCTACTTCGAGCCGACGGTGCTGGCGGACGTGTCCGAACAGATGCTGCTCGCGCGCGAGGAAACCTTCGGTCCGGTGGCGCCGGTGTTCCGGTTCCGAGACGAAGCCGAAGTGATCGAGGCGGCCAATCGGGTCGAATACGGGCTGGCGGCCTACTTCTATGCGCGCGATGTCGGTCGCGCGCTGCGGGTGGCCGAGCGGCTCGAGTGCGGCATCGTCGGCGTCAACACCGGGATCATCTCGACCGAGGTTGCGCCGTTCGGGGGTGTTAAGCAGTCCGGCTTCGGGCGCGAAGGATCCCACTACGGCATCGACGAGTACCTGGTCGTCAAGTACGTCTGCCTGGGCGGAATGTAAGAACTGTGTCCTGGAGCGGGCGAAGGGAGTCGAACCCTCGTCTCCAGCTTGGGAAGCTGGGGTAATGCCGTTATACGACGCCCGCGGGTCGGAAGAGGATTCTACCGAAGGTAGTCGCTTGATTGCCTGGCGATTCTGACGGGCGTTACGAATACTGTCGCAGCGCCAGCACGGCCTGGTTGCGCAACGTCTTGAGCAGGCCCAGCTCTTCGCCGCTGAAGTGCAGCGTGGCGGGCGAATTGCTGTCGGCGTAAATCAGGCCCACCGTGCGCTTGCGATCGACGATCGGCAGCAGCACCATGCCTCGCGCGCCGATGCCGGTGCGGTACCAGGCCGGAACGTGCGGGCGGACCTTGTCCGATTCGACATCCTGGATGCACAGGTCGGCGCCCATCACGGCCGCTGCATAGAACAGGTCGCGCGCGCCGTCGAGCGGGATCGAAACGCCCTTGTGGACGATCGCCTCCGCGTCCGCGCCAAAACCGAAACGGCAACGCAGCCCCGACTGGCGCGCGTCCAGCGTGAACAGCAGCACGCGGTCGAAGCCGATTGCGCGGTACATCGTCTCCAGGATGATCCGCAGCACATCGTTGAACGTGTGCTCGCCCACCAGCGTGTTCGTGATGTCCTGAACCCCTGCGGCCAGCGCGGCCTGGCGCCGGCCAGGCTCCGCGGGGCCCAGGGTCTCGTTCGCCTTGCCGTCTTCGCCAGCGGCCAGATCGGAATCGGCCACCAGCCGCTGGGTCTCGGCGATGGCTTGCGCCGCGCGTGCGGCGCTCGAATGGGCCCGACTGCCCGGGGCCGTTGCGCTCGAAGCGCCGGCCGCCGTCTGGCCTTCGCGCAGGCCCGCCGCCGCCACCTGCACCGTGCGATCGGACGCGCCGCGCCAGGCACGCGCCTTTTGAAGAAAGCCGTTGCGGGCCACCTCGCGCCCGAGGGCGTCGGCGTCGCGCACCAGCGCGTTGGCGCAAACCTGGACCGCGGCGGTCAGCGTGCGCTCGGTGATCCCGGTCGCAGGGCCGTAGCGGGCGACCAGCGCTGCGAGCCGCTGCTTGCGCGCCGCCTCGTCGCCCTCCTGGATCACGTCGGCCAGCTCGTTGGCCAGCCCCGCGATCATTCGCAGCTTCTCGCTGTGCTGGCCGGGACACGACTTCGGCGCGCCGGTGATCAGGCGCATGCTGTCGACGATGTCCTCCGGCAGGTTCCACACCTTGCCGACGCCCACACCCAGCTCTTCATAGCTGACGCCCAGCACCTCGCGCGAGGCCCGCTGCTCGTCGCTGCCGCGGGTGCGGACGTTGCGCTCGATGACCTGCGCTTCGTCGTACAGATAGAAGGTGGTCAGCAGCTTGCCGAGGCGGTGAAACATCGCGCAGATGAACGCCTGCTCGGCATCGCGCAGATCGACCCGGTCGTGCATCTCGCGCGCAAGCAGGCCGCTGAAATAGACCGAGACCACCTGGTCTTTCAGCGCCAGCGCATTGGAGCGCTCGTGCATGTGCTCGAACAGCAGCAGCGACATCGAGACGTTGCGCACCGTGTCGTAGCCCAGTATCGAGATCGCTCGAGAGACCGTGCCGATGGCACCGCCGAATTGATTCAGGTTCGAGGCGTTGACAATTTTCAGCAGGCGGCTGGTCAGCGCGAAATCTTTCAGTATCGAGTTGCATAACACGGCAACCGGCTCACGGTCGGACGAGGCCGCGCGGTTCACCGCGCTGATCGTCGCTGACAGCGCTGGAAAATCGCCCTTGTGCCGGATCCGCCGCAGCAGGTACTCGAGCGTGCCGTGCCCGCCAGGGGCTCGTTCCGGCGCATCGGCCGGCTTCAGGTACGCGGTCAGCGCCGCCGCCATCTCCGCGGCCCCGGCGAAACGCTCGGCCGGGCTCTTGGCCAGGGCTTTGCTCAGCAGCGCATCGAGATGCTCGTCGATCGCGTCGTTGCGCCGCGACGGCGGAGCCAGCTCTTCGCCGACAATGCGCCGGACCGTCTCGCGCGAATCGCTCCCGATAAAAGGGCGCTCCGCGGTCAGCATTTCGTACAGCACCACGCCCAGCGAGAACACGTCGCTCGAAGACAGGTAGGTGCCGTCCGCGATGTACTCCGGGGCCATGTACGAGGGCGTACCGACCAGTACGCGCGAGCCGGCATCGTCGACCGCCGCGCTGGATGCGATGCCGAAATCCATCAGGCGCGGCACGCCGTCCTTCGTGATCATCACGTTGGCCGGCTTGATGTCCCGATGCAGCACGTTGCGCTCGTGCGCGTAAGCCACAGCCTGCGCGAGCGCGATGGCGAATTGCACCGCGCGGCCGACCTCGAGCTTGCCGCGCTCGCGGATCAGGTCGGCGAGGCTCTGGCCGTCGACGAATTCGAATACGAGGTACGAAACACCGCCGTCCTCGCCGGCGTCATACAGCGGCACGATATTCGGATGCGACAGCGCGCTGACGATCCGCGCTTCCTGCAGCAGCATGGCCACGCCCTGGCGGCCCAGCCTGGCTTCGAAAGCCGGCAACACCGTCTTCAACGCGACCTGACGCCCGAGATGGGTGTCGGCAGCCAGGTAGACGGTGCCTTGGGAACCCTGACCCAGGGTCGAGAGGATTTCGAACCGGCCGATACGCTGGCGGCTCTGCGTGTCGGCAGACGTTTCAACGCTCCCTGTTGTCGCCGGCGATGGGCCGGCCGACGGCATCGGCCGCCGCACACCGATCATTGCGCGTCCGGCCGCCCGGCGCTGCCGGGAAAAAAGCCCTAAGGCTTCGGCAATTGCGGCGTTTGCGCCTGTCTCACTCCGACGACGGCAGCACGAGGCTCCAGATTCCGCGCCCATGCGTGGCAACGTACAGAGCGCGCGCCGCGCTGTCGATCGAGACGGCGTAGACAGCCACTTGCGGCAAGCCCGGGGCGGCGTTGTGCCATTGCTGGCTGCCCAAACGCAAAGATGCGACACCGAAGTCGGTCGCCGCGTACAGGGTGCGGGTCGGGGCATCGAAGGCAATGCCGGTGACGGGCTGGTCGCCGAAATTGAAACTCAGGTCGGTCCACGTCGCCGAGCCCGAGCCCGGGTGGTACCGAACGTCGAAAATGTGACCCGGCGTCGTCGGGGTGTAGGCGCTATAGCCGCAAAACGAGACGAACGCGTGGCGCGGGTCGGCCGGATCGACTGCTATTGCGCTGATGAACCGGGTCGGCTGGGCCGCGGTGTCGATGCGTTGGAACGTCACCGCCGTCGGATCGAACGCGTCGGCGTTATCCGACACGAACAGGCGGCCGCGCCGGGTGGCGACCCACATCGTCGACGAGTTGCGCTGCGAGCGAGCGATCCAGACGACGTAAGAGCCGGACTTGTCGGTTCCGTAGCCGGATCCCACCAGATCCCCGGCGTTGCCCGATCCGCCCGGTCCGCCGAGCGCGACCCAGTCACCACAAGGTACCGTGAAGTCTCCGAAGTATTCATTGCAGTGCACGTCGAGGTAGGCCTGCTGGCCACCGTCATCCTGCGTCCTCCAGACATGCTGTGCGCCGACGAACCAGGTAGCGGCTACAGCCGGGTCGGCGATCAGCGGAACATAAAAAGACGCAGCTTCCCTGCTACCCACCAGGGGATCGGCGACCCAATCCCAGCCGAGCGGGGCGTCGCCGGCGAAATTGACGTCGACCTGGGCCGAGGTGTACGTGTGCATCCGATTGCCCATCGTTCCCAGGCTGATGCCGGAGCTGCCTCCATCGCCGCCGATCGACTCGAACCAGTTGCCCGTCGAGCCGTCGTACGCCCAGGTGCCGTTGTCCTGCGTTCCACCGATCAAGTCGCCGATCGGATTGTTCGGATTGAAGGACATGCTCTGGAACTGCAGCGTGCGAAGACCGTCGTTCAGCGTCGCGACCTGCGTCGGAATCGCCTTCAACCATCCCTGGCAATCAACCAGATCCGCGCCGCCGAGCTTGCGCGCCGCAGCGCTGCAGTCCGAAGAATGATCGGCAAACGCCCCGCTGGTGCGGACCAGTCCGCCGTCAGAACCGAAGAACCCGATCTCGACTGGCCCTGGAGCGAACACCGCCGCGTGCTGGTCCGGATGCATGCCGTACGGCGGCACCTGGGTATCGTTGGTCATGTCGGTAAAGCTCACCCCCGCATCGGTCGACCGCTGAACGGCGCGACCGTTGGAGGGGCCCCCTAGCTCACCGTACTTCATCTGTCCCCCGATATAAACGATATCCGGCCGGCCGGGCGGCGATGCGACGACCATGTCGTACCAGCACTGGCCTCCGCAAAAGCTGTACGAGCCGAACCCGGGCGTCCCCCTGGTTGAGCTGGAAAGCTTGATCCAACCGGTGTTGATTCCGCCGCTGGTCAGTTCGCTCGCCGGACCGTTGGCGTGGTCGACGCGATAGAAGTCGGCGGCCCCGGTCCCGGAGTCAGCCAGATAAATCCGCAGCCCCTCTTCCAGCGCGGCCAGCGCGAACGCAGTGCGCGAAGTCGACGACGCGAGTCCCGCGGCGCCGCCCCCGGCGGACGCGAAGACCTGCTCGTAGCCGCCTGCGCCGGCGGACCGGTACAGGCCATAGTCGAACACCGACAGATAGATCCGCGTACGACCTTCCTCGCCCAGTGAGGTGGGATCCACCTGGATCTGGCTGACACCGCCGCGGAAAAAATCGTTGCCGTTGGCCGTGGTCGGAACGACCGGGTCGCTCGGCAGGCTGAACGCGAGTGCGAACGTCTGCCCGCCATCTTGCGACTCGTACAGTCCGATGGTCGGAGCATTCGGTGGCGTGAAACGGCCGCCGTTGACTGCGGAGGAGCCGTGCCGGGCCACGGCCGTTCCGATGAAAATGTGCTGGCCGTCGCGGGGGTCGACGGCCACTGCCGCGACCGAGCGATCATGCGCGACGGCCAGACTGCCAGATACCAGGGACCAGGTACTGCCACCATCGGTCGATTTGTACAGCCCGAGCCCTGCTTCGGCATCGCTGGCGCCGTTGCCCTCCCCGGTCCCCGCATACAGCGTCTGACCCGAAGCGTCGGTCGGATCCACGACCAGCGAGCCGATCGCCGTGGTCGCAATACCCTGGTTGGACGAGACCCAGGCCGGCGTGGCCGCCAGCGCATCGGCCGTCAACCAGATGCCGCCGCCGGCGGCGCCGACATAGAGACGGCAATCGCCCGCCACGCATCGATGGGAGATCGCCAGCGCCGTGATGCGGCCCGAATCCTTCGCGGGGCGCCCGGTATAGGTGGCCGGGGCGGCAACGACTGGATCGAACGGACCCAGCTCCTTCCAGGTCGCCGATATCGCCGGCGCGTCGCTCGACAGGGCGTCGAAGGCGGCGGCCGCTCCACGGTGCCGGGAATAGTCGACGTGGGCTGCCGGGTACGCCCGATTTTCGTACGCATAGCCCGCGCGCTCGACGGCAGTGTCGCCTGCTGGATTGATCAGGCTGTAGTGAGATTGTTGAAACGTCGTCTGGCCCATGGCGAACGCCGGCAGCAGACAACCCGCGAAGACGGCGGTGATCGATCGGTCGGTCGGCACATTCACGAGAGGCTCCTCCTTGATGGCGGTGGGCACGCGCGTTGCGTGCGGCATTTGAGGAATGCTTCTTGATCCGTAGCGGCGCCTTTATAGGAGCTTTCCGCGATCACGGCGATGGGGCGTGCCCCGCCATGGCCGCGCGAGGGTCGATCGCGGAGCGCGAGCGGGATGAGCCCCGTTTCAGCGGGCCGGTAGCGCGAAGCGGGGATGGGCAACCCGGCCCCGCGTGCGGGGGCCGGGTGCCGATCGCGCCGTTGACAGGACGACCCGGTGGAGCGCAGGCCCCCAGCGGTCAGGGGCCTGACTCAAGTCATTGATACGAACACGGGCGACCGGCGTCCGTCATGAAGGTGCCGTTGTTCGAGTACCAGCCGTTGACGCCGATCGACGTGCCACCAAAGAACCAGGAAAAGAAGGCGAGTTCCTGCAGGTTGTAAGCGAAGCCGTTGGGCATCGTCACCGACGGCACATTGGTTCCGGTCAAGGGATCGCCGACCTCCAGGTTGGCCTGGCAGCCGGGCACCTGACCCGTGCCACCCCAAGGCGGTAGCAGGTTGTTGCCGAACGGGTCGTTGACCCACTCTCCGACCTCGTGCGAGATCACGTCGGTGTTCGTCACCGTGGGTCCGAACGCCTGCGTGGAGTCGAAATCGGCCACCGCATAGGTCTGCGTCGGCGTCGGAAATCCGCCAAAGCTGTGGTAGCCGAGGGCACAGCAGTTCGCCAGATTGTTGGCGGGCGCAGCTCCGACCATGTTGTACATCAGGAAGACCGGCAGCGTGGTCGGACCGACTCCCTGCCCCGCCAGCTGGGGCAGCAGCCGGTCGTTCAGGTAATAGTCAAGCCAGTTGATGTCGACGATCCCGAACGCGGGACAAAATGCCGGCGGACCGAAAAAATTCGGATCCGTGATCGCCAGTGCCTCGTTGGCCGGCACATCGATTTCCACCGGCTCCAGCGTCTGGACCGGGCCGAGCAGCACGTGGTAGCTGTCGATCGCGCTGCCCAGAGCCGAATAGAAATTCGCGCGCTGGAACGCATCGATGTACTGCGTGGTCCCGACGCTGGTCGATCCGAAGGTGAAGCTGGCCGGTTGGAAGATCGGCGATTGATTCATCAAGGTGACCGGAACATTGTTCGGCTCGCTCAGGCAATTGTCGTCGGCGACCGTCGGATCGAACGTCGCGTGGCCAGGCCTGGTCGTAATAATGCCCGTGGTCGGATCGAAGCTGACCGCAACACTGTGGACCCGGAAGATGAGCGGAATGATCTGCGTCGGGATCGTGCTGGTGCCCGGGCTGCTGAATGGATTTGTTCCGACCATGACCCCTTCGTGATGGTGGCCATCCCGGGGCGAGCGGACACTGAAAGTCCAAAGCGGCAGCGTGCTTCCCGCCGCCGCGGCCAGCTCGGCCGCCGAGATCACCTCCGCCGCCGCGGCATCCGGCGAGCCGCGGATCGTTGAGCGCTTGATCGAGATGCTGCCGCCGCCGGCGAGCGCCTTGTGCGCCTCCAGCAAACTGACGAACGTGCTCGACAGACCTTTTGCGTAGGCCGTCGAGCTCGCCTGGCCGGTGGCGCTCTGAGCCAGAGCCTCGCCACACATTGCCGCCGACAGAAACGCAGCGGCGGCAATCACCTGCAATGCGGTGCCTGTTCGCTTCATACGTCTGCTCCTCTCAACGATGGCATGCACGGGCGATGATTTACATCCTTGAATCGCCTCATTGAGCGCCGCGCTGGTCGCAGCGGCGCGCGGCCACCGTACCCAGCCGTATCCCACAGTGTCAATAGAACCGCCGGTAGTGACAGGGGGATCGCGTCACACGCTTCGGCCGGATGACCGAAGGGCGACGCCGCAAGCCGGCGACGAGGCGGGCCGGACCGGCCCTATACGAACAGCAGGTAAAACAACCCTCCCAGCAGCAGCCACTTGAACACGTAGTAGGTGGGACGGCTGCGAGCCTTGAGCTGCTTGGCACGCAGCCGCAGCGCGTAGAAGCCGCCGAACATCCGGTTCAGCGCGCCGATCGGTTCGCCCTCCACGTTCTGAGTGGCCGACGCCTTCATCACATTGCGCGCAAACCAGCGGTTGATGCCGGTCATCAGGCGGCTCTTGAGCGGCCGCTCGACATCGCAGAACAGGATCACGCGCGGCATCTGGGTCGTGTTCTCGGCGTAATGGATATACGTCTCGTCGAACATCACGGCCTCGCCGTCACGCCAGAAATAACGCTGTCCGTCCACCACGATGTAGCACTGGTCGCTGTTGGGCGTAATCAGGCCGAGGTGGTACCGCAGCGAGCCGGCATACGGATCGCGATGACGGACCAGGCGCGCCCCGGGCGGCAACGAGGCGAACATCGCGGCCTTCACGTCCGGAATCGCGTTGAGCAACTCGGCTGTGCGCGGGCACATTGTCTGAGCCGACGGCAGATCGACTCCGTACCACTTCAGGTAAAAGCGCTTCCAGCCGGTGCGAAAGAACGAGTTGAACCCCACGTCCGTGTAGCCGGCCGCGGCGCGGATGAACCCCTCGTCGTTCAGGCGAGCGGCCTCGTCGCGGATTTCGCGCCAGTGGGCCATCAGCGGCGACAACTGGGGAAACTGCGCCGGATCGACGAAGGCCGACGGCCTGACTTTGGAAAACGCGTACATCAGCGCGTTGTAGGGCGCCAGCACCACGGTAAAGTCGGTCAGTGCACGAACCAGGCCAAAGCGCACGCGACCGCGCAGGTGCACGTAAAGCGCAGACAGCAGGAAGACCGCCAATACGGCGTGCCGGGGGGCTGGAGTCCAGAGCGCCATCGATCCGATGTTAGCCGGTTTCCTCGCCCCCATTGGCTTGCGAATCCGCCCCCCGGCGGCGGCGCGCGCGGCGGACCAGCAACGCGACCGCGCCCGCTGCCAGCGCACCCCATGCAAGCACGCGCGCCGACGGCACGGCGCCCGGATGCAGCCGGGAGGCCACGCCGGCGACGGCTCGCCGGGCCCAGCGTGAGCGCGCAACCGTGGCGCCGGCCGCCGTGAGCCACCTGAGCGCTCGGCTGCGGGCGCTCAACGCAGCGGCAATCGATCCGATCGTCTCGGCTGCACTCCTGAGCGGGTGCAGCCGGGCCGAGATGTCGTGCACCGCCAGCGACAGCTCCAGGCGGTCGGCCGCCGCACGCGCGCGCAAAAGCTCCAGATGCAGCTTGCGGTCAGCCCGGCGCCGTTTCACGACTTCTGCTCCGGCCCGGTGCCAGGACCGAACACGGCCTCGCGGTCCTTGGCGAGCTCGGCCAGCGTCTGCGCGAGCAGCGGCGCCCGGGCGCGAAGCTCCCGGCGCAGGCGCAATACAAGGTAGCCGGTCGCGATCGCATAGACGAGCGTCAGAAGGCCCAGCGAGACCCACCCAAGCCAGTCCCAGAGAGCGAGCACGAGCGTCGCGGTCAGTGCGATCAGGGTCAGCGCCAACAGCGCGGTGGCACCCAGGGCCCACAGCAGCCAGTGCAGGGCATCAGCGCCAGTCTGCGTCAGCTCGACGGCGGCGAATTGCGCCCGCGCCAGCAGCAGCGCCGAGGCCGCCTTCGCTACCCTGACCATGGCCCCCACGACCGCCGCCTTCGGCCCCGCGCCTTCAGCGGCGGGCCACCAGCACGCCGATCAGCAGGCCGATGGCCGCTGCGACGCCGATCGAGCTCCACGGATTCTCGTGCACCCAATGGTCGGCATATTCGGCCGCTTCGCCCGTGGCGCGAGCCACCTTGCGCTGCAGCCTGTCCAGCTTGTCCTGCGCCTTTTCGAGCGCCTCGGCGGCGCGATCACGCAACTCGACCGCCTGCTGCTCGCCGGCCGACGCGGCCTGCCGCATCAGTTGCTCCACGTCATTCAACACATCTTTCAGGTCCGACACCAGCTTGTCCCGGGTGACCGTTTCCATAGCGCCCCTCCGCACGTTGAACAAAACAAACGCTAAAACCGAATCGTAACCCCGGCTTGACGCCGGTCAGGCCGGGTCGCGATCATGCGTAAAGCGCAACTTCGACAGGCATTGTTTTTTTGCTCCGCTTCTTGGCCCGATTGGCAGCCTTGGAACCGAAACCAAGCCTCGAGACACCCGAGCCCCGCAGGCTTCGCACGGTCCGCTCGTTCGGCCCGGGGCGCGGTCGGATCACCCGCGCCCAGCAGCGCGCCTACGAGGTCGCCTTTCCGCGCTATCAGGTGCCGTTTCGCCCCGATCCGATCGAGCCGGCAGCCTGGTTCGGGCGTGACGCGCCGACGGTGCTGGAAATCGGGTTTGGAATGGGCGAGACAACTGCGTTGATCGCGGCCGCGCACCCCGAGCTGAATTTCCTCGCGGTCGAGGTGTTCGAGGCCGGCATCGGGTCGCTTGCAATGCGCCTGGCCCGGCTGAACCTCGGCAATGTGCGGATCACCGAGCACGATGCGGTCGAGGTCGTGCGCGACATGCTGCGCCCGGCGTCGCTGGCGGGGGTTCACATCTTCTTTCCGGATCCATGGCCCAAGTCGCGTCATCACAAGCGGCGCCTGATCGCGCCGGCCTTCGTCGAAAGCCTGTCCAGCCGACTGCGGCGCGGCGGCTATATCCATTGCGCCACCGACTGGCAGCACTATGCCGAGCAGATGATGCAGGTGCTCGGGCAGGAGCCCGCGCTTCGCAACCTTCATCCGGACTTTGCCCCGGCGCCGGCCAATCCGCTGTGCGAAAGGCCAGCCACCAAGTTCCATGCGCGCGGGGAGCGCCTCGGGCATCAAGTCTGGGACCTGGTGTTCGAGCGGATCGCCTAGCTCGGCACCCTCTCCCCGACCCTCTCCCGCAAGCGGGAGAGGGGGAACTGCACCCCGCGCCCTGCGGTCCCGATCAGCCGTTGATCATTCACATTGGCCGGGGGAACTACTTTGGCACCTTCTCCTTGTCTTTCTCCCGCGAAGCGGGAGAAAGCAAACTTAAACTCCCCTCTCCCACGCCAGTGGGAGAGGGGCAGGGGGAGAGGGTCGCGGCCACCCCTCTCCCCGTGGGGAGAGGGGCCGGGGGAGAGGGGCCGTTCGGGTCCCTTCGACCTGACTTCACTGCTCGACGATCACGCCGCAAGCCAGGCGCGGGCCGGAATTGCCTGCCGGCTGAGACTTGTAGTCGTCCGGATCGCGATGCACGATCACGCTGCGGCCGGCCACGTCGCTGCCACCGCTGCCAACCGACAGGTAAGCGACCTCGAACGAGGTGTGCACCTCGCCCTTGTCGTCGGCTTTCAGGTTCGGCAGATCTCCCGCATGGTGCGGCGGATGCGTATACATGCCATGGGCGACCCCCTCGGGATTGAAATGGCCGCCGGCGCTCATCGCATCGGGCGCAGAACAGTCGCCGCGCTCGTGCACGTGAAAGCCGTGCTCCGAATTCGGCGCGAACCCGACCAGGTCGACCTTCACGCGCACCACACTGCCGGACTGCTTGAACACCACTTTGCCCGACACGTTGTTGCCCTGCGTCGGCTTGACCTGCGCGACAGCCTCCGAGCCGCCGGAGCCCCACATCCAGTCCCAGCCCGATGAAGCGGCCGACCCGACCGAATCGAACGAGTCGCTCACCGTCTGGCACCCGCTCAACGCCACGCATCCGACTGCGAACAACGCCCACCCAATCACTCGACCCATAGGACCTCCGTCATGACCAGAATGCATGGCGCCGCGGCGCCAAGTCCCGCATTATGTC
The DNA here is from genome assembly GCA_036270655.1 of Burkholderiaceae bacterium. GTDB lineage: Bacteria > Pseudomonadota > Gammaproteobacteria > Burkholderiales > Burkholderiaceae_F > VBCK01. The sequence goes on from DATBCD010000012.1 coordinate 62,230, forward strand.
CGGCCCCGCTAAACTTTTCCCCGCGTCATCACGCGATGTCGCGCGGGCCACACTGCCGATTGCGCTAACCTTGCGCCCGGCGAACCGCGGCCGCGCGCGGGGCCGGCTCTGAATGGACCGGATGCTCGACCTCGATATAGCACTGACAGTCATCGCGATCTGGGTCGGCATCGGCTTCGTGGCGCTTGCGGCGCTGCGGCGTACGCGCGTGGTCGCACGCGGCCTGTTCCCCATCAGCGCCTTGATGTCGCTCGCGTTGGCGGGCGTGGCTCTGCATGGGCTGTTCGTGCCGCCGCAGTCCACCGTGCTGCGCCTGGGACTGCCCGACCTGCCGTTTCACGTGAGACTGGACAGCCTGTCGGCCTTTTTCCTGACCGTGATCGGCGTCATCTCGGCCGGCACCTCGATCTTTTCGGCGGGGTACGTGCGCAAGGGCGAAGGCACGCCTCCCGGTCTGCAGTGCCTTCAATACCACCTGTTTCTGGCCAGCATGGCGATGGTGGTCCTGGCCGACGATGCGTACGCGTTCATGGTCGCGTGGGAGGTCATGGCCCTGTCATCGTACTTTCTGGTGATGGCCAACCACCGGGTCGCCGCCATCCGCCGCGCCGGATACCTGTACCTGCTGCTGGCCCACATCGGCGCGATCGCGATTCTGCTTTGCTTCGGCGTACTGCAAGCCAGTACGGGCGATTTCACGTTCGCCAATCTGCGCGCTCAGTCCCTGTCGCCCTTCTGGGCGTCGGTGGCTTTCCTGCTGGCGGTGATCGGCTTCGGCGCCAAAGCGGGCGTCGTTCCGCTGCATGTCTGGCTGCCGGAAGCGCATCCGGCGGCGCCTTCGCCAGTGTCCGCTTTGATGAGCGGCGTGATGCTGAAGACGGCCGTATACGCGCTGCTGCGAGTCGCATTCGACCTGCTGCACACTCAGATCTGGTGGTGGGGCGCACTATTGCTCGCGGTGGGCCTGGTGACCGCCCTGTTCGGAGTCGTCTTCACGACGGTTCAAACCGACATGAAGCGACTGCTCGCTTTTTCGTCGATCGAGAATGTGGGGCTGATATTCGTCAGCACCGGCCTGGCGTTGATGTTCCGCACTTATGGAATGCAGGCCCTGGCGGCGCTCGCATTGACCGCGACGCTGATTCACGTGGCGGCTCATGCGCTGTTCAAGAGCCTGCTGTTCCTGGCGACCGGCACCGTGCTGCACGCGACCGGCGAGCGCAACCTGGGCAAGCTCGGAGGCCTGATCCGTTATATGCCATGGGTCGCGTGGCTCACCCTGGTCGGCGCGCTGGCCGCATCGGGCCTTCCGCCGCTGGCCGGATTCGTGTCGGAGTGGCTGCTGCTGCAGACGTTCCTGTTCACCACCAACCTGCCCACGTCGTTTCTGAACATGCTGGTGCCACTGGTCGCGGCCGCCGTCGCGCTGGTGGCCGCGCTCAGCGGCTACGCGATGGTCAAATTCTTCGGCGTCATTTTCCTCGGGCGACCGCGCGAGGAAAAGCTGCAGCGCGCGCACGACGCCTCCCGGTTCGAGCGGATCGGGCTGGGCTGGCTGGCGGCCGGCTCGATCGGCCTGGGTCTGGCCCCGATCCCGGCGATCGATGCCGTCGACCGCGTGACCCGTCTGCTGGTGGGATTCGGGCTGGCCCCGACCGTGCACGCCAACGGCTGGCTGTTGCTGGCTCCGACCTCGATTCAGCGCGCCAGCTACAGCCCGATCATCTTTCTGCTGGTCGTAGCCGTCAGCATCGCGTGCGCCGCGATCACGGTTCGCATCCTTTACCACGGGCGCCTGCGGCGTGCGCCGGCCTGGGACTGCGGATTTCCGCACCAGACCCCGAGAATGCAGGACACGTCCGAGGGCTTCGGGCAGCCGATCCGGCAGATCTTCGAGCCGTTTTTCTGGATGCGCCGCGATCTGCCCTCGCCGTTCGACGCGCGGCCACGCTACCGGGTCGTCATCGAGGATCGCTTCTGGCATTGGATCTACCAGCCGGTCGAGGCTCTGGTCGAGCGCGCCGCGCGGCTGGCAGGCAAGGTGCAGCAGGGACGCATCTCGATCTATCTGTTGTACAGCTTCGTGACGCTGGTCGTGATGCTGTGGCTGGTGGGCCGCTGACCATGCCCATCAGTGCGTACGCATTCATCGCCCAGCTGCTGCAGTTCGCGGTGGCACTGGCAGCCGCGCCCCTGCTCACCGGATGGGTCAACCAGTGGCGGGCCTGGCTGCAGAACAAATCCGCGCCCAGTTTGCTGCAGCCGTACCGCCTGCTGCACAAACTGTTCCTGAAGGAGCCGGTCGCAGCCGACAACGCCTCGCCGCTGTTCCAGACCGCCCCCTACATCGTGTTCGGCTGCATGGCGCTGGCATGCGGGATCGTGCCGGCGCTGTCGACCGATCTGCCGCTGGCACCGGCGGCCGACGCGATCGCGCTGGTCGGCCTGTTCGCGCTCGCCAGGGTGTTCATCTCGCTGGCGGCCATGGACATCGGAACCGCGTTCGGAACGCTGGGGGCGCGGCGCGAGATGCTGATCGGCTTTCTGGCGGAGCCGGCGCTGCTGATGACCCTGTTTTCGGCTTCGCTGATCACGCATTCGACCTCGCTGGCCAGCATCGTCCAGAAGATGGCCCACAGCCAGTTCGAGATCTATCCGAGCATGGCATTCGCGGGCATCGCGTTCACGATCGTGTCGCTGGCCGAGAATGCGCGTGTTCCGGTCGACAACCCGGCCACGCACCTGGAGCTGACCATGGTGCACGAGGCGCTGATCCTGGAGTACTCGGCACGCCATCTGGCGCTGCTGGAGTGGGCCGCCTCGCTGAAGCTGTTCGCCTATTCGTGCATCGGTCTGGCACTGTTCTTCCCGTATGGCGTGGCCGAGGTCGACGCGCCGCTCGCCATGGTGTACTCGCTGCCGGCGCTGGCGCTGAAGCTGGCGGTCGGCGGCTTCCTGCTGGCGCTGATCGAGACAGTCAGCGCCAAGATGCGCATCTTCCGGGTTCCGGAGTTCCTCGCCACCGCTTTCCTTCTGGCCGTGGTCGGTCTGCTGGTGCACGGGCTGCTGGGGGCCTGACCGTGGTCGCGCTGCTGACGCAAGCCATCAACCTGTTCGCCGCCATCCTGCTGATCGTGGCGTTCGCCATGATCACGCAGCGTCGCGTGCTGAACCTGGTGCACCTGTTCACCGCGCAGGGCCTGACGCTGGTCGCCGCGACTCTGGACGTCGGCTATCTGACTGCCCAGCACCACCTGTACGTGTCGGCCGGCGCCACGTTCGCTCTGAAGGTCGTAGTGCTGCCGATCCTGCTGCACAGGCTCGTCGGCCGCTTGCAGGTGCGCTGGGACGTCGAGCCGCTGCTGAACACGCCGCTGACGATGCTGGTCGGCATCCTGCTGGTGGTGTTCGCGTTCAACCTGGCCACTCCGATCGCCGCGTTGTCCGCGTCGATCGCGCGCTCCACGCTCGGCATCGCGCTGGCCAGCGTGCTGCTGTCCTTCCTGATGATGATCACGCGCGCCAAGGCACTGCCCCAGGTGATCGGCTTCCTCTCGATGGAAAACTCGCTGTTCTTCGCCGCCACCGCCGCCACCAACGGCATGCCGATGCTGGTCGAGCTGGGCATCGCGCTGGACGTCCTGATGGGCTTTTTGATCCTGGGCGTATTCATGTTCCAGATCCGCGAGCAGTTCGACAGCCTGGACATCCGTCACCTGGAGCGCCTGCGCGAGGAATGATGGTGCTGCCGTTCACCGTGGGACCGAACGAGCTGCCGCTGACGCTGCTGCTGGCCTGCCCGGTCGCCGGCGCCGCGCTCCTGGCCCTGCTCGGCCACACCCGGATCGGCGCCGAGATCAACGTGCTGGTGTCCGCGGCCACCACCGGGTGCGCGCTCTGGCTCACCGCCGAGGTCGCGCGCGGGGCCACGATCCTGGTGTACGACGAGCTGTTCTTCATCGATTCGCTCAACGTGTTCCTGGTCACGCTGACCGCCTTCGTCGGCATGACCACGTCGATCTTTTCGCGCCCCTACATGCGGATCGAGCGCGATCACGGCCGGATGACGGCGCCCCGGATGCGCCTGTATCACGCGATGTACCAGCTGTTCCTGGCGATGATGCTATGCGCGCTGACCACCAACAATCTGGGCGTGCTGTGGGTCGCGATGGAAGCGGCCACCTTGTGCACCGTGCTGCTGGTTTCGGTGTATCGCACGCCGGCCGCGCTCGAGGCCGCCTGGAAGTACTTCATCCTGTGCGGGGTCGGCATCGCGCAGGCGCTGTTCGGCACGCTGCTGCTGTACCTGGCGGCCGACCGCCTGATCGGCGGCGGCGAAGGCGCGCTGTTGTGGACTCACCTGAATGCGGTCAAGACGCAGCTGGAGCCGACCATCCTGTCGCTGGCCTTCGTCTTTCTGCTGCTCGGCTATGGCACCAAAACGGGGCTGGTGCCGGTGCACCACTGGCTGCCCGACGCGCACGCCGAGGGCCCGACTCCGATTTCGGCCGTGCTGTCCGGCCTGCTGCTGAACGTGGCGCTGTACGCGATCCTGCGCTGCAAAGTGCTGGCCGACGGCGCGCTCGGCAACGGGCTGCCGGGGCGGGCGATGGTGGCTTTCGGACTGGTCTCGGTCCTGCTGGCCGCGTTTTTGCTTCATCGCCAGCGGGATATCAAACGGCTGTTCGCCTACTCGTCGATCGAGCACATGGGATTGATCACGTTCGCGTTCGGCCTGGGCGGCCCGATCGCCAACTTCGGCGGGCTGCTGCACATGACGATGCACTCGCTGACCAAGTCGGCCATCTTCTTCGCCGTCGGCCACGCCGCCCAGAAGGCCGGCACCCAGGTGATGGACGAGATCCGCGGCCTGATGCAGATCAGTCCGACCGTCGGCTGGGGACTGATGCTCGGCTCGCTGGCGATCCTGGGCATGCCGCCGTTCGGTATCTTCGCCAGCGAGTTCCTGATACTGACCTCGGCCATGCGGCAGCTGCCCTGGGCCGCGCCGCTGCTGCTGCTGGCGCTGGCGGTTGCTTTTGCCGCAGTGCTGGCGCGCGTGCAGCCGATGGTGTTCGGTGAAACCACTGTGAAGCGGCTGGCGCACCCGCCGGCACTGGTGCCGGTGTTCGTCCATTTGGGCTTTGCATTGACCATGGGGCTTTATATTCCGCCGTTCCTGGTCGACTGGTACACGCGCGCTGCCAGCCTGATCGGAGGCTGACCGGTGTTACCAGGCCTGAACTGCACCTTCGACCGCCTGCCCGGTCCGATGCCGGTCTTCCAGGCCAGGCTCGCGCGCAAGCCGTGGAAATCGGCAGCCAGCCTGGCCCGATCGCTGGGAGGACGCCTGGTGAGCCTGTGGGCGAGTGACCGGCGGCCGATCGACGGTCAGATCGCAGTGCATGCCGCGTACGCAACCAGCGGCGGGCTGGCCTGGCTGACGCTGCCGCTGGCCGATTCGCTGCGCGTCTACCCGGGCGTCGACGACGTGTTTGCCGAGGCGGCTCGGATGCAGCGGGCCGTCGCGGATCTGCTAGGCCTGTTGCCGGAAGAGCATCACGACACGCGCCCTTGGTCGCGTCACGACAGCTGGCCGGCCAGCTACCACCCGTTGCTGGTCGAATACAGCGGCCGGGAAACCTTCGAGCCCGCGCCCCAGGCGTATCCGTTCGTCCCGGTGGAAGGCGACGGCGTTCACGAGATCCCGGTCGGCCCCGTGCATGCCGGGGTCATCGAGCCGGGCCACTTCCGTTTCTCGGTGGTCGGTGAAAAAGTGCTGCGGCTGGAGGAGCTGCTCGGCTATGCGCACAAGGGGATCGAAAAGCGCTTCGAAGGCCAGCGTCCGCTGGACGCGGCCCGGCTTGCCGCGCGCGTCTCAGGCGACACCACGGTCGCATACGGCTGGGCCTACGCGATGGCGGTCGAGTCGTCCACCTCGTGCACGGTGCCGGAGCGCGCGCAGTGGCTGCGCGCGCTCGCGCTGGAACGCGAGCGCGTGGCCAACCACCTGGGCGACCTCGGCGCGCTCGGCAACGACGCGGGGTTCGCGTTCGGGCTGGCCCAGTTCTCCCGCCTCAAGGAGGACTGGCTGCGCGTCAATGCGCCGGCGTTCGGACACCGCTACGCCATGGACTACGTGATTCCGGGTGGAGTGCGCGAGGATCCCGACCGGTCGCAACTGGAGACGATCGTCCGGCAGTGCGACAAAATCGAGCGGCAGATCGCGCGGTTGCGATCGATCTACGACGAACATGCGGGGCTGCAGGATCGTTTCGCCGGCGCCGGCCGGGTCGCCCCGGAGCTGGCGACGCGCCTCGGGTTGACCGGTCTGGCCGGCCGCGCCAGCGGTCAGGCGCACGATCTGCGCTCGGACTTCCGCTTTGCTCCCTACGATGCCCTGGGTGCGGTCTGCGTATCGAATCGCGCCGGAGACGTGGCGGCGCGTGCGGCGGTGCGCTTCGACGAGGCGTTCGAATCGCTCCGACTGATCCGGGCCATCGGGGCGCGCCTGCAGGAAGGGGGGACGGAAGGTGTGATTCACGCCGCGCCGCAGATCCCTTCGAGTCCCGCGTTGGGGGTGGGCTGGGTCGAGGGCTGGCGGGGCGAAGTGCTGGTGGCGCTCGAATTGGACCAGTACGGAATAATCCGGCGCTGCCACTGCCACGATCCATCCTGGCAGAACTGGCCGGTGCTCGAACACGCGGTGATCGGCAACATCGTTCCGGACTTTCCGCTGATCAACAAATCGTTCAACCTGAGTTACTCGGGTCAGGACTTGTGATAACAATTCAGGAAGCGACCACCCTCTCCCCCGGCCCCTCTCCCGCAAGCGGGAGAGGGGAGAAGTTTCTTCCCTGTCCCGCGCGTGGGAGAGGGGGCACTTCTCCCCTCTCCCACGCCAGTGGGAGAGGGGCGGGGGAGAGGGTGATGGCAGAAGGAGAACGCGTGAGTCATAGCCGGGACCTCTGAGATGTGGCCGATCATCCTCCAGATCATGCGCACGGGCGTCGTCACCGAGCCGCCGCCCGAGGCCGAGCTCGAGTGGCGCACCAACGTGCAGTGGATCCAGAGCGAGTTCCTCCGGGTCCTGGGGCGCGCGCTGGCGATCCGCCATGTCGACGCCGGGTCCTGCAACGGCTGCGAGCTGGAGATCCACGCGCTGGGTAATCCCTACTACAACATCGAAGGGCTGGGCATACGCTTCGTGGCCAGTCCCCGGCACGCGGACCTGCTGCTGGTCACCGGGCCGGTGTCGCGCCATATGCGGGTGGCACTGGAGCGGACCTACGAGGCAGTGCCCGAGCCGCGGCTGGTGGTGGCCGTGGGTGACTGTGGCTGCACCGGCGGCGTGTTCGGCGAGAGCTACGCCAGCTGCGGCCGGGTCGCCAACGTGATACCGGTGGATGTGGCCGTGCCCGGATGCCCGCCGACCCCGATCGATCTGCTGAAGGGCATTCTGGCGGCCATCGATCGGCGCATGCCCTCCACGCTCGCCACCCGGCCTGAAAGCCTCGGAATTTAGGAAGGATGGCACGGATCCGTTCCCTGCTGGTGGCCAATCGCAGCGAAATTGCGATCCGCGTGTTCCGCGCGGCCACCGAACTGGGCATCCGGACGGTGGCGGTGTTCGCCAACGAGGACCGCTTCAGCCTGCATCGGTTCAAGGCCGACGAGTCCTACCTGGTCGGCGCGGGCAGCAAGCCGATCGCCGCCTATCTGGATATTTCCGAGATGCTGCGGGTGGCGCGCGACGCCGATGTCGATGCGATCCATCCGGGCTACGGTTTCCTGTCCGAGAACCCCGAGTTCGCAGCCGCATGCGAAGACGCCGGCCTGGTTTTCATCGGCCCCTCGCCGCAGGTGCTGCGCACGATGGGCAACAAGGTCGCGGCCCGCAGTCTGGCCATCGCCAGCGGGGTGCCGGTCGTACCCGCCACCGGCGCGCTGCCGCCGGACCTGGATGCGGCGCTGCGTGAGGCGCGCGCGATCGGCTTTCCCCTGATGCTCAAGGCGAGCTGGGGCGGGGGCGGCCGCGGCATGCGCACCATCGAGTCGGAAGAAGACCTGGTTTCCCAGTACGAGCCCGCCCGGCGCGAGGCGCTGGCTGCGTTCGGCAACGACGAGGTGTACCTGGAGCGGCTGGTGCGCCGGGCCCGCCACGTCGAGGTGCAGATCCTGGGCGACTCGCACGGCAACCTGGTGCACCTGTTCGAGCGCGACTGCTCCGTGCAGCGGCGCAATCAGAAGGTGGTCGAGCGGGCCCCGGCGCCGTACCTGGATGAGGCCGCGCGGCAATCGCTGTGCGAGTCGGCGCTGCGCCTGGCGCGCGCGGCCGGTTTCACGCACGCCGGAACCGTCGAATTCCTGATGGACGCCGACAGCGGGGCGTTCTACTTCATCGAAGTCAATCCGCGGATCCAGGTCGAGCACACGGTGACCGAGCAAATCACCGGCGTGGACATCGTCAAAGCCCAGATCCGCGTGTCCGAGGGCGGCCGGATCGGCGACAGCGATGCGCTGCTGCCGGCACAGGCGTCGATCCGCATCAACGGCCACGCAGTCCAGTGCCGCGTCACCACCGAGGACCCGGAAAAAGGCTTCGCACCCGACTATGGACGCATCACGGCCTACCGCAGCGCAGCCGGATTCGGGCTGCGCCTGGACGGCGGCACCGCCTACACGGGTGCAGTGATCACGCCGTTTTACGACTCGCTGCTGGTGAAGGTCACCGCGTGGGGCCACACGGTGGACGAGTCGATCGCACGGATGCACCGGGCGCTGGGAGAGTTCCGGATCCGTGGAGTCACGTCCAACCTGCAGTTCCTGGAAAACGTCATCACCCATCCGCTGTTCCACAAGGGCGAGTGCACCACGCGTTTCATCGACACGACGCCGGAGCTTTTCAAGTTCCAGGCGCGGCGCGACCGCGCCACCAAGCTGCTGCGCTTCCTGGGCGAAGTCGCGGTCAACGGCAACCCGGAGATGAAAGGCCGCAAGCAGCCGACGCTGCCGCTGCCGCGACCCGTGGTGCCGGCGTGCGACCGCGCTGCCGCGGTGCCCGCGGGCGCGCGCGATCGGCTGCGCGGCCTCGGTCCCCAAGCCTTCGTGCGCTGGATGCTCGAGCACCCGCGCGTGCTGCTGACCGATACGACGATGCGCGATGCGCACCAATCGCTGTTCGCCACCCGGATGCGCACCGCCGACATGGTGGAGATCGCGCCGCACTACGCCCGCCGGCTGGCCGGCCTGTTTTCGGTCGAATGCTGGGGCGGAGCGACCTTCGATGTGGCGATGCGCTTCCTGAAGGAGGACCCGTGGGACCGCCTCGGGCGGCTGCGCGAGGCGATGCCCAACCTGCTCCTGCAGGTGTTGGTGCGCGGGGCCAATGGAGTCGGATACGCGACCTACCCGGACAACGTGGTGCGCTACTTCATCCAGCAGTCGGCCATGCACGGCATCGACCTGTTCCGCGTGTTCGACTCGATGAACTGGATCGAGAACACCCGGGTGACGATCGACGCGGTGCTCGAATCCGGCGCACTGTGCGAGGCGTCGCTGTGCTACACGGCCGATCTGTTCGATCCGGGCCGGCCCAAGTTCGGCCTGGATTATTACCTGCGCCTGGCGCGCCAGATCGAGCGAACCGGCGCGCACATCCTGTGCATCAAGGACATGGCCGGCGTGTGCCGGCCGCGCGCCGCGCGCGAGCTGGTGCGCGCGCTGAAACAGGAAGTCGCAATGCCGATCCACTTTCATACGCACGACACCTCGGGCATGTCGGCTGCCAGCGTGCTGGCGGCGATCGAGGCCGGTGCCGACGCGGTGGACGGCGCGATCGATTCGATGTCGGGCCTGACGTCCCAGCCCAACCTGGGAGCGATCGTCGCCTCTCTGGCCGGCACCGAGCGGATGCCGGATGTGGATCCCGAGACGCTGCGGGAAGTGTCCTACTACTGGGAGGGCGTGCGACGCCTGTACGAGCCGTTCGAACCGGACCTGCGCGCACCGACCTCGGACGTGTACCTGCACGAGATGCCGGGCGGCCAGGTCACGAACCTGCGCGAGCAGGCGCGGGCGATGGGCCTGGATCACCGCTGGCCCGAGGTCGCGCGCGCCTACGCACAGGTCAATCGGCTGTTCGGCGACATCGTGAAAGTGACACCCACTTCCAAGGTAGTCGGCGACATGGCGCTGTTCATGGTCGCCAACGACCTCGACGAGCAGGATGTGCAGGATCCGGCCCGCGAGATCAATTTCCCCGACTCGGTGATGGCGCTGTTCAAGGGCGAGCTGGGACTTTCGCCGGAAGGGTTTCCAAGCGAGCTGCAGCGCAAGATCCTGAAGGGTCAGGCGCCGCTGGACCGCCGTGCCGGCGACCTGCTGCCGCAGGTCGATCTGGCGGTGGCCCGCAGTGAGCTGGAGGCCCATATCGGGCGCCACGCAACCGATAAGGACCTGGCCTCCTACCTGATGTATCCGAAGGTGTTCCGAGATTTCGCCGAGCACCAGCGCGCCTACGGCGATGTTTCGCGGCTTCCGACCTCGGCTTTCTTCTACGGCCTGAACGACCGCGAGGAGATCGCCGTGTCGATCGACAAGGGCAAGACCTTGATCGTGCGCCAGACCGGGCGCAGCGATCAGCCCGACGACGAGGGGCTGATCAAGGTTTTCTTCGAGCTGAACGGCCAGCAGCGCCTGATGCGGATCGCGCGCGAAGGGGCGGTCGCCTCGCGCCGCCACCCGAAGATCGATCCGGGAAATCCCGGTCACATCGGCGCACCGATGGCCGGCGCCATTGTCACGGTGACCGTGCACGTCGGCCAGCGCATCACCAAGGGCGCTCCGATGGCCTCGATCGAGGCGATGAAGATGGAAACCGTGCTATTTGCCGACCGGGACGCGACGGTCGAGTCGGTTCATGTGAAGCCCGGCGACCAGGTCGAGGCCAAGGATCTGCTGATCGCGCTCAGCGCTTGACGCTGTCAAGGTCCCCTTCTCCGGCGCCAGCGAGGAAGGACAAGGCTGAGGGTGGTCGAAAATTTTAAACCCTCTCCCCCGCCCCTCTCCCGCGCGCGGGAGAGGGGAGAGAGAACCGCCACTGTCCCGCGAGCGGGAGAGGGGGGAGAAACCTCAGCGCGCGCTCACCGCCGTGGGCTCAGGCGGCAGCTTCATCCCCAGCTGGTCGAACAGGAATGCCTCGGCGTCGGCCATCTGGTTGGCCCGGATCGACAGCGAACTGCCGATTCCGTGCCCGGCGTTCGAATTGATGCTCAGCAGGACCGGCCGACCCGACACGGTGGCCGCCTGCAGCCTGGCGACCATCTTGCGCGACTGCATCGGGTTGACCCGACCGTCGTGTTCGCCGGTGGCCATCAGCACGGCCGGGTACCGCGTGTCCTCGGTCACCTGATGGTACGGCGAATACGCGAACAGCGCCCGGAACTGGTCCTGATTCGTGACGGTGCCGTATTCGGTCGTGTTGAAGGCACCGTTCGGGTCCAGCTCGACGCGCAGCATGTCGTAGATACCGACCCGGGAGACGACCGCCCGGAACAGTTCCGGATGCTGGGTCAGGGCCGCCCCCATCAGCAGCCCGCCGTTGCTTGCGCCCTCGATCGCCAGATGCTCCGGCGAGGTGTACTTCTGTTCGATCAGATGGTGCGCCGCCGCCGCGAAGTCGTCGAACACGTTCTGCTTGTGCGTCAGCGCACCCTGCCGGTGCCACTGCTCGCCGTACTCGCCCCCGCCGCGCAAATTAGAGATCACGAAGACGCCGCCGGCATCGAGCCACAGCCGCACGTTCGGCCCTAGAAATTCCGGCGTCATGCTGATCCCGTAGCCGCCGTAACCGGTCAGCAGCAGCGGATGCGAGCCGTCCAGCGTCAGCCCCTTGCGCCGGATGATGTTCAGCGGCACCTGTGTTCCGTCCTTGGAGGTGGCGAACTCTCGCACGACTTCGGCATCCGGGTACGAGACCGGGCTGGTCTGGGCCAGCTGTGTTTCGGCCGCGGTGCCGCTGGCCTCGTCGTAGCGCGAAAAGTACGGCGGGCGCAGGTACGTCCTGATCGAATAAAGCAGCGTGCCGTCGCCCAGCGGCTCGACCTCGTCGACCGTGGCCAGATCCGGCAGGGGCATCACGCCTTGAGGCATGCCCTCGTGGTCGAACACCGCGACCCGGGACGGCCCGCCGTCCAGCTCACGCACATACAGCGACTTGGCGGTGACCACCACCGGCTCGCCGCCAAACTCGCCGCCCTGCTGGATCACGTGCTCGGACTCCGGGACGATCATCCGCGCATGGTCCAGGGTCGGCTCGGCCAGGTCCAGCTTCAGCAACTTGCCGCGCGGAGCGTCCTTGCGCGACACCAGGTAGAGCCAATCGTCCGGTCCAATCACCGCGGCGACGACCTTGTCTTCGAAGTGCGTGACCTGGTGGACGCTGCCGTCGGGCTTGATCACGTAGTGAGCAAATTCCCCGCCATCGCCATTGGCAACGGTCACCAGCACGTATTTCGGGTTGAACCGGTTGTCCAGGGCGATCTCGGCGACTTTCGGAAAGTCCTGGCCCAGCACATAGGTGTCCTTCGACGGCTTGTCGCCGATCCGGTGAAAATAAAGCTTCTGGAAGAAGTGCTGCTCATCTGCGGGCCGATCGGGGCCCGGAAAGCGCGTGTACCAGAATCCGCTCGAATCGGCACGCCACACGACGCTGCCCCCGGCGGTCGGGTATTGCACGCGGGGTATCACCTCGCCGACTCTCTTGCGGGTGGCGACATCGAAAACGTTCAGCGAGCCGTCCTCACTGCCGTTGTCGGACAGCGAAACCGCAATCCGCTTGCCGTCGGGCGACGGCACGTACCAGTCGATCGCGGTCGTTCCCTTCGGGTTGATGGCGTTCGGATCGACGATGATGCGTGCCTTGGCCGGATTGAGCTCGCGCGACAGCAGCGCGATCATCGGCTGCTGCCTGGGGGGCTGGTTGTAAAGGGCAAAAATCCTGTCGCCGACCGCATAGAGGGAATAAAACGAGGCGGAAGTCTTCGAGATCTGGCGCCACAGGCGCTCGAAGATCGGCTTGCGTACGGACAGTCCGTCCAGGTACTTGCGCGTGCGAGCGTCCTGCGCGGCGCTCCATCGCTTCACGGTCGCGTCACCGGCATTTTCGAGCCAGCGGTACGGGTCATCCACCTTCAGGTCGAAGTAGGTGTCCACCACGTCGCGCGCCGGTGTGGGCGGGGCGTCGCGATCGACCGCGCGCGCGCCGCTGCAGAGCAGCATCAAGCTGCCCAGCACGGCCGCGACAACGTGCCCCGCCGTCGAGATCCTTTGAGTCATCGTTGTCTCCGTTTCTATTCGATTCGTTCTCTTTTCACACTGGTATTGTAGTGAGTGAGTGCAGCCGAAGGCGAGGTACCCGGAGGATTCTCAATGCTCGCAATGCAATTGGAGCACCCGGGGCAGCCGTTGCGGCCGTCGCGGCGTCCCGATCCGGCGCCGGGACCCGGCCAGGTCCTGATCAAGGTCG
>DATBCD010000013.1:0-4731 GCA_036270655.1 Burkholderiaceae bacterium
ATGAAGACGCGCCGGGCGGGCTGCAGGCCCTTCCGACGCTGGCCGCGGTGCTGGCCACCGGCGCGTTCTGGATGCAGGATCCGGCCACCGGAATCGACTGGAGGCGCGTGCTGCACGGCGAACAGCGCCTCGAGATCCATCGCCCGGTGCCGCGCGCGGCAACCGTCGTCGCCGAGCACCGCGTCGACGCTCTCCTGGACAAGGGCGCCGGCAAGGGTGCGGTCATGCTGCTGTCGCGCCGCCTTTACGAGCAGCGCAGCGGCGATCTGCTGGCCACCGTCGGCTCGACCGTTTTGCTGCGCGGCGACGGCGGGTTCGGTGGACGCAGCGACGGCGCACCGCGGCCGCATCCGCTTCCCGATACGCGTCCGCCCGATCTGGTTTACGACCAGGTCACGCGACCCGAGCAGGCCATGCTGTACCGCCTCAGCGGGGATCTGAATCCACTGCATGTCGATGCGCAGATCGCCCTTGCCGCCGGGTTCGCGCAGCCGATCCTGCACGGCATGTGCAGCTACGGGATGGCCGGCCGCGCGGTCATCGCACTGCTGTGCGACAACGATCCGGCGCGGCTGCGGCGACTCGACCTGCGGTTCGCGAGCCCGCTGTTTCCTGGTGAAACTGTTCGCACCGAACTGTGGATCGAGGCGCCGGGACGCGCCGCGTTCCGCGCTCGGGTGCGCGAACGCGATGAGGTGATCCTGAACAATGGCCTGGCGGAGTTCAAGCTCGCGGCGTGAACAACCGTCCGGCACGGCAAACACAGTCACGGAGGCTCTCGATGGGACTGCTCGATGGGAAGGTTGCGATCATCACCGGCGCCGGTGGGGGACTGGGCGGCGCGTATGCAAGGCTGCTCGCGCACGAGGGGGCGGCGATCGTCGTCAACGACATGAACGGCGATGCGGCACGCACAACTTGTGATGCGATCGCTGCCGGCGGTGGACGCGCCGCGCCGAGCGTCGGGGACGTGTCCAGCCCGGCCGCTGGCCAGGCGATCCTGGACGCGGCGCTCGAGGCCTTCGGCGCGGTCGATATCCTGGTGAACAACGCCGGCATTCTGCGCGACAAGAGCTTCGCCAACATGAGCGAGGAGCATTGGGATGCCGTAATTCAGGTGCACATCAAGGGCGCTTTTTGCGTCACGCAGCCGGTGTTTCGCTGGATGAAGGACAACCGGCGCGGCGGCGTGATCGTCAATACCGCCTCGTCGTCGGGACTCGGCGGCAGTTTCGGGCAGACCAACTACGGCGCCGCCAAGGCCGGCATCTGGGGCTTTTCGAACTGTCTGGCCCTCGAAGGCGCGAAGTACGGCATCCGCGTCTGGACGCTCTGCCCGGCGGCCGCGACGCCGATGACGCAAGGGTTGATGACGCCGGAAATGATCGCCGCGTGGTCGCCGGAACGCGTTGCGCCGGTCGTGTTGTACATGGTGTCCGAACTGTCGGGTGCGCACACCAACAAGACCTTGTTCGCCTCCGGCACGAAGATCATGGAGCTGAAAATGGTGGCCTCTGATCCGCTTCCGAACGGGCCAGGGTTCACTGCGCAGGATCTGGCCGCCGCGGCCGACCGGATGTTCCTGCCCGACCACGGGCTGGATTTCAACAGCTGAGTAGGAAGTTCCCTCTCCCGCTCGCGGGAGAGGGCAGGGTAAGGGTGTGTGCATGGCGAACGCTTCGCTCGACGTCGACGCCGACGGCGTGGCACTGATTACGCTGGACGATCCGCAGCGGGCAGTGAACGTGACCTCGCCGGCGCTTGTCGCCGACCTGATCGCAGCGCTCGACCGCGTCGCCGCGGACCCCGCGATCCGCGGCGCCGTCCTGACGTCGGGCAAATCGCGGAGCTTTGTCGCCGGCGGCGATATCAAGGATTTCGTCACCGCGCACGATCGCCGCATGAGCGAGGAGGAGGCGTTCCGGATCAGCGATCGCTGGAACGTCGACCTGCGGCGCATCGAACGCTGTGGCAAGCCGGTCGCGGTGGCAATCAATGGCGCGGCGCTTGGCGGCGGCCTCGAGCTCGCGTTGTGCTGCCATCACCGCGTGCTGGTCGATGACCCGAAGGCGGTCGTCGGCCTGGTCGAGGTCGGCATCGGCCTGTTGCCGGCCGGTGGCGGCAGCCAGCGCCTGCCGCGCCTGATCGGGATCGATGCCGCCCTTCGGCTGATGATCGATGCGCGCCGCCTGAAGCCCGCCGAAGCCTTGAGTCTGGGCATAGTCGATTCGGTTGCTCCGGCGGCCGAGGTCGTCGACATTGCGCGTGGCTGGGTGCGCGAGCACGCGGATGCGCACGCACGCCAGCCGTGGGAACGCGCCGGCTACCGGCTGCCCGAGGACGAAGTCCAGCGGGCAGCATTGAGGCGGCGCTGGGAAGAGGAGATCGCGGACCGCTTCCAGGGTAACTATCCGGCGCCGGTCGCGCTGCTGCATGCCGTATTCGAGGGCGCCCCGCGGCCGATCGATGAGGGCCTGCGCGTCGAGTCGCGCTGCGCGGCGACGCTGATGCCGGGGGTGGTGGCGCGCAATCTGATGCGCACGACGTTCATCCAGAAAGGCCTTGCCGACAGGACGGCACGGGGGGCGGCGCCGGCAGCGGAGGTGCCGCCGGTGCGCACGCTCGATGGCGCGGCGCTGCAGTGCGCCGGCGACGTTAAGCCTGCTGCCGACGAAGCGCTGTTGGTGGTCTGGCCGCCACTGGCGGCAGTCGTCCTGGGCGAAGTGCTGTCGGGGCCGCAGGCCTCGAGCGACGCGATCGCTGCCGCGCTGGCGTGTGCGGCGCAGCGGCGCGTCACGCCCGTGGTGGTCGCGCCCGGCAGAGCCTCGCTTGTCCAGCGCCTGCTGGCGCGTTATCGAGACGAAGGCCGGGTGCTGCGGGACGAAGGGGTGAGCCAGACCACGATCGAGCGGGCGGCGCGGCGCGCCGGCATGGCTTACAGCGCGTCGCGGACCTTCGTGGCGCCGGCCGATTGCGCGGCCGATGCCGCGTCACCCGACCTCGCTCTGGCGGAATCGATTCGGATGCGACTGCTTTGCAGCGTCGCGCTCGAGGGAGCGCGCTGCCACGACGAGGGGCTGTTGCCGCAGGCCGGCGCCGCCGACCTGGCGTCGGTATACGGCGCCGGCTTTCCGCCCTGGTCGGGCGGCGTGCTGTCGTTCATCGACACCCTCGGGGCGCGCGAATTCGTGTCCCGCTGCGACCTGCTGCTTCGGACCCAGGGGCCGCGTTTCGAGGTGCCGGCCGCGCTGCGCGCAATGGCCGCCATCGGCGGCCGATTTCATCCATTCGTACGGACTTAGAACGCCGCGTTTCTAGCGCCTGCTATTGCGTTAACGTAGTTAACTAGGTAGGCTAGTGCTTCCGGGGGCGGATTCGTGCGGGAATCTGCAACGAGCGAAGACTCGACGACAGGGCCCGGGTTATCGGAGACCACGCATGAACACCGGTACATCCCTTGCGGCGCGCAGCACGGCCGCCCGGCTGTTGACGGCACTGGTACTGGCCGAGATCGTCAGCGCGGTCGAGTCGACGATGATCTTTGGCGCGCTGCGCTCGCTGTACCGGGATCTTGGCGATCCGGTCACCGTAGGCTGGACCGTCACCGCCTTTCTGCTGGTAGCCGCCGCGTCGGCTGCAATCGGTTCACGCCTCGGGGATATCTACGGCCGCCGCCGGCTGCTGCTGATTGCGCTGGCGGCCGCGGGAGTCGGCTCGTTGATCAGTGCATTGTCCTCCGGCGCCGGCGGCATCGTCGCCGGCCGGGCGATCCAGGGGATCGCCGGTGCGGTGTTGCCGCTGTGCTGCGGCCTGGTGCGTGAGAACCTGCCGGAGTCCCGCGTGCCGTTCGGCATCGGCGTCGTCTCGAGCGCCGCGATCGTCGCCGCGGGGATCGCGATCTTCGGCGGTGGACTGATCGTCGACCATCTGCACTGGCGCTGGATCTTCCACATCGGTGCCGCAACGGCGGTCGTGGCCTGGATCGCAGTCACATTCGCGGTCCCGCGGTCGCCGCGCGCCACTGCCGCGCGCGAACCCGTTGATCTGCTGGGCGCGGCACTGCTCGTTCCGGCGCTCGCCGCTCTGCTTCTGGTGCCGAGTCAGGCCAAGGTCTGGGGCTGGATGGATGCGCGCACCGGGGCGCTGGCCGCGGCGGGCCTGCTGCTGCTCGCGCTCTGGGTCCGGCACGAGCTGCGCGCGCGCGCGCCGCTGATCGACGTGCGGTTGCTGGGCGCGCGCCAGATCGGGCTGGCCAACCTCGGTGTTCTGTTGCTCGCGCTCGGACCGCTGCAGTCGGGTATGGTGCTGTCGATCCTGCTGCAGCAACCGGGGCAGACCGGCGTCGGCCTCGGCCTGAGCGCCACGGGCGCGGGACTGGTGCTCGCGCCGTCGCTGATCCTCGCGGTCGTCGTCGGACCTGGGTGCGGCATGCTGGCAGCGCGCCACGGAGCCCGGGTGCCGGCCTTGATGGCCTGCGCCGTCATTCTGGCCGCCTGGGGCGGATTCGTCGTTGCGCACGCCGCCCTGCCATGGGTCGTCGCGATGGCCCTGCTGCAAGGCGTCGGCGTGGCGATGGCTTACGCCGCCGCGCCGATGCTGATCGTCGAGGCGGCACCGGCAGCTCGCACCAGCGAGGCGGCCGGGGTGTCCTCGGTCGTGCGGCATCTGTTCAATGCGATCGGTTAGCAGTTGATGGCCGTGCTGCTGGCCACTGCCACCGTCGCTGATCCG
>DATBCD010000014.1:0-40627 GCA_036270655.1 Burkholderiaceae bacterium
GATACAATCCGGGGCCAGGTCTGTGCTGCAGGTCCCACGTAGTGTATGCGATCGGCGTCAGGCCACAGCAGCCTCGCAATGCCTTCCATGATCGTGCGCCTGCCCAATCACCTGGGCGATGCCTGCATGGCCAGCCCCGCGCTGGACCTGCTGGCCTCGCGCGGTCACGCGCTGACGCTGGTCGGGCGCGCCTGGGCGCGCGATCTGTACGCCGGCTACCCGTGGCCGATGCTGGCGCTGCCGCAGGCGCGCGTGGCGCGCGTGCGCGCCCTGTTCGGGCTGGCACGCCAGCTGTCGCGCGCAACGCCCGCGCTGCTGCTGACCAACTCGTTTTCCTCCGCGCTCGAGATGCGGCTGGCCGGGTTGCGCCCGATCGGCTACGACGCGGATCGGCGCGGCTGGCTGCTGGCGCAATCGTTCCCGGTGCCCGAGCGCTGGTCGGGCGACATGCACACGGTCGAGTACTACCACTGGCTGGCGCGCTGCGTGATCGACCGGCCGGTTCCACCGCCGACCCGGATCGAGCTGCGGCTGGCGCCCACGGCTACCACGCACGCGCGCTGGGTGCTGGAGGCGGCCTCGGTGAGGCTGCCGTACGTGATGCTGTGCCCGGTTGCCACGGGGTTGCATCACGGGCAGGTCAAGGCCTGGAATGGATTCCCGCGGCTGTGCGCGGAATTGATCCAGATCGGGCAGACGGTGGTGGCCTGCCCGGGGCCCGGAGAGCGTGACGCGGTGGCTGCCGCGGTGCCCGGGGCGGTGTTGCTGAAGGAGACCGATGTGGCCGGATTTGCGGGGCTGCTGGCCCAGGCCCGTCTGGTGGTCGCCAACGACAGCGGCGCCGGCCATCTGGCCGCCGCGGTCGGGGCGCGCCTGATCAGCGTATTCGGCGTAACCCGGATCGAGAAAACGCGCCCGCTTGGCGCGCACGTGCAAGTCGTGGGCAACAGCCACGGATGGCCCGACTACGATGACGTGCGCTCGGCCGTGCTTGGCGCGCTGGCCGCCTGAGCCTGATCCGGCGCCAGCAGCGCTCCCAGCAGCAATGCGATCAGGTGGCCTTCGTTGAAGGTCTGGAAGTGCGAGTTAAAAAGGCTCGTCGTGCACCAGGCCGCCAGCAACGCCACCCCGCAGGTGCGATAGGGCTGTGCTGCCGGCTGGCGCGCAGCGCCCGCGATCAGGCCCAGAAACGCAATCAGCCCCAGCACGCCGGCTTCGACCGTCACCCGCAGGAACTGGTTGTGCGGGTCGTGAACCGGGCGTGCGCACCAGCCGGTCAACGGTTCGCCGCGCAGGTGGTTTTGCACCTCGCCCGCGTACGCGGGCATGAAGCCGCCGACGCCATAGCCGAACCAGGGGCGCGCGCGGATCAGCTCGCCGGTCGTGCGCCACAGAAGCAGCCTCAGGCCGGTGGAGTTTTCCGGTCCGGCGCAGTCCAGCGACGGCGCCTCCCGCGCGACCAGGTAAAAGCGCTGCTTCAGCATCGGAGATGCGGCCGCCAGACCCGCGGCCAGCGCCAGCAGCACCAGCACGATTCGCCAGCGCCGCCAGCCCCTGAACATCAGGAATACGGCGCTGAGCGCGGCGACCACCAGCGCCACCTGGCCGCTGCGCCCGGCCGCGACCAGCACCAGATTGGCCAGGCACACCAGCGCAGCCGCAACCAGCAGCGCCCTTGACCGCATCGAGCGTTCCGGCTGGGCCGCCAGCACCGCCGCGATCAGCACGCCACAGGTCATCGCCATCGATTGCGTCACGTGATTGCGCAGCAAGGTGCCGGGGTAACCCTCCTGGGTCGTAACGTTCGCGAGCCACATCGCGAACGACGCCACGGCACCGATCGCAACTGCCGCGACCAGCCACAGGCAAAAGCGCTCCTTCCAGCGCACGTCGCCGAATGCGGCCGCGGTCAGCACGATCAGAAGCATCGTGCGCCAGTTCCACCAGGCGTCGAAACGGGCGCGCCAGGCTGCGTCGGCCCAGGTCATCGCCAACGCCATCAGCGCCAACAGGATCAGCGCGGCGCGCCCGAGGGGCTGACCGGCCGCCACGACCAGCCGGGCGCGCATCGGTTGGGACGCCAATGCCAGCACCAAGGCCAGCGCCACGGCGACGTTGGTCACCGGGGGCGAAGCGAACGTGCCGATCGTAGCCACGATCAGTGCGACCCGCACTGCCGCGGAATCCGACCAGCGCACTACGGCCGCTCGGCGCGAATCACGCGGCCGCCCAGGTTGCGATAGCGCCACTTGCTCCAGCGATACCGCAGCCAGGCATACAGCCGCCCGCGCCGGCGCCGTTTTTCGTCGAGGGAACTGGCAAAGCGCCCGTTCATGCTGCCCTGCTCGACGATCGGCTCGCTCAGCCAGAAGTGCGCCGTGCCTTGCTGCTGGTCGATCTCACGCATCAGCCAGTCGGCCGGCCGGGTGATCCGATGGCCTGCCATCCAGTCCAGGCGCCTTTGGGCCGCCAGCCGGTCGAACACGATCGCATCGGCCGCCGACAGCGGCCCGCCCGGCACCAGCGTCGTCGCCGAATGGGCGGCGGCCTGCACGTAGCGGTTGTCGCCGCATCCGAGATAGATCAGGTAGCCCGGCGCCAGCCGAGCGGCCTGCTGCATCGCGCGGCCGAATGCATCGGCAAAATCGGGCGCCAGCACGACGTCGTCCTCGAACACGAGCACGCGCGACAGCTTGCGTTCGACGCAGGCGCGCCAGGTGGCCGCGTGCTTCAATACCAGCGACTGGTGGGTCACCTTCAAGTCGCTCGGCGCAAAGGTGCGCTCGAGCATCGCCGGATCGATCGACTCCGGATCGAAATCGAACATCCACTCGAACCGGATTCCAAAGCGCGCCATTTGCGCACGCATGTGCTCGATCCGATCGGTGAAGCTGCGCACCGAAACGACGAACACGGCGTCGACCAGCGAGTTGACCGGCGATGTGTCGGGTACCTGCATGCTGTCGTCAAGTCTAAAGGAGTCACCATGACGCCCGCCCTCTCCCCCACCCCTCTCCCGCAAGCGGGAGAGGGGAGCGTTCGGCAGCTCCTTTTGCAATGGGGGAACGCAGCTAGCAGGTCCCCTCTCCTGCTTGCGGAAGAGGGATCGTTCGGCAGCTGCTTTTGCAATGGGGGAACGCAGTTAGCAGGTCCCCTCTCCCGCTTGCGGGAGAGGGGTGGGGGAGAGGGTGGTCATGGAGAGGGAGGGTCCGCCTCGTTTAGGATGGACCCGTGCACCTCGAAATCGTCGAGCCGACCCTGGTGAGCGAAGCCGGCCACTGCGCAGCGCTGTTCTCGAGCCTGCGCGCGGCCGCGCCGACACTGCCGTACCGCCTCTGGATCGATCGGCGCGCGCAGTTGCCCCGGATCGAGCGGCAGGCTGTGCCGTTGCAGCGCTTCTTCAGCCGGCGCTGGCGCAAACCGCAGGCATTCTGGCTTTATCGCCGGCTGCTGCGCCGCGACGCCCCGATCCTGGTGCCTACCGCAACCTGGTTCGATCTGCGCGCGCTGGACCTGGCCGCGCCGGGCCGCATCCCGCCGCGGCGCGTTTTCCTGTACTTCCACAAGTGGCGCGCCTCGCCCCAGCGCGCACAGGCGCTCAGGCGTCTGGCACGACGCCAGCCCGATCTGCTGCTGTTCGGCACGTCCGAGGCGATCGTGCAGGCGCTGCGCGCAGCGGGGTTCGCGCGCGTCGAACAGGTCCGCCCGGTGCTGGGCGCCGACCTGGCACCTGCGCCACCGGCGCCGTTCCGCACGCTGCTGTCGGCCGGCGCCGCGCGTGCGGACAAGGGATTTGCGCACGTGGTCGACCTGATCGAGCACCTGGCCCGGACCGGGTCGAATCTGCCGATCGCGGTGCAGGCCTCGGCCGATCACTACGGCCGGTACGACGAGCGTACGCGCGCCGATCTGCGGCGCCTGCGCGACAGCCGCTATCCGCATCTGACGGTGCTGGCCGACACGCTGGATCCGGCGCAGTACCAGGGCCTGTTCGCCGGGTCGATCTGCCTGCAGCCGTACGGGCGGGCCGACTACGCCGACAAGATGAGCGCCGTCACGTTCGACGCGCTGCGCAACGGCGCGCCGATTGTCACGGTGTCGGGCACGACGATGGCGACGATCGCGCAGCAAAGCGGCGCCGGCCTGGTGGTGGACGAGCCGACGCCACAGGCGCTGCTGCAGGCGTGCCAGGCGGTGCTGCAGCAGTATCCGCAATTTTCCGAGCGCGCGCGGCAAGCGGGCGAGCGGCATTCAGCCGGCTCGGCATGGGCGCCGATGGCCGAGCAGCTGCGGCTGGCTTGCGCGCTTCCGACCGCCCAATAGGCTTTCCGTCCCGGGTGAACCCATGGGGACCTCGGGCAGGCCGTCGGCTGATGAAGCCCGCCCGCTGGCCAGGCGCACAATGGACCCATGAAACCACCGAAGAGATTGCAATCCCTGATCGAGGAAGGCCTGATCGACACGGTCGAGCGCCAGCTGATGAGTGGCAAGGAGGCGACGGTCTACATCGTGCGCTGCGGCGACGAGACGCGCTGCGCCAAGGTCTACAAGGAGGCCACCAAGCGCAGTTTCCGGCAGGCGGTGGACTACACCGAGAATCGCAAGGTCAAGAACACGCGCCAGGCGCGCGCAATGGCCAAGCGCACCCGCTTCGGCCGGCGGGCGCAGGAGGGAGCCTGGCAAAGCGCGGAAATCGATGCGCTTTACCGGTTGGCCGGCGCCGGCGTACGAGTGCCCAGGCCTCACAATTTCCACGACGGCGTCCTGCTGATGGAGCTCGTGACCGACGAGAACGGCGAGGCCGCCGCTCGACTGAACGACCTGGTGTTCACGCAACAGCAGGCGCGCGGGCACCACGAAGCGTTGGTGGCGGAGGTGGTGCGCATGCTGGGCGCCGGAGTCGTGCACGGGGATCTGTCCGAATTCAACATCCTTCTGGGGGCGAGCGGCCCGGTGATCATCGATCTGCCCCAAGCGGTGGACGCGGCCGGCAACAACCACGCCCGTCGCATGTTGTTGCGCGATGTCGGCAATTTGCGCGCTTTCTTCGGCCGCTTCGCGCCCGAGCTGCTCGACACGGACTTCGGCAGCGAGATCTGGGACCTGTATCACCGCGGCCTGCTTCATCAGGATGTGGTTCTTACGGGCCGATTCGAACATGAGACCGGGCCAGTGGATCTGGGCGCCGTGACGCGCGAGATCGAAGACGCACGTCTGGAGGAGGCGGCGCGCCTGATGCGCCTGCAGGCTGCCCGCTAGGTAGGCCACGGTGGTCCATAGGCCGCGTGATTGCCAGGGCACGGTGTCTCGGCAACAATGCGCGGCCCAGAACAACGAACAGCGCGGATCGCGTCAACTCACAACGGGAGGCAAGCAGATGCCGAAGAGGATCGAGGGATCATCCATTGCAAAAGCCGCGCTCGCTGCGGTGCTTGCTCTTGCCGCGGGGATCTGCGGCGGCGTCGCAGGGGCCGCGGAACAAGTTGGCACGTCCCTGCCGGCCGGGTTTCCGGCGATTCTGAATCCGTACCTGGGCGTGCCCGCGATCGGCTTCGGAGCTCCCGGAGGGGCGCACGGGGTGCCCGTGATCTTCCTCCATGGGAACAACGACACCCCCTTCCCCACCCCATGCAATCCGTACGGCAACATCCACGACTTCGCGCAGTTCTTCCTCGACAACGGTTACCGTCCCGGCCAACTCTGGGGCCTCGGATACCAGGGCGACCAGTGCGACCTGCTTGCCGACCAGAGCCTGCGCTCTGGAGTCGCGCATACGACCGCAGCCGCAGTCCCGCTGCTGCGGCGCTTCGTCGCGGCGGTGCTCGAAACGACGCATGCCTCCCGCGTCGACATCGTCGCGCACAGCCTGGGCGTGACCGTCGCGCGCGAATGGATGCTGCAGGACCAGGCCTACCCGAAGGTGCGCGCGCTGGTCGCGATCGACGGGCCCAACCACGGCATCATCAACTGCTCGCCCTCCCCGGCCAACTACTGGCAGCTTCCGAACGAGGGTGGATTCGCGCCGGGCAGCGCCGTGTGCGACGAGTACGGATCAGACCACACTCAACTGCTGTCCGTGCTCAACCGCGGCAGCGAAACCCCCGGGCCGACACGCTACCTGGTGATCCGCAACGTGGCCGCCGGGAGCAGCGGCGATTTCGTCTATTCACCGCTGCAGGACGGCCTGCTTCCGGGCGTGCCGGCCGAGGATCGCGACGGCAACCCGCACGACTTCTCGAACAGCCCGCTGCTCGCCGGCGCGGCGACGGTCGACCTGACCGGCCAGGGCGTCCACGACCCGATCCTCGGGACCGCGCACCTCGGAATCCTCAATTCGCCGGATACGTGGGCCGCTGCGCTGGCGTTCCTGCGATCGCTGCCTGGTGAGGACGACTGACCACCCCGGGAAGCTTATACCCGGGGTGTTTCCTCCGACGCGTTACATGCGCGGTCCGACCTCAATGATCGCCCTGCCCATTGTCATCGTCCTCGTTCAGGGGCTGACATGCCGTCACCTTGGCGGCGTGCGCTTGATCGATACACGTCGAGGACAGGCGCAGCACGGGTAACACCAGATACGAAGCTCGTTGATCCTCGTGAAAAATCCGCTGGGCCGCAGCGACAGTCCTGTCGGTATCCTCGTTCGACAGACCTGTGTTCAGATTTCTGGCGTAATGAGGGAAGTTTGAAGAACTTATTTCGAGACGGATGCGATGACCAGGACGGAATTCCGTCGCTGTGTCTCCGAGCCGCAGCTCGTACTCATAGATTGTGCCAGGCGTGATCAGCTTCGGCGGCAGCTTCGATCCCTCACGGTAACGCGCACGCACGATGCGGTCCACGACATTATGCGCATAGCCGTCAGGATGAACGTCGACCAGCTTTGCGGTGAAATCCGTGTCGCGTGCGGAAGTCCTCGCCCAAAAGTGCACTGATACCGGACCAATCACCTCTTTCGTCGAAGACAGTACGTCGCTTGTATAGACCAGAACGTCACGGCGAAGCTCGATCGTCGACTGATCTACTGCCGCCTGGCCGCCGGTGGCTTCGGCGTCCGCGCCGCCGGCTGTTGGAACCGGGTTCAGCGGGTCGTAGATGAAGTTGTCAAACCCCGCCCCCGAGATGCCAGACGCGGCCAGAACGCCGTCCCCCATGCGCGTGTTCGCATTTCCGCCGCTTCCCAGGTAATAGCGCTCGAATTTCGTTCCAGGCACTGGATACTCATCTGCTTGCAGAATGAAATTGTCACCTTGGGCGCCCTCATCCGGGGGAACCAGAACAGTCAGTTGCACCCGCGGCAGTTCGGCAAACCCGTTATCAACGCCTTTCAGGTGATAGTCCAGGAAACGCAGCGTCAAGCCGGCATCCGTACGGTTGGGCCCCCAATTTATCTGGCCGGGTACGCCCTGGTAAGGCAGGGAGTGTCCGCAGCAATCCATCGAAAGCGTGGTCCCTTCCCGGGCTGCCTTCGTGCCGGCCGAGGTTCGCATCCCGCGATAGCTATCGATCGTTCCGACCGTGAACAAGTCATACCACCCGCCACTGATTTGTGCTGGCACTTTAACTTCGTCCATATGGTGCAAGGGATCGATGGCTTCCCAGTAGGTGTCGTATTCGGGATGTGAATACCAATCCCAGTTAAAAGGAGCCAGTTGCCGGATTGTCCACTGTGTCCCGCCGGCAATCGTGTCGCCCCATGCGCCCCCAAGCGGCAGTGAAGACATCCAGGAACCGTTTTGTTGCACCTGAGCGTTCCACGCCGTAACCGCCTGGCTTATCTGCGACTGGGACGCGCCGGCCTGCGTAAGTCTGCGCGTAATTTCGTCAGCTACGAAACCAGTACCCCACCCGCGATTGAATGCGAGATCGAAAACTCCATTTCGAGCGACCCAGTCATCGCGGTAGTCCATTGAAGTTTCGTACGGAGAAATCGCGACCAGATGGGGAGGCGCTGTGACTGCTGCCTGCCATTGGGTAGCGCCAAGATAAGAAGCGCTCGTGGTGCCGACCTTGCCGTTCGACCACGATTGGGTCGCGGCCCACTCGATCGTGTCGTAGCCGTCGTTTTGCTCTTGAAAGAACGGATTAAAGTGCCCTTCCGAATTCTTGGTGCCACGCACCTCCTGTAGAACACCTACGTAGCCTTGCTGAGCATAGAACGCACCAATGGTGGAGAAGACACCGACGAAGCACCCATCGCCGAACAGGTAGGCATACGGGTTCCGAATAACGACGACGGGGTGCGTGGCGGTGTCCTGGGGACGGTAGATCTCGGTGTGCAGTTGTACGCCGTCCCTCATCGGAACCATGCTTACTTCGCACGTAACACCGGCACCTTGCGCGAGGGCCGGATAGTCGAACGCCAGGGTTGTTGAGCCGAACAGAACCGCACATTGGATCAACCTGCACAGACGGCCGCGCATGCGCCTCTCCTTATGATTGGAAGTTTCGGGTCACGGTAGCCACCGTCCTTCATTTTGTAAATTCGACCTAAGTACTACGGCACCCGCGACCGCGAATCGTCGAAGCCGGATTCGCGTTTCAAGGCGGAGCAGGCGAGAATCGGATCCGTACTTGAACCGCGCGTAGGGGGCGGATGATGGTTGCGGGATCCAGGGTCGCGCTGGTCACCGGCGCCGGCAGCGGAATCGGGCTGGCTGCGGCCGGCGCACTGTACCGGGGTGGGTATCGGGTCGTACTGGCTGGCCGTCGGATCGAGCGGCTGCGGCGGGCGATCGCGGAACTTGGCGCGGGGCCGGATGAAGCCCTCGCGGTGGCCTGCGACGTCTCCGACCCGGCATCGGTCGCCGAGCTGTTCGGGCAGGCGCAGGCTCGATTCGCCCGCCTCGACGTGCTGTTCAACAACGCGGGGCTCTCGGCGCCTGCGATCCCGCTGGAGGAGGTCTCCTATCAGACGTGGATGCAGGTCGTCGGTGCGAACCTGACCGGAGCCTTCCTCTGCACGCAGGCTGCATTCCGGATCATGAAGTCGCAGTCTCCGCGGGGCGGACGGATCATCAACAACGGATCGATCTCGGCGCACGCGCCGCGGCCCCTGTCCGCGCCGTACACCGCGACCAAGCACGCGATTACGGGCCTGACGAAGTCCACCGCCCTGGACGGCCGCGCCTACGACATCGCCTGCGGCCAGATCGACATCGGCAACGCGGCCACCGAGATGACCGCGAACATGCAGGACGGCGTGCTGCAACCCGACGGTAGCCTGCGTCCGGAGCCGCGCATGGACGTGGCGCTGGTCGGCCGGGCCGTGCTGCAGATGGCGGAACTGCCACTGGACGCGAACGTGCTGCACATGACGATCATGGCGACCGGGATGCCGTTTGTCGGGCGAGGCTGAGCCGCGTACCGTGGAGTCGCGGGCGCGACAATCCGCGCTCGTGTCACCCGCCGTTGCAACGGCTGCAGACAAATATCGTCAAGCAGCCGTGTAACTTCCTTGCGGCCGCGAACGAAATTACCAGGCAGCCCCTCGATTGCCCGAGCGGGATTCCCTCAGTTGGGCAATGGGCATCGTTCAGCGGTGTAAATCCCGGCACGAACGCGGATGAAGGACCCCGGCAGCGCACTGCCTTCTGCCTCTTGTATTCGAAATGGAGAAGCGATGAGTATCGACCGCGATCGGAAGACACGTGTGCATGAAAGCATCCCGTCGAGGCTCGGACGCTGGGCGGCGCTGCCGCTGCGTTTGATCGTGGGATTTGGCTTCATCGAACATGGCTACGCCAAGATCGCGCATGGGCCCCAGCATTTTGTCGACATACTGCATGCCATCGGTGTTCCTGCACCGGAGCTCATGGCGTGGGCGACGATCCTCGTTGAGCTGGTCGGCGGACTGGCGGTCCTGGCTGGCGCTTTGGTCTGGCTGGTCAGCGTGCCAATGGCGGCGATCCTGCTCGTGGCAACGTTTACAGTGCATCTGCCCAACGGTTTTGCCTCGATAAAACTTCAAGCGGTGACGGCTGCTGGCCCTCAATTTGGCCAGCCTGGTTATGAAACCGACCTCTTGTATCTTGCATGCCTGGCGACGCTCGTTCTGGGCGGCTCCGGACCGCTCGCGTTAGACGGACTGCGCGCCAGGCTGAGGCGCGGGCAAGCCGATGCTAATCGGAGTCCGCACGAGCGCCCTGTCGCTCGCGCCACACCAGGAACGCCAGATATCCGACGACCAGCAGATTGCTGACAAACACCACGAAGCCGGCGACCGTCGGCCCGCGTATCAGGTGCCACACCTCGAAGGGGATGTAGAACGCGCCGGACAGCGCGCCCAGCCATTGGCCCCAGGTGCGCTGGTACCACAGGCCGTACGCCTCGAAAAAGCGCAGCGCCACATAACCGGTGGCCAGCAGCACCAGCAGGCGCCGGTTGGTGTCGGCCAGCAGGTCGGCGTAGTGCAGGATGATCGAAGGATAGTGCTGGCCGGGATTCAAGCCGAAATGGCTGATCAGCGCCACCGCCAGCTGATGCACGTCCTGATGCAGCAGGCTCAGGAACCCGAGGCTGGCGGCGAGCGCGGTGGCGCCCTTGGCGGCCTCGAAGACCGCGATCGTGCGCAGCGCCCGCCGCCTTGCGACCGGGTGCGATTTGTGGGCAGCGCGAACTTTGCCGGCCTCAGGCGTAGGCGAACTCGGCCGAGCACACGGTCGACTGTGCGCGCAGATCGTCGATCAGGCGGTCCTCGGCGCGCACGCGCCAGGCGTCGGGCAGGGGTATCTCGACCCGGGCCGCTCCGTTGGAGTATGCGACCACCACACGGCAGCCGGCGCCCGCCTCGGCGCCGTTGATCCCGTTGCCCGCGCCGCGGTCGGCCCCGCTGCCGCCGCCGTTTGTCCCGCTGTTGGCCCGGTAAGCGGCCAGCACATCCTTCAGCCCGGCCGTGTCGTGGCTGCCGCGGACCTCGATGCGCAGCGCGGCGCGCGCCCCGCAGCGCGCCTGCGCCAGGTCCATCAGGTCGTCCGCGGTCACCGCCAGCCGCTGCGCGAACTCGTCGAAGCGGGCCCGGCCGGTGACGAACAGCAACGCGTCCTCCTTCAACAAGGCACGGCGCCGCTCGAACAGCTCGGAGAACACCGCCACTTCCAGCTGCGCGGTGCCGTCGTCGATCAACACCGCGCACATGCGCCCGCGACGCGTGTTTTGCTGGCGCACCGACACCACGATGCCGCACACGCGCAAGCTGTCGCGCGTCTGCTTCAGGTCCGCCAGCCGGGTCGGGGCGATCCGGCGCGCTTCCTGCTCGAATTCGGTGAAAAGATGGCCGCTGAAATAGAAGCCGAGCGCAACTTTCTCCTGCGCCAGCCGCTCGCGCTCGGACCATGGGTGGGCCGGCACCAGGTCGAGCTGAAGCGGCCCTTGCCCGGCGTCGGCGCCGAACAGGCTGACCTGCCCGGCGGTGGCCGCCGCATTCTCGGCCATCTCGATGGCCCGGCCCACCGAGGCGAGCAGCGCAGCGCGGTTCGGCTCCAGCGCGTCGAAGCAGCCGGCGCGCACCAGCGCCTCCAGCACGCGCCGGTTCACGATGTGCCGGTCCACCCGCTGGCACAGGTCGAGCAGTCCCTGGAACGGCCCGGCCTGGCGCACGCTGACGATGTGCTCGATGGCGGCCGCGCCGGTGCCCTTGATCGCGCCCAGCCCGTAGCGGATCGTGCGCTGGTCCACCGGCTCGAAACGCCACAGCCCGGAGCGGATATCAGGAGGCAGGATGGTCAGCCCGTTGGCACGCGCATCGGCGATCAGGTCCTGCACCTTGTCAGTGTCGTCCAGCACGGCCGACAGGTTGGCGGCCGCGAACGCGGCCGGATAGTGGGCCTTGAAATAAGCGGTCTGGTAAGCCACCAGCGCGTAGGCGGCGGCATGCGACTTGTTGAACCCGTAGCCGGCGAACTTCTCCATCAGATCGAACATTTCCGCGGCCACGTTCTCGCGAACCTGGTTGGCGCGCGCACCGGCAATGAAAATCGAGCGCTGCTTGGCCATCTCTTCGGGCTTTTTCTTGCCCATGGCCCGGCGCAGCAGGTCGGCGGAGCCCAGCGAGTAGCCGCCGATCACCTGCGCGATCTGCATCACCTGCTCCTGGTAGACCATGATTCCGTAGGTCGGGCCGAGGATCGGCTCCATTCTCGGATCCAGGTACTGGGCGCGCTTGCCGTGCTTGCGCTCGCAGAACTCCGGGATCAGCTCCATCGGCCCGGGCCGATACAGCGCGACCAGCGCGATCAGGTCGTCGAACCGGTCAGGGCGCGCCCGCTTCAGCAGGTCGCGCATGCCGCGCGATTCGAACTGGAACACGGCGGTCGTGTTGGCGCGCCGGAATATCTCGAAGGTCGCCGGATCGTCGAGAGGAATCGACTCCAGCGACAACGCGCTCCCGGGCTCCAGGGCGCGCACATAGCGCAGCGCCAGATCCAGGATCGTCAGCGTCGTCAGGCCCAGGAAGTCGAACTTGACCAGCCCGATCGCCTCCACGTCGTCCTTGTCGAACTGGCTGACGGCTGCTTCGGTGCCCTGCGCGCAGTACAGCGGGCAGAAATCGGTCAGCCGCCCCGGCGCGATCAGCACGCCGCCGGCGTGCATGCCAACGTTGCGGATCAGACCCTCGAGCGGGCGCGCCAGGTTGATGATCTCGCCGGCCTCCTCGTCGGCCGTGACGGCTTCGGCGAACGCCGGTTCGTCGCGCAGCGCGCGGTCCAGCGTCCACGGATCGGTCGGATTGTGCGGGATCAGCTTGGAGAGGTGATCGCACTTGGAATAGGGAAGGTCCAGCACGCGACCGACATCGCGCACCACCGCCTTGGCGCCCAGCGTTCCGAACGTCGCGATCTGCGCCACCGCCTGCGCGCCGTATTTCTGCTTCACGTACTCGATCACGCGGTCGCGCCCGTCCTGGCAGAAATCGATGTCGAAATCCGGCATCGACACCCGCTCCGGATTCAGGAAGCGCTCGAACAGCAGGTCGTAGCGCAACGGATCCAGGTCGGTGATTCCGAGCGCGTAGGCCACCAGCGAACCGGCGCCGGAGCCGCGCCCCGGACCGACCGGAATGCCGTTGCTCTTGGCCCAGTTGATGAAGTCGGCCACGATCAGGAAGTAGCCGGAAAAACCCATCCCTGCGATCGTGGCCAGCTCCTGGTCCAGCCGCGACTGGTACACGGGACGTTTGCGCTCGCGCTCGGCCGCCTCGCCGTACAGCTGCCCGAGCCTGCGTTCGAGCCCGCTCGATGACAGCTCGCGGCAGACCTGGTCGAGCGAAAAGCCGGCCGGCGTCGGGAACTCGGGCAGGCGCGGCCGGCCCAGCTCGAGTGTCAGGTTGCAGCGCCTGGCGATCTCGACCGAATTGGCCAGTGCCGCCGGCACGTCCGAAAAGAGCTCCGCCATTTCGGCCTGGGACTTGAAGTACTGCTCCCGGGAGAAGCGGCGGGGCCGGCGCGTATCGGCCAGCGTATAGCCCTCGGCGATGCAGACCCTGGCTTCGTGAGCCCGGAAGTCGGCCGGCGCGATGAACTGCACCGGGTGGGTCGCCACCACGGGAAGCCCCAGATCGTCGGCCAGGGCCAGCGTCGCCCGCACGGTGGCCTCGTCGCCGTCGCAGCCGGCCCGTTGCAGCTCCAGATAAAGGCGCCCCGGGAACAGGTCACTCAAGCGCATCGCGGCGGCGCGCGCGGCCGGCGCCTGGCCGGTGCCCAACAGCGCACCGATCTGTCCTTGCGGACCGCCCGACAGCGCGATCAGACCGGCGTTGCCCGCCTCGCGCAGCCATCCAAGGCGCACTTCCCCGCGATCGCGGTGCCGATTCTGCAGCCAGGCGCGTGACAGCAATTCGCATAGATTGCGATAGCCGTTTCTGTCCTGCACCAGCAGCAGCAGGCGGAACGGGCTATCCCGATCGGCCTCGTTCGTGATCCAGACGTCACAGCCGATGATGGGCTTGACACCGCTGCGGCGCGCCGCCGCGTAGAAGCGGACCGCTCCGAACAGGTTGCCCAGATCGGTCAGCGCCAGCGCGCCCTGCCGATCGCGCGCGGCGGCCTGCACCGCGTCGTCGATGCGCACCAGTCCGTCGACCACCGAGAACTCGGAGTGCAGGCGCAGATGGACGAAGCGATGCGACATCGCGTCATTTTATCGAGGCCGGTGGCATGGCTGGATGCGGCTAAGATGTGAGCGTCGGTTATTTCGTTCAGAACGCGTTCGACCCAGCGTGGAGTGCGGCACGATGAAAATCGATCTCGCCGGCAAGACGGCCCTGGTGACCGGATCCAGCGCCGGAATAGGACGGGCGATCGCCCGCGGTCTGGCCGCGGCCGGCGCACGGGTATTCATCAACGGGCGGCACGAGTCGACCGTGCAGGCAGCCGTTCAGGCGCTGCGCACCGAGCTGCCTGCGGCGAACGTACAGGGTGTCGCGGCGGACGTGGGTACCGCGCCCGGGTGCGCCGCGCTGGCGCGCGCAATTGCCGACGTCGACATCCTGGTGAACAACGCTGGCATTTTCGAGCCGAAGGACTTTTTCGAGATCCCCGATGCGGACTGGACGCGCTTTTTCGAAATCAACGTGATGTCCGGGGTCCGCCTGTCGCGCACGTACATGCCGGGCATGCTCAAGCGCAACTGGGGCCGGATCGTGTTCATTTCATCCGAATCCGGGCTGCACATACCCAAGGAAATGATCCACTACGGTTTCACCAAGACGGCACAGCTGGCGATCTCGCGCGGCCTGGCCGAGCTGACCGCGGGCACTGCCGTCACCGTCAACAGCGTGCTGCCAGGCCCGACCCGGTCCGAAGGCGTGGAGGAATTTCTCCAGGCGATGGCAAGACAGAGCGGCAAGTCACCCGAAGCGTTCGCTTCCGAGTTCGTCCGGCAGCAGCGCCCCACCTCGCTGCTGCAGCGCTTCGCCAGCGTCGAGGAGGTCGCCAACATGGTCGTGTATGTCTGCTCGCCACAGGCGTCCGCGACCGACGGCGCCGCGCTGCGGGTCGAAGGCGGGATCGTCAGGACGATCGCCTAGCGGCCGCGTGACGGCTCAGCTGAACGGGCTCACTCCGATCAGCGATTCGTGCAAGCGGCCGGCGAACGCGACCCAGGCGACCACCCCCACGATCAGGGCCAACGCGTCGCGCATCAGATTGCCTGCGGGGCGCCGGGTGCCGGCGGCGCGGTCGCGGCGGCGCGCCGACGAGTAGACCAGGACCGCCCACACCAGGAAGGATCCGAACAGCAGGATGTCCGCCAGCGTGCCTGCCGACAGCAGATGCGCGAACGCCCAGGTCTTGACACTCAGCGTCATCGGGTGGCCGGTGACGGACTTGATCTGCGTCCCCGGAATGTACCCAGCGGCCAGCAACACGAACGAGACCAGCACCAGCAGCGCCGTCACGTAGTGCAACGGCTTGGGCGGCGACCACACGACGGGCGTATTGGCGCGGGCCAGCGCAAAACCCCAGATTATCAGCACCAACGCGGCGATCGAGGCGATCGAATACAAAGCCTTCCATCGCATCTGCCCCAGCGCCGCCACCTGACGCGCGCGCCACGGCTCGGCCACCACGCGTATCGAGTGCAGCCCCAGAAACGCAATCAAACCGAGCACCAATATCGTCATCGAAAGGTCCATCCGTTCGGCCGACCGGGCTCGAAGTATGACTCGTGCGCGCTGCGTGTGCCATGCTGTCCGCGGCCACCGCAATCGACGCCAGGATGCACCGCAGCCGGACCGGACGCCTGTTGCCGAGGCGATCGCTGTTTGCGATCGCCGCTTGCGGTTTGGTCGGGTGCAGCGGCAACGGCTCGTCCGGCCCCACGCTGAGCTCTCCGGCGCCAGCTCCGGCACCCGTGCCGGCGCCAGCCCCGCCGCCGGTTGCCAGCGCAGCCGACGTGCCGACCTGGCACAACGATCCGGCCCGCACCGGCCAGTACCTGGTCGAGACCACGCTGACGCTGGCCAACGTCAATTCGGCCGCCTTCGGACGCGTTGGCCTGTGGCCGGTCGATGGAGCGGTCAACGCCCAGCCGCTGTTTGCGAGCTCGGTCACGCTGCGCGATGGCAGCGTCCACAGCCTCGTACTGGCGGCAACGGAGCACAACACGGTGTATGCGTTCGATGCCGCCAGCGGAACCGTGCTCTGGAAGCAGTCGTTGATGGCCGCAGGCGAGACGACCAGCGATACGCGCGGCTGCGGGCAGGTCGCGCCGCAGATCGGCATCACCGCCACGCCGGCAATCGATCGCTCGCTCGGCGCGAGCGGCACCGTGTTCGTGGCAGTGACGTCGAAGGACGCATCGGGCCAGTACTTTCAGCGCATCCACGCGCTCGATCTGGCCAGCGGCGCCGAGCGTCCCGCCTCGCCGGTCGTCGTGCAGGCGACTTATCCGGGCAGCGGCGACGACAGCGCAGGCGGAGCCGTCGTGTTCGATCCGGCCTTCTACAACGAGCGGGCTGCGTTGCTGGTTTCGGGCGGCGTGCTGTACACGGCCTGGGGCTCGCACTGCGATATGCGCCCATACACCGGGTGGATCCTGGCGTTCGACGAGGCCACGCTGGCGGCACGTTCGGTGTTGAACGTGACGCCCAACGGCGAGGGCGGCGCATTCTGGAACGCGGGCGCGGGCCCCGCGCTCGATGCCGGCGGGTCGCTGTTCGTCCTGGCCGCCAATGGAACGTTCGATACGACGTTGACGGCTTCCGGATTCCCATCCGACGGCGATTTCGGCAACGGCTTCCTGAAGATCTCGACCTCCGGCGCGCTGTCGGTGGCCGATTATTTCGCGACCTCCGATACGGTCGCGCAATCGGCCGCTGATTCCGACCTCGGATCGGGCGGAGCGATGGTGCTGCCGGACCAGGTCGATGTGAACGGCGCGACGCGCCACCTGGCGGTCGGGGCCGGCAAGGACGGCAATATCTACATGGTCGATCGCGACTCGATGGGCAAGTTCGACTCCAATGCGAACCATGCCTACCAGGTTCTCACGGGAGCTTTGCCTGGCGGAGTGTTCTCGTCACCCGCGTATTTCAACGGCGCCGTCTATTACGGGTCGGTGGGAGCGCCGCTGCAACGCTTCGTCTTGAGCAGCGCGCGCCTCGCGCCGACCCCAGCCAGCCAGACCAGCGCTTCGTTCGGCTACCCCGGCACCACGCCCAGCATCTCGGCCAACGGCTCCAGCGCGGCGATCCTGTGGGCGGTCGAAAACGGCTCCCCTGCGGTGCTGCACGCCTACGACGCGGGCGACCTGACGCGCGAGCTCTACAACAGCAACCAGAACGCCACCCGCGACAGTCCGGGGCCGGGCAACAAGTTCATCACGCCGACCGTGGCGGCCGGCCGGGTGTACGTCGGCACGACCAATTCGGTCGCCGTGTACGGGCTGCTGCAGTGAGGCGATTATTTCGGGGACGCGTAGGGTCCGTCGGGTATCGGATTGTTCCCGGCTGCAAAGGCCTGATTGTTGGCCTGCCGGGTCAATGGCATGTAGTTGGGTCTGGCTCGCGCAACCGCGGCTTGGATCGCGGCCGCAACCAGATTGCCGATCAGATTGCCGGTGTTCGTGCTCTGCGGGGAGTACTTCATCACCTGCCGGGTCTTCCACAACTCGGTACCGTCCTTGCCTACGAGGCGGTAATCGAAATCGACGGTCACGGTCGTGCTCAGGAGAATGTACTGCGCATCCCATTGATTGATCGTCACGAACAGGACTGCGTCGGCGCCGAACAGCTTGGCAAGCACTTCGGGAGGCTGCTGCTGGACTCGTTCCCCTTCGTAAAAGCCTTCCTGCTCCAACACGAACTTGGTCGTGTTGACCGGAAAGACGTAGTACCCCTTCTCCGCCAGCGGGACCGGGAGCGTCGACAACATGTAGGTCGGGGCATCGACATCGAGCGACTTGTTGACGACCGGTACCACGAGAATCGACCTCGGGTTGGCCGCTCGAAACGCGGAAAGGTCGTTCTGGGGCTTGGTCGCGCAGCCCGCCAGCAGGAGCGCGAATATCATCAGACCTAGGGGGCGCTTCACGGTTTGGGCTCCGTCTTGGGCGGCGACTGCGGGCGCCGGTTGATATTCGAGATCAGCGAATCCATCAGGCCTTTGCTCTCCGGCCAGGTCGCTCGTTCCTTCTCGTACAGCACGACGGCTTTCGGGCTGTCGCCCTTCTGGTAGTAAAGCGTGCCAAGCTCGGCATACAGGCCCGGGGCAACTTTCAGGTTCTGCTGCTCCAGGCGGCCGATGGCCGTTTCGAGCGCCACTCTCATCGCCTCCATCTGCGAAGGATCCTTGTACCCCTGGTACAGCAACTGGTCGTAACCGGCCCAGTCATACCGATCGTGTTGCTGGTTCGCGCACCCGGCCAGCGCCAGCACGACGAAGGCAAGAGCAAGCAGTTTCACGGTGCACCTCACTTCACGAGAAACGTACGGTCGACGCCGTCGCCGAGATAGACCTTCTCGTCGAGCAGAACCTGGCCCCCGGCGACGACCTGCACCGCGTGGTTGCCGCTAAGGACCCGAACCGCGTTCCTGCCGTCCAGGTAGTCACCGACCTTGCCGACCATCTGGCCGTCAACCAGGACCTGCGCGCCGAGCAGGGAGTCGTTACCCTCCGGGACACGAAATGCAACCCTCGGCCTGAGGTCGACCACACCCTGCTTTTCGGTAGGAAGTTGCACACAACCGGAGCAAAGAACGGATCCGAGCAGCCCCGCAACCAGCAACAGCGACGACACCGCGCGCATCACATGCCCCCCTTCGCCCGGATCACCAGCTGCTCCGGCTTGAGCCCTTCCAGTGAGCCCGATACGAGCGCTCCTGTGGAACCTTCATTGGTTTCCGAATCCCCGAAGTTCGAGTCGATTCGCAACTCCGCGACGGACCGGCCCGGCAGGGTGATCTCGAAGCCCGTCTGCGGCGACTTGACCTGTTCCCCGGCCGTCTGGATGTCGAATGTCATCCCGGGCTTGACGCCTTGCGAGGCCCCGCCCGCGATGAAGATCCGGCCGCGGTCGACGGACAGGATGTAGGTCTGCCAAGGTTTGCGTGACAACTCGTTGATCAGTCGATTGACCGCTTCCGAAACCGCTTGTCGGACGGATGCATCGTTCAACGTACCGTCGTACGCCGCATGGGACCCGAATCCGAGCGTCGACGCCGCTTCGGTGGAAGCCTCGCCTGCGCCGGATGTGGCGAAGAAGACATGCCCCGTCTTGACGTCAACAAGCCGTATGTCGACCTTTGCGAAGGCGACCTGCCGCCTGGTGGCGGAAAAGAAACCGGTTTCACCGACCTGCTTGCGCCCGAATTCGGTGAGCGAGCCCACGATCAAGGTATCGGCACCGACCAGCTTCAGATCGGTACCGACCAGACTCGCCTCGTCTTTTATTCGCCCGATGTCCGGTCGCTCCAGGACCAGAAAAGCTCCGGACTCGGTGAGCGCCTTGCTGAAAAGGTCGGTCACCTGCTTGCCAAGGGGGTCGTCCTGCCTGTCTCGAAGCAAGGACTGTCCGTAGTTGGTTTCGTTGCTGATCCGGCCCAGCGCGATTTTTCGCTTCAGCGTCGGCGCCGACACGGTCTTGGCAACTTCTTCGCGCTGCGCGGCCTTCTGTTGCGCCAGACTTTGCGGAGCCTCCCTGGTTTCGACACGGGGGGTTTGGACAGCGCAACCAGCCAACAGGAGCGCGCCCCACGCGGGAAGCTCGAGATAAGCCCGTACACCATGTCGCCTTGTGCCCGCGGTCATCGGCTGTTCCCCTCGAGAATGTGCTGTCCGTTGCTGATCGCCCGGACCACAGGCCTGCCGTAGCCCAACGCAACTGCGCCCTGGGCCTGATGTTCGACTTTCGATCTGAGATTTTTCGGAAGCGTAACCTTATTGCTGGGCCAGCGGCTTCGCCAGTTGCGCCCTTGACACATCTCAATCTCCAGAATTGCGCTACAAAACTGCGCTAATCGGATCAACCTGTGTCGCGTGATTTCCGATCATTTTCAGACGCTAATATTCGGGTCACTGTTGCGCGGTGGCGGACCCGATGATTCCAGACGCGTTGCTGAACGGCGGATGCCTGTGTGGCGCCGTGCGCTACCGGTGCGGCGCGCCGGCGCACCCGCCGGCCTTTTGCCACTGCACCTCGTGCCGGCGCGCAGCCGGCGCCCACGCGGTCGCATGGTTCACGGTGGCCGCTTCGTCATTGCAATTCACGCATGGCCAGCCCGCGATCTACCGGTCCTCGCCGCCGGTGCAGCGCGCGTTCTGCGCGCGCTGCGGCACCCAGCTGACTTATCGGCACCAGGACTCGCCCGATGAAGTCGACCTCACCGTCGGCAGCCTGGACGAGCCCGACCGGGTCACCCCGGCCGTTCACATCTGGATGATGGACGCCCCGCGGTGGGACCGGCCGGGCGATGCTCTGCCCTGCTACCCACGCTCGCGCCACCCGGACGCCGCGTAAGACATCGGCTGTTGAGCCGACCAATCCGGGCCGGCAATGGATCCGCAGAGCCCACGGGCCCTGTCACGTTCGTGAGTGATAACATCATCAGAGGGCTGGTGAGAAAAGCCTCGGGGGACCATCATTCAGCCCGCGGTACCGCACGTTCAACTACATTCTGGGAGCGATCGATGATGACAATGAAGAGCCTTTACAAGGCCACGATGGCGTTGGGATTCGCGCTGCTTGCTGCGGGCGCGGCAAACGCCCAGGGATCGACCGACATCTGGACGACCGACTTCCAGAAGGCGTTCATGACCGGCAAGATGATGCACATGATGGACACGAGCCACAAGGGCATGGTCAGCCGGGCCGACTACGACAAGTACATGAGCAGCTTGTTCGACCGGATGGACAAGAAGCACCGCGGCATGCTCGATAAAGAAGATTTCATGACGGTGGAAACCGGCTCGACCGACATCTGGACGACCGACTTCCAGAAAACCTTCAGAACCGCCGAGATGATGCACATGATGGACAAGAGCGGCAAAGGAATGGTCAGCAAGGCCGACTTCATGAATCACATGGGCAGGATCTTCGAGACGCTGGACAAAGACCACAACGGCATGCTCGAGGAAAACGAGTTCATGTACGACAAGGTGTTCGGTTACGGTAACAAGTAAGCCCCCGCCGGTGCGTCCGGGCCGCTGACGGGTCCGGACGTCCGATGCGCCGCCGCTCAGGCGAGCGCGATCTCGATCCGGTTGCGACCGGCGTTCTTGGCGCGGTAAAGGGCCTGGTCGGCTTTTATCATCAGTTGCGAAAAATCGGACCGGCTGTCGCTTGCAAAGGCGATGCCGCCGCTCAGCGTGACCGGTCCGGCCCCGGGCGCCCAGTCCGGGTCGAGCGCAGCCACCGCAGCGCGCAGTCGCTCGGCCACCCGCGCGGCCTCGTCGGCGCCGGTGTCCGGCAGGATCACCGCGAATTCCTCGCCGCCGTAGCGCCCCAGGTGATCGCCGGGCCGCAGGCAGCGCCGCAGGGTCTGTGTCACCGAGCACAGCGCCTTGTCCCCGGCTGCGTGACCGTGCCGGTCGTTGATCTGCTTGAAGCCGTCCAGGTCGAGCAGCAGCATCGCGTAGGGGCGGCCGTCCTGGTGGCAGCGCATCATCAGCCGCTTGCCCATTTCGATCACCTGGCGCCGGTTGGGCACGCCGGTGAGCGGATCGGTCTCGGCCATCCGCTCGATGCGCCGCAGCAGCACGCGCTGGCGCCACAGCGCATAGGCTCCGCACAGAATGAACAGCACCGCCAGGCCCATCGTGATGCCTTGCTGGCGGGCAGCCCGCCGCGCCTGCTCGAGGGCGCGCTGGCTGGCTTCGGCCTCGCCGCGCAGCAACGAGTTTTCGCGCGTCAGCAGCTCGCTTTCGAGCCGCCCGCGTTGGGCCGCCAGTTGCCGGGCGACCAGCTGATCGGTGCGGCGCTGCTGCGCCTGCTGCTCGCGCTCGCTTTCCTCGAACGCCGACTGATAGCGGCCGAGCGCGGCCAGCACCTCGGCCGCGACCTGGTGGTAACGCACCTGCAACTGGAGATTGTCGGCTTGCAGCGCCACCGGCCCCGCGCGCTCGATCAGCGGCAACGCTTCGCCGGCGCGCTTGGACGCCAGCAGCAGGCTGGCACGGTCGATCTGCAGTTGCGCGAGTCTGAGCGGCGAGTGAACCTGCCCGAGCGCCCGGATACTTTCAGCGTTGTCGACCAGTGCCGGCTCCAGCTCGCCCACACCCGCCTGCGACAGCGCAAGCTCGTCTCGGGCGATCGCCTCGCCTTCCCGGTCGCCCACCTCGCGATAGGCGGCAATGGCGCGCCGCAGCGGTTCGGCAGCCTCGGCGTAGCGGGCCAACCGGTTCAAGGCGGCGCCGATCCCAGCCTGCGAGTCGGCCTCGCCGGTGCGGTCACCGACCGCATGGAACTTGTCGTACGCGTCTGCGTACGACCGCAGCGCCAGGGGCGTGTCTCCGATCGCATTGGCCAGCAGCGCGTTGGAAAACGCGACCTCGGCGGCGGTCTCGGCGCCGTGCGCGTGCCGTTCGGCATCGGCGACCGATGCGCAGGCTTGCTCGAAGTCGCCGCGCCTCATCAGAAAGCGGGCCCGATCGACCAGGGCCTGCGCCACCGGGTCGTCCTGCCGGGTGCGGCGCGCCAGGTCCAATTCCTTATCCGCCTCGGCCAATGCCTCGTCGCTGCGCCCGAGCTGGTAGTAGGCGCCGGCACGCGCGTGGGCCACCAGCGCCTCGATACGGACGTCGGCCGAATCAGCGACCGCGGGCTGCATCCGCTCCGATAGAGCCAGCACGTCGTCCGGCCGGTACTGAGCATCCGCGATCAGCAGGCGTATCAGGTCGATCCGCAGCCGGCTGCGCGCGTCCAGCGACGCAGCGTCGAGCGCGAGCGACTGCAGCTCGGACTGCGCCTGGGCCGGCTGGTGGCGGGCCAGGGCCTCAAGATGCGACAGCCGCGCATCCAGGTCCTCGACGGCAGCGTGTGCCGGCCCGCAAACGGCCAGCGCCACCCAAAGACCGACCGCGCTCAGGCAGCCGCAGGCGCGCCGCCCGAAACCGGCCCGGAGCCGGCGCGCCACGGGCGGGCGCGCATACAACGAGACAAGAGGCGGGGAGTTTTGCAAAGGACAAACAGTGTGCAGCGCAATCAGCGCCGGATTGTCCATGCTGCACTCTATCACCCCGCCCAGAAGCGGGGCTTTAAGGCCTGCCGGAGTGGCAAATCGAGGCTTTGCCAGATAGATCCGATGTCCGGGCCGGCGCGACGCTCCCGCGCTGCACCAAGCGGGCGCGCAGGCGGCGCGGCCACGAGTCCCCGGCTTGCTTCGGCCGCGTTCAGAACCGCTTGTCCAGCGTCAGCAAGTCGTTTTCCTGCTTCAGCTGGAAGTGCGTCAGGAAGCTGTTGCCCAGAAGTACGAACGGCATCTGGCTGGGGGTGACAATGGCCTGGACGTTGTAGACCTCGACCGCGCCGAGCTGCACCGAGTCCAGATGGACCTGATATCCCTGCACCGTGCCGTTGGCGGTGGCCATCGCGACCGGGGTTCCGGACCGGTACTGCAATCCGATGCGATCGGCCTGCTGCGTGCTCATCGAGACTTCAGTGGCGCCGGTGTCGACCAGAAACTGCACGCTGGCGCCGTTGACCTGGCCCGTGCTGATGAAGTGACCACCCGGTCCGGCCGTCAGCACGACGCGCGTGCCTGTGTTCGATCCGCCCGCGCCGGACAGCCTGACCGGCACGTCGCCGACGCGAAGGTTCTGCCGGCGGCCATGTATTTCGACCACGGCCCGATCGCCCTCGACCGAGATCAGCGTGACATCCTGGCGGCTGTCGCCCGGCAAGAGGACCTGCGGGGCTGCGCCATCGATCACCAGCAAGGCGCGCTGCCCCATGATGCCGGTCAGTGCGACGCTCTGGCCCCATGCCCATGGCGCGAGCGCCCACAGCGCAACCGCCAGCAGCGAGCGTGTTGCCACCCCGGCGCGACAGGCACTGTCGAATCGGCTGTTACAGGCCACTAAAAGCGCCGCAACAGCTGCACGTCGATGCTGCTGCTCTGGGTGTACGCCCGCCGATCCATCCCCGCGCTGACCTGCCATTGAACCTCGCGCGTCGGCTCACCCAATTGCCACACCAGCCGCGAATGCGAACGCCACCCCAGCAGCGACAGCAATTCGACTTCGGTCTCGGAGCCGGAAAGCCCGATCCCGCGAAACAGCGTCTGCAGGTCGCTGGTGGCGCGGATGCTGAGCCGGTCGCCCTGCAGCAA
Organism: Burkholderiaceae bacterium; assembly: GCA_036270655.1. Classification (GTDB taxonomy): domain Bacteria; phylum Pseudomonadota; class Gammaproteobacteria; order Burkholderiales; family Burkholderiaceae_F; genus VBCK01. Next base: position 24,263 of record DATBCD010000014.1, read on the forward strand.
CAGGTTCTTGCGTTCGAACTGCAGCCCGGTCAACGACTGACCGCCTGGCCAGCGCAGCTCCTGCACGAAATTGAAGTGGGGGTGACCGGGGACCGGGACCTGCTGCACGACAAACGGGCGGAACGGTTCGGCCACGTGAATGCCATAGCGGTTCTCGAGCTGGGCGCGCTCCTCGTACGCACGCGACCAGTAATCCGAGGTGAACACCGAAGAAGGGCCTGCGGGCGACGATGCCGGCGAAGACTCCAGGTCCAGACGCATCGAGTAGGGAAGCTGGCGCAGCAGCAGATCCGGATCGCCGATGAACGGTCGCCCCTGCGGCTGCTGTGCCTGAGCGGCCGATACCAGTGCCCAAAAAAGCAGGATTCGACCCGTGGTCACCATGGTCACCTGGAGCGGGTTGAGAACACTCCGAAGCTGTAGCATCGCCGTCCCGCGCGTTGCGCCAACTCCCGAATAAAGGTGCGTTCGCCGCACTATTAAGCCTGCCTCCATGATGCTGCCCCGCGTTGACCAGGACGGTGCGCAGCGCGCAAACCGGACATGGTCTTTGCGGCCGATTTAGTTGAGAAGAAGGTACTTCCTTCCGGTAACCTCGTAAATGAGGTATTTCCCCCGCTGATGATCAGGACGACCTCCATCCAGCAGTCGGGCGCACGCATGTCGCGCTGCGGCACCTACCGGTACTCGCTGTGGCGTCGATGGGGCCCCGGACCGCAGGTGCTGTTCGTGATGCTCAACCCGTCCACCGCGGATGAACGGAACAACGATCCGACGATTCGCCGCTGCATCGGCCTGGCCGCTGCCTGGGGCTATGGCGCTGTGGCGGTGGGCAATCTGTTCGCCTTTCGCACGCCGTCGCCGACGATCCTGAAACGAGCAGCGCACCCGGTGGGCCGCGCCAACGACCGCTGGCTCGAGCGCATGGCGGCCGCATCGAGCCGGGTGATCGCGGCCTGGGGCAACCACGGCGCGTTTCTGGCTCGCGATGCGCAGGCGCGCGCGCTTCTACCCCCGCTGTACGTGCTTTCGTTGACTCGACAGGGTCAGCCGCGTCATCCGCTGTACGTTCCCGGCAGCGCAGTGCCTACGCCCTGGCGCCAGTAACGCGAGGTGCTGGCTTTTCTACTGATTTTCTGCGCGCTGGCCGGATCGGCCGCGCTGCTGGATGCGCTGCTGCGTTCGTTCGATGTGATGTGGATCGGGCGCTATCTGGGGATCCCCGGCGCGCTGCTGATCCTCGCCTCATTCGGATATTCGCTGCGCAAGCGCAAGGCGATCCGCTTCGGCCGCGCCGCGCAATGGCTGCGCATCCACGAAGGCATCGCGTGGCTCGGCTCGCTGCTGGTGCTGGTGCACGCGGGGCTCCAGTTCAAGGCGCTCCTCGGCTGGCTGGCGGCCGGGGCGATGCTGATCAACGTGGTCAGCGGCCTGACCGGCAAACTGCTGCTGGGTCGCTCGAAAAGGAAGCTTGAGCAGCAGCGCCCGCCGTTGCGCGAGGCGGCCCCGTCCGACCGGCAGATCGAGGAGCGGATGTACTGGGACAGCCTGGCTTTCGACGTGGTCAAGCGATGGCGGGTCGTACACCTGCCGATCACGGTGGCATTCGCAATCCTCGCTACCGCGCATATCTTCGCTGAGATCCTGTTCTGGAACTGGAAGTGAGTGGCGGCCGCCTGCGGGCGTTCTTCGCGTCCTGCCTGCTGGTGGTGATCGCGCTGGCGGTTGCGTATCCGGAACGGATGGTGAGCCCGGGCAGGCTGATGCAGGGCCATGCCGCGATCGAAAGGGACTGCTTCGCCTGCCACGCCCCCGGGCGCGGGGCAGCATCGGAGCGTTGCATCGGATGCCACGCGGTCGCCGACATTGGCCTGCGCATCGCCGGCGGCGCGGCGCCGCCGCAACGGACGCCGAAGATCCCGTTTCACCAGGAGCTGATCGAGCGGGACTGCCTGGCCTGCCACGACGAGCACGCCGGGCCGAACGCTGCGCCGAGCCTGGAGGCCTTCTCTCACGCGCTGTTGCGTCCGGCGGCGCGTGGGCTGTGCGACCTCTGTCATGCCGCGCCGGCCGACGAGCTGCACCGCTCCGTCACCGGCACCTGCAGCCCGTGCCACGTCCCGCAGCATTGGAAACCGGCCACGTTCGATCACGACCAGCGGTTCGTGCTCGACACCGACCACAACGCACCGTGCGCGACCTGCCACGAGGGCGGCGACTTGCGCCGCGCGAGCTGCTACGGCTGCCACGCCCATCAGCCGGAACCGATGCGCGCCACGCACCTCGAGGAAGGCATCCGCGATCTGGACCGCTGCGCGCGCTGCCACCGCAGCGCAGGCGGGGAGGCCGAGGGCGGCGACAGTTAATTGGTAGTGACTTGCAATTTCCCCTCTCCCACAAGCGGGAGAGGGAAGTTTCATAGAATGCCGCCATGCTGTCGATCCGCGGACTGGTCAAGCGCTATGGCCCGCGCACGATTCTGGACGGGCTGTCGCTGGCGGTCGAGCCGGGCGCGCTGGTGGCGATCGTCGGTGAATCGGGCGCCGGCAAATCGACGCTGCTGAACCTGATCGCCGGCCTGGAGACACCCGATGCGGGCTGCATCGAGCTGGCCGGCACGGAGCTGACGACCCTGGACGACGACGCGCGCACGCGCTTGCGGCGCCAGGCGATCGGCTTCGTGTTCCAGGCATTCCACATCATTCCGCACCTGACCGTGCTGGAAAACACCGTGCTGCCGCTGGTGCTGCAGGGCATCGCCTCGCGCGAACGCGAGGCGCGGGCGCAGCAGATGCTGCAGGCCGTGGGGCTGGGCGAGCGGGCACAGGCGATGCCGCGCGAGCTGTCGGGCGGCGAGCTGCAACGGGTCGCCATTGCGCGCGCCCTGGTGCACCGCCCGGCGCTCGTGCTGGCCGATGAGCCCACCGGCAACCTGGATCCCGACACCGCGCTGTCGGTTCTCGCGCTGCTGGCGTCCAGCGCACGCGCCGACAACGCCGCGACCATCGTGGTGACCCATTCGGAGGCCGCTGCCCAGTCCGCTGACCGGGTGTTGCGGCTTGCCCACGGGCAGCTCGCGATGAGCCGGGCGCGGCGCGCCGCCGGCCGATGAAGTCGCCCGCGACGGTCTGGCTGCTGGCGCATTTCGCGGGCGGCTTGGCGCGCGCCCAGCCCGGGCGCGCACTGGTGCAGGTGACCGCGATCGCGATCGGCGTCTGCCTGGGCACCGCGGTGAACCTGATCAATGCGTCGGATCTGGCAGAGTTGTCGGCGGCCGAGCGCAGCCTGTCCGGCGCCGCCGACCTGTCCGTGATCGGTCCGGTGGAGGGCTTCGACGAGGCCCTTTACCAGCGCATCGCGACCGACCCGCAGGTCGTGGTCGCCGCCCCGCTGCTGGAGGTCAACGCGACCGTCGATGACGAGGCAGCACGCGCCGATGGCCGGGCAAGCGGCCGCTCGACCGCCTTGCGGATCGTCGGCATCGATGCGTTGCGCAGCGCACTGCTCGAGCCTGATCTGGTCGGCACGAAACCCTCTCCCCCGACCCCTCTCCCGCGGAGCGGGAGAGGGGAGCCCAATGGTTCCTTCTCCCGCGCAGCGGGAGAAGGCCAGGATGAGGGTGGTGGGCGCGGCGCCGCGCTGGCCGATCTGCTGGGCGAGGGCCTGTTCGTGTCGCCGGCCGCGCTGTCTGAACTGCACCGCTCGGTCGGCGACACCGTCACGCTGGTGGTAGGCCAGCGCCGCGTCGACCTGCGTATCGCCGGCGAGCTGCCGGCGGCGCGCGACGCGATCGCCACGATGGATCTGGGCGCGGCGCAATGGCGGCTGGACCGGTTGGGGCGCCTGTCGCGCATCGACGTGAAGCTTGCACTGGGCGCCGACCTGTCGGCCGCGCAGCGCGCCTGGCAGCTTCCGGCCGGCTTGCGGGTCGAGCACGCGGGCGCCGCGCTCGACCGCGAGCGCGGGCTGTCGCGCGCCTACCGCGTCAACCTGGACGTGCTGTCGATGGTGGCGCTTTTCACCGGGGCCTTTCTCGTGTTCTCGCTGCAGTCGCAAGCGGTGGTGGCGCGAAAGCCGCAGCTGGCCCTGCTGCGGATGCTCGGGGCGACGCGCGCAGAAGTCTTGCGGGTGCTGATCGTCGAGGCGGCCGCCTTCGGCACCGTGGGCGCGCTGCTCGGGCTGGCGCTCGGGGCCGCGCTCGCGCACGTGCTGCTGCGCACGCTGGGCGGCGACCTGGGCGGCGGCTACTTCGCGGGCTTGCGGCCGCACGTCGCGTTCGATCCGCTGGGCGCCCTGCTCTTTTTCGCGCTGGGCCTGGCGGCCGCTGTCGGGGGCACATGGCTGCCGGCGCGCGAGGCGGCCGGCCAGCCGCCGGCGCCCGCGCTGAAGGCCGGCGTGGAACCGGCGCCGGGCTCGCAGCGGCCCCGCCGCTGGATCGCAGCGGCCGGCTTCGCGCTGGCCGCCGTGCTGCTCGCGCTGCCGCCGGTCGATGAAATTCCGCTGGGCGCCTATGCATCGATCGGCGCACTGCTGGTGGCGACGATCGCGCTCAAGCCGCTGATCGCGCCACGCTTGATCGGCCCGCTGGCGCGCTGGATCTGCGCGCACCTGCGCTCGGCGCGCCACGCCCCGGCCTGGCTGGCAGCGACCCGCCTGGCGCGGCTGCCGCGCTTTGCCGCGGTCGGGGCCGCCGGCATCCTGGCTTCGTTCGCGCTGATGGTCGCGATGGCGACGATGGTGACGAGCTTTCGAAGCTCGTTCGACGAGTGGCTCGACCGCATGCTGCCGGCCGATCTGTACGCGCGCGCCGCTCCGGCGGGCGCCACCGCGCGGTTCTCCGCGCAGGACCTGGAGCGGATGCGGTCCGATCCCGCGGTCGCCCGGGCCCAGTTCCTGCGCACGCTGCCGCTGGCGCTCGACCCGGCGGGCGCGCCCGTCGTGCTGATCGCGCGCACGATCGACCGCGCGCATCCGCAGGCGACGCTGCCGCTGGTCGGCGCCGGCGTGGCAGTCGAACCGCCGGCCATCCCGGTCTGGGTGTCGGAGGCCGTGGCGGACCGCTTCGACGCCCACCCCGGGCGCGAGCTGCAGCTGCCGCTTGCGGGCGGGCACACGGCCGTGACGGTCGCCGGCGTGTGGCGCGATTACGTACGGCGCACCGGCAGCATCGTGATCGACGCGGACGACTACGAGCGGATCACGGGCGACAGCTCGCGCACCGACGCCGCGCTGTGGCTCAAGGCCGGGCAGCAGCCGCAGCAGGCGGCGCAGCGCCTGATGACGCAACTGCAGGCGCCGTTGGCGCAGTTCCGGCAGCCGGGACAGATTCGCGCGCTGAGCCTGCGCGCGTTCGATGCCACGTTCAGCGTCACGTACCTGCTCGAATGGGCGGCGATCGCGATCGGAATGGCGGGACTTGCCGCCACCTTCTCGGCGCAGGCGATCGCGCGCACGCGCGAGTTCGGGATGCTGCGCCACCTGGGCGTCACGCGCGGCCAGATCCTGACGCTGCTGGCGGCCGAGGCGATGCTGGTCACGCTGCTCGCCGCGGCCCTCGGCCTGGGCGCGGGCCTGGGCGTGGCGTGGATCCTGGTGGCGATCATCAACCCGCAGTCGTTCCACTGGACGATGGATCTGCGCGTGCCCTGGCTGCTGGTCGCCGCGCTGGCCGGCGCGCTGCTCGTCGCGGCAGCGGCCACCTCGACGCTGGCCGGCCGGCGTGCGCTGTCGATCGACGCGGTGCGCGCGGTCAGGGACGACTGGTGAGCCCGCTGCGCCGCCGGCTGCTGGCGGCCGCCGCGCTGATGCCGGCGGTGCGCCAGGCGCGTGCCGGTCTTGCCTACCCGCAGGTGACGCCGCGACAGCTCGCGTTCCCGCGCGACTTCGGCGCCCATCTGCCGTATCGCACCGAGTGGTGGTACCTGACAGGCCAGCTGGATGTGCAGCCCTCCTTCGCGCCCGGCGGCGCTTCGGAGGGCAAGCCCTCCGAAGCCTCGAACGCGGCCGGGGCGCAGGTGAGGCTTGGAATCCAGCTGACCTTCTTCCGCATCCGTCCGCCGGTCGATCCGGACAATCCAAGCCGGTTTGCCGCCCATCAACTGGTGCTGGCGCACGCGGCGATCGCCGATCCGCGCCGCGGCGCGCTGCTGTACGAAGAGCGCATCGCGCGCACCGGCTTCGGCGTGGCCAGCGTTTCGGAGGCCGACACCGAGGTCGAGGTGGATCGCTGGCGCCTGGCGCGCGAAGCGGCCAGCGGGGTGTATCGGGGCCAGGTGCAAGGCGCCCAGTTCCATCTGGAGCTCAGCGCAACGCCCACGCAGCCGCCGCTGCTGCAAGGCGACGATGGCTTCTCGCGCAAGGAGCCGGCCGGCGCCGGTGCAGCGGCCAGCCTCTACTACTCGCAGCCGCAGCTCGCGCTGCAGGCGCGCCTGGCGCTCGCGGGCGGCGCAGGCGCACAGCGGCTCGGCGGGCGCGGATGGCTCGACCACGAGTGGTCCAGCACGCTGATGCCGCCGCAGGCGGCCGGCTGGGACTGGGTCGGCTTCAACCTGGACGACGGGTCGGCGCTGACCGCATTCCGGATCCGGCGCGCCGGTGCGGCCGATCGCGACCCGCCGTGGTTCGCCTACGCCTGCCTGCGCAGCGCGGCGCGAATCGTGCAGACGTTCGCGCCCGCGCAGGTTCGCTTCGAGACGCTGCAGACCTGGGCTTCGCACCGCACGCGCGCCGTCTACCCGGTGGCGCAGCGCATCCAGGTCGGATCGCGCCAGTTCGAAACCCGCCCGCTGATGCCGGACCAGGAGCTCGACGTGCGCGCGGCCAGCGGGTTCGCCTATTGGGAAGGCGCCAGCGACCTGCTGGAAGGCGGGCGAGCGGTCGGGCGCGGCTACCTGGAATTGACCGGCTATGCCGGTCCAGTGCCGGGTCAGGTTACGGGATGAACAGCGTGGCCGGGCGCTCGACGGCGCCGCGCACGCATTGCACGAAGCCGGCGGCCAGCGCTCCGTCGATCACGCGGTGATCGAACGAAGACGACAGGTTCATCACCTGCCGCGCGGCCACCGTGCCGTTGACGATCGCCGGCCGCGTGGCAATCCGGTTCACGCCGACGATCGCCACCTCGGGGTGATTGATGACCGGCGTGGACACGATCCCGCCCAGCCGTCCCAGGCTGGTGATCGTGATCGTCGAGCCCGACAGCTCGTCGCGCACCGCCTTGCCGCTGCGCGCGGCCGCGGCCAGCCGCCCGACCTCGGCCGCGCACGACCACAAGTCGCGCGCTTGCGCATCGCGCACCACCGGCACCATCAGGCCGGCGTCGGTCTGCGTGGCGATGCCCATATGCACCGCATCGAACTCGGTCACCACGCCGGCCTCGTCGTCGAAGCGTGCGTTGACCTGCGGGAACTCGCGCACCGCGCGAACGATCGCCAGGACCAGGAACGGCAGCAGCGTCAGGTGGCCGCGCTGCGCGCCCCATTTCGCGTTCAGCTCCGTGCGCAGCGCCTCGAGCTCGGTGACGTCGACCTCCTCCACGTAGGTGTAGTGCGGGATCCTGCGCTTGGACTCCTGCATCTTCTGCGCAATCATCCGGCGCAAGCCGACGATTCGCACCTCGCGCGTCGCCCCGGACTCGAGGCGGGGCGCCGGGCGCGCAGCGGCAGGCGCGGGCGGCGCGGCGCGCGCGACATACGCGTCCAGATCGGTCTGCAGGATGCGGCCGCCCGGACCCGACGCGGGCACCTCGTTCAGGTCGACGCCCAATTGCCAGGCGCGCGCCCTCACCGCGGGCGAGGCGATCGGTCGCTGGCCGGCGCGCGGCGGCGCCGATGCGGCCACCCTCTCCCCCGGCCCCTCTCCCGCTTCGCGGGCGAGGGGAGACTTCGCCGGTAGCGCTTCGCGGGCGAGGGGAGACGATAGTCCGTCTGCCTCCCGGAGAGGGATTGGGGTGAGGGGCACGCCATCGCCCTGCTTCGCGCTTCGCGCTTCGGAGGGCCTGCCCTCCGTAGCGCCGCCCGGCGCGTAGGAGGGCAGGCGTTCGATCCGGATCAGCTCGGCGCCGACCGCCAGAACCTGCCCGACTTCACCGCCCAGTCCCACCACCTGGCCGGCCACCGGCGACGGAATCTCGACGGTGGCCTTGTCGGTCATCACATCGGCCAGCGCCTGGTCCTCGGCCACTGGGTCACCCGGCTTCACATGCCAGGCCACCAGCTCCACCTGGGCGATGCCCTCGCCCAGATCCGGGACCTTGATCACCTGCACGCTCACGCTAGGCCTCCATCGCGCGCCGCAACGCGGCCGCCACGCGCGTCGGGCCAGGAAAATAGTTCCATTCCTGTGCGTGCGGATACGGGGTATCCCAGCCGGTCACACGTTCGATCGGCGCTTCCAGGTGGTAGAAGCAGTGCTCCTGCACCAGCGCCGTCAGCTCGGCGCCGAAGCCGCTGGTGCGCGTGGCCTCGTGCACGACCACGCAGCGGCCGGTCTTCCTGACCGACTCGACCACGGTCGGCAGATCCAGCGGCCACAAGGTGCGCAGGTCGATGATCTCCGCCTCGACGCCGCTTTCGACCGCCGCCGCTTCGCACACGTACACCATCGTGCCGTAGGCCAGCACCGTCAGGTCGGTGCCGGGACGAAACACCGCGGCCGACTCCAGCGGCACCGTGTAGTGGCCCTGCGGCACCTGGCTCGAGGCGCGCTCCGACCACGGCACCAGCGGGCGGTCGTGGTGGCCGTCGAACGGCCCGTTGTACAGCCGCTTCGGCTCCAGGAAGATCACCGGGTCGTCCGATTCGATCGACGCGATCAGCAGTCCCTTGGCGTCGTACGGATTGCTCGGCATCACGGTACGCAGCCCGCACACATGCGTGAACAGCGCCTCCGGGCTCTGGCTGTGGGTCTGGCCGCCGTAGATGCCGCCGCCACAGGGCATCCGGATCGTCAGCGGCGCGCTGAAGTCGCCGGCCGAGCGGTACCGCAAGCGTGCCGCTTCGGACACGATCTGGTCGTAGGCGGGGTAGACGTAATCGGCGAACTGCACCTCGACCACGGGGCGCAGCCCGTTGGCCGCCATGCCGACCGCCGATCCGACGATGCCGCCTTCGGAAATCGGCGCGTCGAACACGCGGGTGCGGCCGTACTTGGCCTGCAGACCCTCGGTGCAACGGAACACGCCGCCGAAGTAACCGACATCCTGGCCGTAGATCACGACGTGATCGTCGCGCTCCAGCATCACGTCCATCGCCGACCGCAGGGCCTGCACCATCGTCATCGTGGGCATGATCAGGCTCCGGCCCGCTTGAGCTGCTCGCGCAGGTGCCAGGGCATCTCGCGGTAGACGTCCTCGAACATCGAGGCAAGCGGCGGGATATGGCCGTCGAGCAGCGTGCCATAGCGCTCGGCCTGCTTTTGCGCCTCGGCCACCTGCGCCTCGACCTCGGAGCGCGTCTTCTCGTGCTCGGCGTCCGACCAGGCGCCGATCCGGATCAGATGCTGCTTGAGCCGCGCGACCGGATCTCCCAGCGGAAAATGCTGCCAGTCGTCGGCCGGCCGATAGCGCGACGGATCGTCGGACGTCGAGTGCGCGCCGGCGCGGTACGTGATCCACTCGATCAGCGTCGGCCCCAGGTTGCCGCGCGCCCGCTCGGCGGCCCAGCGCGAAGCGGCGTACACCGCCAGGAAGTCGTTGCCGTCCACGCGCAGCGACGCGATGCCGCACCCCACGCCGCGCGCGGCGAAGGTGGTGGCTTCGCCGCCGGCGATCGCCTGGAAGGTCGAAATGGCCCACTGGTTGTTGACCACGTTCAGGATCACGGGCGCCCGGTACACGTGGGCGAAGGTGAGCGCCGTGTGGAAGTCGGTCTCGGCCGTGGATCCATCGCCGATCCAGGCCGAGGCGATGCGCGTGTCGCCACGGATCGCCGAGGCCATGGCCCAGCCCACCGCCTGGATGAACTGCGTGGCCACGTTGCCCGAGATCGAGAAGAAGCCGGCCCGCTTGTACGAATACATCACCGGCAGCTGGCGCCCCTTGAGCGGATCGCGCTCGTTGGACATCAGCTGGCACATCATCTCGACCATCGGAATGTCGTCGCGCGCCAGCAGCAGCCCCTGCTGGCGGTAGGTCGGAAAGCACATGTCGCCCGGCTCCAGCGCCATCGAATGCGCGGTCGCGATCGCTTCCTCGCCCAGGCACTGCATGTAAAAGGAGATCTTCTTCTGGCGCTGCGCGATCAGCATGCGGGCGTCGAAAGCGCGCGTCTTCAACATCGCGCGCAGCCCCTGGCGGAGGCGATCGGCGTCGATCGTGGGTACCCACGGGCCGACCGGGTGGCCGTCGTCGTCGAGCACACGCACCAGCGCGTACGCCAGGTCGGCCATCTCGACCGGCGACACGTCGACCGGCGGGCGCCGCGCCACGCCGGGTGCCGACGCGTGCAGATACGAAAAGTCGGTCGGACGGCCCGGCCGGCCGCTCGGCTCGGGAACGTTCAGTCGAAGAGGTCCTCTGTCCATCGGCGTTTTCCTCCACGCCCGCGACCGCCAGGCGGCCGCGGCACCTACTGAAGCTCGATGCGGCCGTCGAATGTGACTTCCAGGCCCAGGGCGGGGATTTTCAGCGTCATGGTCGCGGCCAGCGGTTGGCCTCCCTTGATCGCGCCCGACGCGATGGCCTTCTCGACCGCCTGCTCGATCTGGTGCTGCGATCCGACGCCGACCGTCTTCAGGAACTTGCGCACGCTCTGATTAAAAGCTTCCTGCTCCATAAGACCTCCTTTATGCCGTGGTGGCCAGCAGCGGCTCGACCAGATCGCGCATGCGCCGCCAGTGCGTTCCTTCCCAAACCACGCGCGCGCAGCCGTCACAGTGGCTGAAGCGCGCCTGCCGCTCGAGCACGCCCGGCGGCACCCGCCCTTGCAGGCGCTCCTTGCCGATCGGGCGCAGCATCCCGTTGCAGTGGAGGCAGCGCGTGAACGGGCGCGCCGAGCGCGCCAGGTCCAGCCGGTCGAACACCTCGTGCAGCTGCTGGCGGGGGTCCGGCGACTGCACGGCGCAGCCGTGCGTGATGCCGCGCCGCCTGAGCAACTGCCGGTCGCGCGTCAGCACGATCCGCCGCTGCGCGCGCGCCAGGCGCTCGACCTCGTCGGGCCCCGCCCGGTTGTCGTACAAGGTGTCGAAGCCGAGCATCCGCAGCAGGCGGGCCAGCCCGCCCAGGTGCGCATCGGCGACAAAGCGGGTCACGCGCAAGGTGCGATCGCGCACCCGCACCAGCGGCGTGACGTCCAGTGTCTCGAACATCGGATAGACGGACACCCGGTCGCCGTCCTGCAGCGCCCGATCGAAGCCGACCGACTCGCCGTTTACCAGCACCAGCTCGACCTCGGTGCGGGGCACGCCGAGCGACTCGATCGCCTGCCGCACGCTGGCCGCGCGCGCGCAGCGGCAGGCGAACTCGCGCCCACGCTGCCCGGGGGCGAGAAAATCGTTCAGTTCCTCGTAGAAGCGAAACGTTGCCGTGGTCATCGCAGGTTCGATCGGCCGGCCGTGGCGCGGCCCCGCCGCAGTGTGCTCCGGCCACGGTCGGAGCGCCAGCCGCAGCCCTCGGTCCGCGGGCCCGGCTCGCGGTGCGCCGCCCTTTGTCATCCGTTACGATGCACGCTGCGTTGTCGGTGTCGGCGTAGCATCAAGAGTCGATCCGTCCGAAACCACCATGACCGAATTGGACTTCGCTGCACTGCGGCGACAAATGGTCGCGCAGATCGCCGCCCAGACGATCTTCCTGACTGCGCGCCTGGGCAAGGCGTCGCTCGATCGGCGCGTGCTGGACGTGCTCGGCCAGGTTCCGCGCCACGAATTCGTGCGCCAGGAGCTGCAGCCCCTGGCTTATGCCGACATGCCGCTGCCCAGCGGTTATGACAAAACGATTTCGCAACCGTTCATCGTCGCCTTGATGACGGACCTGCTGAACCTGCAGTCGACCGATGCGGTCCTGGAGATCGGCACCGGCCTCGGCTACCAGGCCGCCATCCTGGCCGAGCTGGCGCACAGCGTGTACAGCGTCGAAATCATCGAGGAGCTGGCGCTCGATGCGCGCCGGCGGCTGGCCCGCCAGGCCTACACCAACATCGAAGTGCGGATCGGGGATGGCCGCGCGGGATGGCCCGAGCACGCCCCGTTCGACAAGATCATCGTCACGGCCGCGCCCGACCTGGTCCCGCCGACGCTGCTGTACCAGCTGAAGCCGGGCGGCAAGATGGTGATCCCGGCAGGCTTGCCCGATACGCAGCAGCTGCTGCTGGTCGACAAGGATGTCAAGGGCATGACAACAACGCGGGAAATCCTGCCGGTTCGCTTTTCGCTGCTCGAAGAAGTCTAGCCAGGGGAGCGCAGACCGGCTCCGGTCGGGCCGTCCACGTCCGCCCTGCGTTCGAATAGATCCCGCCGCATCTGAATGCCCCTCGCACGGACCCGCGGCCGCCGCGCGCGACACGTGTCCGTGCTCGAAACAGAAAACGTTGAGTAATCGGTTGAGCAGCGGTCCGCTTGGGCAGGTCGCTCAACCGGAGAAAAGCAAACGACTTTCCGGCCAATTCAAGCGATCGCGAACCGCGCTGCTTAAGTTTCCGGTCTGCGGAAAAATCGCCGTTAGCACGGTCCGCTTCGATATGCAACGGATGAAGCGGCGCGATCACGTGCCAATCTCTGTGACGATCAAGGCCGCGCCGGACTCATTAATCCCTATGCATCACGCGTCTCGCCGCAACGGGTGAGCACGCTAGTTCGTAAACACGAAATCATTTATTTGTGTCGCAGGCTACTTTTCGTACCCGTGGCTTGCGGTTCCATCGAACGGTCCGAAGGCTGCAACGGAGTCTCAGCAACCTAAGGAGTAACAGTTGAAGCAAATACGCAAAGAAGTCCGCTCCGGCGGCACCGCTTCGCGGCCGAAGCATGAGTCGAGAATGCGCAAGACAGCAAAGGCCGCCGCATGGGCGCTGCCTCTCTTCGCAGCCTCGTTCGCCACGACCAACGCCGCGGCCCAAACGGTGATACCGACGGCCATAAGCTGCGGGGCCTGTATACCGGGCGTGTTCCCCAGCGGCCACTTCAATACAGGTGGGATCACCAATTGCGTGACTTGCCATACGTCGTCCGTGGCGCCGCCGCCGCCGCCGCCTCCTCCGCCGCCGCCGCCTCCGCCGCCGCCGCCTCCCCCGCCGCCGCCTCCTCCTCCGCCGCCGCCTCCCCCGCCGCCGCCGCCTCCTCCGCCGCCGCCTCCTCCGCCGCCTACCGGCGGACACCACCACCATCATTCGGGTGGAACGGGCTCCGGTGGCTCGGGTGGGACGGACGACGGTGGCTCGACGGGAAGCACATCGGGCTCCGGTGGAAGCACCTCGGGCTCGGGAACCAGGACCGACGACTAGGCCAACCCGTCCTCATTAACCAGGAGCCGCGACCCCCGCAACGAGCTGTTCGTTGCGGGGCGTCGCGTTTGCAGATGGCACGACGCGACAAAAGTCCTCGTTCGTTTGGGGCCCGGTTGAGCGACGTTGCTCGCGGGCCCGTGCACCGGATCCTGTTTGCGATCGGCGGCGTGCTGATGTTGAGTCACGTTGCGCTGGCCGTGGTCAAGCACTACCTCGGCCCCGACAAGCCGGCGTATCTGACAGCGAGCGTGACCCGCAGCAGCCTGGAAAGCACCGTGATGGCCACCGGGACGCTGCAGGCTCACCAGCAAGTAGACGTCGGTGCCCAGGTGTCGGGGCAGCTCAAATCGCTGAAGGTCAAGCTCGGCGATCATGTCCAGAAAGGGCAGTTGCTGGCCGAGATCGATCCGGTGCTCTCGCAGAACGCGCTGCTGTCGGCGCAGGCGAGCCTGGCCAGCCTGCAGGCCCAGCGCCGCGCGGTGGCGGCCAACCTGTGGCAGGCCGACCTCACGTTGCAGCGGCAAAAGCAGATGCTGGCGCGGGAAGCGACCTCGCAGCAGGACCTGGAAGCGGCCAAGGCGCAGACCGACGTGCTGCGCGCCAACGTCGCCTCCTTTACCGCGCAGATCTCCCAGGCCAACGCCCAGGTCGACTCGGCCAGGGCCAATCTGGCCTACACCCGGATCACCGCGCCCATCGACGGGCAGGTGGTGGCGATCGTGACGCAGGAAGGCCAGACCGTGGTCGCCTCGCAGCAGGCACCGGTGATCCTGAAGCTGGCGGACCTGGACCACATGACCGTCAAGGCGCAGATTTCGGAGGCCGACGTGATCCGCATCCGACCCGGCCAGCCGGCCTATTTCACGATCCTGGGCGACAACGACTCGCGCCATTCCGGCACGCTGCGGGCGGTCGAGCCGGCGCCGCAGGAGTTCTCCAACGGCGACTCGAAAGCGACCGGTCCGGTCTTCTACAACGCGCTGTTCGAGACCGCCAACCCGGACCAGCAATTGCGCATCGGCATGACGGCCCAGGTCACCGTGGTGCTGCAGCGGGCCGAAAACGCGCTGAGCATCCCCATTTCCGCGCTGGGAAGGCGCATGCAGGACGGGCACTATCCGGTACGGGTGCTCCAGCGGGACGGGGCAACGACCACCGTGACGGTGGCGACCGGCATCAACGACCGCGTCAACGTACAGGTGTTCGACGGCCTGAACGAAGGCGACGAGGTTGTCACCGCGGACAGCGGCGGCTAGGACGTGCGGGCGTGCTCAAGCCGATTCTCAAGCTCAAGGGGGTGTGCAAGAGCCATGCCATGGGAGAGCGGCAGCTCCAGGTCTTGAAGGATGTCAACCTGACGCTGCACTCCGGCACCATGGTCGCGATCGTCGGCCCGTCCGGGTCGGGCAAGTCGACTCTGATGAACATTCTGGGCTGCCTCGACCGGCCGAGCGCCGGCCGCTACCAGCTCGCCGGCCGCGACACCCGAACGCTCGACAGCGATCAGCTGGCCCGATTGAGACGCCGCCTGTTCGGCTTCGTGTTCCAGCGTTACCACCTGCTGCCCAACCTGTCAGCGCAGCAGAACGTCGAAATGCCGGCCATTTACACCGGCATACCCGCGGTCAAGCGGCGGGAGCGAGCGATCGAGCTGCTGGTGCGCCTGGGGCTCGGCGAGCACGCCGACCACCTTCCGAGCCAGCTCTCCGGCGGCCAGCAGCAACGAGTCGCCATCGCGCGCGCGATCATGAACGGCGGCGCGGTGATCCTGGCCGACGAACCGACCGGGGCCCTGGACAGCGAAACCGGAGAGGAGATGCTGCGGATCCTGCTCGATCTGCAGGCGCAGGGGCACACGGTGATCATCGTCACGCATGACATGCACGTCGCCGCGTGTGCCGAACGCATCATCGAGCTGAAGGACGGCCGCATCGTCGCCGACCGGTCCAACGCGCGCAGGGCGGTCCCGGCGACCGACCGCGGCGCGCGGCGATACCGGCTCAGGGGGCGCCGCGCGCCCTTGTCGCTCTGGCGCCATGTGGTCGAGATCTTCGCGATGGCCAGCTGCTCGCTGGTATCGCACCGGCTGCGCACGGCGCTGACGATGCTGGGCATCGTGATCGGCATTGCCTCGGTGGTCGCGATCATGGCCGTCGGCGAGGGCAGCCAGCGGCACATGCAGGAGACGATCGGCGCCTTCGCCAACAATCTGATCGAGATCCGGCGCGGCACCGGCTGGGACGATGCTCAGGCGAGCGGCGTGCACACGCTGCAGGCCGGCGACGTGGAAGCGCTCGCTCAGCAGCCCTTCATCGACAGCACGACCCCGCTGACCCGGGCCAGCTTCACGGTGCGCCACCGGGACGCCGACGCCAACGTCCAGGTAAGCGGCGTCGGGGAGAACTTCTTCAAGGTGCGCGGCATCGGCGTGGTCGCCGGGCGGCCGTTCAGCCCGGACGACGTCCATTGGCAGTCGCAGGTGGCCGTGATCGATCAGGAGGCCCGCCACAAGCTGTTTCTCGGAACGGAAAATCCGGTCGGCAAGGTGATCATCGTGGGCAACGTGCCTTGTACCGTGATCGGCATCACGACCTCGGCCGAACGCTACGCCGGCGCCGGGGCCAACGTGCTGGTTCCGTACACGACGGCCGGAGTGCGCCTGTTCGGGCGGCCGTATTTCGACAGCATCGTCGTGCGGCTGTCGGCCAGCCGCAACAGCCGGCTGATCGAGCAGGGCATCTCGCGCCTGTTGACGTACAAGCATGGCGCCAAGGATTTCTTCACCAATAACATGGACAGCCTGGCGAAGGCGTACGAAAGCACGACCCGGTCGATTTCGCTGATGCTTTCGCTGATCGGCTCCATCGCGCTGCTGGTCGGCGGCGTCGGCGTGATGAACATCATGCTGGTCTCGGTCACCGAGCGGACG
>DATBCD010000015.1:0-37561 GCA_036270655.1 Burkholderiaceae bacterium
AGTGAGTGAGTGCAGCCGAAGGCGAGGTACCCGGAGGATTCTCAATGCTCGCAATGCAATTGGAGCACCCGGGGCAGCCGTTGCGGCCGTCGCGGCGTCCCGATCCGGCGCCGGGACCCGGCCAGGTCCTGATCAAGGTCGGCTGTTGCGGCGTCTGCCGCACCGACCTGCACATCGTCGACGGAGAGTTGCCGGCGCAGGACCATCCGGTCGTGCCGGGCCACGAGATCGTCGGACGAGTGATCGCTCGAGGCGACGCGGTCGATCATCCCGCCGTGGGCGATCGGGTTGGGGTTCCTTGGCTGGGCTGGACTTGCGGCCAGTGCGAAGCGTGCAGAGCAGGCCGCGAGAACCTGTGCCCTAACGCCCGATTTACCGGCTATCACCTGGATGGCGGCTACGCCGACCTGGCGATAGCCGACGCCCGGTACGTGCTCGCGCTGCCCGAGCGCTACAACGACCAGCAGGCTGCGCCGCTGCTGTGCGCCGGGCTGATCGGATACCGCGCCTTGCGTTTTGCCGGCCAGGCCCGGCGCCTCGGCATCTACGGATTCGGCGCCGCCGCCCATATCATCGCGCAGGTCGCGCGCCATCAGGGTCGGGACATTTTCGCCTTCACACGGCCCGGCGATGATCAGGCTCAGAAATTCGCGCTGGAGCTCGGCGCCGCATGGGCCGGCGGGTCGGACCAGCCTGCCCCGTGCCTGTTGGACGCTGCCCTGATCTTCGCGCCGGTCGGCGCGCTGGTGCCGACGGCGCTGAGGGCGCTGGCGCCGGGCGGCTCGGTCGTGTGCGCCGGCATCCACATGTCCGACATTCCCGCCTTTCCCTACTCGATCCTGTGCCAGGAACGGCGCATCGTGTCGGTGGCGAACCTGACGCGCAAGGACGGCGAGGAGTTCCTCGCGCTGGCGGCGCAGGTGCCGATCCGGACCCATACCGAAATGTGGCCCCTTTCGAAGGCCAACGAGGCGCTGGCGCAGCTGCGCGCAGGCCGGCTGCAAGGCGCCGCCGTCGTGCGGCCGGATGGCGACTGACGAGCTAGATCAGCTCGATACTCCCAGCTCCCGCGTCAGCTTCTCGAAGCGGTCGCGCAGCTGCGCGACTTCCTCTTCGAGGCGACCAACGTGCGCCTTCAGGGCCGCGATTTCCGACACGCTCACATCCGAGGTGCCCACCGAATGGGCAGCGTGCACCACGTCGTCGTCGACCGGCGTGCCCGACAGGCAGTGCATCCAGCGCGCCTCGCGCTCGCCGGGCCGGCGCGCCAGATGCTTGACCAGCGGCCCGCCCTGTTCCACGGGTCGCGCGGCCAGCTCGTCCAGGAAAGCTTCGACCGAGGAGATGTCGGCGAAGCGGTGCAGCCGCTCGGTGCCCGTCCGCAACTCGGCGCTGGTCTGTGCACCGCGCAGCATCAGCGCCGCCAGCACGGCCACGGCTTGATCGGGCACGCGCAGCACCCGCCCGACGTTGTGCGAATAGCGGGCCACGCGCGCGCCGCTCGATTCGATCACCAGCGTGCGCGACTTCAGCGCGTCCACGGCAGCCTGCACCTCGGCCTCGGTCGCCTCGATCACCGGGTCCCGGTTGGTCTTCTGATTGCAGCCCGAGGTCAGCGCGTTCAGCGACAGCGGATACGTATCGACGACCGTGCGTTCCTTCTCGACCAGAACGCCCAGCACGCGGGTTTCCAGCAGCGACAGCAGCGGCAGGGCCGAAGTGATCACTCTATCCGCCTATAAAGCGGGCGGGCCGCCGCGCACGGAACGCGGCCACCCCTTCCCGGTAATCCAGGCTGCCGCCCAGCTCGCGCAGGAACGCGCTCTCCAGTTCGAGACTGGCCTCCAGCGTCTGCGCTGCGGATGCCTGGATCGCCTGTTTGGTCCGGGCAAAGCCAAGCGTCGGCCCCTGGGCCAGATTGGCTGCCAGCTGGCGCGTACGCGTCGCCAGCTGCTCGTCCGGAACACACTCCCAGATCAGACCCCAAGCCTGGGCGTCGCGCGCCTCGAGCGGCTCGCCGAACAAAGCCAGACCCATTGCTCGAGCCGGTCCGACCAGTCGCGGCAGAGTCCACGTGCCGCCCGCGCCCGGTAGCAGGCCGAGCCGGCAGAACGGCTGCACGAAGCGCGCCGACAGCGCCGCGACCACCACGTCGCACGCGAGCGCGATGTTCGCGCCCGCCCCCGCAGCGATCCCGTTGACCGCGGCCACCACAGGAATCGGCAGGTCTCGAATTCCCAGTACGATGGGACGGTAGCCGTGCTCGATCACCGAGCCCAGATCGACCGGGCCCAGCGCCGGGTCGACCGAATCATCGTCCAGGTCCTGGCCGCTGCAGAAAGCACGGCCGGCGCCGGTCACCACCAAACAGCGCACCGACGGGTCCAGCCGCACTATTGCCAGCGCGCTGCTCAACTCGGTCAGCATCAGGCGCGTCAGGCTGTTCAGCCGATCCGGCCGGTTCAGCGTCAGCGTGGCAATGCCTTGCGCGGTCTGGAGCTCGATGGTTTCGAACGGCTGGGGCATAGGAAGGGATCGGTTCCGCGCCATATTATCGGGATTTGCCCGCATTAAGGCGTCGACCCTGCAGATGGCCTGCCTGCATTGATAGAATCCGCCGTCGTACGATGCTCGTCCTTATCCAGGCAAAGCATGAACGTGGAACAGGCCCGCATGAACATGATCGAGCAGCAGATCCGCCCGTGGGATGTGCTCGACCAGTCCGTGCTGGATTTGCTGTACACGGTCCGGCGCGAGGAATTCGTGCCGCCGCAGCTGCGGGCGCTGGCGTTCGCCGACACGGAGTTGCCGCTGCGGATCGATGGGGTCGACACCGGCGAAGTGATGATGGCCCCGAAAGTCGAGGCCCGCCTGATGCAGGAGCTGGGCATCCAGGCCCACGAGATGGTCCTGGAGGTCGGCACCGGGTCGGGCTATATGGCGGCCCTGGCGGCCCATCGCGCCCACTCGGTGCTGTCGATCGAGATCGATCGGCGGCTGGTTTCGTTCGGGGTCGCAAACCTGAACCGGGCCGGTATCCGCAATGTGCGGGTCGAGCTCGGCGACGGCGCACTGGGCTGGAGCGATCGCGCCCCGTACGATGTCATCATCATGTCGGGATCGTTGCCGGTGCTGCCCGATCCGCTGCTGGCGCAATTGAAGGTTGGCGGTCGCATCGCCGCGATCGCCGGCGACGCGCCGGCGATGACCGCGCAGATCGTCACGCGGATCTCCGAGGCCAGCTACGACACCCTGTCGTTGTTCGAGACATGCCTGAAGCCGTTGCGCAATGCATGGCGCCCCGATCCGTTCCGCTTCTGAAGCGAGGCGTTCATCGGAGACGGGCGCCCCGGGCATGAAGCAGCTGTCGGTCGCCGACCTGTCGCAGTGGCTGGCCGATACGCAGCGCGAACGGCCGCTGCTGCTCGACGTGCGCGAGCCGTGGGAGTTCGAGCGATGCCGGATCGAGGGGTCCGAGCTGGCCCCGCTCGGCGCGCTCGAACGCCATCTGCCGGCGATCGACCCCGAGCGCCCGGTCGTCTGCATCTGCCACCATGGCACTCGCAGCTTCCACGCTGCACTGGCGCTGGAGCGCCGCGGGTGGCGCGAAGTCTACAACCTGGTCGGCGGAGTTGACGCGTGGGCGCGCCAGATCGACCCGTCGATGGCGACCTATTGATCTGGAGGCGCCGGGCCCGCCCGGCGGGGGGAGGGTGAATGATTCTGCAACGCGCGATGCGCTCGTGCCTGTTTGCGCTGGCCGCCGCCGGCGCATCTTCGGCGGGCCAGGCCGCCAACAGCGATCTGGCCACGGTCCTGAATGAAGCGCTGAGCAACGATCCGGTCTTTGCTGCAGCGCGCTTCACCGAGCAGGCCTCGCTGGAGGCCGAGCCGCAGGCCCGCGCCGCCCTGCTGCCCAATATATCCGCGTCCGCCTCGGTCAATACGACCGACTACCACTTCGTGTCCGGCAATACCCAGGCCCTGCCCAGCTTCACCCAGACGTTCACCAGCTGGGGCCCGACGCTGCAGGTTGCCCTGCCACTGTACCGGGCCCAATTGTGGGACTCGCTGTCGCAATCGAAGCTCGCCGTCCGGCAAAGCCAGCTGCAGTTTGCGCAGGCGCGCGAGGACCTGATCGTCCGGGTCGCGCAGGCCTATTTCGACGTGCTGGCATCCAGCGACGCGCTGGCCGCGATCCAGACCAACAAGCAGGCCATCTCCGAGCAGCTGGCGCAGGCCCAACGCGAATTCGAGGTCGGCACCAAGACGATCGTCGACACCCACGAGGCCAGGGCCCGCTACGACCTGGCGCTGGCGCAGGAGCAGGTGGCCCTGGGCGACCTGATCGTGAAGAAAAGCGCGCTGCGCGTGATCATTGGCCGCGATGCGGGCGATATCGCGCCGCTGCGCGAGACGCCCGAGCTGGTGGCGCCACAGCCCGCCGACGTGGAAGCCTGGGCTCATAACGCCGAGCAGAACAACTTCTCGGTGCTGGCCGCGCGCGCGGTTTCGGAGATCGCGCTGCGCGAAACCCGGCGCGCTCGCGACGCTTACCAGCCGACCTTGGACGTGAGCGGCAGCGTTCAGTGGCAGCATTCCACCGGCCAGGTGCTGATCCCGTTCCAGAACAACGTGACGCAGGGCGCGATCGGGCTGATCGCGACCGTGCCCCTGTACACCGGAGACCTGTTGCAAAGCCGGATCCGGGAGGCACGCGCCAACGAGAGGCGCGCCGAGCAGGACCTCGAGGCCGCGCGCCGCAACGCGGCGCAAGCGGCACGCCAGGCCTACACGGGCACCGACTACGGGCTGGCCCAGGTGCGCGCGCTGGAATCGGCCGAGACCTCGGCCAAGACCCAGCTCGAGTCCACGCGGGTCGGCTACGAGGTCGGCGTGCGGATCAACCTGGATGTGCTGAACGCCAACACCCAGCTCTTCAATACGCAACGCGATCTGAAAAAGGCGCGCTACGACTTCCTGGTCAACGGGCTTCGCCTGAAGGCGGCGTCCGGGACACTGGAAGACAGGGACGTGCAGGCGGTCAACGCGCTGCTGCAGCGCTGAAGACCGGGCCTCGCGCTCACCCTCTCCCCCGCCCCTCTCCCGCAAGCGGGAGAGGGGAGTTAAATGCTTACTTCTTCCGCAAGCGGGAGAGGGGAGTTAAATGCGCCCTTCTTCCCCAAGCGGGACAGGGGAGCCTTGTGCGGCGAGCACACTGTCGATCAGCTCCACCGTGCGTTCGGTCGCGCCGCGGTGTGCCTGCGCGAAGGCCAGTGCGGCTTGCGCCATGGCCTTGCGCCGGGGAGGGTCGGCCTGCAGGCCGAGCATGGCCCGCACGGCGCTGGCCGCATCGCTCACCTGGAGCGCCGCGCCGCGCGCCAGCGCGTCCAGCGCGGCCTGCGAGAAATTGAACATGTGCGGCCCGAACAGGACCGGACAGCCACAGGCGCAGGCCTCGATCAGGTTCTGACCGCCCAGCGGCGCCAGGCTTCCTCCGATCAGCGCCAGATCCGACATCGCGTAGTACATCGGCATCTCGCCCATCGAATCGCCCAGCAGCACGCGGGAGTCGGCCGGCATCGACGCGAACCGCGCGCGCCGCACCACCGGGCTGCCCAGCGCCGACAACAGCCGCGCCACCTCGTCGAATCGCTGCGGATGGCGCGGGACGAACAGCAGCACGGGATCGGGGGCCCCTGCCCCAGGCGCGGCCGTCAGGGCATCGACGATCGCACGCTCCTCGCCTTCGCGCGTGCTGGCGAACACCCAGACGCTTCGCCCGCCCAGCCGCTGCCGCCATGCGCGGCCGGCCTCCAGCAGCTCAGCCGACGGCGTGGCGTCGAATTTCAGGTTGCCGGTAACGCGGATCGGACCCTGATACAGCCTGGCCCAGCGGGTCTGGTCGGCCGCGGTCTGCGCCGCCACGACGGACAGGGCGGCAGCGGCCGAGCGCATCAAGGCCGGCCAGCGCAACGCCCGCTGGAGCGAGCGCTCCGACAGACGCGCGTTGACCAGAACGACCGGCACGCCGGCGCGCCGCGCCTCGAACTGCAGGTTCGGCCAGATCTCGGTTTCCAGCAGGATCAGGATCGACGGACGCACCTGCGAAAGGAAGCGGCGCACCGCCATCGGCAGATCGTACGGCAGATAGCGCTGGGTGATGCGTGCGGCGTGGGTCTGCAGCGCCGCCCATGCGGCCGACCGCCCGGTCGGCGTCATGTGGGTCAGTACGAATTGCGCGTGCGGATATCGCTCGGCCAGCCGGTCGAGCAGCGGCTGCGCCGCGTGCGTTTCGCCGACCGACACCGCGTGCAGCCAGATAACCAGCGTCCGCTCCGACCGGGCGGTGCCGTTCACCGTGGGGCGTGGACCGAGGCCGAGAAACCGCTCGCGCCAATGTTGCCGGTACTGCGGCTGGCGCACGCCCCGCAGCAGCAGATACGCGGCCACCCAGGGCAGCGCGACGTACCAGCCGAGCGTGTAGAGCCGGCGCGCCGTCGTCGCCCTCATCCGAGCATCGGTCCGCGCATGGATTCGCGCATTTATCCCGGCTGCGCGGCCAGGGTGGCCAGCACGTGCCGCGCGGCATCGATCACGTCCTCCGAGCTCGGGCAGTCGGCCACGCCGCCGAGGTTCACGCAACGCTCATTGGCCTTCAGGCCGACCTGCGCCGGATCGTAGTCGCAGAAGATACCGACCGTGGGCGCGCCGACCGCGGCCGCCCAATGCGTCAGCCCCGTATCCAGGCCGATCACCAGCGTGGCCCGCACGCAGACGGCCGCCAGTGTCTCCAGGTCCGCCGGCGGCGCCACCCTGGCCGCGTGCATGCGCGCGGCGCGGCGCAGCGTGGCCGTCTTCTCGCGCTCGCTGCCCCATACCAGCACGCTGGCCAGCCCCTGCTCGGCCAGCCAGGCTTCGACCGTGCGCCAGGATTCGTCGGGCCACAGCTTGCTCTGGCGACTGGCGTTGGTCAGCAACAGCGCGAAGCGCTGCTCGCCGGTCCACGGCCGCACCGCAGCCGTGGCGACCTTCGGCACGCGGATTCCAAAGTCGAGGCTGGGACCGGGGTCGTAGCCGAACACACGGGCCACCAGAAGCCGATTGCGGTCGATCGCATGCAGGCTCGGCTCGACGCTGATTCGCCGATCGTAGAACCACGAGGCAGCCCGCTCGCGGGCGCTGCGACCACAGGGTCCGGCCACGGGGCCGTTGGCCCAGCGCGCGACCAGGGCGCTTTTGAGCAGGCCTTGCAAGTCCAGGATCCAGTCGTAGCGATGCTCGCGCAACGCCTGGCGGGCGGCCCGGATCTGCCTCCAGCTCGAGACCAGGTGCAGCTGGCCGCGCCACCGCCGCAGCCCGATTGGAATGACGCGCGCGATGTCGCGGTGCATCCGCGGTATCCCGGCGAAGCTCTCCTCGACCACCCAGTCGATTGCGCTGCCCGGACGATTGCGCGCCAGATCGGAGACGGCGGGCAGCGCGTGTACCACGTCGCCCATCGACGAGGTTTTTACGATCAAGACGCGCACGCGGCGACTAGTCCGCTAAAACGGCAGCTGCGCCGCAGGTTCGACCTCCAGAATGGCCCGACGGAAGTCGGCTTGGATGCGGGCCAGGGCCTGCGCGTCGTCGGCCTCGAAGCGCAGCACAACGACAGGCGTCGTGTTGGACGGACGGGCCAGCCCGAAACCGTCCGCATACTCGACCCGCACGCCGTCGATCGTGATCACTTGCTGCGCGCCCTCGAAGTGGGCCCGTGAGCGCAGCCGCTCGACCAGCTCGAAGTTCTCGGATTCCGCGGTCTTCATATGAAGCTCGGGCGTGCAGATCGCATCGGGCAATGCGTTCAAGACCGCGGACGGATCGGGCGCGCGAGCGACGATTTCGAGCAAGCGCGCCCCGGCGTACAGACCGTCGTCGAAGCCGTACCAGCGGTCGTTGAAGAACAGGTGGCCGCTCATTTCCCCTGCAAACGGAGCGCCGGTTTCCCTCAGCTTGGCCTTGATCAGCGAATGGCCGGTGCGCCACATCGTGGGCCGCCCGCCATGCTGGCGGATCCATGGAGCAAGGTGGCGGCTGCATTTGACGTCGAAAATGATCTCCCCGCCGCTGTGACGGGCCAGCACGTCCCGCGCGAACAGCATGATCTGCCGGTCCGGGTAGATGATCTGGCCGTCCTTGGTGACCACGCCCAGGCGGTCGCCGTCGCCGTCGAACGCCAGCCCCAGCTCGGCATCGGTGCGCCGCAGGCACTCGATCAGGTCCTGCAGGTTCTCCGGGTGCGCCGGATCGGGGTGGTGGTTCGGGAACGTGCCGTCGACTTCGCAAAAGAGCTCGGTCACGTGGCAGCCCAGCGCGCGGAAAACGCGCGGCGCCGCCGCGCCGGCCACGCCATTGCCGCAGTCGATCGCGATTTTCAGCGGACGGGACAGCTTCACGTCGCCGGCGATGCGCTCCACGTAGGCATCGTCGATCCGGGCCGAGCGCAGCGGACCCGGCGAGCTCGCGCGCACCAGGTCGTTCGCCTCTATGCGCCGGCGCAGCGCCTGCAGCCCCTCGCCGTACATCGCCTGGCCGTCCAGCACGAACTTCATGCCGTTGTACTCGGGAGGATTGTGGCTGCCGGTGATCGAGACGCCGGATCCCGTCTCCAGCCGGTAGGTCGCGAAATACAGCATCGGGGTGGCGACCATCCCGACATCGACCACGCCGCAGCCCGTGGATCGGATGCCACGGATCAGAGCGTCGCGCAAGGCCGGGCCTGACAGCCTGCCGTCGCGGCCGACCGCGATCTCGCGCACGTGGCGCGCATCGGCCTCCGATCCGAGCGCCGCGCCGATCGCGCTCGCCGCTTCCACGGTCAGGGAGCGGTCGACGACGCCGCGCACGTCGTATGCCTTGAAGATGGACGGATCGATGGAAGGATTCATGGTCGGTGCCGTCGCGCCCTTGCGCCCGGTTGCCGCCCTGTCATCGAGCATTGGATAAAATCCAGTCTAACAAAGCCCCCGTCCAATGCGCGGGCTAAGGACCGATGAATTCGACCGACCTGCCCGAGTGGCATGCGCTCGCGCAGCGGCGGCGCGCGTTGGACCAGATCTGCATCGCGGACCTGTTCGACGACGATCCGCGGCGGGGCGAGCGTTTCACGTTCGGGGCCGCTTCCCTCAGCGTCGATCTGTCGCGCAACCTGGTTGACAGCGGAACGCTGCGCGCGCTGGTGGCGCTGGCGCGCGCATCCGGCCTGGAGAAGGAGCGCGACGCTCTGCTGGCCGGGGCCGTGGTCAACGCCACCGAGGCACGGCCTGCGTGGCACACGGCGTTGCGATCGACTCCGCCCGACCCGCACTGGGCGGCTCGGCTGCAAGCCGAACGGGAGCGCTTCCTCGATTTTGCCGAGCGGCTGCGCGCATCCGCCGTGACCGGCGCCATAGGCCTGCCGCTGGATACCGTGATTTGCATCGGCATCGGCGGATCGGACCTGGGCCCTCGGCTGGTGACCGAGGCGCTCGGGCCGGTCGGCCGTCCGCGCGTGCACTTCGTCGCGAATCTGGATCCTGCCGACCTGGACGCCGCGCTGGCTGGAGCCAACCCGCACACCACGCTGCTGCTGGCGATTTCGAAGAGCTTTTCGACGCTGGAGACGGTCGAGAACCTGCAAGCCGCAGTTCGATGGTTGAAGCAGCGCGCGGCCGAGCTGGATCCGGGCCCGCATCTGGCCGCGGTCACCAGCCAGCCGGAGCGGGCCACCGCCTTGGGCATCGACCCGACCCGCGTGTTCACGTTTCCGGACTGGGTCGGCGGGCGCTATTCGCTGTGGTCCGCCTGCGGCCTGGGCATTGCGATGGCGCATGGACGGCGGGCATTCGACGAGCTGCTGGCCGGCGCTGCCGCGATGGACGCGCATTTTGCGCAGGCGCCGCTGGAGTCGAATCTGCCGGCGCTGCTGGGGATGCTGGGCATCTGGTACGTGAACTTCTGGGGTATCCAGGCGCGTGCCGTGGTGCCGTATGCCCAACGGCTCGCGCGCCTGCCGGCCTACCTGCAGCAGCTCGAAATGGAGAGCCTGGGCAAGCAGGTCGATCGGGCCGGAGCGCCGCTTTCGATCGACACGGCGCCGGTCGTGTGGGGAGAGGTCGGCACCAACGCCCAGCACAGCGTTTTTCAGTTCCTGCACCAGGGCACCATCCGGGTTCCGCTCGACATCGTGATGATCGCCGATCACGAAGCAAGCGACCGGCGCCGCCTGCGGCTGCTGAACCAGTTTGCGCTGGCGCAAGCCGATGCGCTCGCCTGGGGCGATCGGCTTCTGGGCGGTGAGCCGCAGCCTGCGTACCGCGCAACGCCGGGCAACCGCCCGTCCACGCTGATCCGGCTTTCGCATCTGGATGCCAGGTCGGTCGGCGCCCTGCTGGCGCTGTACGAACACCGCACGTTCGTTCAGAGTGTGGTGTGGAACATCAACGCGTTCGATCAGTGGGGGGTGGAGATCGGAAAGCAGCTGCTGGCGCGTCGCATGCAGGCCGGAGGGGGTTAGTGGGGATCGCTCTGGCCCCTACCCTCTCCCCCGGCCCCTCTCCCGCAAGCGGGAGAGGGGGAGTGTTTGTGCGCCCGCCCCTCTCGCGCGAGCGGGAGAGGGGAGTATTGATGAGTATTCGTGAGCTCTAGAACAGGAAAATAGCGATGCAAGCCAGAAAAGTGCGCAAAGCGGTATTTCCGGTGGCCGGGATGGGAACGCGGTTCCTGCCCGCGACCAAGGCGATGCCGAAGGAAATGCTGCCGGTGGTGGACAAGCCGCTGATCCAGTACGCGGTCGAGGAAGCCGCGGAAGCGGGCGTGGAGCAGATGATTTTCGTCACCGGCCGCAACAAGCGGGCCATCGAGGACCACTTCGACCGGATCCCGGAGCTGGAGCAGATGCTGGAGCGCGGCGGCAAGCACCAGTTGCTCGAGGCACTGATGTCGGCCACCCCGCGCGGAGTGACCTTCGTGTACGTTCGACAGCCCGAGCCGCTCGGACTGGGGCACGCGGTGCTGTGCGCCCAGCCGGTGGTAGGCGACGAGCCCTTCGCGGTGATCCTGGCCGACGACCTGATCGACGCGGCCCCCGGAGTCACCGGCCAGCTGGTCGAAAGCTACCTGCGCCACGGCGCTTCGGTGCTCGCCGTGCAGGACGTTCCGCGCCAGGACACCTCCAAGTACGGGATCGTCGCCACCGAGCCGATGGACGCCTCCGAGGAGCGCGTGGTTCAGATCGTCGAGAAGCCCCGCCCCGAGCAGGCGCCCTCGACGCTGGCCGTGGTGGGACGGTACGTGCTGCGGCCGGAGATCTTCGCCGAGCTGGCCACCACTCCGCGCGGCAGCGGCGGCGAAATCCAGCTCACTGATGCGATCGCCCGCCGCGTTCCGCAGCGCGAAGTGATCGTGCGGCGCTTTGCAGGCACGCGCTTCGATTGCGGGTCCAAAGCCGGGTTTCTGGCGGCGAATATCGCACTGGGGAGGCGACAGGGGTTGATCGGTTGAGGAATCTTCCGTCTGGCGATGTTTCGTCCAGGGCGGCCGGCTGGCGGACTTTCACCGTCATCTATCTGCTGTTTCTTCTGGGTTTCGGAGTTGGCTACATCTCGATTACGCCGCCTTTCGAGGGTTTCGATGAAACGGCGCACTACTCGAGTCTGCGTGAGATAGCCGATACAGGCAGGATCCCCGTCTACGGGAAGGGCCGTCTGGATCAAAGCGTTGTCGATTACAAGGGTCCCATTCATTACGACACCGGAACCCCGCCTTTCGATCGTGGCCTGGTCTATCCGAAATTTTTCGCTCAACCAGCACTGGTCGCGCACTATCTGGAGTACTACCGCCGGCCGGGTCCGCACGTTGCGTATCAAGCCAGCAGCGAATTGAACTGGCAGGCCCAGCACCCTCCTCTCTACTACCTGCTGTTCGCCAGACTTCTGCCGCTCCTGGACCGCTTCTCCTTCACGGCCCAGATCTTTCTACTTCGTCTGACCTCGTTCGTCGTCGCCTTGTGCGGGGTGGCGTTCGGCCTGCTGGCGGTTGATCAAGCGGGTGCACCATCCGAACGCAATGCGTCTCTGGTCGGATTTCTTGTGTACCCGATCCTGCTGCCGATGTTTTTCCCGGAGTTCGCGCGCATCGGCAATGACTCGCTGTGCCTGCTGTTCGTGGGCCTGGCTGCATACTTTCTGGCCTTGTGGCTGAAGGACGAACGCAGCCCGATCAAGGCGACCGCTCTGGGTGTCACC
Organism: Burkholderiaceae bacterium; assembly: GCA_036270655.1. Classification (GTDB taxonomy): domain Bacteria; phylum Pseudomonadota; class Gammaproteobacteria; order Burkholderiales; family Burkholderiaceae_F; genus VBCK01. Next base: position 12,270 of record DATBCD010000015.1, read on the forward strand.
CTGGGACTGGGTTTGCTGACCAAGGCATTCTTCCTGCCGATCACGCTGGCGCTGGGGATCTTTCTGGCCTCCAGGCTGTTACTCGACGGGGCGAAGCGGGCCATCAGGGCGGAGCGGTTCAAACGATCGGCCGTCGTTTTCCTGACGGCGGTTCTGGTCGGCGGCGGGTGGTACGTTTACAAGCTCGTGATGTACGGCGACGTCACGGGTGCCGACTACGCAATCCGGCTGGAGCGTCAAGGCGGAATGATGGCGGGACTTGAGAGCCACTTTTCGTTTTCGCAGCTGATTCGCGGGGCCCTGATGCCCCTGGTCTCTTACCAGTGGGTCGGAACCTGGTCGGTCACGCGGGTGCCCGAGGTGTTTCAGGTTCCGATGGTCGCCCTGGCGGCCTGGATCGCGCTTGCCTACGTGCGCCGGCTGAAAGGCCGGTCGCTGGCGGATCCTGCCTGGTTACCGGTATGGCTGTTCAGCCTGTTCGTCCTCGGTCTGTACTGGCATGTCCTGATCGGCATCGCGCTTTACAACCTCGGCGCCGCCGGCGGGTGGTATATGCATATCCTGATGCCATGGGCCGCGCCCGCCATCGGATTGGCCGTTGCATCGATCCTGTCGTACCGGTTGGCCCGACCACTTTTCGTCGCGTTGCTCGCTTACGCTTTCGCGTTTCATGTATTCGTACTGTGGGCGCAACTGTCGTTGTTCACCGGCTGCGCTACCAAGGGGCCCGACAAGTACTACGCGTTTTCGGGCAATGCGCTGTGCTTCGACCAGGCCCGTTTGATATGGGACCGGCTGGCCGTGCTCGGATATCCCCTTGTGGCAATTGCCGGCTTTGGTCTCGGCCTGGTCTGCCTGGCGTGCCTGATCCTGCGGCTGGCAAGAAATCCCGCAGTCGAGAATCGCTAGCGACGATTCGATTTCCGGTCAAAGCCGGAAGTTGGCGGCCAGCGCGTCGTTCCTGAACATCTTGACCGTGTCGAGCGAGTACGTGTCCAGATCCTTGCCGACCAGTTCGAGTTTTTTCAGGATGTCGTTCGTCACGGTAATCACGTGGCATCCGATCTGATCGGCATGGAAAATATTCAACAGTTCGCGCGGCGAGGCCCAGATCAGCTCAGCCCCGGGCTTGAGCGCCAGCAGTTGGACCGCGGCCGCCATCAACGGCACCGGATCCCTTCCGGTGTCGGCGATCCGCCCCGCGAACACCGACACGTACGAAGGGGTGCCGGCATCCAGCGCGTCCACCACGTCGCGCACCTGTTGCAGCGTCATCAGCGCGGTAATGTTCAGCTGAACGCGCCGCGCGGCCAGGCGGCGCACCAGGTCGCAGCTGCTCTCGGATCTGGTGTTCGTGACCGGAATCTTCACATAGACGTTGCGGCCCCACGCCGCGATTTCCATCGCCTGCCGCTCCATCTCGCTGAAGTCGTCCGAGAACACTTCGAAGGAGATCGGCTTGTCCCGGATCAGTTCCAGGATCTCGCGCGCGAACGCCCGGTAATCCGAAATGCCGGCCTTGCGCATCAGCGTCGGATTGGTCGTCAGCCCCTTGATGTACGGCTTGGCGTGCATCTCGAGCATGCCGGCCTTGTCCGCGCCGTCCGCGAAGATCTTCACCTGCAGCTGTTCGATCGTCTTCATCGATCCGGTCATGCGCCTCTCCGTTCCTTCGCCAGGACGTATTCCAACGCGTCAGCCGCTGTCGCACTGACATGGGCCGGCGCCGGCCCCTGATAGGACTCGGTGTAGCCGTAGTCCACGAATACCGTCGCGCAGCCGGCGGCAGCGCCGCAGGCAATGTCTTTCCAGCGATCGCCGATCATATAGGAGCAGCCAAGGTCGATCCCCAGGCGCGAAGCAGCCTCGAGCAACAGGCCCGGCCGGGGCTTGCGGCAGTCGCACCCGTCGCGATCGTCGTGATAGCAGGCAAGCAGATCGTCCAGTGGCATTTCGACCCGAATCCGCGCGTTGATGTCGTCGACCGACGCTCGCGTAACCCCGCCCCTCGCAACGTCCGGCTGATTGGTCACGCACACGATCAGAAATCCGAGGCGCTTCAGTTCGGCCAGACGCGCACGCACACCGGGCAGAAACGTCAGATCCGCGGCCGACGCCGGCGGATGCGGCCGCCCGTTTTCGACCACGGCGGCATTCAAGACGCCATCGCGGTCGACGAAGACCGCCCGCATCATCGCGCGGCGGACTCCCACTTGGTCTGGCGCGCCTTCAGCGCCGGGTGGGACACCAGCAGATGCCAGACGACCGCCTGGAACGCCTCGGTGTGCGGCGTGACGGTTTCGGCGTTGACCGTCGGAATGATCACTGCGGCATCAGCCACCGTTGCCGTAAATCCGCCGTCACGCCCTACGATCCCCAGCACCTTGGCACCGACCGACCTGGCGAGCTTCACAGCGCTCACCAGGTTCGGGCTGATGTTTTTCTCCAGGTTTCCGCCGCCGACGGACATCACGAATACGGCGTCCCGGGCCGACAGCCGGCTCACCTTCAACCACTCCGAAAATACCGTCTCCCAGCCCTCGTCATTGGTTCGCGCCGTCAACTCCGACACGTTGTCGGTCGGCGCATACGATTCGATGCCGGCGATCTTGCGAAAGTCGTTGACCGCGTGCGAGCAGTTGCCTGCGCTGCCGCCGACGCCGAGAAAGAACACGCGACCATCCTGGCGTCGCACCTCGGCCAGAGTCTCGGCGAGCCTCTCGATCCTGTCGACGTCGATGCGCCGTATGATTTCCGCAGCCTCGTCCAGATGCTTGCGCGCATAGGTCATCGCCGTTCGACCTTTTTCAAATAGTCCTCGAATTGTGCAAGTCCCGCGAAGGAGCCAACCTCGTAGAAGCGCTGCCGGACCTCGAACGCCGCCAGATTGCCCGCAGCGGCGAGCCGCTCATACACGGAAGCCAGATCGGTCGGCCGATCGGCTGGCACCTCGTCCAGAACAGCGGCCCCGAGAATTCCCAGGCCATAGTCGATATGGCGCATGCGCGCCGTCCGCTGCACTTTCGAATACGCGATTATGCGCCCGTCAGCGAACTCCACATTGCTCGTGTCCCACTGGCCGTCATTGCAAAAAACGGCCATCAGCGCTGGCTTTCCGGCCTGCCGATAGGCGCGCTCGACCGCCGCATAGTCGCAGTCGAGGAAAGAGTCGCCGTACAGGACGAAGAAGTCCGCCCCGAGCAGGGGCGCCGCCACTTTGAGCGCGCCGGCGGTGCCGAGCAACGCCGGTCCGTCAAACGAATATTGGACCTGCAGGCCGAAGCTCGCGCCGTCGCCCACCGCATCGACGATCTGCTCGCCGCGATAGCCGACGCAGAAAACGACCTGATCGATGCCGTGACGGCGCAGCAGCCGCAGCTGATGGAACGCAAAGGGCTCGCCGTTGACCTCGACCATCGCCTTGGGCATCGCTTCGGTAAGCGGGCGCAGCCTGGTTGCCAGGCCGCCCGCCAGAATCGCAACCGGAAGCATCAGGAGGACAACACGACCTTGGCGCCTTCGAAATCGAATTTAAACCGCACTTCCTCCAGGCCCGCCGATTTCATCGCATGCCGCAGGCGGTTGCGATCTCGCGCGTAGAACATCAGAAATCCACCGCCGCCGGCACCCACCAGTTTTCCTCCGGCCGCCCCGCTTTTCAGCGCCAACTCATACCATTCGTCGATTTTGAGATTGCTCATTTCATCAGAGCGGCGCTTCTTGTGTTCCCAATGCTCGTGCATCAGCTGGCCGAACAGGTCTGCGTCGCCGCTTTCCAGCGCCTGCTTGCTTCGAATTCCAAGGTCCTTGACGTAATGCAGGTTCTTCAACATCTCGCTGTCGCTTTGCTGGGTGCGGACATTCTGATCCTTCAGAATGCTGCCGGCGCTGCGCGAAAACCCGGTAAAGAAAAGCAGCAGGTTGTCCTCCAGATCGAGCAGCGTGTCCATGCTGATCTTCAGCGCAGCGGCGGTCACCCGATCGTCGCGGTGGAAGGTGAAGCAGGTGATTCCGCCGAATGCTGCGATGTACTGATCCTGCTTGCCGATCGGCTCGTGCAGGCGATCGATCTCGATGTGGCACGCGAGCTCGGCAAGCTCATCCTGGTTCAGGTGACGCTTGCGGTGCGCGTACAGGGCCTTCAGCAAGCCCGTCGTGAAACTGCCCGACGACCCCAGCCCGGTGCCGGACGGAATGTCCGCCAGCGTCGTGATTTCGACCTGCGGCGTCCTGAATTCGAGCATCTCGATCGCCTCACGCACGATCGGATGCCTGACGTCCTGCACCCGGTCGACATGTTCCAGCTGGGAGTACTTCAGGTAGATGCCCGGCGCGAATGGGCGCATCACGGTGACGTATACGTATTTGTCGATCGCCGCGGCGACCAGAAAGCCCTCGTGCTGGCGATAGTAGGAGGGCAGGTCGGTTCCTCCGCCGCCCAGAGTGATCCGCAAGGGGCTACGCGCGATGATCAAAGCCGCAATCCCGGTAGATCTGCCCGATGATCCTCAGGCACTCGGCGGCATCGCGCAGTCCGGGCGTCGGCGCCCGGTCCAGACGGATGTCCTCGAAGAATTCGGCGGTTTCGACTTCCCATGAGTCATCGCCCATCGGGTATTCCCAGGCGAGGGTTTCGGGCGGCCCCATTTGCGGCAGCATCCGGTACCAGGTCAGCCGCTCGACGCCGTAGCTTCCTCCCAGGCCTGCGATATCGAGCTTTCCCTGACGTCCGTAGATTTCCATCGAAAAAAGATTCTTCCACTCGGTGCAGGACGCGTGCAGGAACGCGACCTGCTGTTTGGGCGTTCTGAGCAGCAGAAACCCGTTGTCGTCGACCGGCATGTCCCAGTAGTAGGTGTGCGCGAATCCCTGCACCTGGCTGAAGTCGCCCAGGAACCAGCGGGCCAGATCGATCAGGTGCGGGCCCTGATCGATCATTTCGCCGCCGCCTGAAATCTCCGGCCGTGCGCGCCATTCCTGGTCGTAGCCGACCCGACCGCCGTGCCCGTAGCGGGCGCGGATGAACATCAATTCGCCCAGCGCACCGGAATCGAAGATCTCCCGGGCCTTGCGCAAGGCCCTGTGATACCGGTGATTGAAGCCGACGTGGACCTTGGCCGCGCGCCGCCTGGCGGCCGCGATCACCGGCTCCAGCTCCGCCAGCGAGCGCGCCGCCGGCTTTTCCACCAGCACGTGCTTTCCCGCTTCGACGGCCGCGTGCGTGATCGACGCCAGCGCATCGTGCGGTGTCGCCACGATCACCACATCGACGCCAGGCAAGGCGACCAGTTCGCGCCAATCCAGGAAAATTTGCGCTCCCTGGGGCGCTGCCACCGCGCTCGCACGCTTTTCGTCCAGATCAGCGCAAGCCACGATGCGCCCGTTGCCGCCCACCGCCTTGGCGCGTCTCTGCCCGATCAGACCACAGCCGACAATCCCGACTCGAAATGTCACTTGTCCGCCCATTCCGCGCCGCGGTCCCGCCCCGTGATGCGCCGCAGGGTGTACAGGTCGCTGGAGCTCAGCTCGGCCACGTGCTGCGGCCAGGCTTCCCAATTGTCCCAGACGGCGCTGATCAGCTTACCGGTAATCCCGTCGCTGGCGTCGGAGGCCAGGAAGACCGCCAGGGCCGCACCCGGCGCCAGTCCGGCCCCGCCGGATCCTTTCTGCTCTACGGACTTCTGGAAGAACGCGGCGCCGACCTTTTCGGGACCCGCCGCAAGAATCTCATCGAGCATGCGGGTGTTGAGCGCGCCGGGCGCAATCGCATTCACATCGATACCGAAGCCGCGCACTTCCTCGGCCAGCGTTTCCGCGAAGCGGACAACGGCCGCCTTGGATGCTGCGTAGGCGCTGATACCGGGCAGGGGATTGGTGGCGCCACCGCCCGAAAGCTGGATGATCTTGCCGCTGCGGCGCGCCTTCATCTTTGCGACCACCGCGCGCGCCATCAGCACCGATCCGAGCAGATTGATTTCGATCGCGCGCACCCATTCGTGCCAGTCGACCTCTTCGATTGCGCCCATGGGTCCGTAGATGCCGGCGTTGTTGACGAGCACGTCGATGCGCCCGAAGCGCGCCAGCGCACGCGCAACCAGGCGATCGACGTCGGCCGGATTCGAGACATCCGCGCTGACGGCTTCGACGTCATGATTGCGGTCCTCCTGCGCCGGCAGCTGCGCTTTCGCCTGCCCCAGGGACGAAGCATCGCGTGCGCACAGGACGACCGACGCGCCGGCCTCAACATAGCAGCGGGCAATCTCCAGACCCAGCCCCTGGCTGGCGCCGGTAATGATCGCCACTTTGCCTCGGAGCGATACCGTCATGGTCTGGTCTCCGGCGGGCCCGGGACGACGCTTCCGACGGCGAGATATCGGATCGACGCAATTGCGCTCCAGCTTGCCAGGAATCGGTTGGCATCGACCACGACCAGGCCTGGCGCCAGCTTCGAGATCGAATCGAGGGGGATCTGACGATATTCGGGCCATTCGGTCGCCACCACCAGCGCCTGCGCGTTCGCAAGCGCTTCGACCGGGTCTGCGGTCCGCCGCACGCGCCCGGCCCACTCCGACGGAAGCGCTTCGGCGGCCGGATCATGGACCTGAAGTCGAACGCCCTGCCCGAGCAGCGCATCGCACAGCTCGACGGCAAGCGAGCGCCTCAGCGTGCTGGTGCCTGCCTTATAGGTCAATCCCCACACCGCCACGGTTCGCCCTTTCAGATCGCCCAAAGACTCTTCGAGCTTTCGCCGGGCCCACTGCTTGTGCTGATCATTGCTAGCCCGTATTGCGCTCAGCAGCGGGCTCTGCAGTCGACCTGACGCGCTGACCGCCTTGAGAAATTCGACGTCGCGCGCCAAGGTCCCTCCCGAGAATGCCGCACCCGGAGTCAGGTAAGCCTTCGGACCGATGCGACTCTCGGTTTTCAGACCGCGTTCGACGTCTCTGGCATCAGCGCCAACCTTCTCGCAGATCGCGGCGATTTCGTTGGTGAAGGTGACCGACGTGGCGAGGAACGCATTGACCGCATGTTTCGTCATTTCGGCCGACTCGACGGACATCCACTCGATGCGATCGGTAATCGGCCGCAGCAGCGGCCCGATGCGCTCGCGATCCGCCTGCGAACGCACGCCTACCACGATGCGGTCCGGCTTGAGGAAAACCTCCAGTGCCCTGCCCAGGCGCAGATTTTCCGGGGAGCACGCGAAGCGGATGTTCCGGCCCGGCCAACTGGTGCGGGCCATCGATTCCAGACGACGGATTGTCCCGACCGGCATCTGCGACGAAACCATCACCGTTGTATCGTCCGAAAGATGCGGCAGGGTCCGCTCGATCTGGGCGACGACGAACTCGACGTCGGCCACATCATCGTCGTCCACGGGCGTGTCGTACGCGACCCACAGCACCTCGCAGCCGCGAACAGCAGCGGCAGCATCGTCGAAGAAGCGCAGGCGGCCCGCCGCGAGTCCCTGGGCGACCAACTCCTTCAAGCCAGGCTCGAAAAGCGGCGGCGTGCCAGCGTTCAAACGGGCGACGGTATCGACGGCGTAATCAAGGCCGGCCACCTCGTGACCGATCGACGCCAGCGCTGCCGCGGTCACGGTGCCCAGGTGCCAGAGGCCTTGAACACAGACTTTCATCCGCGTGCTTCCAGAACCCACTCGTTCGCCTTGAGGAACTCCACGGTGCGGACCACTCCCTGCCGGATGTCGAGCTTCGGCGCCCATCCGAGCGCCCGCACTCTGGCGGTATCCAGAAAGATGAACGGGCTGTCGCCGATCCAGCCGCGGTCTCCCCCGGTGTACTCGAGGCAGGGCCGCACTCCCAGGGTCTCGCAGATCCAGCCGATCGAGTCGTTGACCTCGCAATAGCCGTCGACGCCCAGGTTCAGGACATTCACCGGACCTTCGGCCCGATCGATCGCGAGCAGCATCGCATCGATGCAGTCCTGCACGTACAGATACGACTTGCGCTGCCTGCCGTCGCCGAGCACGCGCAGGCGGGTCGGATCGGAACGCAACTGACGGTAGAAGTCGAAAACGTGGCCATGCGTGTAGCGCTCGCCCAGGATCGACACAAAGCGGAAAATCCACGATCGGAAGCCATAGCCCTCGCAGTAGGCGCAGATCAAGCCTTCACCGGCGACCTTGGACGCCCCATACATCGACGTTTGAACCGGAAACGGCGCCTCTTCGGGTGTGGGGAAGACCCGTGCGTCGCCGTACACCGATCCGGTCGACGAGAACGCGATCCGCTTGACCCCCTGGGCCCGCATCGCCTCGAGCACGTTGAACGTTGCGATCGTGTTCTGCTCCAGATCGCGGCGCGGCAGCTGCGTGCCGAAGCGCACGTCGGCGTTGGCGGCCAGATGAAAGACCAGCTCGGCGCCGTCGAACGCCTGCATAACCCCAGGCGGGTCGAGCAGATCGGCCTCGATCAGCCGAAACCGGGGATTTTTCAGCGCGGACGCGAGAAACCGCCTCTGGCCGGTCGAAAAGTTGTCCAGCCCGACAACCCCATGGCCCGAAGCCAGCAGTCGGTCGACCAGGTTGCTGCCGATGAACCCGGCGCAACCGGTCACGACGACCGTCACGCGGCGCTCCCTTCATCGAAAACAAAATGCTTCATCATGAAAAAGCTGATGCCCGCGGTGATACCGGTGGATGCGACCAGTCCGAAGTACGGTGAGATCTTTACGACCTCAACGACGATCCAGACGACCCCGAGCGAAACGGCGTAGTTCAAGCCCAGCATCAGCAGGTACTTCCAGGTGTGGTGGACGAGGTCCTGCTCCGCCGCACCAAAGGTAAAGAATCGATGCAGCAGAAAATGACAGGCCACCCCGATCACGTACGCCAGGGAAACCGCGAGCTTGTAGTCGAGTCCCATGACGCGGTAGAAAAAATGGAAGCAGCCAACGTAGACTCCAAAGACCAGGAACCCGACAACGGTGAATTTCGCAAGCTGCGCGCGGTGCACCAGTGCGTACTGAATGATATCGCTCAGCATTCGCCGGTGCCCCTTCAGTTCTTCTGAAACCGGAACTTCACGATCGCTCGCAGCCAGGTCCACGGATCCCTCATCACATCGACCTTCTTGCCCTCCTTGAAGGACCTGGAGCGGTAATTGACCGGGATTTCGATCGGCCGGAATCCCTGTTTGACGAGTTTGATCAGCAGCTCGCAGTCGAAATCAAAGCGGTTGCACTCGAAGTCCAGTCCGCGCAGGCAATCGGCGCGAAACACCTTGTACATCGTGAACGGGTCCTTCAAGCGAAGCCCATACAGAAGATTTACCAGCGTTGTGAAGCCCCAGTGCCCCAGGTTCAGGAAATTGCTCATAAGACGCTGATCATTGAACTGGCGCATCTTCCAGCTACGCCCCCCGTGGCGGGCTCCGAGAACGAAGGCGGCCTCCCCGCTGATCAGCGGCTCGAGCAGTGCGTCGTAGTCCTCGATGTCATACTCGTCATCGGCATCCTGGATCAGAATGAAGTCACCCAGCATCTGATTGAGCCCTGCCCGGACCGCATGACCTTTGCCGCGCGGCCGGTCCTCCCAGATCACCGAAACCCTCTCCCTTCCCTCGAACTCGCGCACGATCTCCCGCGTGCCGTCGGTCGAACGACTTTCGACGATGATCAGCTCGATATCGACGCCGGGGATCTGCTTGGCCAGTACGCGCTCAACGCCGGCGCGAACCGATTTCGCCTCGTTGAAGACCGGCATGATGACGGAGAGCAGCTTGCGCGCGCGCTTCGGGGCCTTTCGGCCGACCACCACGATTCCGCTGGCGGTCAGCTGAAATGGAAATCGCCTCAGGAAGCGGGGAACAGACCTTCGCGCGAGGCGGACCATCCAGGCAAACGGTTGCACCGGGTACCGATCGAAATGCTCGGCGATATAGTCGAAGCTCAGCGTCTTGCGGGCGGGTGCCACCCTCAACGCGCCGAAGCCTTCCGTATAGAGCAGCCTTGGCAGGGTTTCAGAGGAAAAATACCAGAGGTGCTCGGCCTTGAACTCGAACCATTTCGTCTTCAACAGGCGCGCCGAGGTAGAATCCAGGGCCGGCACGACGATCGCCACGATCGCTTCGTCATTCAGCAGCGAGTGCACGTCGCGCAGGAATTCACGCGGATCCCGCACATGTTCGAGTACGTCGGCAAATACGATGCAATCGAACTTCTCCCCCCGCGCGATCACATCCTTGATGTCGCCGGCTATCACGCGGGACCGGGGGCCCGCCCTGCCCGCAGCAACCTGCGCCGCATGAGCCGAGAGCTCGACTCCCGTAACCGTCAGGCCGCGCGCCGCTGCGCGTGCCAGGAAGTCCCCATGTCCGCACCCGACCTCCAGCAGAGAGCCCGAGAGCGCCGAGCCGGCGTACGCCTCGATCAGATCCAGGTATTGATCGGCGGTGCTTGATTTCAAGCCCGCTGCGTGGAGCTGCCCGTCGGAGTCGCCGCTGAACGCGAAGTACGAAGAGCTGTAGATGCGCGCCAGATCCTCATCGGTCGGCTGCGGATTCAGGCGCATCAGGCCGCAGGTCGCGCACTCCTCGACTCGATAAGGGCCAATCGAAAAATCGTAGTGCAATTTCCTCCCGCCACAGACCAAGCAGCCGACCGCGTCCAGTTGGTGTCTCCCCGTCTTTCCAGATCCGGCGACCGATGTGCCAATTCGGCCCAGGCAGGCGATCGCGGCCCTGACGCGAAAATCGCTGGGCGCATTTTACGATCACTTCTTCCGCGCAAGCCGATGCGCCCTTCATGCCGCTGCGCCTGAACACACTGCGCGTCAACACGATCGCGAACTTCGCCGGGCAGATTTGGGCGTTCGTTCTGTGGCTGGCCGTCACCCCCTTTTATCTGCGCATCGTGGGCGCCGAAGGCTATGGCCTGATCGGGTTCTTCATCGTGCTGCAGGCGGCAATCGCCGTGCTCGACCTGGGCATGTCGGGAACGCTGAACCGGCAGATGGCGCGCGGCACCGCCGGCACCCTGGAGCCCGCGGCCATGGCCAACCTGGTGCGCTGCCTGCAATGGGTGTACTGGTCGCTGTGCGTGCTGATCGCAGGCGTGCTGACGGCATCGGCCGGCTGGATTGCAGCCCGGTGGCTGCACGCGCCGGCGTCGGCCGATCCACACCTGGATCGCGCAGTCGAACTGATGGGGTTGTCCGTTGCGCTGCAATTTCCGATCGTTTTTTACAGCTCCGGGCTGGCCGGCCTGCAGAGACAGCTTCAGATGAACGCGCTCAATTCGAGCCTGACGACGCTGCGCCAGGTCGGGGTGTTCGCGCCGCTGCTGCTGGTCGCACCCACGACCGAGGTCTTCTTCGCATGGCAGGCGGTTACCGGGGCGCTGCACACGGTGGTGCTGGGGCGTGCCCTGCGAGCCGCGCTTCCGAAGCTCGAACGAAGCGTCCCGCTCGACTTGAAGGCGCTGCGCGAGGTTTCCCGCCTGATGGGAAGCCTGGCCGCGGTCGGCCTGCTGACCTTCCTGCTGACTCAAACCGACCGCGTGCTGCTCTCGCGCCTTCTGCCATTGGCCGATTTCGGCCGCTACATGCTGGCCGCTACCCTGGCTTACGGGATCAACCGGCTGGCTGCGCCGATCAACATCGCGGTCCAGCCGCGTTTCAGCGAGCTGGTGGCGCTCGATCAGATCGACCGGCTGAAGCGTTTCTATCACGCCAGCAACCAGGTGGTAGCCGTGGCGATCGTGCCGGCCTCCGTCGTGCTGGTCGTGTTCGCGCCCGACGTGTTGCGGCTGTGGACCGGCAGCGACGACATCGCGCGGGCGGCCGCGCCGATTCTGGCGCTCCTTGCCGCCGGCTACGGGATCAACGCAACGATGACGCTGGCCTGGGGGCTGCAGGTGGCTTATGGCCAGACCCGCTTCGGTCTGGTCCAATCGATCGTCTCGGTGCTGATCGCGGTGCCGTCGATCGCCTGGGCCGCGCTGCACTTCGGCGCGACCGGCGCGGCCTCGGTGTGGCTGCTGCTGAATCTGGGATACTTCGCGATCACGATGCCCTTGATCCATCGGCGCATCCTGCGAGGGGAGCTGGCGGCGTGGTATTTGCGCGATGTGGCCCCGATCACGATCGCATCGGTGCTGGCGGCAGCAGCGCTGGCCGGGTGGCTGAGCCCGCTGCCGCGCAGCGCGCTGGGCCTGGCGCAGCTTGCACTCGTCTGCGCGCTGACGCTTGCGGCGGGCGCGCTGGCGAGCGGGTTCGTCCGGTCGCAGATCCGCGCGGTCTGGGTCTGGACGGTCGGGCGCACCGGCGCCGCGAACTAGTGCGTGGCCCGGTACAGGCCGAAGACGCAGTATTGCCGCAGGCGCCGGCTGAGCCAGGCCGATCGCCAAAGCGGGGTGTGGAACACTTCCACAGGGGCGAAGCCGCGCGCACCCAGCGTGGCGCCGAGCGAGCCTTCGTCGTACCGTACCTTATGGTCCGGATCACAGTCCCACCCCAGAAGCCCGGGCACCCCGACCAGCACGCAGCCCCCGGGCCGGAGCACGCGGTGAACCTCCCGCAGCAACGCGGTCGGGTCGGCCAGGTGCTCCAGCACGTTGTCCAGCAGCGCCGAATCGAAGCTCGCAGCCTCGAATGGCAGCACGTCCGGCTCCATCAGCCTGGCGTCCAGCCCGCGCGCGCTGCAATAAGCCACCGTGTGCGGGTTGATGTCTACGCCCACCGTGCCAGGGCGGAACTGCAGAAAATCGCCGATTCCGCAGCCCACATCCAGGGTCCGTCCGGTCAGCCGATGCGAGATCCTTGGATACAGGACATACCGGCGGTACGCGCCGCCGAGGCGACTGCGACCCATCAGGTATTCGCAGTAGGCCTCGGATGCGGTCGCACCGTCGGCTTTTTCCAGGCATCCCGAGGAGTTGGGCACGAGGCCAGTGTAAGACCACGCTCTAGCCGTCACATCGCATCCCACGTTATCCTGACAGGATCATGAATATCCCTGCGCAGATCACCGCGTCCGTCGTCAGCCATGGCCAGGCGAGGCTGGTCAACGCGCTGATCGCCGACCTGGCGCTGCACGCGAGCGCCCACCTGAAGCGCCTGGTGGTGACGATGAACGTCCCCGAGGCCGAGGCCGTGCGCTGCGACGGTGTGCCGTTCGAGGTTCTGTTGCTACGCAACAACCGACCGCTCGGATTCGGGGCCAACCAGAACCGAGCGTTCCAGCACTGCGACACGGCATGGTTCGCGGTGCTCAATCCCGACCTGCGCTTTTCCGACGATGCGCTGGGGCGGATGCTGGCCGAGCGCGAACCCCACGACGGCCTGATCGCGCCGCTGATCCTGAACGCCGATGGCAGCCCGGCCGATGCGGCCCGGCGCCTTCCGACCCCTTTTCAGATCGTTTCGCGCAAGCTCAGGTGGAAACTGCACGGGCCGGATCCGGATTTCGACTGGCTGGCCGGGATGTGCCTGCTGCTGGATTCCGAGGTGTTCCGCTCGCTCGGTGGTTTCGACGAACGCTATTTCATGTACTGCGAAGATGCGGACTTGTGCTTGCGAATGCAGCTGGCGGGCTGGCATCTGCACCATGTTCCGAGCGTAAAACTGGTGCACGAAGCGCGCCGCGACAGCCATCGCTCGCCCCGCTACATGGGCTGGCATATCGCGAGCCTGATTCGACTCTGGATGTCTCCCACGTTCTGGTCCTACCTGCAGCGGCGCAACGACCTGGGCCAATTGCGCCCGAACTCAGCCGGCAAGGGATCCAGAGTCCCCGAAGCACGCAACCAGCCGCTCATCCCAGATCCCGATGCGAACGCGGGCGGCTGACTCGAAGCGTCCGCTGTCCAGAACCGAATAGGCGGGCCGCGCGGCTGGGGTCGGGTAATCCGAGGTCGGGATCGGAACCAGCGTGGTGGTCAAGCCGGCGAGTTTCAAGATGCGCCCCGCGAACTGGAACCAGCTCGCCTCGCCGCCTGCCGTGACGTGATACAGACCCTCGATCGGAGTGGGCCGGTCGAGCCCGATCAGCGTCGCCTGCGCGATATCGCGCGCCCAGGTGGGGGCGCCGACCTGGTCGTCGACGACGCGCAGTTGCGGCCGCTCGCGGGCAAGCCTGAGCATCGTCAACAGGAAATTGCGGCCGCGCATCGCATACACCCAGCCGGTGCGCAATATCAGATGGCGGCACCCGCTGCGGGCGATTTCCCGCTCGCCCGCGAGCTTGCTGCGACCGTACGCATTGATCGGCCCGGTCGGATCGGATTCGACGTAGGCCGATCGCTTGGCGCCGTCGAACACGTAGTCGGTCGAGTAGTGAACCAGCAGCGCGCCCAGCCGTGCTGCCTCCTGCGCCAACGCAGCCACCGATTCGGCATTTACGGCGAAGCAAGCCTGGCCTTCGCTCTCGGCCCGATCCACCGCGGTGTAGGCGGCCGCATTGACGATCAGGTCGGGCCCGACGGACCGCACCAGGGGCGCCAGCGTGTCCGGGCGGCCCAGGTCCAACACGGAGCGGTCCGGAGCGAGCACTTCGCCCAGCCGGGCGAGGCAGCGTTGCAGCTCCCAGCCGACCTGGCCAGTCCCACCGGTGAGCAGGATCTTCAAAGCGGGATCTTCAATGCGCGATCTTCAATCGAACAGTTCCGCCCGCTCGAGCAGCGGCGCCGATGCATCCTTCTGCGAGACCAGCGGTGCGCCCGACAGCGGCCATTGAATGCCGATCGCCGGGTCGCTCCACAGGATCGTCCGGTCGTGCTCGGCGTACCAGTATTCGGTCGTCTTGTAGAGCACCTCGGCCGATGCGCTCAGGACGAGAAAGGCATGCCCGAAGCCGGGCGGAACCCAGAGCTGATGGCGGTTCTCGGCCGACAGCTCGATTCCGACCCAGCGCCCGAACTGCCTGGATGAGCGCCGCAGGTCGATCGCAACGTCGAAGATCCGGCCGCTGACGGCCCGCACCAGCTTGCCCTGCGGGCGAACGACCTGGTAATGAACACCCCGAAGCACGTCGCGGCTGGAATGCGACTGGTTGTCCTGCACAAACCGGGCATCGAACCCGGTCACCGCTTCGAACGCCTTCGTGTTGAAGCTCTCGAAGAAAAAGCCGCGCGCATCCTCGAAGACCTGCGGCTCCAGTATCAACACTCCATCGAGCGAAGTCGTCCGGGCCTTCACGGATCAATCCCGAGGGCGCTCATGCGGTCGGCGGCAGCAGCCGTTCCGTCAGCAGCCGCTGCAGGTATTCGCCGTAGCCGGTGTTCTTCAGCGACCCGGCCACTCGCGCCACATCCTGAGCGCCGATCCAGCCGCTGCGGTAGGCGATCTCCTCCGGACAGGCGATTTTCAGGCCCTGCCGCTGCTCGATGGTCTGGATGAACTGCGCGGCCTGCATCAGCGATTCGTGGGTGCCGGTGTCCAGCCAGGCCATGCCTCGCCCCATGATTTCCACGGCCAGATCGCCCCACTGAAGGTACTGCAGGTTCACATCGGTGATCTCCAGCTCGCCACGAGCCGATGGCCGGACCCGGGACGCCACATCGGTAACCCGCGCGTCGTAGAAGTACAGGCCCGTCACCGCGTAGTTCGAGCGCGGCTGGCGCGGCTTTTCCTCGATGCTGACCGCCTTGCCCTGCACGTCGAACTCGACCACCCCGTAACGTTGCGGATCGAGCACGTGGTAGGCGAACACGGTGGCACCATGCAGGCGCGCGTTGGCGCGTCTGAGCGAGTCGGTCAGGTCGTGGCCGTAGAAGATGTTGTCGCCCAGCACCAGGGCCGTGGCGCCGCCTTGAAGATAGTCCCGTCCGATCAGAAACGCCTGCGCCAGGCCCTCGGGTCTTTCCTGGACGGCGTAGCGCAGGTTGATTCCCCACTGGCTGCCGTCGCCCAGCAGCTCGGAAAAGCGCGGCGTGTCCTGCGGCGTCGAGATCACCAGGATGTCGCGGATCCCCGCCAGCATCAGCGTCGTCAGCGGGTAGTACACCATCGGCTTGTCGTAGACCGGCAGCAACTGCTTGGACAGCACGTGCGTGACCGGGTACAGGCGCGAGCCGGAACCGCCGGCCAGTACGATGCCACGGCGCACGACGCTCATGTCGCCTGGCTCGCGTAATTCAGCTCGATCCACTGCCGATAGCGTCCGTCGCGCACGGCGGCAACCCAGTCGGGATGGTCCAGGTACCAGCGGACCGTCCTGGAAAGCCCGCTTTCGAACGATTCCTGCGGGCGCCAGTGGAGCTCGGCTTCGATCTTGCCCGCGTCGATCGCGTAGCGCCGGTCGTGGCCGGGGCGGTCGCGCACGAACTGGATCTGCGACTCGTAGCCCCCCGCCTTGGGCCGCAGTGTGGCCAGCGCCGCACAGATCGCCCGCACCACGTCGATATTGCGCCGCTCGCAACCGCCGCCGATGTTGTAGGTCTGCCCGACCCGGCCCTTGGCCAGCACGCACCGGATCGCCGCGCAGTGGTCGGTCACGTACAGCCAGTCGCGCACGTTCTGGCCGTCCCCGTAGACCGGAAGCGGCTTGCCCTCCAGGGCATTCAGAATCGTCAGCGGAACCAGCTTTTCCGGAAACTGGTACGGCCCGTAGTTGTTGCTGCAGTTGGTCACCAGCGCAGGCAGCCCGTACGTGTGGTGCCAGGCGCGCACCAGGTGATCGGATCCGGCCTTGGACGCCGCGTACGGGCTGTTGGGCGAATAGGCCGTTGTTTCGGAAAAGGCCGGATCGGTTTGCCCCAGCGAGCCGTACACCTCGTCGGTCGACACGTGCAGGAACCGAAAGCCGTCGCGCTGCGCGTCCGGCAGCGCATCGCGGAACTCGCGCGCGGCCTGCAGCAGCTCAAAGGTCCCGACGAAGTTGGTTTGCAGGAATTGCCCCGGACCGTGGATCGAACGATCGACGTGGCTTTCGGCGGCAAAGTGAACGATTGCACGCGGCCGGTGCTCGGCCAGAAGGCGTTCGACCACGGCCCGATCGCAGATATCACCATGGACGAAATGAAAGCCCGGCTTGCCCATCAGCTCCGCCAGACTGGCCAGGTTGCCGGCATAGGTCAGCTTGTCCAGAACGACCGCGCCTTCGTCGCCCGATTCGAACCACTGGTGAACGAAGTTCGCCCCGATGAAACCCGCGCCGCCGGTGACCAGAATCATCAGAGCGATACTCCGGCAGCATTGCGCCGCAGATCGGCCTCGACCATTTCCCCGCAAATGCGATCCAGTGACATCGAAGGTTCCCAGCCGAGGGCGGCCCGGGCGCGGGCGGGGTTGCCGACCAGCTGCTCGGGCTCGACGGGGCGGTACAGCGCAGGGTCGACCCGGATCACGGTGCGTCCGCTCCTGCGATCGACCGCCGTCTCCAGCGGTCCGCTGCCCTGGAATTCTATTTCGAAGCCGGCTGCCCGAAAGGCGATCGCGGCAAAATCCCTGATCGACGCGGTGCGCCCGGTGGCCAGAACGTAGGTCGCGGGCGCCTCGGCCTGCATCATCCCGACCATCGCCTCGACGTAATCCGGCGCGTAGCCCCAGTCGCGCCGCGTGTCCAGCCGCCCCAGGCGCAGGCAATCGAGCTTGCCGAGGCGGATCTTGGCCACCGAATCGGTGATCTTGCGGGTGACAAACTCCCGGCTGCGCAGCGCCGACTCGTGGTTGTACAGGATGGCGCTGCAAGCGAACAATCCGTACGTGTCGCGGTAGCTCACGGTCATCCAGTGCGCATAGACCTTGGCCGCACCGTAGGGCGTGCGCGGACACAGCGGCGTGTCCTCGTCCTGCGGCGCCAGCCGCGGCATGCCGAACATCTCGGCCGAGGACGCCTGGAAGAAACGGATCTTCGGGTCGAGCTGCCGGATCGCCTCCAGCATCTGCAGCGGCGCGGCCCCCACCGCCTGCAACGTCAGCATCGGTTCCTCGAACGAGGCACCCACCGAGCTTTGCGCCGCCAGGTTGTAGACCTCGTCCGGATGGACATCGACCACCAGGCGCCGCGCCCGCTCGGCATCCAGCAGGTCGAAGGACTTCAGCGACAGGTGCTCGTGTCGATCGATGCCGAGCTCCTCAAGGCGCCAGAGGTTGCCGGAGGCCGACCGGCGTACCGCCCCGACGACCCGGTAATCGCGCCCCAACAGGAGCTTTGCCAGCAGCGACCCGTCCTGTCCGGTCAGGCCCGTGATCAGCGCGGTCCTCATTCCCTGTGATCGGGAGCCGAGTAACCGTGCGCCCTGACCAGGGCGTCGCGTCGCGCGGCTTCGAAGTCCGCGTCGATCATTTCCTGCACCAGTTCCTCGAAGCGGGTCGCGGGCAGCCACCCCAGCCTGGCGCGCGCCTTGCCCGCGTCCCCCAGCAGCGAGTCGACTTCGCTGGGCCGGAAATAGCGCGGGTCCACGCGCACGACCACTTTGCCACGCTCCAGCGGCGCGCCCTCGCCGGTGCACGATTCGACGCGGCCGACCTGGTCGACACCCTGGCCTTCCCACGCAAGCCGGATCCCCAGGCGCTGGGCGGCGATGTCGACGAATTCGCGCACGCTGCGGCTGTGCCCGGTCGCGATCACGTAGTCATCGGGCTGGTCCTGCTGCAGCATCAGCCACTGCGCTTGCACATAATCGCGCGCGTGCCCCCAGTCGCGCCGCGCTTCCAGGTTTCCGAGATGCAGGCATTGCTGCATCCCCAGGCGGATCCGGGCCAGCGCCCGCGTGATCTTGCGCGTCACGAAGGTCTCGCCGCGCAAGGGCGATTCGTGGTTGAACAGGATTCCGTTACACGCGTACAGCCCGTAGGCTTCACGATAATTGACCGTGATCCAATGGGCGTACAGCTTCGCGACTCCGTACGGACTGCGCGGATAAAACGGGGTCGTTTCACGCTGGGGAGTCTCGCGCACCAGCCCGTACAGCTCCGAGGTCGACGCCTGGTAATAGCGGGTCTTGCGTTGCAGCCCGAGAATCCGGATCGCTTCCAGCAGACGCAACGCGCCCAGCGCGTCGGTGTTCGCGGTGTACTCCGGCTCCTCGAACGAGACCGCGACGTGGCTTTGCGCGGCCAGGTTGTACAGCTCGTCCGGCTGCACCTGCTCGATCACGCGGATCAGGCTGGTGGAGTCGGTCAGGTCTGCGTAGTGCAGCTCGAAACGCGGTCCCGGTTCGTGAGGATCGTGGACCAGCTCGTCGATCCGCCCCGTGTTGAACATCGATGCGCGGCGCCGTATGCCGTGCACCCGATACCCCTTGTCGAGCAGAAACCTGGCCAGGTAGGCGCCATCCTGGCCGGTAACGCCCGTGATCAACGCGACTTTTTGTTTCATCGGAAAGGGCGGCGCAGCGCCGCCTTCGCGGGAAAACCATTGTCGCATAGGCCGACCGCTGATCGGCGCGTTTGAACAGCGGCGTCATGCGGGTCGTCTATGCTTGGGGTTTGCGCCAGGTCGCCCATCGGCCGCCGGAACCGAACCGCTCCCCTCCTGATGAAAATCGTGCCAGTCATCCTGTGCGGCGGCGCCGGAACGCGGCTGTGGCCCGTTTCGCGCGAGTCGATGCCCAAGCCCTTCATGCGGCTGGCCGACGGGCGCTCGCTGCTGCAAGCGACCGCCTCACGCGTGGTCGGGCTGGACCAGGTTGTCCAGCTGGCGGTCGTGACCAACCTCGCGTATTCGTACAAGGTGGTCGAGGACCTGGCGGCCGCCAATCCGCCCTGGCCGCTGACGCTGCTGCTGGAGCCGGAGGGACGCAACACGGGCCCGGCCGTTGCGCTGGCGGCCCTGTGGGCGCGGCGCGAACATGGCGACGATTGCGTGCTGCTGGCGCTGCCGGCCGATCACCTGATCCAGAAACCGGACGCCTTCCAGCGCGCATGCCGCCAGGCGATCGAGCTGGCTGCCACCGGCCGCCTGGTGACCTTCGGCATCACGCCCACCGGACCCGATCCGGCATTCGGATACATCGAGTGGGGCGCGCCTCTGCCGGGCCAGCGCGGGTTCGCAGTCAGCCGCTTCGTCGAAAAGCCGACTCGCGAGGTGGCCGAGCAGTATCTGCGGGCCGGCAACTTCGCCTGGAATTCGGGCATGTTCTGCTTCACCGTGACAGCGCTGCTGGACGGGCTGGCCGAACATGCACCGGAGGTGTTGAGCGCGGCGCGAGCGACCTTCGACGCCGCCGGCACGACCCGCATCGGGCAGACCCAGGTGAGCTTCGATGCGGAGCGCTTCAAGGCTCAGCCGAACATCTCGATCGACTACGCGCTGATGGAGCGCTCATCCAACGTAGCCCTGATCCCGTGCGACATCGGCTGGAGCGACATCGGCTCGTGGAAAGCCGTGTCCGACGTACACGCACCCGACGAACTGGGCAACGCCGCCGTCGGCCCTGCGCTGTTTGTGGACAGCCGGAACACCTTCGTGCGAGCCCAGGACCGGTTCGTGGCCACCCTGGGGGTCGACAACCTCGTTGTCGTCGACACGCCGGACGCGCTGCTGGTGGCGCACAAGGACGCCAGCCAGCAGGTCAAGCAGGTGGTCGCGCACCTGAAGAAGGCCGGCTCGGCGATGGCGATCGAGCACACCACCGTGCACCGGCCCTGGGGCAGCTACACCGTGCTGATCGAAGGAGCCGGCTTCAAGGTCAAGCGCATCGAGGTCAAGGCGGGTGCCTCGCTGTCGCTTCAGCTGCACCACCGCCGCAGCGAACACTGGGTGGTGATCTCGGGAACGGCGCATGTCACGCGCGGCGAGGAAACGGTCGACCTTGGGCCCAACCAGTCGACTTATATCCCGGTCGGCGTCAAGCACCGGCTCGCCAACCGGGCAGCCGCTCCGCTGGAGATCGTCGAAGTGCAATGCGGAAGCTACGTGGGCGAGGACGACATCGAGCGGTTCTCGGACGTGTACGGGCGCGTGAAGGGCGAGGTGCAGGCCTGATTCCGGTCGAATTGCCGCTAAGCGAACACCCCCCGCTGACCCATCTGCGGCGGGCGGCGCTCGACCTGCTCGACGGAGCACGCGCGTACCACATATGGGGTCGCCTGGGCTGGCAGGATATCCGCCAGCGATACCGCCGTTCCCTGCTCGGGCCGTTCTGGATCACGATCAGCGCCGCCGCGATGATCGGCGGAATCGGCTTGATGTACTCGCGGCTGCTGCGCCAGGACACCGACGAGTACATCCCGTTCCTTTCGGTCGGACTGCTGGTCTGGTTGTTCATCGCCGCGCTGATCAACGAAGCCTGCATGGCCTTCGTGGGGGCGGAACAGCTGATCAAGCAGGTGAAACTGCCACTCACGGTGCACGTGTGGCGGGTGGTGTGGCGCAACCTGATCATCTTTGCTCACAACATCCTGATTCTTGTTCCCGTCTTTGCCTACTATCACCGGGACGTCGATGCGGGCGCCGTGCTGGCGCTGCTTGGGGTCCTGCTGATCGCGCTGAACGGGTTCCTGCTGGGCATCGCGCTGGGGCTGGTCTGCGCCCGGTTCCGGGACGTGCCGCCGATCGTAGGCAACCTGGTCCAGCTCGCCTTTTTTCTGACACCGGTGATGTTCCAGACCAAGGCGTTGGGAAACCAGGTATGGATCGCGCGGGTCAACCCCTTCTACCATTTCCTGCAGATTGTGCGGGCGCCGCTGCTGGGTTCGGAGGTGCCGGTCGAATCATGGATCTACGCGCTGTGCGCGTCGCTGCTGTGCGGGATCGTCGCTCTGATCCTGTTCGCGCGCTACCGGTCCCGGATCGCCTACTGGGTGTAGCCCGATGGCGCACGTTTCAGCCGATCGCATCTGCGTCGAATTCCCGATCTGGAATCCGGCGCATCGCTCGCTCAAGAACGCCGTGCTGCGCGCCACCACCGGAGGTCGGCTGGCGCGCGAGAGCTCGACCCGGATAGTGATCCAGGCCCTGGCCGATCTTTCCTTCGAGTTCTCGCGCGGCGAGCGCATCGGGCTGGTCGGACACAACGGATCCGGCAAGACCACGCTGCTTCGGGTCCTGACTGGAATCTACGAACCGGTGCGCGGCGATCTGGGCGTGACCGGGCGCGTCTCGTCTCTGCTGGACCTTTCGCTCGGAATGGATCACGAGGCGACCGGATACGAAAACATCGTGCTGCGCGGAGTGCTGATGGGTCTGTCACCGTCGGCGATCCAGAGCAAGGTCGACGAGATCGCCGAGTTTTCCGAGCTGGGCGATTACCTGTCGATGCCGATCCGCACGTATTCGAGCGGGATGCTGCTGCGGCTGGCTTTCGCGGTGTCGACCTCGGTCGCACCGGAGATCCTGCTGCTGGACGAATGGCTCAGCGTCGGCGACGCCGGCTTCAAGGAGAAGACCGAGCGTCGCCTGCTGGAAATGATCGAGTCTTCGGCCATCGTCGTTCTGGCCTCGCACGACCTCAACCTGATACGGCGTTTCTGTTCACGGGTGCTACAGCTGGATCACGGCCGCATCCTATCGGACCAGCCATCGCTTGCTACTGGCACGTAACGTATCGATTCTTATGGCGTCCCCAAGCGATGGGTTCGCCCCAATGCGCGTGGAGGTTCTCTTGTTTCTCCCGACAGCGTGCGAGTAGGATCGTAAGAGCTGCGCCAACGCCTCTTTTGAAAGTCCATTTTCGGGAGGGCACCCAGCGATGCGTGCGTTGTATGGGGTCGAAAGCACCGCCCGCGTTTGCGAGTCTCGAGCGGCGCCCTGCGCGCGGGCACCGGGTGCCCGCGGGGTTCTTGGCCTGCCATTCGCCGTCGCAGTTGCGTTGGTACTCGGTTCTTGCGGAGGCGGTTCGAGCTCCTCGACTGCGTCCCCCGCTGGCCTCATGTCGATCTCGGTGACGCCGAGCGCCTCGGCGGTGCAGCTGATCAACTCGAACCAGCAGTTCAAGGCAACCGGAACCTATTCCGACGGTTCGTCGAAAGATCTGACGGCTTCGGTGACCTGGTCGGTCGCGGATCCGACCGTCATACAAGTTGTAAACGACCCGGCGTCGAACGGGTTGGCAACGCCGATGAGCCCTGGCAGCACGGCGGTCACCGCCGCCCTGGGCGGCGTTGCCGGCTCGACCCAGGTGACGGTGACCACCGACGGCCTCAGCGGCTGGGCGGTGCGTCAGTTTTCCGGCATCGGGATCCCTATGTTGGCGTATTCCGGCTCCCGCTACGTCGATCTGGCGATGCAGATGACGTCGACGGATGCAACGACGTGGCATCCGATTCAAGGCGGCAAGAGCATCAGCGAGCAGTACCAGTATGGGCTTGTCTGGACCGGGACGCAGTTCGTGACTTGGGGCAACGTATCGCCTGACGGGCTTCATTGGACACCGCACGACCTGTCCTCGATATCGACACACGCGTCGATCCAGCGGCTTGGCTGGTCAGGAACGCAGCTGGTCGCCATTTCCGGAGACCAGCGCTATCAGATCACGTTCCCGCTGGCGGTGAGCCTGCTTTTCAGCTCGCCCGACGGCGTCGACTGGACCCAGAACCTGGGGCCCTACCAGGACCCCGACCTGAGTGGGATCGCCTGGACCGGGTCGAAGTTCTACGTGGTCGGCGTCGGCGGCTCCGTCACCTCTTCGGCCGACGGAAGCACCTGGACTGGCCTGACATCCTCGGGGCCGGTCGGGGCCCGTGCGATCGCAGTGTCCCCGGGTCGCCTGGTCGCAGTCGGCGGATTGAACGCCTCGGGCTCGGCCGTCGCACCGATTCAGGCGTCGCCGGATGGCGTCTCCTGGAGCGTGGTCTCGCCGCCGGCCTGGACCGGGGTCTACTTCTTCACCGACGTCGTTTGGAACGGCAGCCTGTTCGTCGCGGTCGGGGAAGGCGTCAATTTCGCGGCGAACAGCGGTGTCGTCGCGACGTCTCCGGACGGCCTGACCTGGACCCTGCAAAGCAACCCGCCCGTCCTCAATTCCGTGTTGTGGTCGGGCTCGCAGTTTGTCGCGGCGGGGCAGTCGGTCATCCAAACATCACCTGACGGGACCACCTGGACCAGTGTGACGTCGACGACGCCAGGCGCCGATCAGGGCCTCGGGGTCATCTGGTCCGGGTCCCAGTTCGCCGCGGTCACCTCCGCAGGCACCATCATCGAGTCGCCCGACGGGATCGCATGGACGACGGCGTACCAACCGACATCGGGCAATGCGACAGGGAGCTTGAGCTGTATTGCGTGGAGCGGAACCCTGTACGCGGCCTGCGCGTCCTCGGGGTTCCTAACCTCGCCCGACGGTGCTACATGGACGTTCCGGCCGAGCTTGAATGCCGCCGGCGTCTACGCGGTGCTGTGGGCGGGCACCCAGTTCGTCGCAATCGCGGGCAACCTTGTGTTGACCTCCCCGGACGGCGTCGCGTGGACTACGCGGACGGTACCGGTTCCGGCATCGACCCAATTCACCAGTGTCGCGTGGTCCGGCTCGACGTACGTCGTGGCCGGCACTGCCGGCCTGTTGACATCGACGAACGCGGTCACCTGGGGCGACACCAAGATCCCCGCCGTCTGGGTTACCTGGAACGGCAAGCAGTTCGTGGCGGCGGATGGCGCATCGCCTTCCAGCACGTACACGTCGGCCGACGGGGCGACGTGGACCAGGCACGCGGCCCCATTCACACTCTCCGGCGGGCCGGGCTTTCGCGGCCTGAACGAACGGGCGTCGCTGATCTGGACTGGCAGCCAGTTCCTGGCCCAGGGATGTTCGAGCGCACCGGCGGGGGCGCAGCAGGCTTGCAATATCTTCACGTCCGCCGACGGCGTGACCTGGACGGTCAGTCTCTCGATGACCTACCCCTATTTCCAGTTGATGGCGGCGGCGGCGGCTCCGGCACGAACCGTCATGATGGGCAGTTCGATGATTCTGACACTGCCGTAGGCCCGACAGGCAACTGCAGCAAGCACACCTGCAAAAGCGCCCACAGAGCTCCTCGAACGAGCGGCTTGGGTCATATCACTCGATCGTTCCCGCCGTCGACCGGGATCTGCGCGCCTGTCGTCTTGGCAAACGCCGGTCCGCACAGTTCGGCCGCCAGCTCGGCCACATCACGGCTGGTCACCTCGACGCGCAGCACGTTGTTCTTCCTGTATTCGTCTACGGTAAGGCCGTAATGCTTCGCGCGCGATGCCAGCACCTCGTCCGTCCATATCGCTGTATCGAATACGGCGTTGGGGTGCAGCGAGTTGACGCGGATATGGTCGGTACCCCATTCCAATGCCGCCACCCGGGCGAGCTGGTTCAGCGCCGCCTTCGAGGCGGAGTACGCGGCAGCACCGGGTCCGGGCGCCGGCACATTCTTCGAGCCGATCACCACCACGCGGCCGCCTCGCGGTGACAGCTTCAGCAGC
>DATBCD010000016.1:0-36718 GCA_036270655.1 Burkholderiaceae bacterium
CGTAGGCTGGGCCGCTGCCCGAGATGGCGGTGACCGCATCCAGCATCGACTCGTCATCGAACCATACGACCTCGCCGGCCGCGCTCATGATCCGCTCCGCCAGGTTCCGTCCCGATGCGGCCACGCCGGGGCTGGCGCTCATTCCGGTGATTCCGGCTCCGATCAGCGCGGGCGTGTTCGGCATGGCTCGTACGACCTGTGGCTGGCCGCTCCAGACGGCGACCGAGGCGGCCGGAATGCCGGCGGCGATCGTCAGCACGAAGCCTTCAGTAAGCCATGGCCGGCACAGGGCACACGCCTCGCGCATCTGCTGCGGCTTGACCGCGAACACCGTGGCGTCCGAGCCGCGCAGACCGTCATCCGCGGCGGTCGAGCCGCCGATTCCGAATCGACGCTTCAGGCCGTCCAGGCGCTGCGGATCGACCTCCACCACCCAGACCGAGCCCGGATCCAGGCCGTCCCGCAGCAGCCCGGCGATCAGTGCGGTGGCCATGTTGCCGCCGCCGATGAATGCGATCTTCATGGTTTGCGCGCTCCAAAAATCGCGGTGCCGACCCGCACCATCGTGGACCCTTCGGCGATGGCCGCCTCCAGGTCGTCCGACATGCCCATCGACAGCGTGTCCAGGTCAACAGCGCCGCCGGCCAACTCGCACTGCAGCTGCTCGAGCAACTCGCGCATTCTGGCAAACGCGGCGCCTTGCCGGGCCGGGTCGGTGGTCGGCTCGGGGATCGCCATCAAGCCCCGCAGGCGCAGCCGCGCGAGGTGCGCGAGCTGGCTGGCCAGCTCGGCCACCTCGTGGGGCGCCACGCCGTGCTTGGTGGCTTCGCCGCTGACATTGACTTGAAGCAGCACGTTCAGGGGCGGCCGCCCGGCTGGTCGCTGCTGGCTCAGCCGCTGGGCGACTTTGAGCCGGTCGAGCGACTGGATCCAGTCGAAGCGCTCGGCCAGCTCGCGTGTCTTGTTGCTCTGGATCGGGCCGACGAAATGCCATTCGACGGCTTGCCCCGGCGCGGTGCGCGCGACCTCGGCCATCTTGGCGCCGGCCTCCTGCAGGTAGTTTTCACCGAAACGGTGCTGGCCGGCCGCAAGCGCCTGCCGGATGCGGTCGGCGCCGAAGGTCTTGCTGATCGCGACCAGCGTTATCTGTCGTGGGTCGCGGCCGGCCGCGCGCGCGGCGCGCTCGATTCGTTCATGCACCCGTTGCAGGCGAGCTTGCGTGGTAGTGTCCAAACTGGCCATAATCCTTCCGATCAACGGGCCCGGCGCTGGGCTAACTTGCATTCAAGCACGCGGCGCGGCCGGATGGCGCGCTACCTTTCTGCCTTCGCCTCAGCGGGACGGCTCGTCGATGGACATATCCGAACTTCTCGCATTTTCAGTCAAGAACAAGGCCTCGGACCTGCACCTGTCGTCCGGACTGCCGCCGATGATCCGGGTGCACGGCGACGTGCGGCGCATCAACCTGCCGCCGCTGGACCACGCCGAGGTCCACGCGATGGTGTACGACATCATGAACGATGCCCAGCGCAAGCTGTTCGACGAGCATCTGGAGTGCGACTTCTCGTTCGACCTGCCGGGGCTGGCCCGCTTCCGGGTCAACGCGTTCAACCAGGATCGCGGAGCGGCCGCCGTGCTGCGGACCATTCCTTCGCGGGTACTGTCGCTCGAAGAGTTGCAGACGCCCCGGCAGTTCGCCGATTTCTCGACTCGCCCGCGCGGCCTGGTGCTGGTGACCGGGCCGACCGGATCGGGCAAGTCGACCACCCTCGCGGCCATGGTCGACCACGTGAACAACAACCTGTACGGCCACATCCTGACCATCGAGGACCCGATCGAATTCGTGCACGAGCCGCGCAAGTGCGTGATCAACCAGCGCGAGGTCGGCCCGCACACCCTGTCGTTCTCCAATGCCCTGCGCTCGGCACTGCGCGAGGACCCGGACGTGGTGCTGGTGGGCGAGCTGCGCGACCTGGAGACGATCCGGCTGGCGCTGACCGCGGCCGAGACGGGCCACCTGGTGTTCGGTACGCTGCACACCTCGTCGGCCGCCAAGACGATCGACCGCGTGGTCGACGTATTCCCGGCCGCCGAAAAGGAGATGGTGCGGGCGATGCTGTCGGAGTCGCTGGTGGCCGTGATCTCGCAGGCGCTGCTGAAACTGAAGGACGGCAGCGGCCGGGTGGCCGCTCATGAGATCATGGTGGGCACGCCCGCGATCCGCAACCTGATCCGCGAGAACAAGGTTGCCCAGATGTATTCGATGATCCAGACCGGCAGTCAGTTCGGGATGCAGACGCTGGACCAGACGCTGCTCGAGCTGGTCCGGCGCAACGTGATCGGGGTGTCCGAGGCGCGCACTTACGCCAAGACCCCGGATAACTTCGTGGGCTGATCGGCCCGTACGAAAAAAGTCGGAGAACACTATGGAACGGGATCAAGCGACCCGCTTCGTCCACGACCTTCTGAAGCTGCTGCTGTCGAAGAAGGGATCGGATTTGTTCCTGACCGCGGAGTTTCCGCCCGCGTTCAAGGTGGACGGCCGGGTGCTGCCGGTGTCCAACCAGCCGCTGACCGCGCAGCATACAGCCGAGCTGGTTCGCTCGATCATGAACGACCGGCAGTCCGCGGAGTTCGAGGCGACCAAGGAATGCAATTTTGCGATCAGCCCGACCGGGATCGGAAGGTTCCGGGTGTCGGCCTTCGTGCAGCAGGGCAAGGTGGGCATCGTGCTGCGGGTGATCGCGGACCACATTCCGACCGCCGAAGAGCTGAACCTGCCGACGCTGGTCAACGACCTGGCGATGGCCAAGCGGGGCGTCGTGATGGTGGTGGGCGCCACCGGATCGGGCAAATCCACCACGCTGGCGGCGATGGTGGGCTACCGCAACGAGAACAGCCAGGGTCATATCATCACCATCGAAGACCCGATCGAGTACGTCCATCCGCACAAGAACTGCGTGATCACGCAGCGCGAGGTCGGCGTCGACTGCGAAAGCTGGGCCGTGGCGCTGCGCAATACGCTGCGGCAGGCGCCGGACGTGATCCTGGTCGGCGAGGTGCGCGACCGCGAGACGATGGACCACGCGATCGCGTTCGCCGAGACCGGGCATCTGGTGATGTGCACGCTGCACGCCAACAGCACCAACCAGGCGCTGGACCGGATCATCAACTTCTTCCCGGAAGACCGGCGCCAGCAACTGCTGATGGACCTGTCGCTGAACCTGCGCGCGTTGATCTCGCAGCGGCTGATCGCGTTGCGCGACCGCAAGGGCCGGGTGCCGGCGGTCGAGGTGATGCTGAACTCGCCGCTGATCTCGGAGCTGATCTTCAAGGGCGATATCCAGGAAATCCGCGAAGTGATGAAACGCTCCCGCGAGCAGGGCATGGTGACGTTCGACCAGGCGCTGTTCGATCTGCACGAGCGCGAGCTGATTTCCTACGAAGACGCGCTGCGCAACGCCGACTCGGTCAACGATCTGCGGCTGCAGATCAAGCTGAACTCGAAGCTGTCCGGAGGCGTCGCGGGCATTCACCGGGGCATCGAGCACCTCGGCCTGGCGGGTTGATGGACTCTGCGATTCAGGTTACCCGGCCTTGGCTGCGTCTCCAGAGCTCACCCGGGGTTGCCTCCGGTAATCAGCGCAACCTTCCGGCGGCGTTCATCGTGTTCCTGTCGCGGTCTGTGCGGGCAGGCGGCGGTACGAGCCGGCGACCAGCTCGAAGCGGTAAAAGCGGCATTCGATCGGGCCGTTGAACAGCACGGTTCTGCGCGCTTCCTTCAATTTCAACTGGGCCGGCAGGTCGCGGTCGCCCGACAGCAGCCAGGCGTCCCAGCCGGGATAGGCCTGCTTGAGCTGGTCTCCGAATCTCGCCATCAAGCTGGCCACCGTGGCCGACTTCGGCTCGCTTTGCAGGCCATACGGCGGGTTGGTGACGATCAGTCCCGAGGCCGCAGGCGCCGGCGCGGTGCGGGCATCGGCCGCGCTGAAGACGAGCGAGCCATCGTCGACGGACCGGGCCAGGCCCGCGCGCCGCGCATTGGCCAGCGCGGTCTGAACGACGCGGGTCGAGATGTCGCTGCCGCTGATATGGAAGCCGGTTCGCTCGTCGACCGCCTCGCGCGCCTGGCCCAGGATGTCGCGCCAGGCGCGCGCTTCGAACCCGAGCAGCTTTTCGAAGGCGAAATGGCGCGACAGGCCCGGAGCGCGCCGGGTCGCGATGCAGGCCGCCTCGATCGCAATCGTGCCGCTGCCGCAAAAGGGGTCGTGCAGGGCGACCTGCGGGGTCCAGCCGGCGCAGGCCAGCAATCCAGCCGCCAGGTTCTCCTTCAACGGCGCCTCGCCCTTTTCCAGGCGCCATCCGCGCTTGAACAGCGCCTCGCCCGACAGGTCCAGATAGAGGTCGGCGCGCTGCTGCGACAGGTGCGCGACCACCTGCACATCGGGCGCGGCACGGTCCACCGACGGGCGATCTCCGCAGCGCTCGCGCATGCGGTCGGCGATCGCGTCCTTGATCCGCAGAGTTGCGAACTGCAGGCTGCGCAGCGGCGATCGGGTCGCGGTCACGTCCACGCGCAGCGTCTGTGACGCCTTGAAGTAAGCCTCCCACTGCACCGCCCGTGCCGCTTCGTACAGATCCGATTCGTTGGAGTAGGGCCCGCCCGCGATCCTCCACAGCACGCGGCTGGCCAGGCGCGAGTGCAGGTTGACCGCGTACGCGGTGGCCAGCGAGCCGTTGAAGCCCGCGCCGCCCGGCGCCGGCTGCACCGAACGGGCGCCGTGCGCCTGCAGTTCTACGGCCAGCAGATCCTGCAGGCCGCGCGGGCAGACTGCGAAGAACTCGCTCGGGCCGCTCAAAACGGCTTCACTACGACCAGGATCACCGCGGCCAGCAGCAGCAGCACGGGGATCTCGTTGAACCATCGGAACCAGATGTGCGAGCGGGGCATCGCATTGCGCTCGAATGCGGCCAGAATCCAGCCGCACGCGGCGTGGTAGGCGATCAGCCCGGCCACCACGACCAGCTTGGCGTGCATCCAGCCTTCGTGGCGGCCGATGCCTTCTCCCAGCCACAGCCACAGTCCGAACAGAATCGCCAGGATCCCGATCGGGGTGATAAAGCGGTACAGCTTGCGCGCCATCAGCAGCAGCCGGTCCCGTTCGGCGCCGGCCTGCGGCACCATGGCCAGGTTAACGAAGATGCGCGGCAGATAGAACAGGCCGGCGAACCAGCTGACTACCATCACGATGTGCAGCGCCTTGATCCATAGCACTGCCATGCGTCAGGTCCGCACTTCGCCGTTGCCCAGAACAATGTACTTCTGTGACGTCAGTCCTTCCAGGCCGACCGGCCCGCGGGCGTGCAGCTTGTCGTTCGAAATCCCGATCTCCGCCCCCAGCCCGTATTCGAACCCATCGGCGAAGCGCGTCGAGGCATTGACCATCACGGAGGCCGAGTCGACCTCGCGCAGGAAGCGCATGGCCCGCTCGTAGTTCTCGGTGACGATGGCGTCGGTGTGATGGCTGCCGTAGCGATTGATGTGGGCGATTGCCTCGTCCAGGCCTGCCACGGTGGCGATCGACAGGATCGGCGCCAGGTATTCGGCGCGCCAGTCCTCTTCGGTCGCATCCTTCAGGCCGGATGGGGCGCGCGCCCCCAGGATCCGGCGTGTCTCGGGGCACACGCGCAGCTCGACCTGCTTGGCGGTGTACAGCGCGGCCAGCGGCGGCAGCACCGCCGGTGCGACCGCGCGTGCCACCAGCAGCGTTTCCATCGTATTGCAGGTGGCGTAGCGCTGGGTCTTGGCGTTGTCGGCGATACGGATCGCCTTGACCGGGTCGGCGCTCTCGTCGATATACACATGACAGACGCCGTCCAGGTGCTTGATCATCGGTATCCGGCTTTCGCGCATCAGCCGCTCGATCAGCCCCCGGCCGCCCCGCGGCACCACGATGTCGACATACTCGGGCAGCGTGACCAGATGGCCGACCGCGGCGCGGTCGGTGGTTTCGATCAGCTGCACGGCCGAACGCGGCAGCCCTTGCGACTGCAGCGCATCGGCGCACAGCGAGGCGAGCATGCGGTTCGACTCGATCGCTTCCGAGCCCCCGCGCAGCACCGCCGCGTTGCCGCTCTTGACGCACAGCGCCGCCGCGTCGATCGTCACGTCGGGCCGGCTCTCGTAGATGATCGCAATCACACCCAGTGGGACCCGCATCCGGCCGACGCGTATGCCGGATGGCATCGGGCGGATCTCGCTGACCGTTGCGACCGGGTCGGGCAGCCGCGCGACATCTTCCACGCCGCGCGCCATCTGTTCGATGGCTTCGCCGCCGAGCGCGAGCCGGTCGAGCAGCGCAGGCTCCAGGCCCGCCGAGCGCGCCCTGGCCAGATCGTATTCGTTGGCTGCCGCCACATCGCCGCTGCGGCTGCGGATGGCCTCGGCCAGCGCGCGCAGCACCCGGTCCTTGGCAGCGGTGTCCGCGCGAGCCATGCCGCTTGCGGCCTCGCGTGCCGCGCGCGCGACCGTCAGCACGTACTCCCGTACGTCCGGCGGGGCGGGTGCAGCCATGATGAGCGTCATTGGGTCGTTGCCGATAGCGCGATATCGGCCAATTCTAGCCATGGATCGCTGTCGGATCGCGGCGCGGGCAGGCCTTTGGCGATCCGGTCCAGTTGTGCGCAGCGCGCCAGCAGCCTCGTCAGCACGGAGGGCGAAACACGGGCCAGGGCCCGCTCGGTGGCGGCCAGACGCGCGCCCCAGACGCGCAGCTCGCGCGCGGCCGATGCGAAAGGCCGGCCGGCAGCCGTTTCGTACTTCAGCCGAAGCAGCGTGCGAAGCTCGTCGCTGACGACCCACAGCGCAAGCGGCAGCGCCTCGCCCTCGGCCCGCAGTCCCTCGATCGTGCGGCCGATCCGACTGCGGTCGCCCTCCAGCATCGCCTGCGGCAGCGCGAAGACGTCGTAGCGGGCCACATTCAGCACGCTGTCCTTGATCTGCTCGAATGTCAGGGTGCCGGCAGGAAACAGCAGCGCCAGCTTCGAGATCTCCTGATGCGCCGCCAGCAGATTTCCTTCGACCCGGTCGGCCACGAACTTCAGCGCATCGGCAGGGGCGCTCTGGCGCTGCCGCTCCAGCCTGCCTGCGATCCACTCGGGCAGCATGTCCCGGTCGACCGCCGGCACGTCGACCCAGACGCCGCCGGCTTCCAGCGCCCGGGCCCAGGCGGACTCGCGCGCGGTTCGTTCGAGCTTGGGCAGGCCAAGCAGCGTCAGCGTATCTTCCGACGCGCTGGCGGCGTAGCGCGTCAGCGCCTCGGCGCCATCCTTGCCCGGCTTGCCGGACGGCAACCGCACGTCGATCATGCGGCGCTCGCTGAAAAGCGACTGGGAGCGCGCTGCCTGCTCCAGCAGCGACCAGTCGAAACGGGCGTCCGCGTGCAACACCGTGCGCTCGGCAAAGCCCGCGCCGCGTGCGGCCGCGCGGATCGCATCCTGCGCCTCGATCGCCAGCAGCGCCTCGTCGCCGGCCACCACGTACAGGCGCGCCAGGCGCCCCTTGGCCAGGTGCACCCGCAGCTGCTCAGCCTTGATCTGCATGGGGCCTGACGGCCGCGATCCGCCGCAGCAACTGCTGCACCAGGTCTGTCTGCATGTCCCGGTACAGGAGCGACTCCTCGGACTCCTTGGCCAGAACCTGGGAGTCGTTGATCGAGATATCGCGCTGCGCCTGCATTTCGGTGGCCGCGATGTATTCGCGACCCTTGCCGTCGTGCAACCGGAAGCGCAGCCGGTAGATCAGCTTGTATTCGACCGCACGCCCCTGCGCGTTCAAGGTCAGGATCTCGCGGTCGCGCGCTTCGCCCAGAATGTCGAGCACGGCGGTCGCCTCGCTCGCCTGCTCCACGGTGCGCGTGGTGGTTCCTGTCCGGATCTGGCGGCTCAAGGTGGCACCCAGAGGGGAGTTGGGCGGCGTATTGACGAAGATCGTCTCGAAAGGAAGCTTCTGCTCGCCGCGCAGCTGGAAGCCGCATCCGGCGAGCGTCGCCGCCAGCAGCGCCGCCAGCAGCCGGGCGGCCGTCTCAGACCACCACATTGACCAGCTTTCCCGGAACAATGACGATCTTCTTGATCGGTCCGGTGATGTAGCGCTTGATCGATGGCTCCACCAGCACGGCCGATTCGATCGCGGCGCGGTCAGCTTCGGCCGCAACGCGGATCGAGCCGCGCAGCTTGCCGTTGACCTGGACCACCAGCTCGACCATGTCCGACTTCAACGCTTCCGCGTCCGGCCGCGGCCATGGCGCATCGAGCAGATCGCCTAACTCGGCGGCGAATCCCAGTTCGCCCCACAGCGCGTGCGTGATGTGCGGGGCGATCGGGTACAGCACTCGCAGCAGGATACCGAGGCTTTCGCGCAGCAGCGGGCCGGACTGCGGCGTGGTCGCGCCGCCCGCATCGGCCAGCGCATTAAGCATCTTCATCACGGCCGACACCACGGTGTTGTACTGGATCCGGTCGTAATCGAAGTCGGCCTGCTTGAGCAGCGCGTGCACTTCGCGCCGCAGCGAGCGCTGCCCGGCATCCAGCCGCGACGGATCCAGGGCTCCGGCCTCGTGCACCAGCGCGCGCCGCTCGAAACAGAACTGCCACAGGCGGCGCAGGAAGCGCGAAGTTCCCTCGGCACCCGAATCGGACCAGGCCGCGCTCTGGTCCGGGGGACCGGCGAACATCACGAACGCGCGCGCGGTGTCGGCGCCGTAGCGGGCGATGATGTCGCGCGGCTCGACCACGTTGTTCTTGCTCTTGGACATCTTCTCGATGCCGCCGAGCATCACCGGCTGGCCGTCCTCGCGCGCGATCGCGCCGATCGGGCGGCCTCGATCGTCGAGCCTGACCTCGACTTCGGCCGGATAGAACCAGCGGCGCCGGCCGCCGGGCTCATCCCGGTAGTAGCACTCGTTCAGCAGCATGCCCTGCGTGAACAGGTGCACGAAGGGCTCGTCGAACGAGACCAGGCCCAGGTCCCGCATCACGCGCGTCCAGAAGCGCGCATACAGCAGGTGCAGCACCGCGTGTTCGATGCCGCCGATGTACTGGTCCACCGGCATCCAGTAGTCGTTGCGCGCATCGACCATCGAGTCGTTCGAGCCTGGCGAGCAGTACCGCATGAAGTACCACGAGGAATCGACGAACGTGTCCATCGTGTCGGTCTCGCGCCGCGCCGGCCTGCCGCAGCGCGGGCAGGTGGTCTTCAGGAAGGCCTCGCAATGGTTCAGCGGATTGCCGCTGCCGTCGGGCACCAGGTCCTCGGGCAGCACGACCGGCAGGTCCGCCTCCGGCACGGGCACCGGGCCGCAGCCCTCGCAATGGATGATCGGGATCGGCGTGCCCCAGTAGCGCTGGCGCGAGATGCTCCAGTCGCGCAGCCGGTACTGCACCTGCTCGGTGCCCAGGCCCTGCGCCTGCAGGTCGGCCGCGATCGCCTTGACCGCCGCCTCGTAGGCGAGCCCATCGTATGGGCCGGAATTGACGCACACGCCACGCTGCTTGTCGGCGTACCAGTCCTGCCAGCGCTCTGTCGAAAACGTCTGCCCCGGCACGGCGATCACCTGGCGGATCGGCAGCCCGTAGCGCAGCGCGAACTCGAAATCGCGCTGGTCGTGGGCCGGCACGCCCATCACCGCGCCTTCGCCGTAGCCCATCAGCACGTAGTTGCCGATCCACACCGGGACCTGCCTTCCGGTCAGCGGATGCGTGACCTCGAAGCCGGTCGCAACCCCCCGCTTTTCCATGGTGGCCAGCTCGGCCTCGGCCACGCCGCCGTGGCGGCACTCCTCGATGAACGCGGAAAGCCGCGCATCATCGCGCGCCAGGCGTAGCGCCAGCGGGTGCTCGGCGGCCAGCGCGACGAACGTCACTCCCATGATCGTGTCGGCCCGGGTGGTGAACACGCGCAGCAGCCTCGATTCGGCGTCGATCTCATAGGGGAAGCCGAAGGTGACTCCGACGCTGCGGCCGATCCAGTTTTCCTGCATCAGCCGCACGTGGCTCGGCCAGCCATCCAGATGCGCCAGCGCGTCGAGCAACTGGTCCGCGTAGCGGGTGATCGCCAGGTAGTAGCCGGGGATCTCGCGCTTCTCCACCGGCGCACCAGAGCGCCAGCCGCGGCCGTCGATCACCTGTTCGTTAGCCAGCACGGTCTGATCGACCGGGTCCCAATTCACCAGCTGCGTCTTGCGGTAGGCGATGCCGCGCTCCAGCATCTTCAGGAACATCCATTGGTTCCAGCGGTAATACTCCGGCTGGCAGGTCGCCAGCTCGCGCGACCAGTCGAACGCCAGGCCCAGCGGCTCCATCTGGGCCTTCATGTCGGCGATGTTGCCGTACGTCCAGCGCGCCGGCGCGATGCCGTTTTCGATCGCCGCGTTCTCGGAGGGAAGGCCGAACGCGTCCCAGCCCATCGGAGTCATCACGTTGTCGCCGCGCATCCGGTGCACGCGGTACATCACGTCGTTCAGCGTGTAGTTGCGCACGTGGCCCATGTGCAGCTTGCCGCTGGGGTACGGCAGCATCGAGCACACGTAGTACTTGGGCTTCAGCCGCCCTGCAGCGTCACGCGCGTTTTCGCGCGCCCGATACGCGTCGATCGACCGCCAGTGGGCGTGGGCCGCCGATTCGACTTCCTGGGGAATGTATTTGTCGCGCACCAAAATGGCCCGCAGTGGGAAAGGGCCACGGCGCTCCAGGTCCGGATTCTATCGATGCCCGCCCGCGCCTGCCGGCGGCAAGGCGACAAGGACCCGGACCACTTAAAATAGCGAGGTGCAGCGCTTTCTCGAAGGTCTGAATCCACAGCAACTGGCGGCGGTCACCGAATCGACCGGGCACGTGCTCGTGCTGGCAGGCGCCGGCAGCGGCAAGACGCGCGTGCTGACCACGCGCATCGCCTGGCTGATCCACAGCGCACACGCCAGCGCGCTGCAGATCCTGGCGGTCACCTTCACGAACAAGGCGGCGCGCGAGATGATCGATCGCATCGGCGCGATGCTGCCGATCAACCCGCGCGTGATGTGGATCGGCACGTTCCACGGGCTGTGCAACCGCCTGCTGCGTGTGCACCACCGCGACGCCCAGCTGCCCCAGAGCTTCCAGATCCTGGATTCGCAGGACCAGCTGGCAGCGATCAAGCGGATGCTGAAAGCGGCCGGCGTGGACGACACGCGCTGCCCGCCGCGCGAGCTCCAGATGTTCATCAACGGCGCCAAGGAGGCGGGGCTGCGCGCGCGCAACGTCGAGGCCGACGGCGGGCGCGACCGGCTGTGGGTGGAGCTGTTCGATTCGTACGAGCGCCAGTGCCAGCGCGAAGGGGTGGTCGACTTCGCCGAGCTGCTGCTGCGCAGCTACGAGCTGCTTTCGCGCAACGAGCCCCTGCGGCACCATTACCAGCAGCGGTTCCGGCACATCCTGGTCGACGAGTTCCAGGATACGAACGTGCTGCAGTACCGCTGGCTGAAGCTGCTGGCCGGCCCCGAAAGCACCGTATTCGCGGTCGGCGACGACGACCAGTCGATCTACCGGTTTCGCGGCGCCCACGTGGGCAACATGGCGGACTTCGAGCGCGAGTTCCAGGTGTCGCGCGTGATCAAGCTGGAGCAGAACTATCGATCCTACGGTCACATCCTGGAGGCGGCCAACCGGCTGATCAGCCACAACGCGCAGCGCCTCGGCAAGAACCTGTGGACCGCGGCAGGGCAGGGCGAGCGGGCGGTGCTGTTCGAGGCCGGCTCCGACGGCCTGGAGGCATCCTGGATCGTCGAGCAGGTGCGCGAACTGACCGGCTCGGGCGTTCGACCCTCCGATATCGCGATCCTGTATCGGTCCAACGCGCAGTCGCGCGTGCTGGAGCACGCGCTGTTCACCGCCGCGTTGCCGTATCGGGTCTACGGAGGCCTGCGCTTTTTCGAGCGGGCCGAGATCAAGAACGCGCTCGCGTACCTGCGGCTGGCCAGCAATCCGCACGACGATGTCTCGTTTGCGCGCGCGGTGAATTTCCCGGCGCGCGGCATCGGGGCGCGCACGCTGGAGCAGTTGCAGGACGCCGCCGCAGCCGCTCAGTGCAGCCTGTACGCGGCCATCGGGTCGCTGGGTGGGCGCGGCGGCGCGAGCCTGGCTCAGTTCGGGCGCTTGATCGAGGAGCTTCAGTCGGCAGCGTCCACCCGGAGCCTGCCCGAGCTGGTGGCCACGACGATCCAGCAAAGCGGACTGGCGGCTCATTACACTAGCGAGCGCGATGGCCAGGACCGCCTCGAGAATCTGGAGGAGCTGGTCAACGCCTCGACCAGCTTCGTGGCGGAACAGGGCTACACCGCCGAGCAGCCCTCCTTCGCCCTTCGGGCTACGGAGGGCGAGGCCGCCCTCGCTCCGCCTGACCAGGAGCGCCCCGAGCCGTTGACCGCGTTTCTGGCGCACGCGTCACTGGAAGCGGGCGACAACCAGGCGGGCGACGGAAAGGAGGCGCTGCAGCTGATGACGGTGCACTCGGCCAAAGGCCTGGAATTCGAGGCGGTGTTCATCACCGGCCTGGAGGAGGGCCTGTTTCCGCACGAAAACAGCCTGAACGAAGGCGGCGGGCTGGAGGAGGAGCGCCGGCTGATGTACGTGGCGATCACGCGCGCACGCCGTCGCCTGTACCTGACCTTTGCGCAGGCCAGGCTGCTGCACGGGCAGACCCGCTACGGCATCCGCTCGCGCTTTCTCGATGAGCTGCCGCCGGAGTCGGTGCGCTGGCTGGCGCCGCGCAGGCGCGCATCGATCGACCCGGTGCCGCCCTGGAACGCGCCGGCGCCGCCGGCCGGTGGCAGTGGCACCGCGCCGCAGTCCGCCGCCCACCACGGCTTTCAGGTCGGCCAGAGCGTGCGGCACCCGAAGTTCGGCGACGGCGTCGTGCTCCGCCTGCAGGGCGACGGCGGCGACGCACGCGCCCAGATCCGCTTCGGCCAGGTCGGCATCAAGGAGCTGCTGCTGGCAGTGGCAAAGCTCGAGCGTGCGTAGCGGCTGCGACATGAGTCAGTAGTTGAGCAGGCATGGGGCATGGAGTCAGGTCGACACGTCATGCGCCGACTCGTCGGCGTCCGCGGCCGTCCGGCGTACCGTAATCCGCGAACGAGGGCATGTTCCGCTTCAAGCTCGCGGGACGCTGCGCTCCGCGCTCAGGGCGCGACGGGGTCCTTCGGCTTGAGCCCGAACAGTTCGATGTAGTTCCCGATTGTGTCTTTGCCTGTCTTCACCGCTGCTCGCGTCGCCGGATCCCAATTTCCCCTTTGTGCGAGCAGCGAGTCGACAACGCCCAGCTCCGCATCCGTTACAAAACGCGGTCGATAGCGCGTGAGCGTGTTGTCGCTGACGATGGGATACACGCGCAGGCTCTGTTGCAAGTGGTCATGAGCCACGAAAAAATCGATCACCAGAGGTAGGCTGAACGCCGGAGCATTCTCCGCCCCATACCGGCCGGCCGCGTCGAACACGAAGTTTCCGATCCCGAAAAGTATCCATTGGCCGCCGTCGTGCTCGATCTCCTGCATCATGTGCGCGCCTGCGCCGACGACGAGATCGACTCCGGCCTGCCGTAACATCTGTGCGTTCGCGGCCTGCACAGGAGTTTTCCAGCTGTAGTTGGCCATGCTGTGCATGAAATAGATGGTGAAAACCTCCGGCTCCTTTCGCCGCAGAGCATCGATGGCCTGCCGTACCGCCGACACGGACGAAGCGTCCAACCTGGCGGTGCCGGAACGATCGGCGGTGGCGTAAAACGTGAACTCGTCATCGTATTTCCTGGTGTACTCCAGCCCACCAAATACCGCCAGAGTCAACTGGCGATCGCCCAACTGGAACCTCTGGATCAGAGGCTTCTGCGCCTCGGTCAGATTCCTGCCGGCGCCAAAGCAACGTGCGCCCGCCGTTGCGATCGCGGCGCGCGTATCGTCGAGGCCGGCTGCCCCCTGATCGAGCGTGTGGTTATTGGCAAGCGAGTAAGCAATCGGCCCGAAACGATCCAGGACTTCCAATGTTTTTGCAGGATCGCCGTAATGCACGTAATGCTTTCCGTTCAGGGAACTGTTGCGAAGCGGGGTCAACGGCGTCTCGAGGTTGAGGATGCGGAAGTCCACCGCTTTGAGCAGGGCGCTCAGATTTGCCAAGCCGTAGTCGTAGCTTTTTTCAAGGAGAATATTGGTCCCGCCCTTCCGTGCATACTCTTCTTGATAACTTTCGCCGAAGTAGGTATCGCCTCCAATGAGGACGAGGATGTGTCCTGGAGGGTGGCCGGCAGCCAGAGCCGGCGGACAGCCTGCCGCGGCTCCCAGGGCCAGGCCCGCCACCAGGATCGCTCTTTGCAATCCGTGCTTCATTCTTCGTACTTTCTCGATCCGCATCAGGGCGCCGCGTCGCGTGCCGACTCGTCCCGCGTCCGCGGTCGTCCGGCGTGCCGCGGAAGCCTGCTGGCGCGCCGCGCTGACGCCGGCGACAGTCACCACATCACGGCGCCGCCGGCGGTGGCGCCGATCAGGGCCAGCAGGTCGCGCCTGCGCGTGTTCGTCCGGTGGGAAAGGTCAACGTGCGATCCGGCCCGAATATGGCGTGCCGCCATATCAGTCCGACCCGGAGCCGGCGGGTTGCGCAGTCACCGAGGCGCCGGCCGCAAGCGACGGGTCCTTGTCCCGGAACCAGCGCTGGTACAGGTAAAGAAATGCGCCCTGGAAGAACGCTGCGGCCAGAAACGGCGCCGCCAGCATTCCGGAATCGAACAGCACGCCGGCGGCCGAAGGGCCGAGCGATCGCGTGATCCGCTGGCAGACGGCCGCGACAGTTCCGGCCAGTCCCCTGCGCTTGTTGCGGACCAGGTTGGCCGTGATGGCCGCCCGAGGGCCGTTGGACGACCGGTCCATCGTCGTGAGCACCAGGTAAAGCGCCGTCGCCACGGCGACGTTGGGCGACAGCGGCATGGCGGCGATCAGCAGCAGCGAGACCAGGCGCAACCTGACGACGACGTTCATCATTCCGTACTTCAGTCCGAGGCTGGTGGAGATCTGCGACGAGACCGCGGCGATCAGGAAACCGGCCGCCACCATCGGGGCGATGTGCTCGGGGCCGACGTTGAATCGCACCGCGAACCAGTACGACGTCATGGGCCCGACCAGTCCGATACCCGCGCCCCTGAGCAGATTGACGATCGCGAGCTGACGCAGATTGCGGTTCTCGGACCGGCGCGCCGCGTTCTCCTCGGCTTCCTTCACCGGAACAAGAACCACCTCTTTGTGCCGGTCGCGCGCCTGGATCACGCACGCCAGGCAGATCAGTGAAGGCACCATAGCGATCGGGAAGATGATCCGGAAATTCGGGGCACCGGTGGCGGCGTCCGGATACAGGCTCGGGAGCATCGCCAGCGTGGCGCCGACCGCCATGCCGAGGAAGCCGACGGTGGAGTTGTCGCCGAGCGCGCGAGTCCAGGTCCGCGCGTCCGCGCCCTGGGTGATCCACGCTCTCTCGACGGCGGCAAACGGGCCGGCCGTGCCGTTCGACCCGCGGCCGAACCCGACGAAGATCGCACAAAAGGCCAGCACCGCGGTCGAAGTGCTCAGCGTCGCGCACAGGCACGCCAGGGCAAACAGTGCGTCGTACCCGAGCAGGAAGGCCTTGCGGCCGTACCGGTCGCTGGCGATCGACCCCACGATGGTGACGCAAATGGAGAAGACCACCGCGGCCGTCAGTAGCGAGCCGATTGCTGCGCCATTCCATCCGAGCGATCGCAAGTACAGCAGGAAGTCGGCGGCGAACATCCCTTGAGGGACGCTGCGGGCCAATCGGGCGATATTGAGAAGGCGGATGTTGCGGGGCTGGGATCCCCACGACGAGACCGCCTCGGCGAGCCGGGCGATCATGTTGCGGCGTCCGGCGAATTCGCCAGGAAGCGCCAGGCTTGCTCGTGCAGCCGACAGCTGCGCACCAAGCCGCTGAAATTGTGGGCGCCGTCCGGCAGTTGCCGCAGTTGCACGGGATGGGGGAGCCCGATCTCCCTGGCCCGCGTGTTCACGGCAACGGCCCAGCGCCTGGCGCGTTCCAGGCGGTGCGGCCCCTGATGAAGATCCACGGTCGGGTTGCGGCGCAGATGACGCCCGCTGCGAAAGTCCGCGGTGCCGACGAAAACAGCGCCCGGGACCTTCAGGAAATCACGCGGGCTCAGCGGCAAGCCCTGGGTCTCGGCGCGCGCGAGCCCGTAGGGGTACTCGATCGACTCGTCCGGGAACGTGTACCAGCCCGGCGAGCTGACCACGTAGCGTACGACACGCCACGGATGGGCCATTACGAAGCGGTGGGCGAACTGGCCGCCGCCGGAATGGCCGAACAGGTGGATCGGCTGCTCCGGCAGATCGAATCGCTCGCACAGGTGGGAGACGAGCTCGATCAGCCGCAAGTCGGCCCGGCCGCCCTTCCCGGGCCTTCCCAGCCGCTGGTAATCCGGGAACGCGTCGGCCGCGAACAACGGCACGACCAGCAGCCAGCCCTCCTGCTCCGCGAGCGGCGCGAAGGCTTGGAAGTGCTCCTGCACATTGCGGCGGATGCCGTGAACGCAGGCGACGACTGGCG
This sequence comes from Burkholderiaceae bacterium, assembly GCA_036270655.1. GTDB lineage: Bacteria > Pseudomonadota > Gammaproteobacteria > Burkholderiales > Burkholderiaceae_F > VBCK01. The sequence goes on from DATBCD010000016.1 coordinate 16,648, forward strand.
TGCTGTCGCTTATGGCTTTAGGGACTCCGAGCAGGTAGCGCAGCCCGGGCCCGAAACTGGTCAGTTCCCCGCTTCGCATCGAACTGGCTCCCGGCTGGCGAATCATCCGCCGGCGAGGGCCCGGCCGGGAAGGCGCCGGAGCACCGGAAACAGCGCGCTGACGACCTCCCCGGTGGCCAGCTCGTCGATCGTGTGCACGGGAACCGGAACCGACGCGGCGGCCTCGCGCTGTGCCAGGGGAGAGGCGGTCACGACCCCGCTGACGGCCGCCACCGTCAGATTGCGCTGGCGCAGCCAGTCGACTCCCGCGATCGCGCTCATCGCGTCGGGCGCGGCGAACAGCACCGCGTCGACCGTTTTTGCGAACTGGTGCGACTGCACGAGGGCCGAGGTTTCCCGCTGCAACAGGCCGTCAGCCACCTCCAGCACGAGGCAGTCCACGCCGGTGGATGCGATGTGACCGGTCAGGTGGGTCAGGATGTGTTCGAGGGCCTCCGGCGGCAGCCCCGCCGTCGTCGCGAACCCCGCGTCGGTGAAATCGAGCACCGGGGACGCTCCGGCATCGGTCATCAGCCAGGGATCTCCGCCGGCGCCGGTGCCTGTGACTTTGGCGGCGCCGACGCGGCGCCCGAGTCGGCGCAGGCCGACGATCAGACTCGCCGCAGTCGTCGTCTTGCCGGCGTTCATGCTGGTGCCGAGCACGGCGAGTACGAGAGGCGGCCGCAGCGAGGGCGCGGTACCGAGCGCGGAAGCACGCACATTGATCGTGCCCTGGTCGTTGGCCAGCAGCCCGATCGGCTCGATGTCGGTCGCCGGCTTGATTCCGCCGTGACGGCTGACGACGCGCGCGGCGATGCCGCCCGCAGCCACCAGATGGCACGCGGACAGATCCTCGGGAACGACCGCCTCATACTGATCCGGCGCATAGCGCGCACCGTAGGCGACGACGATCTCGTCGCCGGGCCACAAGCGGCAGCGCCGGCCGTTGACGAACTCCAGGTGCTGATGCTGGCCCAGTCGCTTCACGCGTGCCAGCACCAGATCGCCCGCCGATGGGCGCGCGTCGGTCACCAGCGTCTTCGCATCGGCGACATGGACGCGTCGGACGCTGTAAGCCCTCTTCGCCAGGCGGATACGGTCGAGCGCGGCGCCGGCGTGCGTCCCCGACCGGTCGGAAGCGGGATGCGTTCCCGCCCGATTGGTGTGGCCGGACTGTGGCCTGTGGGGCACGTTGCTTTCGAGCATCACTTCGGTGGACATCGAAAATCTCCGGATGCGAAACCGAGGCGGACTATGGGGGAACGAGAACACAGCGGCAATCCGTGGATCACCTCCATGGCCGCTGTCGGGCTTTCGCACCTGCACCTGCAGCAGGAAGAATCCGATGGGTTAGTTCAAATGGACCATCCGCGGGTCTGAGCGTCTGCCTGAACGGCTGGCGCTTGACTCAGGCTAGGCGGCGATCCCTTGATCGGCCGCACTGTCCTCGACGATCTGCGTATACATCCGGAAAATGCCGCCCTGAACGACGGCCAGAAGCGCGAGCAACAGCGGCGCGATCAGCAGCGTGGCAACGCCGCGGTCCGGCACCAGCAGGCTCACGATGGCGGCGAGCGCCGCGGTGGCGAGCGAACCGGCGCCGAAGGCGCCGGCGATGAAGGTCAGAAGCGGCCTGCGGTTGCGCCAGCAGGCGAAGAAACTGTAGAACATCGCTTTGGGCGCGGTCAGGTGCTGCCAGCTGACCAGCGGCGGCGCCAGCCACATCGCCATCAGAATCGGCGTCGACAGCGCGATGCGCAGCGCGAGCAGCCCCGCATGCGTCTCGATCCGGGGCTGCTGGTCCGGCCCGGGCACGATGCGGATCGCCTGATCCATCCCGGTGGCCTGCATGATCGCGATCAGCGGCAGCATGATCAGCGCGTAAATGACGCCCAGCATCAGCAAGTGGCGGCGCGCCTGCGGATCGATCAGACCCTCGGCGTAGACCGCCACGCCCGGGATGCGACCGGCGTCGGCGGCGCGGCACGCCGCGATCAGCCCGAGCGCGGCGATCGGCGCCAGCACGGCACCGATGATCGGGCCAACCCACGGTATCGTCGACGGCAGCCACACCAGCAGCAGGCCGGCCGCGACCGACCCGAGCAGCGACAGCGGATGGCCGCCGAACAGCCGCAGCCCGCCGCCAATCCAGATCAGCCCGTTGCGAGCGGCCAGCGCCCTGATCTTCACCATCGGCCGCTGCAGAGGTCAGGCTTCAGCCGCATGGCACACCGCCTCGACGTTGTGGCCGTCCCATGGTCCAGCATCAAATCCACGGCAGGTCGGCCTGGCGGACCCGCAGACGCAGCATCCGCTCGAATCGGGTCGGATCGTGGGGCTTGAGCAGCGCGGCCGGACGCGGCAGATACAGGTCGTAAAGCCGCGAGATCCAGAAGCGCAGCGCCGCGGCGCGCAGCGCCGTTCGCCAGGCCTGGTGCTCCACCTCCATCAGCGGACGGACTTCATGATAGGCCTGCAGCATCGCGCGGGCGCGGGGCGGATCGAACTTGCCGGTGGCCGGATCCACGCACCAGTCGTTGATCGTGACCGCCAGGTCGAACAGCCAGGCACTGCAGGCTGCGAAGTAGAAGTCGATGACTCCTCCGATGTGATCGCCGTCGAACAAGACGTTGTCGCGAAACAGGTCTGCGTGAATCGGTCCGGCTGGCAACCGCTCGAATTTCGGGCTGCGCACGAAGGTGTCCTGGAAGATCACCTCCTCGGCCAGTTCCTGGAACTGGTCGGCCGGGATCAGGGGCTCGAGCTTCGGCAGCGTGCTCTTCCACCACCCGATCCCGCGCAGATTCGGCTGGAACAGCGGAAAATCGCGCGCCTGCCGGTGCATGCTCGCCAGGAATTGCCCGACCTGGGCGCACTGGGCCGCGGTCGGATCGAACACCGCATGGCCCGGAAGACGGGTGACGACTGCCGCCGGCTTGCCGCGCGCTTTGCACAGCAGGTCGCCCTGCAGCGTGGTCGCAGGCTCCGGCACCGGCAAGCCGCGCTGCGCCAGGTGCTTCATCAGGCCCAGGTAGAACGGCAGATGTTCCGAGTCCAGCCGCTCGAACACCGTCAGGACGAACTGCCCCTCGGTGGTCGAGACAAAGAAGTTCGTGTTCTCGATGCCCGACGGGATGCCCTCGAAGTCCACCAGCTGTCCGACCGAATAGCTGCCAAGCAGCGCGACGATTTCATCGCGCGTCAGCGCGGTAAATACGGCCATGGCGGAGGTTCTAGAAGTCGATCCGGAAGAAGCGGGGAACCGACAACTCCGGATGCGGCTGCAGCGGCGTCGTCCCTGGGTCCTGATCGTCCAGGTGAATTATCGAATAGTGGTACGTGAACCCGGCCGGAGTCACGATCAGCTCGGACACGCGCCGACCGACCCGCTTTTGCTCGATCCGCGCGTCGTGCTCGGCTCTGGGCGGCGCTGGCTCCGGGTTGGAAGCCACCACCGGCGCGGCCGTTGCCGGCGCGCCGGTTGCAGCCGCCGGGGCAGCGGTGGTGCCCGGATCGGCCTGGGGCGCGATCGGCGGGGGAAAATCGTCGGCGCCAAAATCCGGGGCGGCGAGCAGCAACGCCGCAGCGGCAACGCAGGCCCGCAGGCCCGTGGGCGGCAGCGCCGGCCACGCGGGCACGCCATCACGCCACAGTTCGAACGGCGAGCAGGTCGGGCCCATCAGGGTATTGTACGTGCCGGCCGCCGCCTTGTTGAGGCGGCGCCCGCGCGCCATCACAGATAGAGCAGCTGCTCGTGTTCGACGCCGGTCTGCAGAAATCCGCGCGCCTCGTAAAAGTCGAAGATCGCGTCGACCACCTGGTCGGCGTTCTCCGCGACCTGCATCAGGCTCAGATCCTGCTGGTCGATCATGCCCTCGGTCACCATTTTCTCGCGCATCCAGGCGAGCAGACCGTTCCAGTAGGCGGCATCCACCAGCACGATCGGGATCCTGCGCCCGGTCCCCGTCTGGATCAGCGTGAGCGCCTCGCTCAGCTCGTCGAGCGTGCCGAAGCCGCCGGGCATCACCACATACGCGGCCGCATACTTAACGAAGGCCACCTTGCGCGCGAAGAAGTGGCGGAAGCGCAGCGAGATGTTCTGGTAGGGATTGCCGCATTGTTCGTGCGGCAGCTCGATATTCAGCCCGACGCTCGGGGCGCGGCCGCCGAAGGCGCCCCGGTTGGCCGCCTCCATGATGCCCTGGCCGCCGCCGCTCAGCACGGCGAAGCCGGCGTCGGACAGCTTGCGGGCAATCTGGGTCGTGAGCTCGTAGCGCGGCGAGCCGGATGGGGTCCGGGCGCTGCCGAAGATCGACACCGCGGGGCGGATCTCCGAAAGCCGTTCCGAGGCTTCGACGAACTCCGAGATAATCCCCCATATCTGCCAGGATTCGCGCGCCTTGATGCTGGTCGCCCGATCGGGAGTCGCGATCGCTCGCAGGGAGGGAATATTCTTTTGCCGGTCCTTCATGGTGATCTCCTGTCAGTCACCCAAAATCACGAAACGAAAGAAATGAAAACACTGCTGCTGGTGGACGGCTCCGGCTACCTGTACCGCGCATTTCACGCCTTGCCGGACCTGCGCACCTCGGCGGGCGAACCGACCGGAGCCATCCGCGGGTTCATCGGCATGCTGCGCCTTCTGGCCGAGCAGTCGCCCGCCGAGTATCGAGCCTGTGTGTTCGACGCAAAAGGTAAGACCTTTCGAGACGAGCTGTTCGCAGAATACAAGGCTAATCGCCTTGCGATGCCCGAGGATCTGGCCTCCCAGATCGAGCCGATCCACGAGGCGGTGCGGGCGCTGGGCTGGCCGGTGCTGGAAATCCCGGGGGTGGAGGCCGACGATGTGATCGGAACCCTGGCGGAACGGGCGCGCCGCGAGGGCATGCGCGCGGTGATCGTCAGCACCGACAAGGATCTGACGCAACTGGTCGGCGACCGGATCGAGCTGCTGGACACGATGAGCCGGGATGGCGGCCCGCCGCGCCGCTTCGACCGGGCGGGTGTGATCGCGCGATTCGGAGTTCCCCCCGAGCGCATCGTCGACTACCTGACGCTGGTCGGTGACAGCGTGGACAACGTTCCCGGCGTCGAGAAAGTCGGGCCGAAGACGGCAGTGCGATGGCTCAACGAGTACGGCTCGCTCGACGCCCTGGTGCAGCAGGCCGGATCGATCGGCGGCGCCACCGGCGAGAACCTGCGCAAGGCGGTCGACTGGCTGCCGACCGCGCGCGCGTTGATCACCGTTCGGACTGACACGGACCTGTCGACGCAGGTGCCGACGCTGGAGGCGTTGCGCTCGCGCCCGCCCGATCCGCAGGTGTTGCGAAGGCTGTTCGAGCGTTTCGAGTTCCGCAGCTGGCTCAGGGATGTCGAGCAGGGGGCGGGGATCGGATCCGCACTGGTGTCCGAAAACGGCAAGGAGGGCAAGCCCTCCGAAGCGCGAAGCGCGAAGGAGGCAAGCGCGGAGGAGAGGCCGGCAGTGCAGTACGAAACGGTGCTCACCGAGGCGCAGTTGGACCGATGGATCGAGCGGATCGAGGCCGCGGCGCTGACCAGCATGGATACCGAGACCACCTCGCTCGATCCGATGCAGGCGCGCCTGGTGGGCATTGCGCTGTCGGTCAGCGAGCACGAGGCCTGCTACATCCCGCTTGCGCACCGCCACCCGGGAGGGCCGGCGCAGCTTGACCTGGCGTACGTGCTCGAAAGACTGCGCCCCTGGCTGCAGTCCCCGCGCCACCCGAAGGTCGGCCAGAACCTGAAGTACGACTCGCACGTGCTGGCCAATCACGGCATCGCGCTGGCCGGCATCGAGCACGACACGCTGCTGCAGTCGTACGTGCTGGAGGCGCACCGCGGGCACGACATGGACGCCCTGGCCGAGCGCCACCTGGGTCGCCGCACGATCACGTACGAGCAGGTATGCGGCAAGGGCGCGCGCCAGATCGGCTTCGACGAAGTCAGCATCGAGCGCGCCACCGAATACTCGGCCGAGGACGCCGAGGTGACGCTGGCACTGCACCACGTGCTGTGGCCCCGTGTGCGCGAACATCAGGGCCTCAGGTTCGTCTACGAATCCATCGAGATCCCGGTGTCGCGCGTGCTGTTTACGATGGAGCGCAGCGGCGTGCTGGTCGACCCGGACCAGCTGGCGGCTCAGAGCCGCGAGCTGGGCGAGCGGATCATGGCCCTGGAGGCGCGGGCCTACGAGCTGGCGGGCCAGCCGTTCAACCTCGGCTCGCCCAAGCAGATCGGCGAGATCCTGTTCGGCAAGCTGGGGCTGCCGGTCCAGAAGAAGACCGCCACCGGGGCCGCCAGCACCGATGAGGACGTGCTGGAAAGGCTGGCCGCCGACTATCCCCTGCCCAAGACGCTGCTGGAGCACCGCGCCCTGTCGAAGCTGAAGTCGACCTATACCGACAAGCTGGCTTCGATGATTCGGCCGGACACGGGCCGCGTGCACACCACCTACGGTCAGACCACGGCGGTCACCGGGCGCCTGGCTTCGACCGATCCGAACCTGCAGAACATCCCGATCCGCACGACCGAGGGGCGGCGCATTCGAGAAGCGTTCGTGGCGCCGGCCGGTTCGCACATCGTGTCGGCCGACTACTCGCAGATCGAGCTGCGCATCATGGCGCACCTGTCGGACGACGCCGGCTTGCTCGAGGCCTTCGCCAAGGGGCTGGACGTGCACCGCGCCACCGCCTCGGAGGTGTTCGGCGTGGCCGCCGACCAGGTCACGGCCGACCAGAGGCGAACCGCGAAGGTGATCAACTTCGGACTGATCTACGGCATGTCGGCGTTCGGCCTGGCGACCAATCTGGGGATCGGGAGGGATGAGGCGCGAGGCTATATCGAGCGCTATTTCGCGCGCTACCCCGGCGTGGCGCGCTATATGGATGCAACCAGGGCGCTGGCCAAGCGCCAGGGCTATGTGGAAACCGTGTTCGGGCGGCGCCTGTGGCTGTCCGAGATCAATTCACCGAACGGTCCGCGCCGCCAGGGCGCGGAGCGTGCCGCGATCAACGCGCCGATGCAGGGCACCGCAGCCGACCTGATCAAGCTGGCCATGGTGGCGGTGGCCGAATGGTTGCAGCGCGAATCGCTGCGCAGCCGGCTGATCATGCAGGTGCACGACGAGCTCGTATTGGAGGTGCCGGACCCCGAGCTCGAGCTGGTTCGGGCCCGCGTTCCCGACTTGATGAGCCACGTCGCGTCCTTGAAGGTTCCCCTTGCCGTCGGCGTCGGCGCCGGGCAGAACTGGGACCAGGCACACTGACCGGCGTGACTGACCGTTTCGGCCATTTCCCGCAGGCTCGGTAGACCGTGGCCGGCGAATTGCAGTGCGACGTGCTGGTGGCCGGCGGCGGCATCAACGGCGCTGCGATCGCACGCGACGCCGCAGGCCGGGGGCTGAGCGTGATCCTGTGCGAGCAGGACGACCTGGCCGCACACACCTCGTCGGCCTCGACCAAGCTGATCCATGGCGGACTGCGCTACCTGGAGCACGGCGAAGTCGGCCTGGTGCGCAAGGCCTTGCAGGAGCGGCAGGTGCTGCTGCGCGCGGCCCCGCACCTGGTGCGGCCGTTGCGGCTGGTGCTGGTGCATGACGACTCGATGCGACCGGCCTGGGTGCTGCAGTCCGGACTTTGGCTGTATGACCTGCTGGCTGGCCGCTCCGACCTGCCGGCATCACGCCGCATCGACCTGGCGGGCCATCCGGCCGGCGAGGCGTTGCGGCCCGCCTTTCGGACCGGCTTCGAGTTTTCGGACGCCTGGACGGACGATGCGCGCCTGGTGGCCACCGTCGCCATCGACGCGGCCGAACGCGGTGCACGCATCTTCACGCGCATGCGCTTGACCCGGGCGCAGCGGGACGGGCCGACCTGGATTGCCCAGGCGGCCCGCCCCGACGGCGGCCAGCTGCTGGTCCGCGCCAGGGCGCTGGTCAACGCGACCGGACCTTGGGCCGGACGCTTCCTGCAGCATGTATGCGGCGCCGGATCGGCAAGGCGCCTTCGGTTGATCAAAGGCAGCCACGTGGTGGTGCGCCGCCGTCTCGGGCATCCCTTTGCCTACATGCTGCAGTCCGCCGACCGCAGGATCGCATTCGCGATTCCGTTCGAGGACGACTTCATGCTGATCGGCACCACGGACGTCGAGGTGCACGAGGAACCCGATACCGCGCGGATCGACGGCGCCGAGATCGACTACCTGTGTGATCTTGCCAACCATTACCTGAAGCAGCCCATCGGGCGAGGCGATATCGCGTGGACTTTCTCCGGCGTGCGCCCGCTGCTGGACGATGGAGCCGGCCCATCGGAACTGACGCGGGACTACGCGCTGGAGCTCGCTGCGCATGACGCGCCGTTGCTGACCGTGTGGGGCGGCAAGATCACCACCTTCCGCACTCTCGCCGAAGAAGCGATCGATCGGCTGGGGACCTCGCTCGGAGGCACGCGTGGAGGCTGGACACGCGATGCACGGCTGCCTGGCGGTGACCTGCCCTCCGAAGCGCCTGGCGCGAAGCAGGGGCAGTCGGCGCTGGAAGCATTCGTGGCCGCGTTGAGCGAGCAATACGGATGGATGCCGCCGCAGGTGATCATTCGCATGGCCAGGGCGTACGGAAGCCGGGTGCATGCAGTGCTCGGATCGGCGTGCCGCCTGCAGGACCTGGGCGAGCCGATCGCCGCCGGCTTGTTCGAGGCCGAGCTCGAATACCTGATCGCGCGCGAATGGGCAGGCAGCGCCGACGATGTGCTGTGGCGACGCTCCAAGCTCGGATTGCACCTGTCGCTCGAAGAACGACAACGCGTCACCGCCTGGTTCGAACGGCGGCTCGGACCGCCGCTTACTCAACGCCAAAGTTGATTCGCGCGCAAGCGCCGCGCGGCCGGCCATCGCTTAAGGCGTGAGGGCTACTCGTTGCTGGTCGAGCGCACTTCCTCGATCGTCGTCAGCCCCTGCAGCACTTTCTCGATGCCGTCCTGGCGCAATGTGCGCATGCCGTCATGCATCGCGCAGGCCTGCAGTTCGGTCGGCAAGGCGCGCGTCTGAATCAGGCGCCGCAGCTCGCGGCCGTTCGTCATCAACTCGTGGATGGCCAGGCGCCCGAGCATTCCGCGGTCCCGGCAGTGTTTGCAGCCGACCGCCTCGTGGTGCATCAGCTGCCCGTTGCGCGCGAAGCGGCTTTGCCAGTCGGCCAGCAGGTCCTCGCGGGCGATCTGCGGCGCGCCAGGGGGAATCGCGTGCAGGTAATCGTTCAACAACTCGTCGATCTGGGCCGCGCTGGCGGGGCGCTCGGAGCGGCAGTGCTTGCACAGGCAGCGCACCAGGCGCTGCGCCAGGACGCCCAGCAGCGCGTCGGCGAAGTTGAACGCGTCCAGGCCCATGTCGAGCAGGCGCGTGACGGTCTCGGGGGCGCTGTTCGTATGCAGCGTCGACAGCACCAGGTGGCCGGTCAGCGAGGCTTCCACCACCATGTGCGCGGTTTCCCGATCGCGCGCCTCGCCCACCATGATGACGTCCGGATCGGCTCGCAAGAACGCGCGCAGCGCCTTGTCGAAAGTCAGATCGATCTTCGGGTTCACCTGGACCTGGCGCAGCCCGGCCTGCGTGATTTCGATCGGATCCTCCGCGGTCCATATCTTGCGTTCGGGCCGATTGATATGGCCGAGGGCCGAATGCAGCGTCGTGGTCTTGCCCGATCCGGTCGGGCCGACGCACAGCACCAGTCCGTAGGGACGCTCGATGATGGACCGCAGCCGCGCCTGGTTGTCCCGGCTCAAACCGAGCTCGGCCAGCGGGATCGGCCTGGCCGACGCCAGCAGCCGCATCACGATGTCTTCGAGTCCGTTGCTGGTCGGGATCGTCACCACGCGCAACTCGAGCTTGTGCTGCGGCGAGAAGCGCGCGAAGTTGATCTTCCCGTCCTGAGGCTTGCGCCGCTCCGATATGTCCAGATCGCACATGACCTTGATGCGCGAGACGACCGCGTTGCGGTAGTTATGGGGCAGTTCGAGGTAGGGACGCAGCTCGCCGTCCTTGCGGAAGCGGATCCTGACCTTTTCGCGCCCGGCCAGGCACTCGATATGGATGTCGGACGCGCCTTCGGCGCTGGCCTCGGCGATCATCTGGTTGATCAGGCGCACGAGGGAGTTGTCGCTCTGCTCGATCGCCGGCTCGTCGACTGCATTCGGCACGTCCAGGCCGTCGCGCTCCAGATGCTCGGCCAGCTGGCTGACGTCCGCAGCCCCCAGTTCGCCGTTACCGTCCGTGTTGCCGAGGGTGGGCCCGTCGGCCGGCCCGCGCCCGACGCGGCTGTAGACCACGGCGAGCGTCTGGTCGATGTCTTCCTGGTCGACCAGCGCAGGAACCACCTTCATCTGGGTCGCGAATTCCAGATCGTCCAGCACGGCGCGGCGGGTGACGTCCTCCATCCCGACCACCAGCAGCGACTCGTTGAGCATCAGCGGCAGCACGCGCAGGCGCTGCGCCATCGCATAAGGCACGCAATGCAAGGCATTGGCCTCGATCGGAAATTGCACCGGGTCGACGATCGGATAGCCCATCTTGAGCGCAAGGGCCGTGCACAGCTCCTCGCGCTTGATCATTTTCTGACGCACCAGCAGCTCGCCGAGCGGCAGCGACCGGTCGGTCTTCTGCATTTCGAGCACGGCATCCAGCTGCTCCTGCTGGATCAGGCCGAGCGCGATCAGTGCCTCACCCACGCGAATCACCGGCAGGCGCGCCTGCAGATCGAGCGCCTTGAGCAGCTCCTCGGGCGTCACGATCCTGCCCTGCACCAGCATCTCGCCGAGCATCTGCGTGCGCAGCCTGTCCTGCAGCTGGGCGGCCTGCTCGACCTGCTCGGCGCTGGCGGCGCGCTGCTCGATCAGGACCTTGCCGATCGGGTCTCCGAGCTCCTGCCGCTGCCAGGCCTCGTTCGGCAGGAACATCCGGATCACGCGATCCTCGTCGTCGACCGGCCGGAACAGGAACAGCCCGGACGGCTTCTCGACGTGGCCGATGGTCTGGCCGGTCATCTGCGTTCCATCCTTCAACAGCAGCCGGTAGGGAGTGCGGGGACGCTGCCTCAGAAAGGCGGCAGGCTCCGAGTCGCCGGGACCCGGCTGGCTTGGCGCCAGCGGCGCCGTCAGCGTCAGGCTGAGGAACTGGTCGAATCGCAACCGAACTGGCGGCTTGTTCGACACGAACCGTACTTCGGCGATCCGATCGCCAAGATCCAGGGACACCAGGTGACCCCGTGCGATGCGCCCGCGCGGGCTCTGCACCATGCAGGCGATCGGCGCCTCGGGCTCGGACCACGCCGGGTAGCTCGCGAACGGAGGCGATGGCCAATACACCAGAGGTGCCGGCGGAGGCGACGCATCGGCGCTGGCCATCGCGTTCGGGCCGTCGGCAGGCGGCAGGGAGTCGGGCATGGAGCTACGGCGTACCGCTCGGTCGGCGAGACAGGCGACCGCTTCGATCGGAGAAACCCCACAAAAATAGGCCCTTCGCGGACAACCGAAGCGGCGAAAAGGCCGCCCTTCTTGACGCTTGGACTCTGCTTTGCGCGCCCTCTCCCCCGTCCCCTCTCCCGCTTCGCGGGCGAGGGGCGATTCGGCGTCACAGCGATCACCAGGCCACCCCTCTCCCACGCCGGTGGGAGAGGGCATGGGGGAGAGGGCAAGCGCGAACGAGGGTCAGCCCGGATGGGGATAGGTGTCAATGCCGTGTGGTGCGGCGCGAAACTCGGGGAGCTGTTCAGCGGCTGCAGAAAACCTTGCGAGCGCGGGAAAGGCCGAGGCAGCGACAACCTCGGGCAGTGTCGCTTGCGTGAAATTCCACGCCACCGCGGCCGTGACTCCGGCCTGGCTCATGGAGTCGCTTCGCGCCTGCAGAGGCGCCCGCGTCAGTTCCTGCTCGAGCGCCGCGTAGGCCGCCAGAAGCTGGGTCGTAACGCGCGAGAGCCAGGGTTCGTGCCGCTTGTCCGCCGGCCGAAGATCGTGCTCGTAGATGATCTGAACCGACTTCTCGCACGCGGCAAGCGCCAGCCCGATCACGCGCAACGACTGCTCCTTTTCGGTGATGCCCGACGGCATCAGCGAGCGGCCGCGACGGGGCAGCGACTCGGCGTATTCCAGGATCAGCGAGGAGTCCATCAACACGGTGCCGCTGTCGCAAACGAGCGAAGGGGCCTTGACGACCGGGTTGATCTGCCGGAACTGGTCGAAGGTCCTGAAAACGGAAATCGAGCGATGTTGAAACGGGATGCCGAGCAGCTGCAGGGAAACAGCGACGCGGCGGACGTAGGGAGAATCGAGCATACCGATGAGCTGCAACATCCGACGAACTCCATGGGTGGCGTTTGTTGTGGCCGCCTGCGCCCGCGCGGTTCAATCGACCGGCGTTACAGCTTAAATACTGACCGGGCGCTGCGAAATCCGCGTGAGTCCAGCCGGGGCAAAAATCATGGGACCTTCAACGACAACCGTAAAGTGGAGTCTCGCATGAAGATCGAATCCCAATCGAGAAACCCGAACTTGCATGTTCGCATCGCCCTGGGCGCACTGGCCTGCGCAGTGGTCGCGTTGGCCGGCCAGGCACGTGCTGCGGACGTCAATGGCTGGTACACGCAGGAGCAGGCGCAGCGCGGCCAGAGCTATTTCAACAACTACTGCGCCGAATGCCATCGGCCCGACCTGACCGGCGCGGCCGGGCCGGCTTTGGTCGGCGACACATTTCTGAAACAATGGGCCAACAAGCCGCTGAGCGACCTTTTCAATTTCGAGCACGCGAACATGCCGGCCACCAACCCGGGATCGCTGCCGGACGATACGATGTGGACGATCACCGCCTTTATTCTGCAGAAGAATGGCTTTCCTGCCGGTTCGGTTGCCCTGAATCAACAGACGGGCGCGAGCCGGACACTGGTCAAGTGAGGGTGCAAGTGGCGAAACTCGAAAGGCGACATGCGCATTGAAAGTTTCGCCTTCGCCCTGGCGGCCGTCGGCACGGTGATCGGATGCGGCAGTTACGACAGCCCCAAGGCGCTGATGGCGAGCGCGCCGACCAGTCAGGGCTTCTGCTATCAAATTCCAGGGTCGGTGGTCCGGGACCGGCTGGTCGCCTACCTGGAAAAGCATTACGGCGCCGGGCGTCAGTCGACCGCTGTGCCGGGCGGAAACCAGTTTGTTTCCTTCCTGGGTGACTTGCAGATCATCGAAGAAGACACCAAAGGTTCGTACCAGATCGCATTGGAGGGGACCAGCGGCGTCGCTTTCGTGGCCACCGTGACCGGCAAGACGGTCTCGTGCGCGAGCGAGCTCAATTTGTACGCCAAGGCCGCCCCCTGGTACGGCCTTTTCAGGGAAATCGACTCGACGATCGTCTCCGGATCGGATACCGGCCGGTAACAGCCTTGCCTGGCGCACGCAGGGCACCATGGATCCTGGTGCCAGGCCTCAGGGTTTCACGCGCACCGCCAGAGGAACGTTGCACAGCTCGATGTGGCCAGCCGGTACCTTGGTCCAGTCGTCGCGCCGGTTCCGCCGCGACTCGATGATCCGGGCAAAGGCGGCCGTGTCCGTGCGCATCACTTCGACGTTGACCCGCTCCGCAGCGGGCAGATCCGCGGCGACGCGCACGGAGCGGATCGGCAGGCGTTGGGCGGCCGATTCGTAGAACCCCATCTCTGCCGTTCCCCGCGGCAGACTCGATAGCAGCTCGATCCCCAGCAGCACGCGGCCCACCAGCGTGACATTGCGATCCAGATGGCGTGGCGCGTGGCCGATGACGGCGTAAAGCTCGGTGCCGCCACCGCTGGCGGCGTCGTTGTCGCGGCCGGCGCCGACCATGCCGTAGCAATGCGTGAGCCACGCGCGGCCATTGCTCACGTCCAGTGCAGCGGGGAAGCCGTCGGAAAATCCCACCTGTGGCGCGTACACGTCGCCTTCCGGCAGGCGATTGAAGGCGAGCCCCTGGTAGGGCCGGTCGAACTCGGCGCTCAGGTGTGCCTTGGCGGCATGAATCGGCCGCGGATTTTTCTGATCAGGATCGCCCCACTGCACGACGTAGTTGTCCTGGGCGCGATTGACGGAAAGCCCATCGAAATATCGTTCGCGCGCAAGCGCCCGCAGGTTGGCAACGTGCCGTGGTGCGAAGGCCGGCGCCAGTTCGATGACGACCCGCCCGCCGGGCAGGTCCATGTACAGGATGTTTTCCGGGTCGGGCGTGCGCCAGTCCGAGGGCACGGACGATTGGATGATTTCCTGGATGCTCTGGTAGGGGGCGCACCAGGCGGGCACGGCCGGAAAGGCCGCCAACGCCAACGCGGGCAGCGCCGCGATCCATCCGTAAATTCGCGACCTCATCGCAGACGGTGCCCGCCGGTCGCTGATGCGTTACAGCGTCAGCGTCAGGCTCGACAGCAGCGCGCCCGGCAGGCGGCTGGATTCGACCGAGCGCTGGCCGTAGGTGCTGCGGCTCTGGATCCAGTCGCGTTCGCGCGTGAGCGCCTGCAGCTCGCTGCCGAGCATCCGGTAGAGCGAATCGTCGAACCGCATCACATTCAGGGGCGCCGCGATGCGTCCGCCCTCGACCCAGAACGTGGCAAAGCGCGTCATCCCGGTGATCCGGCAGGACGAGCGGTCCGAGAAGTTCAGGTACCACAGGTTGGCCACCAGGATGCCTCGATCCAGGGCCGCAAGCGCCTCGTTCACCGGCAACGTGCCACCGTCGAGGTCGGCGGACTGCATCGACTCCTCTTCGCACGCGCCGTTGGCGGGCAGGTCGTACTCCTTGGCGGTGCGGGCCGACACCAGCGCGCCGCAGTACCTGCCGCCGGTGATCAGGGGCACCTGCGCCGGCCTGGCAAAGCCGCTGTCGTCGAACGACGGCGCCAGGCCATCGGCCGTGTTTTCCCGCAGCGTGATCATCGCCGACAGCGCGGCCTCGCCCTCGACCAGTTTTTGCAGCGGGCTCTGGCGGGTGCGCTGGGCGCGCGCGGATACGCCATCCCAGCTCAACATCCCGATCAGCTCGTCCATCGCCGCCGGCGTCAGGAACGCGCGGTACTGTCCCGGCTCGATCGCGCGCGCAGGGGCGGCCAGGAACCGGAGCTGATCGCGGGCCGATTCGATGCGCCCGGCCACGTCCCGCGCGTTCCAGGATTCGGACGCGACGTTCGCCTTGACGGCTTTATCGCCGGCCAGGTAGACGGACCAGTCGAGCTGGAAGCTGTCGACCCGATGCCAGTTGCGCTGGCCCAGCGAGTTGGCGAAACCGCGGAACACCGGGCCGCTGGCGAAAATGCCGACCAGGTCGGCGCCGGCAGCGGCGGCGATCACGCAGTCGACAGCCTCCTCGGCCTCGGGCAGCTGGCCGCGGCGCTCCAGGTTCGAGCTGTTGACCTGTGTTGCATACAGCAGCAGCGGATCGGCCGGCAGCGAAGGCAGCTCCGTGCGCATCGTCTGGATCGCCGAGCGGATCGCGGCGTGATCGGACTGCTGATCGAACGCTACGGCCAGCGTCGTGTGCAGGCGCCGGCCCCGATCGATCAGCGTCAACCTCAGGAAGGCCTGCCCGACGCTTCCGGCCTGCCGCACACGCGCGTGATTGAACCGGACGAAATCGGAGGTCTCGCCCGCAAAGTTGAGCAGCAGCGTTTCGCTGCCTCGCAGCTGCCCGATCGCGTCGTCAGCCAGGTCAAGGAACCGCTGCTTCATGTTCAGCGCTCGGCCCCGAACACCGCGACCGCCGAGAACTTGCAGGCGGGAGCGGCGTGTCCGACCCGAATCAGCTGGTTGGGCTCTCCCTTGCCGCAGAACGGCGAACCGAGCACCTGCAGCGTCGACGCATCGCCGACCATCGCCAGCGAGCGCCAGAACGTCGCCGAGATGCCGCGATAGTTCGGGTTGCGAACCACTTCGGCCAGCCGCCCGTTGCGGATCCGCTGGCCCCATTCGCAGCCGAACTGGAACTTGTTGCGCGAATCGTCGATCGACCAGGACGCATTGGTCTGCATCAAAATGCCGTCCTCGATCGACGACACCATCTGCTCGAACGTGGCCCCGCCGGGCTCCAGGTTCAGGTTCGACATGCGGTCGATCGGCGGGCGGTTCCAGCTGCTGGCGCGTGCAGTGGCCACGCAGCCGTCCCAGCCTGCGCTGGCGATGCGCTGGCGCGACTGCGCGCCGCCCAGCGGCTGCATCAGCACGCCGTCGCGGATCAGGTACCGGCGCTGCGCCCGGCTGCCTTCGTCGTCGTAGGCGAACGTCGCGAATTCCTCCGCCCGCGTCGGATCGTATGTGACGTTGAGCAGCTCGGATCCGTAGCGGTAGCTCCCGAACATCTCCGGCGTCACGAAGCTCGTTCCGGCGTAATTGCGTTCATCGCCCAGGATCCGGTCCAGCTCGAGCGGGTGGCCGATCGATTCGTGGATCTGCAGCATCATCTGGTCCGGCATCAGCAGCAGATCGAACGTGCCGGTCGGGCAGTTCGGCGCAGCTAGCAGCTGCAGCGCCTGCTCGGCGGTGCGCCGCCCGGCGCCCGCAAAGCCGCTGCGCTCGGCCACCTGGCGGGCGCTGCCCTTCTGGCACAGGCCGTTGTGACGTCCGCCCCACGAGCGCACCTGGGTCAGCCGACCATCGCTCGCCGCCACGTGCAGCGAGGGGATTGCGAACTCGTGCTCCTGGACGATGTCTTCGCCGCTTGCGGCTGCCAGCAACTGGCGCGAGCGGATGGTCCACACACTGGCCTGCCAGTCGACGATGCGGTCATCGATGCGGCAGCCGGCCGATTCCTTGCGGAGCAGATCGATCCGCTCGGCCGGCGTCCAATCCAATCCGGATCCGGCAGCCGCGTGGAACTTCTCGGTCAGCGCCAGGCGCGGCGGGGCACTGTCGAACACGCTGCGCCCGCGCGATACGCGCGCCCATTGGCTTGCGCGGTCGGCCGCCGCCTTCAGGCCCGCCTCGCTCAGGTCGCTGGTGGCCGCATACCCGACCCCATCGCCCCGGGCGACCGTCACCATCGCACCCAGATCCGACGACCGCGCCACCGGCTCCGGCACATCGCGACGCACCGAGGTCAGGATCGAGGACTCCTCGACGATCCGGATCGTGCACTGATCGACCGCCGGCGCTACGCGCCGGAAGCGGCGGGCCACTTCCTGCAGATCGATCGACGATTCCATCGGACGCGCACGATCGCGATGGTGGCGACCGGGCTGGCAACGGACAGGCAGAGATGATACCGGCAGACCGACGGGTTCTATACTGCCGGGCCCGTGTTGACCCTGCTCTACATCGTCCTCGCCAATACGCTTTCCACGCTGATCTCGATCGGCCTGGCAGCCGTGTTGAGCTTCCGGCTGCTGTCCGGCGTGGTCGACAGGATGGTCTCGATTGCGGCCGGCGTGCTGCTGGCCACGGCGCTGGTTCAGCTGCTGCCGGAGGCGATGGAGTCCAATTTGAACCCCGGCACGTTCGGCTGGGTGCTGACCGGCGGAATCGTCGGCTTTTTCATTCTCGAGAAGCTGACGCTGATCCACCACACGCACCACCACGAGGGCGACGTGCATCACCACCCGCACGGATACGACAAGCACGAAGCGGGCCGCGGGGCCTGGCCGATCCTGGTGGGCGATGCATTTCACAACTTCGGCGACGGTGCCGTGATCGCAGCGGCCTTTCTGCTGGACGCGCGGGCCGGCGTGGTGACCGCCAGCGCGGTGTTCGCGCACGAGGTCCCCCACGAGATCGGCGATTTCATGATCCTTTTGAACGCGGGATTCAGCCGGCGACGCGCATTCGCCTTCATGGTGATCTCGGGCATGTCGGCCGTGCTGGGCGGCGTGACCGGCTATTGCCTGCTCGAAACGTACCGGGCGCTGGTGCCCTACACGCTGCTGATCGCGGCGGCCAGCTTCATCTACATCGCGCTGTCGGACCTGCTGCCCGAGATGATGCGCCGCAAGCCGCTCAGTGATTCGCTGCCTGAAGTGGCGATGGTTCTGCTGGGTGTGGCGATCGCGGGGCTGATCCGCGCGTTCGTGGCCGGAGGCTGAAAACGCGCGCTACGGATCGGCGCCGACGGCGATCGGGCGCGTCGGATCCGTGATCCACTGACTCCAGGAACCGGGGAAAAGCCGTGCACCCTTCAGTCCCGCGTGCTGCATGGCCAGCAGGTTATGGCAGGCAGTCACGCCCGAGCCGCACTGGGCGATCAGCCGGTCGGCAGAGCGCGCACCGAGCAGGGCAGTAAATTCCGAGTGCAGCTGCGCGGCCGGCTTGAAGCGTCCGTCCGGACCCAGGTTCGATTGCCAGAACCGGTTCACCGCCCCGGGGATGTGGCCTGCGATCGGGTCGATCGTTTCGTTCTGGCCCGCATATCGATCCGGCGCGCGAGCGTCGACCACCAGCCAGTCCGAATCGGTGCGAGCCGACTGGACGGCATCCACATCGACCGGTTCCTCCAGTGGCCGCTTGCGCTCGAACCGGCCAGGTCGCGGGCCGACGTCGCCCGTCTCGATTGTTAACCCGGCCTTAAGGGCGGCCTGCCACCCGCCATCGAGCACTGCCACCTTGTCATGACCCAGCCACCGCGCCAGCCACCAGAGGCGGCCGGCATACGAGCCCGCGCTCGCGTCGTACGCGACGATCTGGGTATCCGGATCGATGCCCCAGCGCCGGAAGCACTCGGCCAGCCGGTCCGCATCCGGCAACGGGTGCCGTCCTGAGTGCGCCGTCTTCGGCCCGGACAGGTCCCGGTCCAGGTCCGCAAACACCGCGCCTGCGATGTGCCCTTCGGCGTAAGCACGCCGGCCCAAACCCGGCTGTAACAGATCGTGTCGACAGTCGATTACTCGCCAGTCGGGATTGCCCATATTCAGGCGTAGCGTATCTGCGTCTACCAGGGTGCTGTAGGGGCGCGGCTGCGGCATCGTGCTTTTGCGCAATGTGGGTGTAAACGCAACGCAACTCGTTGACCCGCCTAGGGACATGCGGGCGATGAACTAAAATACCTTAACGGGTGCCTTGGCACCCCGCAAGGGCCGCCGTCATATGTCGGCCAAAAAACGAAATGGTTCCGCGCCTTGAGGGGGCGGGCGAGCGGATGGGTGAATCCACAACGTGTACCTCGACCGAAGAGCTGACCTTCGAGCAGGCGCTCGAACAACTCGATCAGCTGGTGCGGCGGATGGAATCGGGCGAGCTGGGGCTGGATGAATCGATCGCGACGTATCGGCGCGGAGCCGAATTGGCGCGCTTCTGCCAGGGCAAGCTGGCCGAGGCCGAACAGCAGATCCAGAGGCTTGACGAAGACGTGCTGAAAAACTTTTCACCGGATGAAACTCCGGACCCCGCAACGTGAGCGTGGCATCTGTCTCGTCGCGGGCATCCAGGGCCTCGCAGGTGGCCCCATTGTCCGATTGGATCGCCGCCCGCCAGGCGCGCATCGAGCAATTCGTTGAAACCTGCCTGCCCGCCGAGGAGCGCGAACCGCGCCGGCTGCACGCGGCGATGCGCTACGCGGTGTTGAACGGCGGCAAGCGCGTGCGCCCGCTGCTGGTCTACGCCGCCGGCGAGTTCGGCTCGGCGACCGATGCGGCGCTGGACCCGATCGCCGCGGCGGTCGAATTCGTGCATGCCTACTCGCTGGTACACGACGACATGCCTTGCATGGACGACGATGTGCTTCGGCGCGGAAAGCCCACGGTGCATGTCGCCTTCGACGAAGCCACCGCGATGTTGACAGGCGATGCCCTGCAAGCGGAGGCGTTCAGGGTTCTGGCCAACGCCCCGGTTGCGGCAGACACCTGCGTGGCGCTGGTGCGCGACCTGGCGCAGGCCTCGGGAACACAGGGGATGTGCGGCGGGCAGGCAATCGACCTGGCCGCGGTCGGCCGGCCGATGAGCGCGGGCGAGCTGGAGACGATGCACCGGATGAAAACCGGCGCGCTGCTGCGCGCATCGGTCACGATGGGGGCGACGGCCGGGCGTGTCACGGCCGCCGAGCG
>DATBCD010000017.1:0-107156 GCA_036270655.1 Burkholderiaceae bacterium
GGCCAGGTCGATGTAGCTGAAAGACAGGCCCGCGCTGCCGCGCCGGACCCGCTCGAAGAGCCGGTACGTTCCGCCATACAGATCGTCGACGGCGATCACGTGGGCGCCGCTGTCGAGCAGCTCCAGGATCGTCGAGATGGCAGCGAGGCCGGAGGCGAATGCGAAGCCTCGCGTGCCGCCTTCCAGGTCCGCGACGCACCGCTCCAGGGCCCAGCGGGTCGGGTTGTGGGCCCGCGCGTAGGCCAGGCCCTTGTGGACGCCCGGGGCGGTCTGAGCGTAGGTCGAGTTCGCGTAGATCGGCTGCATGATCGCGCCGGTCGTCGGATCGGGAGCCTGGCCCGCGTGGATGGCCCGCGTCCCGAAGCCGGGGCGCGCCGCCGGGTCGCCGGTGTCGCTCATGCGAAGTTCCTTCTGAGATGGTTCAGCAGATCGATGCGTGTCACGAGGCCGTAGAAGCGCGCGTCGTCCGCGATGATCGCCACCAGGCCCCGGTCCAGCACGCCGCGCAGGGCCTCGACACCGGCGTCCGGGCGCAGGAATTCCAGCGCGCGGGTCATCGCGCTCGACGCGCTTGCCTTGAAATGGGCACGGTCCGCCTGCACCCGCAGCAGCAGGTCCGATTCGTCGATCAGCCCGACCACGCGGCCGTTCTCGATCACCGGCAGCTGTGACAGGTCGGCCGCACGCATCCGGTTGAAAACGGTCTGCAGCGTATCGCCCGGCGCCGCACTGACGACGTTCCCGTCCTCGTAGCGGCGTGCCACGAGGTCGCGCAGGTCGCCGGTCCGGCTCCGCTCCAGCAGGCCCTGGTCGACCATCCACTGGTCGTTGAAGACTTTCGACAGGTACCGCGTCCCGGTGTCGCAGACGAACGAGACGACGCGCTTGGGCCGGGTCTGCGCGCGGCAGTAGCGCAACGCCGCCGCCAGCAGCGTCCCGGTCGACGAGCCGCCCGCAATGCCCTCGGCGCGAAGCAGCTCCCGCGCCATGGCGAAACTTTCCGCGTCCGGTATCGAAAAGGCCTCGCGAACGGCCGAAAGGTCGGCGATCGGGGGGATGAAATCCTCGCCGATGCCCTCGACCGCCCAGGAGCCGGCCTGGCCGATCGTGCCGGTCCGGACGTAGTCGGCCAGGATAGAGCCGACCGGGTCGGCCAGCACGAACTCGACGCGCGGATCGGCACGCCGGAAGAAGCGGCTCAGCCCGGTGACGGTGCCGCCGGAGCCGACGCCGCACACGATCGCGTCGACCGCATGCCCGCTCTGAGCCCAAATCTCCGGCCCCGTCGACTGCTCGTGCGCAGCCGGATTGCTCGGATTGTTGAACTGGTCCACAAAGAAGGCGCCCGGGATGCCGGCGGCCAGACGCGCAGCCACGTCCTGGTAGTACTCCGGGTGGCCTTTACCGACGTCGGAGCGCGTGACGTGGACACGCACGCCGAGGGCACGCAGCTGCAGGACCTTCTCGGTGGCCATCTTGTCCGGGACCACGAGCTCGAGCGGATAGCCTTTGGCGCGCGCCACGAGTGCGAGGCCAAGGCCGGTATTGCCCGCGGTCGCCTCGACGATCGTCGCCCCCGGGTGAAGGCGCCCGTCGTTTTCGGCGGCCTCGATCATCGACAGGCCGATGCGGTCTTTGATGGATCCGCCCGGATTCTGGGACTCGAGCTTCAGGAACAGCCCGCACGGACCCGTGTCGAGGCGCGTGACTTCGATCAGCGGAGTGTTGCCGATCAGGCCGAGGACCGCGGGGCGGGAGGGCTCTGTCATGGCGCCTGGCCATACGGGCGCCGAACGCAGCGCCTGAGCAAGAACAGATGAAATGCTAATGCAAGTTGCGCCGTCAGTTCGAACCACCGGCGCGGCGCACTCCGCAGGCTGGCTTATGAGCAAATTCGATTTTCTTCTTTGGCCCGACCCGAGGTGAAGCCTTATGTTGCGGCTATGGCGACGGCGGCAAGGGACTCGCAAAAGAGGAAGACGATATGAAGCCAGAATTCTTCAGCAGAGTGCTGGGCGTCGGTGCCCTGTCGCTTGGATTGGTGTCGGGGGCGGCGCAGGCCGCCGATCCGCCAAAGGAGTTGCGCGTCGATTGGGCAACGTATAACCAGCTCAGCATCGTGCTGAAGAAATTCGGCTGGCTGGAGGAGGAGTTCAAGCAGGACAATGTGCCGATCAAGTGGGTGCAAAGCGCGGGCAGCAACCGGGCGCTGGAGTACCTGAACAGCGGCTCCGTCGATTTCGGCTCCACGGCCGGCCTGGCCGCCGTGCTGAGCAAGGCTAACGGCAACCCGATCGAGGGCGTCTACATCTATGCGCGTCCGGAATGGACTTCGCTGGTGGTTGCCAGGAACTCGCCGATCAATTCACTGAAAGACTTGAAAGGCAGGAAGATCGCGGCCACCAAGGGAACCGATCCGTTCCTCTTTCTGCTGCGCGCGCTGAACACCGTCGGCCTGACCAAGAATGACGTGCAGATCGTGCACCTGCAGCACGCCGATGGCCGCGTCGCACTGGAGAAGGGTGATGTCGATGCCTGGGCCGGCCTCGACCCGCATACCGCGGCCAGCCAGCTGCAGGCCGGATCGCGCCTCATCTACCGCAACGTCAACTTCAACACCTACGGTTTTCTGAATACGCCGACGGCTTTCGCCAGCCAGCATCCGCAGGTCGTCGAGCGCGTGATCGGGCGCTACGAGCAGGCGCGCAAGTGGGCTATTTCGCATCCGGAGCAACTGGCGCAGCTGATCTCCGAGGAAGCCAGGATTCCGCTCGATGTGGCCAAGCTGCAGCTGTCCCGCGTCGACTTCACCAGCCCGGTTCCCGGTCCGGAGCACGTCAAGGCCCTGAAGGAGGCCGGCGCCATCCTTGTGGAAGAGGAGTTGGTCAAGCCGGGCACCGACGTCAACCAGGTGATCGACGCCCTGGTGGTGTCGAAGTTCGCCGCCAGCCAGTACCGGCAGGAAGAACCGGCGAAGGCCGCGACGAAGTAGTCGCCTATTGCCACGCTGCCGGTGCAGAATTGTGTCATGGCGGACCCCATCAGAAGAACGATCGCGGATGCGGCACGACTGGCCAAGGGGCTGGTCGTGCCACTGGTGGCGCTGGTGCTTTGGGAGTGGGCGTCGCGGCGTGGGCTTATTGCGGCCAATCTGCTGCCGGCTCCGTCCGACATCGGCAATACTCTGGCCGAACTGGCAGGCCGCGGCAGGCTGATCCAGCACATCGCGGCCAGCCTCGCCCGCGTGGCGGCTGGCTTCACGCTGGGCGCCATCCTCGCGATCGTGGTCGGCGCCATCCTCGGATTGAGCCGCAGCCTTGCGGACTATTTCGATCCGACGTTCCAGGCTTTGCGCGCCATCCCGTCGCTGGCCTGGGTGCCCCTGCTGCTGCTGTGGCAGGGCATCGATGAGGCACCCAAGATCACCCTGATCGCCATCGGCGCGTTCTTTCCGGTGTACCTCACGTTGGTCGCCGGTATCCACGACGTGGATAGAAAGCTGGTCGAGCTGGGTCAGGTCTACGGGCTTTCCCGCTTTGCACTGATCCGCCGCATCATCATCCCTGCCGCCTTGCCCTACCTGTTTACGGGCCTGCGCACCGGGCTGAGCCTGTCCTGGATGTTCCTGGTGGCGGCCGAGCTGATCGCGGCAACGAAGGGCCTGGGCTACCTGCTGACCGACGGACGCGAGACCGCGCGGGTGGATGTGGTGCTCGCCGCGATCATCGTGCTGGCGCTGCTGGGCAAATTGACCGACAGCGCGCTGAAGTTCGTCGAGCTTCGTGCGCTGTCGTGGCGCGACAGCTTCGTCAAGGCCGGGTGAGGGGAAATGGGCGAACCCTTGCTGCAGGCCGAGATCGGAAGCAAGAAGTATCCGCAACATGAAGTCTTGCGTGACCTGTCGCTGAGCATCCGCGCCGGTGAAATCGTCAGCCTGGTCGGGGAGAGCGGATGCGGCAAGAGCACCCTGCTGCGATTGATCGCCGGACTGGACACGGATTATTCGGGCAGTATCCGGCTGCACGGCAGTCCGCTGCGGCCGCATCCCGCTGCCGTCGGGGTCGTGTTCCAGGAGCCGCGCCTGCTGCCCTGGCTGACTGTCGCCGCCAATGTCGGCTTCGAGCTCGGCCGCGCCGGCGCCAAGCATCCGCGCGTGGATGAGCTGCTGGCCGAGGTGGGGCTGGCGGGCAAGGGCCGTTTCTACCCGAAACAGCTTTCGGGGGGCATGGCGCAGCGCGTGGCGATCGCCCGCGCCCTCTTCGGGCAGCCAAAAGTGCTGTTGCTGGACGAACCATTCAGCGCGGTCGACGCCTTCACCCGGATGCGACTGCAGGACCTGCTGCGGCGGGTTGCCGAACATCACGGTGCCACGCTGCTGTTCGTCACCCACGACATCGACGAGGCGGTCTACCTCAGCGACCGCATCTGCGTGATGCAGGCCGATCCCGGGCGCATCCGCCAGGAGGTCGAGATCGGCCTGCCTCGCCAGCGCGACCGCGGCGACCCGCGTCTTGCGCTGCTAAAGTCGCGGATCCTGGCGCTGCTCGACGACGGTCACGGCGACCGATCGAAGGCAGAACGCGGCAGCGACGAGAAGGAAGTCGTGAAACTGAACCTGCTGAAGCTTGCAGTGTGAGGGGAGAGTCGGTGGACGCGGAACAACTGAAGAGTCGGCAGGCACCGCTGAAACAGCGCTACCGCGAGGACGCCGGCAGTGCACGATGGGTGCTCAATGCGGAGGGCGAGCTGCGCCAGCCGCGCATCACGTGCCAGATCACCAGTGGGCACTCCCGGCCGGAGGCCGGCCTGCATCCGGCCACAGGAGGCGACGGCACGGATGCCTGCTCGGGCGATATGCTGTTGGAAGCGCTGGGGGCGTGCGCCGGCGTGACGCTGACCGCGGTTGCGACGGCGCTCGGTATTACGTTGCGCGGCGGTAGCGTGCATGTCGAAGGCGACCTGGACTTCCGGGGCACGCTCGGCGTCGCCAAGGACGTGCCCGTCGGATTCCCGGCCATCCGCCTGCGCTTCGACATCGACAGCGATGCGACGCCGGAGCAACTGGACAGCCTGTTGAAGCTTACCGAGCGCTATTGCGTGATTTACCAGACCTTGCGCAACCCGCCTGCCATCTCGGTTTCCATCAATCGTTGATCGCGGCTACAAGGCCGGCCCGCCGCCATTCGATCAAGCCGCAATGTCCGGATCAACCGGAACGACGAATTGAAATGACGCTCCGCGGGGCACGTTAGGGCTCGCCCACAGCCTCCCGCCGTGCGCCTCGATGATCGAGCGGCAGATCGACAAGCCCAACCCCAGACCGCCGGGCTTGCTGGTGTGGAATGGTTTAAAAAGGTGCTCCATCGTCTCGGGTGTCAGGCCCGGACCGGAGTCTCGCACCGCGACCAGAACCTCCCCGGACTCGGCAAACGCGGTGCTGATCCGCAATTCGCGCGCTCCCCCGCTCGCCCCGCTCATCGCCTCCACCGCGTTGATCACCAGGTTCAGCAGCACCTGTTGCAGCTGCACCCGATCTCCTTGAAGCAGGGGCAACCCTTCCGCAAGCTCGGATTGCACCGACACGCCGTGCTTGACGGCCTCGCCGCGCGTGAGCTCGATCACCTCGCGGATCGCTTCATTGATCAGCAAAATATCCCTGCGGGGCGGCGCCTTCTTGATGAGGTCGCGTATCCGCCCGATGACATCGGCCGCGCGATTGCCATCCCGCACGATGCGAAGCAGCGACTGCCTGACCTCCTCGAGCTCCGGTGGTTCGGCGCGCAGCCAGCGCAAAGCCGCCTGCGCATTGGTGACCGTGGCGCCGACCGGCTGGTTCACTTCGTGTGCAATCGAAGCCGTGAGCTGGCCCATGGTGGCGACACGGTTGGCATGCGCCAGCTCCATCTGCACCTCGCGGTAGCGCCGCTCGCTTTCCCGCGCCCGGGCTTCGGCCCGCTTGCGCTCGGACAGATCGAGCACCAACGCGACACCCTGGTGCGCGTCTTCCTCGAACGTCGCGGCACCGATCAGCACCGGCACGCGGCTGCCGTCCTTCCGGTAGTACTCCTTCTCGCTGGGCCGCAGGTGCCTGGCCATCTTGATCGCTTGCGCCAACAACACGTCGCGATCAGACCATTCCTGTGGAGTCAGATCCGTCCACCGCAGACGTCCTGCTCTCAAATCTTCACGATCGTAGCCCAGCATACGGAGAAACGCATCGTTGGCTTCCAGAATCCGGCCGTCGAAATCCCAAACAAAAATCCCGATAATGCTGGCGCTGGCGTCGAGCAGGCGCCGGATCTTCGATTCCCGTTCCGCGAGATCGCGGTACAAGCGGGCATTGTCCAACGCCATCGCGGCTTGAGAGGCGATCAGCTTCAGCGCTGCGATCCGTTGCGGCGCGAAGACGCGCGGCGCCAGGTTGTTCTCCAGATAGAGCACCCCGCTGAGCTTGGCCTGGTTGATCAAGGGCAGACAGAGAATCGAACGGGCCTGGCGCCGCAGGACGTACGGATCGGCGGCATATTCCGGCTGGGCAACTGCATCACCCACAATGACGCTCTCGCGACTGCGCAGCACATGGTGCATGATCGATTCCGGCAGGATGGCTTCGCTCGATGGCTCATTGCGCAGCTGCACGGCTACCGTGGCGCCGTCGATCGTGGCTTCCGCCTCGATCCTGGGATCGGCACCCTTGAGCAGAACAAGCAGGCCCCGCTCCGCGCCCGCCTGCGCGATCGCGGTGCGCATGACGGTGTCGATCAGTTTCTCCAGCACCATCTCGCCGGCGACGGCCTGCGACACTTTGATCGCGGTCGCAAGGTCGAGGTGTTCGACCGGAGCCCCGATCGTGCTCGTCGGACCAGGCGCAGGCTCTTGCGCCCCGTCAGTATCGAGTCGAGAGGATGGGTTCACTCGGTTGCCGCTCGCCGCGCGGTGGGAATGGATAGAGCTTACCGCCGCGCCATCATTGGCGCGCCGGCGCCCTCACGGCGGTTCAGGCAGGAACGATACCGGGACGCGTCGGGGAAACGCCGGGGGTAGGCGTTCGACGGAAAACTCCCATAAAAAGTCAAGGCCCCGGCGTCCTCCTGCCGGGGCCCTACCTACTAATGGCGATGCACCTGTCGCCGGACGCTCACACCCGTGCTTGCGCTTACTCTAGTTTTGTTCACCCGGCGGAGTCCGGCTTTCCTCGAAGGGCCACACGCCACGCTCGAACTTGAGCGACAGGAATCCATTGTCCTGGCAGGTCGTCTGCAAGGTCCCTGCCTCCGCATCCAGATGGACTTGAGCATTGCACCAATCCGGTCCGCCGGCGACCCATTGAGCACCGTGGTTGGACCCGGGACTCTTGGTCGTGGTGCCCGCCGGGTTGTAGTAGGCGATCTCCTTCGGCCGCCGCGGATTGCGAATATCGAACACCCGAATTCCCGAGTTGAAGTAGCCGCATGCGAGTGTGGTTGCATTGTGGCGGTTGTCAACGCTGCAATAATGGCTGCCATACGTGAAGCTGGCGAGTCCGACCAGATCGGGCAGGACCAATCCGCAGTTGGCCGGATCGTGCACTTCCAGCGTCAGCTTCGAAACCACTTTGGGGTTCGCCTCGTCCCTGATATCGACGATGCGCGCCATGCTGAACGGCGTTAAGCCCGCGTTGCAGGCTTCCTGCCAGCCCGCCATGCCGCTCAGGCCACCGGAGCCGCCTTCGTCGACGGCGACCAGATAGGGCTTGCCATCGATCTTGACCGGTATTGTGTGTTGCGCATGCGAACCATCCTTCCACACGATCTTGCCTACGGCCTTGAATTGCGGATTGAGCTTGCGAGCCTGAATCTCGCTTGTATCCAGGATCAGAACGCCGTTCGTCGCCGGCAGATTGGCGAAGTTTGCCGTCACGCCGGGATCGGTATCGAGCGTAACGTAGGCGCGATTGCCGTCGTTGCTGACCGACAGGCCGTGGGCCAGCACGCCGGGGTCCAATGTAAATACTGCCATCAGCTGCGGATGTGTCGGGTCGGCGAGGTCGATTGCCGTGTATTTGGTCGGCCTGCCGCGATCACCGCCGTAATAGGTCAGTCCATCGGGGGCAAAGGCACCTTCATGGCCCCTCAGCGTGTCGCCGATCGGTAGCGCCTCTGCGTCCCCGTTGCTCGACGTTCCCATCGGGATGCTTGACAGAAGCTGCGGGTGCCGGCAGTCGAGCGTGATGTCATACACGTCAAGCTCGGGGCCTCCGGCTCCGTTCCTCGCGCTTTCCGCCGCGAGGATCTGGCGCCTTGCATTCGTCCGCAGAGATTCCCAGGGATCGAGCATGGATACCGACGCCAGGGACCCTGTGACGATCTGATTGCTCGGATGAGATACGTCGAGCACCACCGTTCCCAACTGGGTCCGACCGGTTGTGGCCGAAGAGGTATCGTAATAAACGCATTTATGTCCAGTGCTGTCTTGGAACCAGGCGTGCTGCCAACTTGCTCCATCGCCCCGGGTCTGGCCAACCAGCGCCAGGTTGCAATTGAAGCCTTTGAACCCGTTCGCCCGCATTGCTGCAGGCACCTGGCCTTGCAAGGCTGTCTCGGGATGATCCTCGGGGCCGCACGCCGCTTTGGGCACCGTGAGTGGGATCTTGCCCCCATCGTCGCCTTGATCCTCGTCATCCCCTTCTCGCCCCCGCGCCGCAACGCTGAAGAGCACCACACAAGCGAGCGCTATCACGGAAAACGGCGCCCATCTACCCAATCGATAACCCGGTGATCTTGGTTCCATCGTCTCCTCCTCGAGATCGTCTTCTGCCCAAGGGACGCGCCCCCACTAGCGACACCAAGGCGCCACCGAGCGTAGGCCGACTTTGGCTCCGCGTAAATTCGACTAACGTCGAGGATCTCAGCGTCGGGACATGGCGCACCCGGTTTTTCGAAGCCAGTAATCGCGGGTACTTCAGCGGCGGATCGGGTCGCGCGGCACGGACTTTCCATCTTGCAGTCGAAGCCAGCGCCTGAAATCGCAGCATGACTGAATCAGGTCGCGGCGGTAAGCACGCCCGTAGCCCTCACGCGTGCGCAAAGCGGAGCGATAGATCCACAGCGTGCGTCGCACCCACTCTGCCGTTCCCGGCATCCCGTCCCGCCGCAGCAGGAATTCAATGCGCCCTTCTTCGCTGATCATGGACTCCGGACGGCCGCACCCCCACAGATCAAGGCGTCCAGCGCCATCTTAGCGCGCAAAACGGAGCCGGCTAGGTGTGAACTTGCAATACGTTGTTTCCACCCGGAACACTCCCCTCTCCCACTTGTGGGAGAGGGGCCGGGGGAGAGGGTGCCTATAAAAGAGGCGTCGTGCCGTTGTACACACCCTCTCCCTGGCCCTCTCCCGCAAGCGGGAGAGGGGACTTCCTTGCCGTCGATCCAGTGTCTGTGCGCGGACTCGACCCAACCACACTAGCGCTGACTCGCGCCTGGATTCGAGAAACAACGTACTGAAATTCGACATCTAGAGGGTGCGCCTTGTGGCGCACCCGCGGCCCATCACATCGTCTGGCTCCTTGCCGTCACGAGCGTCCGGCGCAAGCCCTTGCAACCCGGCTCTAATCCATCGCCATCGAGCCGCGACGCGGGGTGCTCAACGACGGATCGATGGTGATCCTGTTTTCGACCTTGGTGACGCCCGGTGCCGCGTACGCCGTGCGCTCGCCTTCCTGGCGCTCTGCCCACGAGCGCACGGTGCCGCGCAGCGTCACGCGGCCTCCGCTTGCTTCGACGGTGATGTTCTTCGCGTCGATCTCCGCGCTGCGCTTGAAGGCTTCCTCGATCTTGCGCTTGAGGTCGACCGGCGAGACGACCGGCTTGAGCGTGAGCATGTTTCTCAAGCCCTTGACGCCTTTGATCCGACGCACCGCGCTTTCGGCTCGCTCTCTTTGATAGTTCCACTCGACCTCGCCTTCCAGCGTCACCCACCCATTCCTGACGACCGTTTTGATGAGCTGATGCGCATACGGGAATTCACTGTTGATCGCTGCGACGGCATCGCGAGCGATTTCGGGATCTGGGCGCTGATCCACGTTCGGCAGCCGCACCTCGATATCGTTGGCTACTGCCTGTACGCCGGCCACCCGTTTGGCGTCCCGTTCCGCCCCGTACCTCTGGCCGTAACTGCGCACAAAGCCGGCCAGCGTGACCACACCGTTCTTGACGTTGACCGCGATGTCGGTCGAGTCGAGGTCAGGATCCCATTTCATCTCCTGTTCGACGTCGCGCTCGATGTCGCTGTCGGTCTTCATTTCCCGGACTCCCCGAAAGTGACAAGAAGCAGTGAATTAAGGACCTGCGGCAAGTGCATGGCAATCCTGATTTCACGAAACGCGGAATCAGCGCATGAACTGGGGCAGGCAGCCCGTGAACGACAGGAGACGCGGCCAGTCGGCCGCCTGAAAATCACAGAGCTCAAAAATCTTGCGGAGGCTTCCTTGATCAGGTCAAGCCGAAGTACTGCCTGATCTCATCGAGCCGATTGCGGCTGATCGGCACACGCGCCTGGTCCTTGGTATCCAGCACGAGACGGTATTGCTCCCCATCCCGATCGACCATCCGCACATGCTGCAGGCTGACGACGTGGCTGCGGTGGGTGCGGAAGAACTGCTCCGGATTCAGGCGGTGCTCGAGGTCCGCCAGCGACAGATTGCAGAAGTGATCCTGATCGAAAGTGAAGATGCGGGTGTAGTGCCCCTCAGCTTGCATATGAACGACGTCTGGCATTGCAAGCAGGATAACTCGATTGCGTAACAGCACGGGGATCTTGACCAGTTGCTTGGGCTTGCCTTCGCGCCCGATCTTCACGCTGGGCTCGCTGGTCGTGATGTCGGTCAGGTCATAAAACATCATGCAGGTGCCATGGTCTTGCGAGGCGTCAGACAGTCTCGTGACCTTGATCAGAAGCACCCGGTCCGGGATGTTAATCATCATCGTCATCGGCGGGGGCGATTCGATGTGGCCACCTCCGGCCTCTGAACCGGAGCGCAGCAGCAGCTCGATCTTCTCCTTGCTTTTCTCCGGATGCAGTTGCAGCACGTCGCGGCCGATCGGATTGCCCCGGACATCACCCAGCACTCTGTGCGCGATTTGGTTCATCGCCACAATGCGGTTGTTGGCGTCCAGCAGTACCACGCCGGGGTCGAATTTCTGCAGTCTGTATTCGAGTGTTTCCATTTCGCGCCTCTGCAGTCGAGTAGGTGCGGCAGGAAGACTTCGAAGGTAGCGGCTTGCGCCTGTCCATCGTACAACGGAGTGACAGGTGAAACACCCGAATCAAGGGGTGAAATTCGAAACCTGAAGCGAGTGCGGTAGTCTGTCAACGCAACACAAGCGAGCGCCACTACGGAAAACGCCGCCCACCTACCCAATCGATAACCCGGTGATCTTGCTTCCATCGTCTCCTCCTCGAGATCGTCTTCTGCCCAAGGGACACACCCTCTCTCCAGCCGCGCCAAGGCGTCATCGAGGGTAGGCTCCGCGTAAATTAGACTAACGTCGAGCATCTCAGCGTCGAGACATGACGTGCCCGGTTCTGGCGCGCTGGACCCCTATGGAGTACCGGGGGGAGCGAGGGGGCCGGCCGTCCGGTTCGTTCCCGTCGAAAGGAGCGGTGTTACGCAGACTGTCGAGGACGTCAAGCGATGGAGAACCGCGCAACGCGCCGAATTGCTGGCACGTCGCCGGGCCGTGACGGACGTCCAGTATCGCGAGTGGAACGGACTCATTACGGATCGGCTCATGGCAGGATTTCCGATCCTGAAATCCATGGTCGTGGGCTTCTGCTGGCCGTTTCAAAGGGAGTTCGATTCGCGATTTGCGATCCGCGAGTTCAGGCGGCAGGGCGCCGTCGCGGCCCTGCCGGTCGTGGTGCAGAGGGGCGCACCGCTTCAGTTTCGGCAATGGTGGCCCGGGGCGCCTGTGGCAAGGGGCGTGTTCGATCTGCCGGTGCCGGACGGCACCGCGGTGGTCCAGCCCCAGGCGCTGCTCATTCCCCCGGTAGGTTTTGACGCGCAGGGATACCGCTTGGGGTACGGCGGCGGCTATTTCGATCGAACGCTCGCCGTGATATCGCCGCAGCCGCTGAAGATCGGCGTGGCATTCGAGCTGTCGAGGATTGCGACGATCCATCCGCAGTCCTACGACGTGCCGATGGATTTCATCGTGACCGAGACCGGAATCAGCCACGTCGGAAAGGACGGCCTTGAGGATATCGCGCAGGCTCACCACGCCGCTGAACTCGCCCGCGCAATAGTGTTGATCAATAGGTGCTGAGCAAGCTCGTTGATCGTAACCGCATCCCGTCCCGGATAGCCCTTCATCGCAAGCAATGCCTGGTATTGCTGCGATGCGAGCCCGATTTCGCGCGAGCACTCAAGGCGCTCGTTGACAATATATCGTAGAACGATGTACTTTATATCGGATCAGGATGCATAAAAAAATCAGGATTGCGGGCCACGGAGGTTCCGATGGCGAGTACCGAAGGGGCATTGGACGCCGGCTTAGCCGACCAGATAGCGGGCTTGCTCGCAAAAGAGCGCACGGTCGCCAGGCGCGGCTTCAATCGCTGGCTTGTTCCGCCGTGCGCATTGGCGATCCATCTGTGCATCGGCATGGCGTACGGGTTCAGCGTGTTCTGGCTGCCGCTCTCGCACGCGATCGGCATCAACAACCCGGTTCCGTGCCCGGCCGGGGCCTCGTTGCTGGGGGAACTCTTCACGACGCGCTGCGACTGGAGAATCAGTTCGCTCGGATGGATGTTCACTTTATTCTTCATCTTTCTGGGCGGCGCGGCGGCTCTATGGGGCGGCTGGCTCGAGCGTGCAGGGCCGCGCAGGGCGGGATTCGTCGCCGCGGTGTGCTGGTGCGGCGGCCTGGTGATCGCGAGCTTTGGGGTTCGCGTTCACCAACTCTGGCTGATGTGGCTCGGCGCGGGAGTGATCGGCGGAACCGGCCTCGGGCTCGGCTACATATCGCCTGTGTCGACATTGATCAAATGGTTTCCGGACCGACGTGGCATGGCCACGGGCATGGCCATCATGGGATTCGGCGGTGGCGCCATGATCGGCGCGCCGCTGGCCGACATCCTGATGAACTGGTACGCAACGCCCACATCGTTCGGCGTCTGGGAAACGTTCCTGACGCTGGCGGCCATCTACTTCGTGTTCATGATGAGTGGCGCCTTTGGTTATCGCCTGCCGCCGCCGCGCTGGAAACCGGACGGTTGGAACCCGCCTGCCACGCTTGGTGGCGGCATGATCACGACGCGGCACGTGGATGTCGACGAGGCGTTGAGGACGCCGCAGTTCTGGCTGATCTGGTGGGTCCTGTGCCTGAACGTCACGGCCGGCATCGGGGTGATCGGCATGGCCTCGCCGATGCTGCAGGAAGTGTTCGGCGGCCGATTGATCGGTATCGCCGCCAGGTTCAATGACCTGACGCTGACCCAGAAAGGAATGATCGCCGCGACGGCGGCCGGCTTCACGGGCTTGCTCAGCCTGTTCAACATCGGAGGCCGGTTCGGCTGGGCATCGCTCTCGGACCTGATCGGCCGCAAGACCACGTATTACACGTTCTTCCTTCTGGGTATTGCGCTGTACGCATCGGTGCCCTGGTCGGGTCACGCCGGATACACCGCGCTCTTCGTTGGCGCCTTCTGCATCATTCTTTCAATGTACGGAGGCGGATTTTCGACGGTGCCCGCCTACCTGGCCGACATATTCGGTACCCGGATGGTGGGGGCCATTCACGGCAGGCTGCTGACGGCCTGGTCGGCCGCCGGCATCTTCGGTCCGGTCATCGTGAATTACCTGCGCGAGTATCAATTGGCCCACGGAGTGCCTAGGGCCCAGGTTTACGACATCACGATGTACGTGCTGTGCGGGCTGCTGGTACTGGGCTTTCTGTGCAATCTGCTGGTGCGACCGGTTCACGACAAGCACTTCATGACGGATACCGAGCTGAAAACCGAAACCAGACTTGCGCACGAGCAATGGGCCGCAACGGAAGTGCCATCCGATACCACGGATGCAAGCCGACGAAACGCTACGGTGGTCAAGTTGTGGCTTGCCTGGCTGGCGGTCGGCATACCGCTTGCGTGGGGTGTGTGGATGACACTTTCGAAGACGATCGCGTTGTTTCGCTAGATCCCTTCTTAGATCGGTCTCAATGTGAGGCGGCGCCAAAGACCTGCCGCATCGAGAACTCGACCGACTCACCGACGCAATACCCTTCGTGCTGTTCCAAGGTAGTCGCGAAGACCGCAATCGTCCCGCGATATCGACCGTTGGTGCCGACCGAAACGACACCGTCAATCATGACCGGAATACCGCCGAGTTCGAGCGTCGCGGTAGTTCCGTCGTCGATCCCGACTCCTGGCCGGCTCCCGGGCCCTACCATGACAAGCGACCGCTCGCGCGGACGGATATCGAAGTCCGGTCGAAGATTCCAGCGCCCGCGGACGTTCTCGATCGCCGCGCGCAAAGCGACTTCGTGGCCGCGCGCACTCCTGCCGCAGTCCATATCCCAATTGCAGCCTTGCACATCCGGTTCTCTGAGACGATGCGGAGGCGGCGCGCTGGGGACCTTTCCATCGGCGATGACGTCCGGATCCAGGTAGAGGATGCGCGTTACCTCATCGCTGATGGCTTGGGCCGATTTCAGTTCGCGCGGGATCATTGCCTCACCATCGATAGCTGCCGGGCGCAGCTTATTCATCACGCCGATATATCGTATCACGATATATGCAGGAAAAGTGGCTCGTGCTCCACCCCCAGCTGTACTTGCTCTCTGGGCTCGCCTGACCGGAAGGCAATCCGAGCTTCCGCAAACGGCTTCGATCGGCAAGGTCGAGTGACAGGTGAAACACCCGAATCAAGAGGTGAAATTCGAAACCTGAAGCGATTGCGGTAGTCTGTCGATCCAGCCGGGCCGGCTCCAATGGTCCTTAGACGTCCAGGAAAGGAAGAACTGAAGATGGGAACGACCGTTACCTTCAAGCGCCCTGACGGAGGAACTGTCCAGGGGTATCTGGCAGAGCCGACCCAGCGTGTCGGTGCCCCGGCGATCGTCGTTGTGCAGGAGTGGTGGGGTATCAATGAACAGATACGCGGCGTCGCGAACCGGCTGGCCAGCGCGGGTTACATCGCGTTGGTACCCGACCTGTACCGCGGCAAATCCACCGTGGATGCCGAGGAGGCGAATCACTTGATGACCGGCCTGAACTTCGGGGATGCGGCCTCCCAGGATATTCGCGCAGCCGCGCAGTTCCTGAAGACCCGCGGCGACAAGGTCGGTATCACCGGCTATTGCATGGGCGGCGCACTGACACTCCTTTCCCTGAGCGTAGTCCCGGAAATCGACGCAGCCGTGGTCTGGTATGGCTGCCCGCCTTTGGAATTCCTCGACGCATCGAAAATCAAGGTGCCGCTGCTCGGGCACTGGGCCACGCAGGATCAATTTTTCCCGATCGCCATGATCGACCAGCTGCAGGACCGGTTGCGCGAAGCCGGTGCGGACTTTGAGTTCCACCGCTACCTCGCTCATCACGCCTTCGCCAACGAGACCGCCGTCGGCCCGGGTCGAATTCCCTCCACGCAGTACGACCCTGTCTGGGCGCAACAGGCCTGGGACCGCACCTTCCGCTTCTTCGGCCGCTGTCTCGGCTGAGGGGTATCGAAGCGTTAAGCGAACCAGCGTATTCAACCGCAGTTACAGCTGTGACCCGCATTCCAATTTCTGAAATCGATGCATGACTCCGCCGCCGTAGATTGATGGAACGGACATCACGACAGCGAGGAAGAATCATGAACCGATTCAGTCGAGCCTTCGCGCTTGCTGCTATTGCAGTGAGCGCCATGGCGACCGCCCCGAAAGGGGAGGCTGAGGTTGGCATCGAGATCGGAGCCCAACCCGTCTGCCCTTACGGCTACTACGACTATGCTCCGTATGCCTGTGCCCCCTACGGCTACTACGGCCCGGAATGGTTCAGCGGGGGTGTCTTCGTCGGCGCCGGCCCCTGGTTTCGCGGCCCCGAGCACTTCCGTGGCCATGTGGATAACCGTTTTGATGTTCGCCACGGTTATCGAGGGCCGCTACCGGGCCGTGGCGATCACCCCGATCTGGCCAGAGGCTTCGATCATATTGACAATTTCAGAGGCAATGAGATGCGCGAAGGGGGCGGTCACGAAGGGGGCGGTCACGAAGGGGGCAGACGCTAGGGGGTGCGGCCGATCATTCAAATGAAATGATCGACGCTGCTGCACTACGGCGTAGAAAAGACTCTTCGCCGACGCCTTCGGCCAGCGTGGCGAAGAGCGCTTGTGATCAAAGCGAATTGCCGGCACGGAAGGCGCCAGGGGTGACGCCCGCCAGCCGGCCGAAGCAGGTTGTGAAATGGCTCTGACTCCTGTACCCGACCTTGCAGGCGATATCCGATATCGGTAACTTGGCTTCGGAAAGCAGCGCTTTGGCCCGCTCGATCCTGCAGCGCACGATGTATTGGTGCGGCGACTGCCCGGTCGATTGCTTGAACATTCGCGCGAAGTGATAGGCGCTCATCTTCAAATGAGCGGCCATGTCGCGAAAACCGATGTCGTCCGCCATGTTGTCATGCACGTACTCGACGACGCGCCGCAGTTTGAATCGGGGCAGCCCACCGGCTGTGACCGGAAAACGAACGGCCGCCACGTACGTTGAAAGCAAGTGGCGCCCCAATACGTTCGCCACCGATTGGATGTACCCGCTATCCAGCCGACGGTGACGCCGCAATTCGCCCCTCAGCTCACGACCCAGGTGCCAGACGACCGGATCGAACGTTCCATACTGTCCGACGACTTCAATTCCCCGCATGCCGCGTTCATGCGCCGTCCGCTTCAGAAAGTCCGACGCAATCAGGAGCGCGGTCACATCGGCGCCGCGTTGCCAGGACAGCTTGTGCGGCTGGCCCGGTGGAATGATGCAGATCTGTCTTTCGCTAATCGGTCGCTGCTGGGCCAGCCCGCCCGGCGTTCTATACGCGATTTCCGCGGCGGCATGTTCGCCCGGAATGACGATTTCTATATCCGGGCGGGTCCGTTCGCGGGATACGGAAGGCTTCGCGCGGCCGTTCAAGACGCGCATGTCCGGACAGCTGGCTTCCAGCAGATCGGTGAATGCGGGCTCGTCTCCCACCGATGAACTCGAGACAATCTGATCGCTCATGGCGTCATTTCCTTCGAGGATCTGCGATGGGTGGATCACTCCGTCGCACGTTTAGGGTCCTCTGGCGTTGCGCAGTCCCTGCGGATCTGCCGCTCCAGTAACTCCAGATCAAAGTAATCTCTTCGTTCGATCACCTTACGAGCCTGCCACTCACTGACCCGAACGACAGTTATGTCGAATTGCCTTCGAAACGGGACGGGCGCCATTCCTCCGGGCAACTCCATGGTGCAGACTGCCGTGCCCGTAAGACGAACGATCGAGCACGTGAAATTTCCGTCGGGACTTGCAAACAAGGTCAGATAGCGATCAGCATGAAGAACGCTCTCGGGAAACGCTTCGCAAAATGAGCGCGCCCTGACAAGGTGCTCCGCTTTCCCATGCGGCACCGGATCCCCATTCGCGTAGGCGATCAGGCTTTCCGACAGGAACTCCCCATAATCGAGCCAGCGGCGCTCGTTCCATGCACGATCGATGGCGCGCAAGCAATCGATGTTTCTCCGCGCGGCCATCTGCGATCGCCCCCTTCGCGTGCCTGACAGTGCACGAGATGATCGTAGGCAGCATCGATCGCGAAGGGAAGTTAGGTCCCCATCGCTTACGGTTAGCTTGCGGGATATCGGCTGGCGAGCGACTAGCTCGCAATTTCCAAAGGCGTCGGAGCACTAAGCCCTTGGAGCAACGCCTGAAACTTCCCCGAGTCGCGAATCGAGTCGAACCTCGGGTCGGTACGGATCCACACCGCGGACAGCTCCCGCTTCTCGACCGCCGCGGAAAGGGCCGCAAGGCAACGCGCTTGGTCTCCGACAGCGGCAGCGAGCGTTGCGCGGGCAAAGCAGCTGGAGCCCTGGGGCGGTTCCAAAAGGAGCTGACGCGCACGCTCTGGACGGTTCAACCACGCATCGAGCTCAGCTCCTGCAAACCAAAGGTCGGGGAATCGGTCGGTCGCGCGCTGGATCGACTCGAGCAGGGCTTCGGCTTGGCCAGCCTCTCCGGCAAAGACCTGGGCAAGAGCGCGATAGAAAAGTACCTCACCGCTGACATGCGGGCTTGAGGAAATAGCGTGTCCATCGAGCAGGGGCTGATAGTGGCGGGACTGATAGTGGCTGATGCTCTCGGCGATGTCCTGCTGCACCGAGAACGGTTCGGCCTGTCGCGCTTCTCTGAGCCGGGTCTGGGCTTCTTCGTGTCTTTCCAGGAACGTCAGAAACACGCCGTAAACGCGCGCGGCGCGCGCGTTCTCTCCCAGCTCGCGCGAACGCCGGAAAAGCGACTCGGCCGCCGATCGGTCCCGGTGAAACCAGGCGGAAATGGTTGCCAACGCGGCGTGCGCCTCGACAGAATCAGAGTCGATCTGCAGAGCACGTGCGGTCGCCGCTTTGGTCGCATCGAGGGCAACATCGTGGCTCATAAGGCCCAATCGATATAAATCGCAATGGCAGTCAGCGACTCCCGTGTGCCCGCGGGCGTAGTCGGGCGCGGATTTCGCGACGGCATTGAAAATCCTCAGGGCTTCCTGAAGTGCGCCTGGCGTTTGAAGATCCTGAAGTTGCCTTGCCTTGTGAACGCTGGCGTAGGCCTCCAGCGCGCCGCGACCAGGCTTGGCCTGCATTGATCGCATGCGCGAGCTGTCAAAGCGCATGCGGCTCAGAATCGTCGCCGCGATCTTCTCCTGAAGCGACAACAGGTCATCGTCGGACGAGTCGAATCGATCAGCCCAGAGAATGAAACCAGCAGGGTCCGACACTTCGACCGTCACCCGAAGCGTGTCGCCTTCGTTGCGCACAGTTCCCTGCAATATCGCGTTGACGCCCAGCTCTGCCGCGACGCCCGGGAACGCATTTCGCTGATCCTTGAATAAGAAAGCGGTTCCGCGGGAGATGACTCGGAGTCCGTCGGCCCGTCCAACGGCGTAGATCACTTCGTCGGTAAGACCGTCGGCGAAGCTTTCTACGGTGTAATCGTTGGAAAGAGCGCGAAAGGGCATCACGGCGAGCGCGGCGCCGTCACCTCTTTCGAAGATGCCCTTCTCGGAAGACCCGTCATTCGGGTTCGGCCCGGGCCGGGCCGCTTCGGCGTCGATCGTATTGAAGAGGGGAACGTAGCCACCGGTTGGCAGGCTGATTCGAATCGGGTCGCCTCTTCCCGAGCCCGCGTAGTACTCGTCCAACTTACGCCGAAGCCGACGCGCCTCGACCCGAACTGTCGAATCTATCCGTGAGTCGTAACAGGGCTCGCGCCCGTAGACCGCGTTGCCGATGACCGCTTCTTTAAGGGTGGCGCTCGCGCCGTTGAGGGTCTGATCGACCACAAACTGAAGAAACGTCATCAGGCGATCGGAACTCGCGAAGATCGCGCTCCTGCGCAGACGAGCAAGCTGGTCCTGGACCGCGGACGGGGTTAGGTTGTTGGCTGCGTCCATGAGGCTCCTCGGAATCCGCGTACCTGGACAATGTGCTTCCTTCGGCAAGGAAATATACCCTTACAGACGCAGCTAACCGTAATCTCGGTCAGGGATTACACCGTCTTACGTATCTGTCGACCGCCCGTTTCGCTCGGGCCATGGGTCGGCCGGCGACAGTTGAAGATGTGACGCCTCCAACTCAGCCGCGGAGGATCTTGCCGAGCTCGCGCCGGTCCCGCTTGGTTGGCCTGCCCTTGATCGATTTCGCCGGCTCGGCAGCACGCTGTTCGGCGCGCCGCTCGCGGCGCGCGACGCTGTCCGCGGTTTCCAGATACAGCTCACGCGCGACGCTCGCCGGGCCGCGTTGCGCCGATAGTGCCCTCACTACGACCTGGACTCTCTGGTCGCCGACCTGAACGTCGAGCATCTCGCCGACCCTGGCTTCGCGAGCGGGCTTTGTTCGCTCGCCGTCGACGCGTACGTGGCCGAGATCGATCGCCTGGCTGGCCAGCGAACGCGTCCGGAAGAAGCGCGCTGCCCACAGCCATTTGTCGAGACGAACTCGATCGGCGCCGGCGCCCATCCGCTAATGTTAGGAGACTTTGGGATGCCTTGCACCGCTAGCGTGGCAATACGCCTGCATCAACTCTGACGCCGGATTTCGGCGAGAAACGCTTCCCCGTACTCCTGCAGCTTTCGTTCGCCCACGCCGAACAGTTCGAGAAGCGCCTCGCTCGTT
Organism: Burkholderiaceae bacterium; assembly: GCA_036270655.1. Lineage (GTDB taxonomy): Bacteria > Pseudomonadota > Gammaproteobacteria > Burkholderiales > Burkholderiaceae_F > VBCK01. The sequence continues at coordinate 20,369 of DATBCD010000017.1, forward strand.
CGCGGTTTGCGCGCTGCCATCTCGAGCAGCGTACGGTCGCTGAACACCACGAAGGCCGGCACTTTGCGTTGATCGGCCAGCGCCTTACGCAGCGCGCGTAACCGCTCGAACAGGTCCGGATCCGGCGTCGCGCCGCCAGGCTCGGTCGGCGCGTTTTCGGGATGACGGGACCGTCTTTCCAACCCCTGCGATGGCGGCGCCACCAGGACAGGCTGCCGCTTGCGATCGCTGGAATCGACCGGCACGGAGAACACACGCGTATCGGCTTCAACTTCGCGCCCCAGACAATGGCGGCAGGAGTGTCCGCACGCCCCCATGTCTTCCGCAAAATGGGCGGCGAGCCGGCTCCAGAGGCAGCCGGTGCCATCGGCCAGGTTGAACATCTGCCGCGCCGCGCGCCGCTGCTGGGCGGCGACTTCGGTGTTCTGGACCTGGGAGCCGTCGAGCAGCCGTTCGAGCGAAAGCACGTCCGCCCACGAGTAGTACAGCACGCAGTCGGCCGGGGCGCCGTCGCGGCCGGCGCGGCCTATTTCCTGGTAGTAGCCCTCGATCGAGCGCGGCATGTCCCGGTGCAGAACGAAGCGAACGTTCGACTTGTCGATACCCATGCCGAAGGCGATCGTCGCGCAGACCACATCAAGATCGTCCCGGCTGAATTGGTCCTGCGTCCGTGCTCGCTGCTCGGGTGGCATGCCGGCGTGATAGGGTGCCGCGCGCACGCCGTGGCGGGCAAGGAACTCAGCGGTCGCCTCGGCCGACTTGCGCGACAGGCAATAGACAATCCCGGACTGGCCGCGGCGTGACCGTACAAAGCGCAAAATGCGGTCGCGCACGCGGTCGCCTTGTCCCTTTTTCAATGCAAACAGATGCAGATTGGCGCGGAAGAACGAGCCGCGGACCTCCAGCGGATCCTGCAGTGCGAGCTGGCCGATGATGTCGCTCTTTACCCGCGGCGTGGCCGTCGCGGTCAGCGCCAGGACGGGAATTCCCCGGAAGCGCTCCTTGAGCCCTGCAAGGTTGCGGTACGACGGGCGAAAGTCATGCCCCCATTCGCTGATGCAATGCGCCTCGTCGACCGCGATCAGTCTCAGATCGAGGCCATCCAGAAGCCGGCCGACCGAAGCGTCGATGCCTTCGGGCGCGGCGTACAAGAGCTCGAAGGCGCCCTGCCGCAATCGAGCCACCCGCCGCGACCGCCCCTCCGGATCCAGAGACGAGTTCAGAGACGTTGCCCGGATGCCGACCTCGCCCATCGCATCGACCTGGTCCTTCATCAGCGAAATCAGCGGCGAGATCACCAGCGTGATTCCTCCAAGAAGGCGCGCGGGGATCTGGTACGTCACCGACTTTCCGGCCCCGGTGGGCATCACCCCAAGGCAATCCCGTCCGGACATGACCGCCTGGATAATCTCCCGCTGTCCGGCCAGAAACGACGGATAGCCGAATACGTGCTGCAGTGTGGCCAGCGCGCGCTCATCGGCGGCGCTCGCCCGGGCGTGCCTGCAGCGCTGTGCGGCTTCGCGCAGGATCTGGAGGGCCTCCGCCGTGAAAAGCGACGGCGCGCAGCGGTACCGAAGGCGCAGGCGCGCCAGGTGCAGCTCGATGGCCTCTGCGGGAAGATCGACCAGCGAACGTGCTGCGGCGAGCACGTCCTCGGGCGTGTCGCAAGGCGCCTCGGGAAGTTCCTCGACAGCCGGCGTCTGCGTGGCGTGCTTTGACAAGTTACCTTGCGCTCTTAGCGGCGTGGCCGGGACGAGGGAGGGCGTGCCTTGCGGCACGACGCGCCTCATATCCTACGCGGCCAGTCGAACAGGAATTCAATACACTGCCAGCCTGATTGCGTCGCCTAATCCCTTGCAGACCGGTGGATGGCTGACACGCCAGGCCCGGCGATCGGTAGATAATGCGGCGACGCAGCCAGTCGGTGCCGGTAGTGCGACCGTAGAACCCTGAGGCGATCGCCCGGTCGGCGGGTCCGGTTGAAGAACCACGTTTGCCACCCCATTTACGCTTCTTGTCCGAAAGAGGCACCTGCGCATGGGACCACGCGATCTGTCGACCTGGATGTGGGGCGATGCTCTGTCCTTGCTGGAACAGGCTGAACGCCTGCACCGGCAGTTCGTCCGCGCCAGCCTTTCGGAAGCCCAGTGCTGGGAGCCGCCTGTCGATGTGGTGGAGAGCGATGGCGCCGTGCTCGTGCAAGTCGCGCTGCCGGGGGTGCCGGCTGAGGTCGTCGTCGTAGGTTTCGACCCCGGCGGGATCACGGTGTCCGGCGTAAGAGCCTTTCCCGCAAGCGGGGCGGCCCGCATCCACCGGATCGAAATTCCCTACGGCCGCTTCCATCGCCGTATTCCATTGCCGATGCACGTGCTGGAACCGGCGACCCAGGAGCTGGTGGACGGTTGCCTGTTGCTGACCTTCAGCAAAGCGAAGGTGTCTCGATGAAGCTCTGGCCTGCGCTTCAACAGATGTGGTCGGGCGACGATGCTGCCCGCGCCGGGGGAGGTGGCCAGTCAGCCGGCGCCCAGGCCGGCGGTACTGCCAGGCCTTTGCCCAAGGACGCGCTAATCGTCATTCCATTGCGCAGCGCCGTGCTGTTTCCCGGCGTCCTGTCCCCGCTGACAATAGGCCGCACGTCGTCGATAGCAGCGGCCCAGGAGGCGGTCAAGCGCGAATTGCGGGCAGGGTTTCTGCTGCAGCGCGACTCCGAGAAATCGGATGTCGGGCCTTCCGATCTTTACTGGGTCGGCACGGCCGGGCCCATCGTGCGCTACATCACCGGACAGGAAGGCGCTCATCACCTCGTGGTGCAGGGGGAGTCCCGCTTCCGGGTGCTTGAATTCCTGGAGGGCTGGCCCTTTATGGTTGCGCGCGTCGCGATGGTCGAGCAGCCGAAGGCCGAGGGGCCGGAAGTCGAGGCGCGCTTCCTGCAGCTCAAGGAGCGGGCGGCCGAAGCGATCGGACTGCTGCCCCATGTTCCGGACGAACTGGCCTCGGTGGTGCGCAGTATCGAATCTCCGGCGACGCTGGCCGACGTCGTGGCCAACCTGATCGATGCGAAGAACGAGGACAAGCAGGACATTCTGGAAACCTTCGACCTGGTGCGACGGCTGGACAAAGTGCTTGCGCTGCTGTCAGCACGCGTCGAAGTGTTGAAGCTCTCGAAGGAGATCGGGGACAAGACCCGCGCGAAGTTCGACGAACGCCAGCGCGAGCATGTGCTGCGCGAGCAGCTGCGTCAGATCCAGAAGGAGCTGGGCGAGGGCGACGACAGCGCTGCCGACATCGAGGAGCTGAAAAAAGCGATCGAGGCGGCCGGCATGCCTGCCGAGGTACAGAAGCATGCCGAGCAGGAGCTCAAGCGCCTGCAGCGGACTGGCGAGGGTGGCGCCGAGTACTCGATGCTGCGCACCTACCTGGAGTGGCTGACGGAGCTGCCCTGGAGGCCGGCACCGCAGCGGCCGATCGACCTGGCAGAAGCGCGCCGCGTACTGGACGAGGACCACTACGGCCTGGACAAGGTCAAGCGGCGCATCCTGGAGTACCTGGCCGTTCGCAAGCTCAATCCCGAGGGCAAGAGCCCGATCCTATGCTTCGTCGGTCCGCCGGGCGTGGGCAAGACCTCGCTCGGCCAGTCCATCGCGCGTGCCACCGGCCGCGTGTTCCAGAGAGTCGCCCTGGGCGGCGTGCACGACGAGGCCGAAATCCGCGGACACCGGCGCACCTACATCGGGGCGCTGCCCGGCAACATCATCCAGGCGATGCGCCGTGCCGGCACGACCCACGCGGTACTGATGCTCGACGAGATCGACAAGACCGGTGCCGGAGGCTTTCACGGCGATCCGGCCAGCGCGCTGCTCGAAGTGCTCGATCCGGAGCAGAACCACAAGTTCCGCGACAACTACCTGGCGCTGGACTTCGACCTGTCACGCGTGTTGTTCATCTGCACGGCGAACGTGCTCGACACGATCCCCGGGCCGCTGCGCGACCGGATGGAGATCATTCAGCTGCCCGGGTACACCGAGGAGGAGAAGATCGAGATCGCGCGGCGCTACCTGGTCAAGCGCCAGCTCGAGGCCAACGGCCTGAGGCCCGACCAGGCGAGCCTGACGGACGCGGCCCTGGCGGCCATCGTGCGCGACTACACGCGCGAAGCGGGCGTGCGCAATCTGGAGCGCGAGATCGGCTCGGTGCTGCGCCACGTCGCGATGCGAATCGCGGAGGGGCAGGCCGAGCATGTCGTGGTGGATGCGCCGGACCTGGCAGCCATCCTCGGCGCGCGGCGCTTCGAGAACGAGCTGGCGCTGCGCACGAGCGTGCCCGGAGTAGCCACCGGCCTGGCGTGGACGCCGGTGGGCGGAGACATCCTGTTCATCGAGGCCAGCAAGGTGCCAGGCAGCGGCCGGCTGATCCTGACGGGACAGCTGGGCGACGTGATGAAGGAGTCGGCCCAGGCCGCCCTGACGCTGGCCAAGACCTGGACCGGCGAATCGCTGGAGAAGGTCGACGTCCACGTGCATGTCCCGGCGGGAGCGACGCCGAAAGACGGGCCGAGCGCGGGTGTGGCGATGTTTGTGGCGCTGCTGTCGCTGCTGACGGGCAGACCGGTGCGCTCAGATGTGGCCATGACCGGCGAGGTGAGCCTGCGCGGACTCGTGCTGCCGATCGGCGGCGTCAAGGAAAAGACGCTGGCGGCCTTGCGGGCCGGCATCCGAACGGTAATGCTGCCGCGCCGCAACGAAAAAGACCTGGAGGACGTGCCGCCCGAGGCGCGCGAGAAGCTCCGGTTCGTCTGGTTGGAGCGTGTCGACGATGCGGTACGCTGTGCGATCGGGGATCTGGAGCCGGTGGCGCGCTAGCGGACGTCAAAAGGGGTTGTCTTGAAGCCAGGCGCGGGCAACGTCGTGTTCGACTGTCTTGCTTGACGTGGAAGACCAAGGCCTGCCGGGATGAAAGAAAACCGCTTGCGCTCACTTTGGAAATCGGGCAGCGCCGTCGTCAACGGCTGGCTCACGATTGCCAACAGCTTCTGCGCGGAGTCCATGGCCCACCAGGGCTGGGACTCGCTCACGATCGACCTGCAGCACGGTGTCGTGGACTATCAGGCCATGGTGGGTATGTTGCAGGCGATCTCCACCACGGCCACGGTGCCGCTGGTGCGCGTGTCCTGGCTCGATCCGGCAATTCTGATGAAGACGTTGGATGCAGGCGCCTATGGAGTCATCTGTCCGATGATCAACACGCGGGAGCAGGCGCAGAGGCTGGTGGCGTATACGCACTATCCGCCGCTTGGTACGCGCAGCTTCGGTCCGCTGCGGGCCCAGCTCTACGGGGGTGCCGACTATGCACAGCATGCCAACGACACCATCGTGACGTTCGCGATGATCGAGTCCGCCCAGGCGCTCGAAAACCTGGACGCCATTGTCTCGGTCGAGGGTCTGGACGCGATCTACATCGGCCCGGCGGATCTGTCTCTGGCACTTGGCTGTACACCGACCATCGACAACGTCGACGAGAAGGCGGCGCAGGCCATCGACCACATTCTCGAGCGCGCAAAGGCGCACGGCGTGATCGCGGGCATCCATAATGCCAGTCCACGGTCAGCGCTAAAGCGCATCGCCCGAGGGTTTGATTTCGTGACGGTCAGCTCGGACGTGGGCCTGATGGCGGACGGTGCCAGGCAGGTGGTCGCCGAGGTGCGCGGCAGACCGGCGCGGCCATGAACGCTCCGCCTTGATAGCGCAATCAATCCATGATCGACGCGCCAAAGCCGTTTGACCCGGTCGATTATTTCGATGAAAGCGTTGCCGTCCGCTACGACCAGGGGATCCGGCTTTCCTGTCCGAGCTATGACGCGTTGCAGTTGTCGATGGTGCCGTGGTTGCAATTGCTACCGGAGAAATCGACGTTTCTGTCGGCGGGAGCCGGTACAGGCACGGAAGTCATCAACCTCGGAAAGCGCTTTCCTTCCTGGAATTTCGTTGCGGTCGATGTGTCGGCCGACATGCTCAAGGTATGTCAGCGCCGCATCGCACAGGCCGATCTGGTCAGCCGGGTCGAGATATTTCAAGGCCGGATCGAGGAATACGAATCGCGCGAACGTTTCGAAGCGGCATCGTCGATTTTTGTCGTGCATTTTATCGCCGGCCGGGACGAGAGGCTGGCCTACTTCCGATCCATTGCCTCCAAGTTGAAGCCTGGCGGGGTGTTCGTGCTCGCCGATCTGTACGGAGACAGGGGTTCTCCCGAGTTTGTCCCTTTGTTGCAGGCCTGGCTTTTGCACTATGTCTCGCATGGCGCCACGGCTGAAAAGCTGACCAAGGACCTTGAACACATCTTCCGGAACATCGTATTTTCGCCGGAGAGCGAGGTGATTGCCCTGCTGCATGAAGCCGGCTTCACAGGGATCGTGCGCTTCTTCCAGACGTTCCTGTTTGGTGGCTGGGTCGCGACCAGGCAGGGTTGAGTTTGGACGGATCGGCGTGGGCGAAAACAGGCGCGGCGGCACCGTCGCCTGATGGGCGCGCCGTGCGCCGAAGCTGCACCAGCCGCTGTCTTAGTGGACGTCAGGGCCTTGAGTCACCTGCACCAGGTCGGCGGGACGCAGCCAGTTTGCGAACGCCGACATGATCTGCGGTGGACCAAGGTCGATATAGCGGCGCGCTGCCAGGGTCGGCTCGTCGAGCGGCAGATCCAGATCCCAGCGGCCGAGCAATCCCTGCGCGATCGCAGCCGTACTGGCCTCGGCCAGCGGGATCTGACGCAGCAGCATCGCCTTGGCGCGCTGGATTTCATCGGCAGTGACGGGCTTGTTGCGCATGACCTCGATTTCGCGGGCGACGCTCGCGTGGACTTTGGTCACGTTCGGCGCGTCGCAAGCGTACTGCACGATATAGACGCTGCGGCTCCTGCCGGCGTCCAGCGAGGAGTTGATCGAATAGACCAGCCCCGCATCCTTTCTCAGGTCGCGGCTCAGGCGTGCCGAGTAGAAACCGCCGCCCAGCACCGTGTTGCCGAGCTTCAAGGCGTAGTAGTCGGAGCTGGACCGTGTGATGCCGACGGTCTCGGCGAGCGTGACGCGGTCCTGGACCCGGCTCGCGTCCGGCACCGCAATCCGGGCTGGGCCGTTCAAGGGTACGGCCGGTAAAGTCGTTTCGGGCCTGGGGCCGTCGGCCGTCCAGCCGCCGAAGTACTTCTGTATCACCGCGCCGGCCTGCGACGGCGTGATGTTGCCGATCACTACGATGACGGCCAGATCGGGACGGAACGACGCCCGGTAGTAATGGCGCACATCGTCCAGCGTGAGCGCTGAGACGGTCCGCGGCAGCGCTTCGCGCAAGGTCGGATCGTCCTTCGGAAAGAGAGCACCGCCGAGAGCGCGGCTGAAAAGGTAGCCGGGGCTGCGCAGGCGGCCGGCCACCGATTGGGCAACCTGTTCCCGGACCGTCTTGAACGCCGTCTCAGGAAGGCCGGGGTGCAGCTCGTTGTCGGCCAGCAACTCGACCGCGCGTTCGAAATTTTCCTTCAGCACGCTCACCTCGAAATCGGGCCCCGCGCGTTCGTCGGCGCCGATTTCATCAAGAGCGCGCTGGAACGCAACACGGTCCAGATGCTCCGAGCCGTAGGAGAACAGTCCGTCGAGCACCATCGACAGCCCCTCCTGGCCCTTGGGCACCTCGAGTTCCGGGCGGTTCCTGATGTGCCCATAGACACTGACGGAGTTGCCCACCGCTTCCGGTTGGACGATCAGGGTGATGCCGTTGGGCAGCTGGCTGACCACGGGATGCACCGCCGACGCCGGCACGGTAAGGCGCCCCAGCACCTGCTCGGCCCAGTCAGGCAGCTGCGTCGGTTTGGCCTCGCCCAGTGCGATGCTCTCCTGGCCGCCAAAGCCCCGGCTGGCCACCGGCTTGCCGGCGCCCTGGGGCGTGAGCGTTGCGACCACCACGTGGTCCAGGTCGAGGTATTTTCTGGCGACCCGGTTTACATCTTCGACCGTCACCTTCTCGATACGGGCAAGATCTTCGTCGGGAGAACTCAGTCCATCCACCGCCACGGCCTCGGACCAGACATTGGCCAGACCCTGGATCGAGTTCTTCTCGGTCTCGGCGGCCCGACGTTCCTGAAGTTTGGCCGCGTCCACCAGCCCCGGGGGCACGCCGTCGTGGGCGATCTTCCCGAGGATCGTGCGAATCTCCCGCTCCAATGCCTTTGCGTTCCCGCCGGTCGGAAAACCGGCTACCGCATATCCAAGCCCCGCCTTCGGCATGGGCTCGAAGCTGAAGTCGGTGAACAGCGCCTTACCCTGGGGTACCAGCTCGTAAAGTGCGCCGCGCTGGCTGCTCAGCGCGTCGACGAGGACTTCGCACGCGGCAAAGTCCGGGCTGTCGAGGCCTGGCATGCGCAAGGCGACCATCTGCATGCCGTAGGGCAGGTTGCTTTTGAGCTGGAGCGACTGCGCCCGCACCGGCTTCAGTTTGATGCCCGGGCGTGCCGGTAGCGTCTTGCGGGGGATGTCGTCGAATAGTTGCTTCACCCTGACGAGGGTGGCCGCAGGATCGATGTTGCCGACGATCACCAGGATCGCGTTGTTGGGCGCGTACCACCAGTTGTAAAACTCCTTCAGCATCGCTGCCGTGGTCCGGTCGAAGGAAGGTCGCGTACCCAGCGCATCGTGCGCGTAGGTCGTTCCATCGAACAGGGCGGCACGAAGCTTTGTGAAGAGCACATAGGTCGGGCTGGAAAGATCCTGGGCGACCTCCTGCTCGATGGCTCCGCGCTCCTTGTCCCAATCCTTGGCGCTGTCATCGACATCGCGCATTCTCAGAGCTTCTATGTGCAGCGCGATGTCGAGGTCTTCGGCTGGCACCGTGTACAGGTACTGCGTCACCGTCTGCCGGGTGTCGGCGTTGAAATTTCCACCCATGATGCTGCCGATGTTGGCAAGCTGATCGGACGACAGGCCCGGCGCGCCGCGAAACATCATGTGTTCCTGCGCGTGGGCCATTCCGGGAAAGCCCGGTGGGGTCTCGTCCGCGCCGACCAGGTAGTTGACCGAGGTTGATACCACCGGGGCGAGGGTGTTGCGGACGATGATTACGCGCAATCCATTGCCCAGCTGCGCTCGAACGATGTCGCCGGCTGGCGGTGTCCTGGAGTCATCGGCCGCACCTGCCGGGAACGATACAAACGCCGCCACCAGAACGGCAAGGCCTGCCAGGAATAGAGAATCGGGTCGTAGTCGGTGGATCACTCTGGTCGCTCAAATCGGGTTGACAATCGGCACGGATTCGACCACGCGGTCGCAAATTGGTTCGATCGGCGCGCAGCCCCATACGGGCTGTGCCGGGCCCCTTATCGGAAACTTGCTGCGATGGGGCCCGACTGGCTGGCAGGTGGCGCCTGGATGGGCCAGATCAACGACACCACGTCATTGATTCGACGGGACTATACCTCCTATCGAGGCCTGAGTGCGGTGATCGGCGGATCGGCCGAGCGTCAGTCCGATCAGCACCGGCATCGCCAGCAGTACCATCGGGAACTGGATCAGCAAGCCGGCGATGATTGCAAGTGCAAGCGGCTGCTGGATCGCCGATCCCTGCCCGATGGCGAATGCGAGCGGCAGCAGGGTCAGAATGGCCGCAAGCGTGGTCATCGTAATCGGGCGCGATCGGTTCAGGCTGGCCTGGTGCAGTGCCTGCCGTGGCGGCAAGGTGCGCAGCAACTCGGTGTACTCGGAAACATAAAATATCGCCATTTCGGTCGCGATGCCGATGATCATAGTCATCCCCATCAGGGCCGTGATGTTGAGCTCCACTCCGGTCAGCCACAGGATCGTGAAGACACCGGTGGTCGAGAGCAGCGAAGTTGCGATGATGATGAGCGCCAGCCAGAACTGCTCGTACAGCACCAGCAGCAGCACCAGCTCGGCCACCAGCGCGGCGAGGAACACCTTCGCCAGGCCGGCAAATGCGATCTGTTGCTGCTGGTAAAGGCCGCCGAGCTCGTAGCGGACGGTGCCGGGCGCGAGCATGCCGGGCTGCGCCAGGACCTTCTGCACGTCACTTACGGCGGCGCCCATGCCGCGGTTCTCGATGCGTGCGGTAACGGCGATCATCGGCTGCAGATTGTCGCGCGAGATTTCAGGCAGGCCGGTTACCGGTGTCAGCGAAGCCACCCGTTGCAGCGGGAACATATGGCCATCCGGTGCCCGGATCGGCAGCTCGGCAAGCCCGCTTTCGCGCAGGCTCAGCGCATCCGAAAGGCGCACCCGCACATCGACGACCTTGCTGGTTTGCGGCAGCTGCGCGGCGATCGAACCGGTCAGAGCGGTTGCCACCGCTTTGGTCACGTCGGCCGGCGTTGACCCCTCGTATGCCGCCTTGACCGGATCGACTCTCAAATCGATGCCGTCGCCGGCCAGCACCACGCCATCCTTCACTTCCACCACGCCGTCGACCTTGCCTATTGCATCTGCAACTTTGCGTGCCTGCGGGATCAACACGGCCGGGTCCGTCGAATACAGCTTGATCTCGATCGGCTGCGGCACGGCGGTCAGATCGCCGATCAGGTCCTCCATCAGCTGCGCGAGTTCGACTTGCACTCCGGGCACGAGGCTCTCCACCTGTGTTCGTACATCCGACATGACGTCGGGGGTCGCACGCGCGTGCTTCGGCTTCAGGCGCACGAAAAAGTCTCCGTGGTGCGGCTCGGCGAGGGTCCCGCCCAGGCCCATGCCGGTGCGCCGCGAAAAAGTCTCCACTTCCGGGACACCGCGCAAGATGGCCTCCACCTGCGCCAGCTCACGCTCGGTTTCGGTAAGCGAAGTCCCGGGTCGGGTAAAAAAATCCATCACGAAGCCACCCTCGTCGACCTGCGGCATGAATCCGCTCGGAACCTTGGTCGCGGCAATGCCGCCTGTCACCAGCAACGGCAGCACCATCGCGATCAGCAGCGCCGGCCTGCGGGACAGTTGCGTCAGCCAGTGCGAGTGAAGGCGCGCCAGCCGGCCTGGCGGTCCGCTCGCGGGGTCATGCCAGCGGCGGAAGTCGACGAATTGCCGCGCCAATACCGGTACGACGAAGGCCGCCATCAGGTAGGAAATGACCAGGGTCACTCCCATGGTCACGGACAGCGCCTTGGAGAAGGCGCCCGTCACTCCACTGAGGAAACTCAGTGGCAGGAACACGATCAGTGTTGCAAGACTGGAACCGGTCAGCGGCCGCATGAATTCGCGCGCCGCGCCCAGCACCGCATCGCGGCCATCCTCCACGGACGGCGCGCCGGCCCGGCGCGCGATGTGCTCGACCATCACGATGACGTCGTCGATCACCAATCCGACCGCCGCGGCGATCCCGCCCAGGGTCATGATATTGAAGCTCATGCCGAGCACGCCCAGCAGCAGCACACTCGCAGCCAGCGTCCCAGGCACCACCAGCGAAGCGATCAGCATCACGCGCACGCTGCGCAGGAACACCATCAGCACGATTCCCGCCAGCACCAGCCCTATCAGCACGGCGTCGCGTACGCTGGCAGCGGACTGCAGCACCAGCTCGCTCTGGTCGTACCACTTGGCGACCTTCACGCCCACGGGCAGCTCGAAGCCGGCCAGGCGGCGCTGCACTTCCTTGGCGATCTGCACGGCGTTGCCGTCCGGCTGCTCGAACACATTGAAAAGCACCGCGGGCTTGCCATCCTCGACCACCCGGGTCCACTGTGGCACGACCCCGTCGCGCACTTCAGCGACATCGCCAAGGTGAACCACGCCGCTGGGGCCGGACTTCACCACCAGTTGCCTCAGGTCGGCGAGCTGCCTCAGGTTGCTGTCCGAAACGACCACGTACAGCTTGTCGTTGTCCTGCACCCGGCCCACGGCCTGCAGCGCATTGCCGGCGGAGATCGAGGCAGCCAGGTCACTGAGGCTCAGCCCGTAGGCATCGAGGCGACGGGGGTCGGTCAACACCTCGACTTCGGCCACCGCACTGGACTGCACCTGCACGCGGGCCAGGCCCGGCACCGAGGCGAGCAGCGGCACGATGCGCAGCTGGGCCAGATCGTAGAGCGCCGTGGGCGGGACGGTATCCGAGGTCAGGGCGTAGGCGATGATCGGAAACACCGTCGGGTCCATGCGCCGGACGTCGAAACTGGTGCCGGGCGGCAGCTGCGGCAGAACCTGGGCGATGGCGGAGTCGACCAGCAGCGTGGTGGCGATCATGTCGCGTCCCCAGCCGAAATCAACGGAGATCTGCGCCTCGCCGCGTGAGGTCGCGGAGCGCACTTCGAGCACACCCGGTACCGAGCGGATCGCCTCCTCGACGGGCCGTGTCACGCTCAACGCGGTCTGGTCGACCGGGCGGTCGCCGGAGGCAACGTCCACGACCACGCGCGGAAAGGACACTTGCGGGAACAGGCCCACGGGCAGTGAAATCGCCGCGACGATTCCGGCGATGACCAGTGCCAGGGCAACGACGACGATCGAGCGGGCGTGCTCTTCGAGAGCGCCGACGAAATTCATAAGCCGCCACCGCTGGAGCGCAACGCCAGGCCTCGGCCCGTACGGTCGCGCGCCTGGGCAGGGGCGCCTGGCGGACCGGCGTCGCCCTGGCGTACGGCCATGCCGTCGTTCAATTGATAGTTGCCTTGTGTGACGACCGGCCGGTGCGCATCGACAGGGCCGTCGACCACCGAGGTGGTGTCGTCGCCGCCGAGCAGCTTCACCGCGACGCGAACCGCCGCGCCATTGGCCACCTGGAACACGTACGCGCCGTCCTGGTCGCTGAGCACCGCGTCGCGCGGCAGCAGCCAGCCTTTGATCCGCCCAACCTCGATGCGCACGCGAAACGCCTGGCCCTGCAGGAGCGCCCCTGGCACGGCGACGTCGGCGTCCACCAGGCGCGTGGTCGGATTGAGCACGTGATCGATGCGTGCGATCTGGCCACTCTGCGCGGGATCCGCGCCGTTGATCGCTTCTACCTGTGCCGGCTGGCCTGTCCGCAAGCGAGCTCGTTGCGCCGGCTCGACGCCGACTGTGACGACCAGGCCGCCCGTCCGGGTCAGCGTGATCAACGGGGTCCCGGGTTGCACGCGGACACCCTGCGCGACGGGCATTGTGCCGACTACGCCATCGAACGGAGCGAGCAGAGTCTGGCGCGGTTTGCCGCCGTACTCGCGTTCGAGGGCCCTGAGCGCCGCCTGGGCATCGGCCACTGCCTTGTCGGCCCTGGCCACCTGGTCCCGGGTGGCAAGCTGCTGCGAGAAAAGCCGCGCAGTGCGGGTTTGCTCCTCCCGTGCCAGCTCGACGGTCGAGGTCGCCTGCTCATAGTTGCTGCGGGCCGCCGCGGAGATCTCGAACTCCAACAGCCTCTGACCCGTGCGCACGGCTTCTCCCGGGGTGACGAACAGTTGCAGAACGCGCCCGTCGCTTTGCACGCTCAGCGTCATGCCCCCGTTCATCGCGGGCACGGCGGTCCCGTAGGCGGTCAGGGTGTCGGGTATCGAGCCCGACACCGGTGTTTGCGTCGAAACCAGCACGCTCGGTGATCCGGCGGCGCCGGCTGCCGGCGCTGCCCACCCGGCGACCGGCAGAACCATCCAGACGAAAGCGGCAGCGATATATCGGCTGTTCATTGTTTGGTCTCCTGGGCGGCAATCGTCACCGGCGGCATGCCGGCGCCGATCAGGGTCGCCACCGCAATCTGCTGTTCCAGCAATGTCTGCTCGATGCCGAGGATCTCCTGTTGCTTGGCATTGCGCGCCGACAGCACATCGACGTAGGTGCGCTCGTCCAGATCGCCGGCCGCATAGGCGCTTTGCGCGCGCTCGACGGCCCGTTCCAGCTCGGCGAGCTGTGGCTGTTTGGAGATCAACTGGTTTTGCAGCAGCGCCATGTCGGCGAGCAGACTCTGTACCTCGGCCTTCGCCGTTGCCAGTCGGGCCGTGAACTCGTCGTGCAGTTGCTGGCGTGTCGCGGTCTCGACTGCGATGTTGCCTTGATTACGGTCGAAGACGGGCAGGTCGATCGTGGTCTGAGGGCCGAGCGACCGCACGTCGGTGTTGTCGTGGCCGCCGGTGATTCCGAGCGACAGCATCGGGAACTGGGCCAGGATGGCACCGCGCACCTTGTCTTCCTGCGACCGGTAGCCGAGCTGCAATGCGACCAGATCGGGGCGTCGGTCGGCCAGGCTCGGCACGGCCTGCTGCACGGCGGCAGGATCAACCACCGGCAGATCCATGCGCTCGGCGAGTCGCAGCGGAGCGACGGGAGACAAGCCAAGCAGGACGTTCAGATCGCGCCGGCGCATCTGCTGCTGGCGCTGCAGATCGTCGAGCTGCTTGCGCGCGGCGGCCGCGGCGCTCAAGTCGGGTACCAGTGCGGTGAGCGTCGTATCGCCCTGGGCAAGCGCATCGCGGTTGCGTGACAGAAGATCCTGCAGCTGGGCTGCATTCTGCTCGAGCAGGCGCCGCTGCTTTTCGCCTTCCACCAGATCCACCGCCAGCAGGCGCGCCTTGGCAATGGTTTGCCACTCCTGCCACAACAGCCTGCCATCGATCTGGCCCGCAGCGTGGCCGGCGGCAGCGCGCCGGGAGGAGAGCGTTATCAGCGATTTCAGGTCCTGGCTCAGACCGGCGGCAAGCGCGGCGGTGGTACCGGGCCCGCCAAGCACGAAAGCGTAGCTGCCATTGAGCGAAGGATTGGGCGCGATCCCGGCAGCAAGAATCTGCGCCTGCGCCAGGCCCCGTTGGGCGCGCGCGGCAACCAGATCCGGGTTGTTGCGCAATGCCAGCAGGGCGACGTCGTCCATGCCGAGCTGCCCCGGCAGCGGCTGGGCCTCATGGACCAGCTCGTCGGCGCGATCCGAAAGCGCCGCGCTCTTGTTCAGCGGCAGCGGCGCATAGCTGGCGCAGCCGCCGAGCACGCCGAGCATCAGGGCGGCCGCGCCGCGCCGGCAGCGTTCGGCAATTAGGATAATCAGGCGCATGGTTCCTGCAGGCTAGCGCCCGTCACCTCACCGCCCGTTGGACGCAACATTACCAAACCGCAACTTGACAGGCGTTTTTCGCGACGGTTAGATAAGCGATCGAAATTCGTCGGGAGTGCGCCCTGAAGATCCTGGTCGTCGAGGATGATGCGGAGACGGCAAATTACGTACTGCAGGGCCTGCAGGAAGAGGGGCACAACGTGGCCGTCGCGTCCGACGGCCGCGACGGCCTGTTCCGCGCGGCCGGCGAGGACTGGGACCTGCTGATCGTCGATCGGATGCTGCCCCGGCTCGATGGCCTGGCCATTTTGCGCACATTGCGGGGGGGCGGCGTCGGCACACCGGTGCTGTTTCTGACGACTCTGGGGGGCATCGACGACCGCGTCGACGGTCTTAACGCGGGGGCTGATGACTATCTGGTCAAGCCATTCGCCTTTTCGGAGCTGGCGGCGCGCGTCGCGGCGCTCGGGCGCCGCCCACGCCGCGCGGCGCAGGAGTCGACGCTCAAGGTGGCAGATCTGGAGATGAACCTGCTCGCGCGCACGGTCCGCCGGGGCACCGAGGAAGTGGACCTGCAACCGCGCGAGTTTCGCTTGCTGGAATACTTGCTAAGGCACGCCGACCAGGTGGTGACTCGCACGATGCTGCTGGAGAACGTGTGGGACTTTCACTTTGACCCGCACACCAACGTGGTCGAGAGCCACATCAGCCGGCTGCGCGGCAAGATCGACAAGGGGCGTGCCCGCCCGTTGATTCACACCGTGCGCGGCGCAGGCTATTGTCTCCGTGCATCTGCCTAGGCTAGTCCGCACTTCGAGCTTCCGGCTCACCCTGGTGTACGCCATCCTCACCGGCGTGAGCTTCCTGCTGCTGTTCGGCGTGGTTTTCTGGGCAACCACCCGGTTTATGGATCAGCAGATCGACGCGAGCGTAGCCAGCGAAATCGCGGAGATCCTCGCCGATCCGGAGTCGTCCGCGCCTGGAGGCTTGCAGGCGACGATCCAGGGTCTGATCAGTCATTCGCCCGGTTTCTATTACCTGCTGCAGGCGCCGTCGGGCAACGTGCTGGCTGGCAACCTGCCGGCCACGGAGGCGGTCGTCGGCATCCGGGAATGGGGCGGGCAGGCCAGACAGAAACAGAATGCCTTTTCGGCCCTGCGAGGCCGAGGTGTCGAAGTTCCGCAGGGGTATCTGTTCGTCGGATCAAGCACGCTTCAGGTTCACGAGATGGGAGAGATGGTCAGGCGCTTATTTCTGGGCGGCGCGGCGGTGGCCTTGCTGCTGGCGCTGGCCGGCGGCGCGATCATGAGCATGGGTCTGCTTCGCAGGATCGAAACGGTGAGCCAGACCAGCCGCGACATCGTCAACGGAGACCTGCAACGACGTATTCCGGTGCGCGACAGCGGCGACGAATTCGACCATCTGGCCGTCAGCCTCAACGCCATGCTGGACCGCATTCAGACGCTGATGGAAGACCTGCGTCAGGTCACCACGGATATTGCGCACGATCTGCGCACGCCGCTGACGCGCCTGCGGCAACGCCTGGAGCTGGCCCAACGGCCCAGTGTCGACCCCGGCACCCTGCGGACGGTACTGGATGCCACCGGTCACGACATCGATGGCATCCTCGAGATCTTCAGCGCGCTGCTGCGCATCGCACAGATCGAAAGCGGGGCGCGCAAGGCCGGGTTCAAGCAGGTCAATGTGAGCGACCTGCTGCACACCGTGCTCGAGGTCTACCGGCCGGCATTGGAGGAAAAAGACCAGCAGTTGCAGGAAACCATCGAGGGCGATCTGACGACTCGAGGCGACCGCGAGCTGCTGATGCAGTTGTTTGCGAATCTGGTCGAGAATGCAACACGGCATTGTCCACCCGGGGCGCGCGTGGCGTGCGTCGCGCAGCGCCGTTCCGATGCGGTGGAAGTCAGCGTCGCCGACAACGGACCGGGAATTCCCGAAGCGCTGCGAGGCAAGGTGCTGCAGCGATTTTTCCGGCTGGAAACCAGCCGCACCACGTCGGGCAGCGGCCTGGGGCTCAGCCTCGCGGCCGCCGTGGCGACGTTGCACGACGCGAGGCTGGACCTTTCCGACAATGCGCCCGGCCTGCGCGTGACCGTGTCGTTGCGGACGTGCTGACAGCTTTTCGCGACGGCTCCGCCAGTCACGATGTTTGAAGCGGACGGGCGAAGCAAGCGGGGCAGGGTAAGGCGAGCACGGAAATGATGATGCGTTTTCACCTTGGGCTGAACGAGTGGTAGTGGTACGCTTTCTTCGTGACCAGGACAACCCGACTTCTCATTGTTCTTGCCGTCACGATTGGACTTTTTACCTGCGCCGGTGCCGTCGCGTTGATCTATTCAGGCGTGGTGAGCGTCGCGGCGACGGATCCCCATTGGACCCTCATCGATTGGGTCTTCCGGACTGCCCGCGAGCGCTCGATCAAGGCGCATGCCGCTGGCCTCACGCCGCCTTCCGTGCTCGACGAGGAGCAACGGATCCTCGCCGGGGCCGGCCACTACGCGGCCCATTGCGCAGGCTGCCATGGCGCGCCGGGCGCTTCCGAGAGCGACCTGGCGCACGGACTGTCGCCCAAGCCTGCCCGCCTAAGGGAAGTGACCCGGCGCTACTCGGCCGGCGAGCTTTTCTGGATCGTGAAGAACGGCATCAAGATGACGGGCATGCCCTCATGGGCAAGCCACGGTGACGCGCAACTGTGGGACATCGTGGCATTCCTCCGCAAGCTACCCGACCTGTCGCCCGAACAGTACGAGCGGCTGATCGCCGCGGCGGCCGAAGATCCTGAGCTTCACCACCATCCGGGCGCGCCGGGACAAGGGCACGTGCACCCGTCGGGCACGCCCGCTGACAATTCAACCCATGCGGACGAAGTCCGGTGAATGAATCCGACCGACCTCATCCAGCGCGGCGGGACGTCGGGCCACTGTCGCCCTGATCCTGCTCAGGGCGAGCGCGTTCGGTCTTTACTGATAGTGCTGCGCCGTGGCGGGCCTGCGCCTGCGGTTGCCGCTTGCCTGCTCCCACAGGGTGTTCAGGCACCTGTGCTCGCTGAAGTATTTCGGGCGGAAGCGCGTTCGGACGGCACGCTCCACCACTTGCGTCAGGCACTGCGTGGCAAATTCGACGAGCCGGCCGTTCAGAGGCTGACCATCTTCGGCCAGGTCGACCAGCTCTGCCAGGTGATGCACTTCCGTAAACGAAAGGTGCGCCTGCGCAGTTCGCGCGAACTTGCTGGCGACGGTCATCACGGTCGCTTCGAGCTCCGCGCACAACGCGCCCCACGCCGCGTCCACCGAATTGTCACTGGTGGTCAAGCCCCGATCGACCGCATCCATCTGTCTTACCGCTTCCGCCTGGTTTGCCCCATTGTGAAGGTCTCGCGCGGGAATCAAATCATCCGAACGTGGGAACGCGTGAGGCACGTTGACGCAGGTCAAATTGCGGGTCACAGCTTTGTCGGCGATAGCGTCGCGCAGCGCCCGGCCTCCCAAGGATTGGCGTCAGGGATGCCTGCCAGCCGTGGCACTCTTCGATATCAAGGCGCGCTGTCCCGCCGATTTCGACTGCGCTTGCGCAATGCGCTCACGCCCCGACCCGGTGCGGCCGAAGCGGCGCAATGGCCGCGTCAGGGGGCCTGCTGACCGGCACTTACCTGCGCGGGCTCCAGCGGTACCAACAGCCACAGCAGCACGTACAGAAGTACGCCGGTACCGGCGCACAGCACGAGCAACGTGAAAAGAAGTCGCCAGACCCAGGCGGGCGTTTCGGTGACCTGACCGATACCCGCACACACGCCGCCCAGCCATCGCTCGTATCGACTGCGGCGCAAAGCATTGATCCCACCGACCGCGGCTCGCGTGTAACTCGTACCCGCAGCGCCGCTGAGCACGCGCGCCTTGGCACGGGCGAATTCGTCGTCGGACAGCACACCGCGTTGATGCAGATCTCCCAATTTGGCAAGTTCGTCGCTCTCAGACATCGGCTCCTCCCGAAAACCGGTGACAACCGTTCAAAGCGTAGCGCCATCGCAGCCGTTTATCGGCGCAATGCGATCAAGTGCAGATCCGGGCGACAGGCCTCGAAGATTCCGGGACAGCCGGAAAGCCGGGGCGTCCGCCAACGCGCTTTTGCCTGCCGCGGCACGGCGTGCGGGCCGGTCAGTGGCCCGCGTGGCGAGGTCGCAAAATCTTCGAGCGCCGGCGGCTGCTCCGCGCGGTCGCTTGTATTCACGCATCCCGATCGGAGAAAATGCCGATTGGGAGCCCTGCCTGCCGGATTTTTCGATGATGACGCCCGCCACGCTGGTGCAAGCCCGCTCCGAGGCCGAGTATGCGAGCGCTCGCGCGCTCTTCGTCGAGTACGCCGAGCAGCTCGGAGTCGATCTGTGCTTTCAAGGCTTTGCTTCCGAGCTGGAGTCGCTGGACACGATGTACGGGCCACCGTCCGGCTGCCTGATCCTGGCGCGCCGCGGTGACGACCACGTCGGCTGTGTCGGCGTGCGCCGCTTTTCCCCCGACGATTGTGAAATGAAGCGCCTGTACCTGCGCAACGATGCGCGTGGCTCCGGCCTCGGGCTTCGTCTTGCCCGCGCCGCGATCGATGCCGCGCGGACCATCGGATACAAACGAATGCTGCTCGATACGCTTGACGGCATGGCCGCTGCGCGCGCCGTGTATCGCGGCCTGGGGTTCAAGCAGATTGCCGCGTACTACGGCAATCCGTTGCAGAATGTGGTCTATATGGCGCTCGAAATCCGCAAAGCCGGTTAGCGCGTGCCATGTCGATCGTCACTCGTCGGGGCGGGAGTCTCGTTGAAGCTGAAACACGAAGCGGAATTGTTCAAGGAAGCGATGCTCGCGGGCGTCAAATACGCCGAAGGCCGAGGCGTCGTGCAATTCGAGGCCACCGATTCGGCCAGTGAAAAGCTCCTGTACATCTACCGACTCCTGGTCTACGACAAGCAGATCCAGCCGCTGCCGGAGGATCAGGTTGCCGAAAAGACCCTCAGACACAAGCTCGCGATCTGGTACTCGAAGCAACTGCCGAAAGACCACCCGCTTCTGAAGAAATGATCCCGGCCATGGCTGCAAAGCCTCTCGAGGCGCAGGACCTGGACCGGATCGTCGCCGTGACGCTGGCGCACTACGAGCAGCGCGCCGAGGAGTTTCGCGCGGGCACGCGCGATCACGACGTGAGCCAGAACATCGATGCACTGCTGCGCCATATCCGCGGTGAACCGCCCTTTGTCATTCTCGATCTTGGCTGCGGACCCGGGCGCGACCTGAAGACCCTGACCGGCCTGGGCCACGCGGCGATCGGCCTGGAAGCAGTCGCTGAATTCGCCGCGATGGCGCGAGCCGACTCGGGTTGCGAGGTGTGGCAGCAGGATTTTCTCAAGCTTGATCTGCCTGACGAGCGCTTTGACGGGATCTTCGCCAATGCCTCACTGTTTCACGTACCGTCCCAGGAACTGCCGCGCGTCTTGCGGCAGTTGCATGCCGCGTTGAAGCGCGACGGTGTTCTGTTCAGCTCCAACCCGCATGGCGCCAACGAGGAGGGCTGGAACCGCGGCCGCTATGGGGCGTACCACGATCTGGCAGCCTGGCGCCGTTATCTGTCCGATGCCGCGTTCGTGGAGCTCGAACACTACTATCGGCCCACGGGGTTGCCGCGCCAGCAGCAGCCGTGGCTGGCGAGCGTCTGGCGCAAGCGCTAGGACAGCGCTCGCAGGAGTCTGAGTCCAACGACGCGCCGGTTGCGTCCAATCAGGCCGTGCCTTGTTCCGTGATCGCGTCGACGCGATCCGGATAGAACGCGAGGTACTCCTTGATCTGCGCGACGGCCGGATAGGGCGTCTCGTACGTCCACACCGCATCGACCGAGCGCGCCCCGCCCGCAGGAATGCTGTAGTACGCGCAGTCGCCCTTGTAAGGGCAATAGCTGGCGTGGCTCGACCGTTCGAGCAGCGACATGTCGACGTCCTTGCGCGGGATGTACTGCACCGCCGGGTAGGTCGACTCGCGCATCGTCAGCGCCGCGCGGGTGTCGGCGACGGTTCGTCCACCGACCGACACGACAACCCGCAGAGGGTTCGCCGTGAGGATGATCGGATGGTCGGGTCCCGGGATCCTGGTCGGTTTGGCAGACATGGCTCAGATTCCTTCGCAGCTTGAACTTGCACGATCCGCGGCGCCTTCGTTGCGCGCCGGCTGATGCCCTGGCGGCTGCGCGTTGGTGTCCGGCAGCGCCAGGTTGGTTCAACGCGTCGCATCCCGTATGCGCGAGGCATCCGTCCTTGTTGCGATGAACCGTCTCACGAGGGCGTGGCACTCACCTTGCTGACATTGGTCGTCCTCAAGGGAGATTACAGCCATGAATTTGCGACATGCAATCGTACCAAGGGTCGTCGGCGTCGCCTGCGTCCTGACGCTGGGCGCATGCGGGGGCGGTGGCGGTGGGGGCAGTTCGGCCACGCCCCAGATGGCGACCGCGCTGACGGATGCGGCCCTGGTGTCGGACGGCGTCATCGCCGCCGCGCATACCGACAGCAACCTGCAGAACGCGTGGGGCCTGGCGGCTGCGCCGGGAGGCCCCTTCTGGGTAGCCGATAACAACAGCAACAAGGCGACCCTGTACGACGGCAGCGGCACTCCGCAAGCGCTGGTCGTCAGTTTCCCGGCCGGCATCAACGGACCGGCGAATCCCACCGGTCAGGTCTTCAACGGCACGAACGACTTCGTGATTACCACGACCACCGGTTCCGCCCCCGCACAGTTCATTTATTCCGGGGAAGGCGGAACGATCACCGCCTGGGCACAAACGGTGAGCGGCTCGTCCGCGACCGTCGCGTACGACGATGGGGCCGGTGGCGCCGTGTACAAGGGACTGGCGCTGGCCAACAACGGCACCGCGAACCACCTGTACGCCACCGATCTGCACAACGCCAAGATCGACGTGTTCGACACGCAGTTCCACAAGGTGACCTTGTCGGGAACGTTTGCCGACCCGATGATTCCGGCCGGTTTTGCGCCGTTCAACATCGTGGAGCTCAACAATCAGCTGTGGGTCACCTACGCCAAGCAGGACGCAACGGCACATGACGAGACCCTGGGTGCCGGACTTGGGTACGTCAACGTGTTCGACAACAACGGCACGCTGGTCAAGCGCTTTGCCTCGGCCGGGGTGCTGAATGCGCCTTGGGGGATAGCGGTGGCGCCGGCCGGATTCGGCGCGGTCGCCAACATGCTGCTGATCGGCAATTTCGGCGACGGCGCCATCAACAGTTTCGATCCCGTCAGCGGGCAATCCATGGGTTCCGTTACCCTGGCCAGCGGCAACAAGCTCGTTGTGCCAGGCCTGTGGGCCCTGGCCTTCGGAAACGGTTCCAACAACCAGGCGGCCAGTTCGCTGTTCTACACCGCCGGACCCACCAATCAGGTGGACGGGGTCTTCGGTCGCATCGACGCGGTGATGATGAGCGCGGCGCCGCCGCCATGCACGGGCTATGGCTGCTGACCCTCCTTCGCTCGCAGGGCGGACGCAGGGCCTGCCCTCCGTAGCCCGGTAGGGCGAAGGAGGGTGCAGAATCGGGCCGACACCGAACCTGTCAGGAGCCAGCCCAATGCTCGCACAACGACCCGGGATTTCCGACAAGCGCCGCACCTTCTTCGAGTTGCATCGAAGCGGGTGCTTCGTGATTCCCAACCCGTGGGACGTCGGAAGCGCTCGCTTCCTGCAGTCCCTCGGCTTCAAGGCGCTGGCCACGACCAGTTCGGGCTTTGCCTGGTCGCAAGGCCGTCCGGACGGTGGCATCTCGCGCGAGGTGGCGCTGTCGCATCTGCGCCAGATCGTGACGGCGACGGACATACCGATCAACGCGGACTACCAGAACGGCTTCGGGCAGGAACCGAGGGACGTTGGCGAAAGCGTGCGCCTGGCGGTCGACACCGGGATCGCCGGGCTGTCGATCGAAGACTCGACCGGCGACTCCGCGAAGCCGTTGTATGACCTCGACACGGCGGTTGCCCGTCTGCGCGCGGCGCGGGACGCGATCGACCGTTCCGGGGGCGATGTGCTGCTGGTGGGCCGCGCCGAATGCTTCCTGGTGGGCCGGCCCGATCTGAGCGAGACGCTCGCCAGGCTGCGGGCCTATGCACAGGCGGGAGCCGACTGCCTGTATGCCCCGGGCATCCGCAGCCGCGATCAGATCACCGCCGTGGTGGCGGGCGTTTCCCCGAAACCAGTCAATCTGCTGGTCGGTTATCCGAGCGAAATGACCGTAGGGCAGATCGCCGAGCTCGGCGTGCGGCGCATCAGTGTCGGCGGCGCGCTGGCACGCGCCGCCTGGGGCGGGTTCATCCGATCGGCCAGGCTGATCGCGGAGCAGGGTCGCTTCGAGGCATTCGGCGACGCCACACCGAGCCACGACCAGCTCGATGCGCTGTTTCGATAACGAGCCGATCAGCTCGGCGCCGCCCTCAAAACAGCCGGGGCCGAAAGCTCCTCGGGCGTGACCAGCAGGCGCCTGGCCAGCAGGCGCTGGCCAAGGCTCGGGCGGCTCGTCAGCACCGTCAGCGGCACCGCCAGCAGCAGCGGCAGGCCCGTGGGCAGCAGCAGCACGATGGCCTGGGGCTGCAGCAGCAGCCCGCAGCCGGCCACCGCAGCGGCGCCTGCGCCGATCAAACCGAAGCGGCGCGCAGCCTCGCTCCAGGCGATCTCCGTGGCTTCGCGCGAAGGCGATTTCCACTCGAGCTTCAGCGCCGTCAACGCCGCCACGACGAACAGCGTGTGCGCGATCATCCGCACGGGCGCCTGCAGCACCGAAAGAGCGCCCTCCAGGAGCGTGCCCCGCACCAGCGCGCCGGTGCCGCCATACCCGCTTTGCTCGTGCCGCATCACGATGGCGAGCACCCCCATCAGGCGGGGCAGCGCCAGCATCATCGTCGTGCCGAGCCACAGCGCGGCCAGCTCGCGCGGCACATCGCGCAACGAGGCGAAGGTCGGAGTGGCGCCGAAGACCCACAAGCAGGCCCCCAGCATTACGAAGGCCAGCCACAGCGGGGCCGACAGGTAAGAAAATGCGCCGGTCAGCAGCATCGCGCGGTGCACGCCGTGCAACCCCGGTTCGGTGATCAGCCGCGCGTTCTGCAGGTTGCCCTGGCACCAGCGGCGGTCGCGCTGAAGCTCTTCCATCAGGTTGGGCGGCTGCTGCTCGTAGCTGCCGTACAGGTCGTGCACCAGCCACACGTGGTAGCCGGCGCGCCGCATCAGCGCGGCTTCGACGAAATCGTGCGACAGGATCTCGCCGCTCAAGCCGCCACGTCCTGCCAGCGGCGCCAGCGCGCAGTGCTGCATGAAGGGTGCGATGCGGATGATCGCGTTGTGCCCCCAGTAGTGCGACTCGCCCAGCTGCCAGTACTGCATGCCGGCGGTAAACAGACGGCCGGCCACGCGCCCGGCAAATTGCTGTGAGCGGGCGTGCAACGTCGTCAGGCCACAGGCGAGCGGCGCCGTCTGCAAGATGCCGGTGCGTGGATTGGCCTCCATCAGGCGCACCAGTTGCATCAGGCACTCGCCGCTCATCACGCTGTCGGCGTCCAGAACGACCATGTACCGGTAGTCACGCCCCCAGCGCCGGCAGAAATCGGCCACGTTGCCCGCCTTGCGTCGGGTGCGGCGGCGCCGCCAGCGGTAATAGATGTGCGCACGGGTGCCGAATTCGTCGCGCAGCGCGGCGCAGGCGGCCGCCTCGTCGGCGCGAATGCCGGGGTCGTTCGAATCGGACAGCAGGAAGACATCAAACAGGTGCGCCGCGCCGGTGACCGCCAGCGACTCGCACGTGGCCCGCAGACCGGCGAGCACGGCGGACACCTGCTCGTTGCAGATCGGCATGATGATCGCGGTGCGCGCCTGCTCGCTGATGGGCAGGTTGCGGACCGATGCGGCCGACATCGCGTGCGGGTCGCCGCGCCACAGCACCCACAAGCCCATGACCGCCGTGAAGAAGCCCGCTGACACCCACGCGAACAACAGGCCGAACAGCCCGATCTGAAGCAGGCGCAGCCACCCGCCGGGATGCGCCGGCAGCAAATGCGCCAGCGTTACGGTCGCCGTGCCGGCGGACAACACGATCAAAGCGACCAGCGCGGCGCGGCGGCGCGAAGCGGCACGCTGCCAGGCCGGGCGCGGTGCGGCCGCGGAAGCAGCCGCGGCATCGGCCCTGCGCTGCGGCGCCGGCCAGCGGACCAGCGCGGTCGACCCGGCCCGCACGGCGTCCAGCACGCTCAGGGCAAAGCCGCGCCACGGCCGCGCCACCATCGAGCCGCGGTTCAGCGGCGGGCCGCTGGCTGCGGGTCTTGCAGCGCGCGCGCGCTGCGCGCCACGTCCCACGGCGCCTGCGGCGTTGTTCAGCTGGAAGGGATGATCGCAGTCCATGTCTCGGTCAGTACGGTGTCCCGATGGCGGAGAAAAGCGTGGAGCTCGAGGGGTTGTGATGGTTCGACTCGATCGACGCGTACGGTCATGCGCCAGGTGCCTGTGGCAGGGTTGCGATAGGCGTTGTGCTCGACGACGCGGGCGCCATCGCCGGCCGTCACTACCGCGTCCACGGCTGCACCAGCCGGCAGGCCGCGCAGCGCCGGGCCGTCGAAATCGACGACGTACTGCAGATCGCGCGCGTCGGGTTCCTTGCCACCCGGAAGGAACCCATGGCCAAGACGCGATTGCACGGTCCAGCCCGACGGCGGACGCTGCTGGCGGTCGCCTTGCCAGCGCATCCGATAGGCGATGTCCAGGGCCTGGCCCGGCGCAGGAACGTGGTCGGGCACCCAATACGCGACGATGTTGTCGTTGGCCTCGTAGGGCGTGGGCAGCTGCACCAACTCGACGCGGCCGGACCCCCAGCTGCCCTCGGGCGAAATCCAGCAACTGGGCCGTTGCTCGTAGCGCGTCTCGGTGTCCTGATAGCTGGCGAAGCTGCGGTCGCGCTGCATCAAGCCGAAGCCTGTGAGCTCTCGCACGGCAAACGAGGTCACGAGCGGATGGGTCGGGTTGACCAAAGGGCGCCACAGCCACTGGCCGTCGCCGCCGACCATCAGCCCGTCGGAATCGTGCACCTCGGGGCGGAAATCACCCGCTCGGGGCTGGTTGGCGCCGTGCAGAAACATGCTGGTGAGCGGTGCCACGCCGAGCGTGGCCACGCGGGCGCGCAGGTACAGGCGCGCTTTCACCTCGATCACGGTGTCCTGGCCGGGTAGCACGCTGAAGCGGTAGGCGCCGGTGGCGCGCGGTGAATCGAGCAGGGCATGGATCACCACCGCGCTGGCCCGCGCAGATGGGCGCTCGACCCAGAACTCGACGAAGCGCGGAAACTCTTCGCCCTGGCCACCGACGGTGTCGATCGCGAGCCCGCGCGCCGACAATCCGTAGCGCTGCCCCTTGCCCAGCGCGCGGAAGTAGCTGGCGCCCAGGAACACCACCAGCTCGTCCTTGTAAGACGCCGAGTTCAGCGCGGTGTGCACCCGAAAGCCGGCAAAGCCCAGGTCCCCCCAGTGCTGAGGCGACAGCCCGCTCTTGCCGTAGTCGAAGTTGCGCCAGTCGAACCCGATCCGCCGCATTGCCTGTCCCGCCACTTCGTTGACGGTTACCGGCTGCGTCTGGGGCTGACCGACATGGAAAAACTGCAGCTCGAACGGCAGGCCCTGGGCGCGCCAGAGCGCCTTTTCCGGCCTGAAGCGGATGTCGCGATACTGGTCGTAGCCGACCGCCTTCAACTCCTCCGGCACTTGGGCGCTTTGCGCCACGTAAGGCTCGGACGCCAGCAAGCGCGCCCGCTGCGCGACCTCGTCAAAGCCGAACGCGTGGGCCGGATCGATGTGGGTGCACAGGACCACGCCCGCAACGGCCGCAGCCCAAGGGGCCTTGCTTCGAATCGCCGTGTTCGTGGCCAGCTGAGATAAATGCAAGGAGGAACCGGCGCCGTGTCGCAGCGCGGCGTGACTCAATCGTGACAGGGGGTTGGAAGCAAATCACGTGCCAATAAAAAAAGTGGTTCATATCAATGATTTGCGGCGGGTACGCGGACCAACCTCGCCGGGAACCGGGCGGTCCCCGGCTGTTTTGTCGCTATGCAGCGACGCCCGCGCCCGCCCATCGACCGCAAACCCTTGAGCGGGCAGGCTTCCCGGCCCGTCTCTAATCGGCGACAGGAGGCCCGGCCCGGAATTGCCCGGGCGTCAGGCCGTGCCTCTGGAGCAACCGATAGAACTCGGTGCGGTTGCGCTCGGCCAGCCGCGCGGCGTCGGCCGCGTTGCCGTCGGTGAGCTTCAGAAGTCCGACCAGGTAGTCACGCTCGAAACGCTGACGCGCTTCCGCGTAGCTCAGCACTTCCATCGTGGGCACGCGCAGAGCGCGCTGCACCAGCGCCAGCGAAATCAGAGGCGTCGTGGTCAGCGCGCAAACCTGCTCGACCACGTTATGCAGCTGGCGCACGTTGCCAGGCC
Source organism: Burkholderiaceae bacterium (assembly GCA_036270655.1). Taxonomy (GTDB): domain Bacteria; phylum Pseudomonadota; class Gammaproteobacteria; order Burkholderiales; family Burkholderiaceae_F; genus VBCK01. Next base: position 47,865 of record DATBCD010000017.1, read on the forward strand.
AGCTGGCGGTGGTCAGCGCCTTCATCGCGTCGGGCGCAAAGCCGTTGAAGCGCTTGCCGTATTTTTCGCTCAGGCGCGCCAGGAAGTGGTTGACCAGCAGCGGGATGTCTTCGCGCCGTTCGCCCAACGGGGGCAATCGCAGCGACACCACATTGAGGCGGTAGTACAGATCCTCGCGAAACTGTCCCTCGGCCATGGCCGAGTCCAGATCGCGATTGGTTGCCGACAGAATGCGCACGTCGACCGGGACCGACTGGCCCGAGCCGACCGGTCGGACCGAGCGCTCCTGAACGACCCGCAGCAGCTTGACCTGCAGCGCAGGCGGCATGTCGCCGATCTCGTCCAGGAACAGCGTTCCTCCGTCGGCTGTCACGAACAGGCCGCGGTAGTTCGCCAGGGCACCGGTAAACGATCCTTTCACGTGACCGAACAGCTCGGACTCCAGCAATGCCTCCGGAATCGCGCCGCAGTTGACCGCGATGAACGGCTTGCCCGAGCGCGCGCTGGCGCGGTGAATCGCCTGCGCGAGCAACTCCTTGCCGGTGCCGCTTTCACCGCTGATCAGCACCCTCGCGTCGGAGGCCGCGACCATCTTGGTTTCGGCCAGCAGGTCTGCCATGCAGTTGGAGCGGCTGACAATGGCCGCGCGCCAGGCCTCGTCGCCCGTTTGCGCATGCGGCTCCGGCGCCGGCAGCGCGAGCGCCTGATTGACCTTGTCGAGCAGCGCCTTGCCGTCGAAAGGCTTCGTCAGGTAGCTGAAGACGCCGCGCGAGGTGGCCTCGACCGCGTCGGGGATCGTGCCGTGGGCGGTCAGCAGGATCACCGGCAGGGCAGGGTAACGCGCCCGGATCTCGTCGAACAGCGCCAGACCATCGCGTCCAGGCAGCCGCACGTCGCTCACAACCAACTGTGGCCGGGCCACCGCCAGTTGGGTCAACGCCGCCTCGGCCGATTCGACCGCGGTCACGCGGTGGCCGGCCGCGCTCAAGCGCATCGACAGCAGCTTCAGAAGATCGGCGTCGTCGTCGACCAGCAGCAGGTTCGCCATCGTTGCTGTGCCTATGGAGTGGTCGGCCCCTGCGTCGTTCAGGGCGCCTTGGGCGGCGGCGGTGGGGCCGCTTCGGCGGGTGGCGATCCGGGTCCGGCTGGCGGGCTTGCGGCCGGACGCGCAGTCATGCTGCGCTCGATGGCCTTCAACGCCTCCAGCTTCTCGGTCAATTGCTGAATCGCGCGCTGAGTGTCGCGGCGTTGGCTCATCTGGCGATCCAGCTCGTCTTCGAGGCGCCGTTCCTCGGCAATGCGCGCCGCCAGCAGACGCGCCAGCGGCTGCCAGGGCTGCGGATTGGGGTACGCGCGCTGCTGAAGCGAGTCGAGCAGGTTCGCGGCACGAGCCAGGTCGCCAGGTCCGTGCTCCTGGGCCAGAGCCAGGACCAGCGCCAGCACATCGTCCGGTGGGTCCGACGGATTGGCGGACGCGGCCAGCGCGCCCAGTCTGGTGATCTCGGCGGACAGGTCGGCAGGCGACATCTGGCGCAGCCGCTCGTGGCAGGCGAGCAGCCGGCGAGCGGCCAGGTCAGCCGAATCGACCGGCTCGGCTGGCGGCTGCGCCACGGGTTCGGGCACCGGAGCCGGAGCAGGTGGCGGAGCCGGAGACGGCGCGGCGGCCGGGACCGCAGGCGCCGGCGGGGGCTGCAGCGCGGGTTTAAGCGGAGCGCACGCGGCAGCCACCCACAGCGCGCCGCAGGCGCACAGTCGCCGCCCGATCTGGACGTGGTTCAGCGGTCTAACCGGCATGGGGCAGTTCGATGTGGAAATGGGCGCCCGGGCCATCATCGAGCAGCGCGACCTGGCCGCCGTGCGCCGTGACGTACTCGTGCACGATCGACAGGCCGATGCCGCTGCCGCGCGGCGCGTCGACGGGCTGCCGCTCGCCCCGGTAAAAGGGCTCAAAGATGCGCGCCCGGTCGGCGGCGGCGACGCCAGGACCTTCATCCTGGATGTCGATGCAGGCACGCTCGGGCAGATGGGTGATCGAGAAACGGACGGTGGCTCCCACGGGGCTGAATCGAATGGCGTTGGACAGGAGGTTACCAAGCGCCGCGCGCAGCTTGTCGGGGTCGACCTCGGCCTGCAGCGGCTCACCCTGCACCACGACCAGCAGCTGCCGTGCCATCCACTGCAGCCGCTGCTGGGCCACCAGTTCCTTGACCAGGCCGGTCAGCTCGGTGCTCCGGCGCACCAGCTGGCGCGCCTCCGACGCCGCGGCGTTGAATCGCAGCAGGTCCTCGATCTGACTCTGCAGCAGCGCGGTGTTCTGGCGCAGGATCCGTACGACCTCGCGCTGACTGCCGCTCAGCGTGCCGGCGATCCCGTCCTCGAGCAGCGATACGCCTTCGCGCAAGGCTGCCAGCGGCGTTTTCAATTCGTGCGATACGTGACGCAGGAACCGGGCCTTGTCCGAATCGAGCTCGGCCAGCCGCAGGCGCAGCCATTCCAGGCGCCGGCCCACCAGGCGCACGTCGGTCGGTCCGCGGATGTCGATCGGCTGGTCGAAGCGGTTTTCGCCGAGGCGGACCACGGCCTTTTCCAGCCGCTTCAACGGCCGCGCCAGCCACAGGCCGAACACGAACGCCAGCGCGACGGTCACGCCGATTGCGGCGAGGATCTGTCGCCACAGCTGCGCCCGCCCGCTGTCCAGCTTGTTCATCAGCAGCTGGTTGCGCGCCTCCGTGGCCAGCCGGACCCGATCGGCGATCGCGCCGTCGATGCTGTCGAGCTCGCGAAAAGCGGACGTGATGGTGGCTTCGCTGCCGCGCAACGAACCCTCGGAGCCGTGCAGCTGCGATTCGATCAACGCCTCGGCCGAGCGCCAATCCTGCACCAGGTTCGACGGGATGTCCGTGTCAGACAGCCGCGCCAGCGCGGCAGCGGCGTCGCGGGAGGTGTCGTCGAAGCGCTGCAGCAGCGAGCGGTCTTCCAGCACGAGGTACTGGCGCGCTGCGCGCTCCATCGCGACCGTGCGCTCCGCCAGAACCTGCGCGTCGGCGGTCCTGGCCACGGCCTGTCGCGCGCCATCGCTGCTCTGGCGCAGAAGACTTTCCAGCAGATACAGGCCTCGCAGCGACGCCACGCTGAGCAGGGCGGCGATCAGCAGAAATGCCACGAGCAGCAGCTGGCGGAACGAATAACGGAATGAAGGGCGTTGCGGCGAAAACATCAAGTCAGGTCGAAAAGATCGCGCAGCGTCCCTGCAGCGGGGCCGGGGCGAGGATCTCCTTGCTTGCCTTGTTCCTTCCGGGACAAGGGACCTTGGTGCGACCGGCGGGAATCGAACCCGCACACCCGAAGGTCAGGGATTTTCATCCGAACCACGGCTTTCGCCGCCGCGCACTTGCGGACCGTACCGGCCCCGCATCGGCCCGTTTGTCGGCTGGACTTTGCCTTGACCATAGCGCCCCCGGTTGCAAGCCGGGCGCCTTAGGTCCCCGTCGTCAAGTCTCTGCACGTTCCCCGCTCGGGGCTTCGCTCAGCGTTGCCTCGCGCATCGCGCAGGGGGTTCGCTGACTTTGGCGGGATTCACTCGGAAGCTTTCGCAGCCGATGCTCAATTCATCAAGTCCCTTGCGGCTACCAGTTACGCCACGGTCGCACGTGCGATTCTCGCATGGGTAGCCCTCCTTCGCCCTGCAGGCTACGGAGGGCAAGCCCGCCGAACCCTGCGGGACGACGGCGGGCCTGCCGGCCGAACCCCATGGGATGATGGCTGGCCTGCCCTCCGAAGCCCGTAGGGCGAAGGAGGGCTAACGCGGTACCATCGGCTTTCACGCCTCGACGGAGAGCCGGTGCCGGTGACGAATCCGCACAAACATGCAGGCGACAGGGCGGCGCATCTGCGGGGCCTGCCGGGGGTGGACGTGGAGGCGGGCCTGGCTTTCGTCGGCAACAGCGTGGAGGTGTACGAGCGCCTGCTGAATCGGTTCGTGCAGCTGCACGAGGCCGATGTGAATCGCCTCGTGGTGCAGGCTGAACGCGACGAGCGATCGTCGGTGCAGCGAGTGGCTCATTCGATCAAGGGCGGTGCGGCGACTCTGGGCCTGTCCAGGCTGGCCGGGCTGGCGAAGGAACTGGAACAGGGGGCGGGCGAGAACGTGCCGGCGGCGCGCCTTGCGGAACTGGCCAGGGCCCTGAGAGCGGACCACACCGCCTTGGGCCGGCACCTGGCGCTGGCCTCGGCGATCGACGCACCTGAACATCGGGCGTGAGCGGTGAGGCGCTATTCTGACCAATCCGAACTGGGATACGACCGGTGAAGGTGTTCGATCTGTGCTGTGACGCGGATCACTTGTTCGAAGGATGGTTTGCGTCGCAGGAGGAATTCGACGCTCAGCTGCACGCTCGCAAGATCGGCTGTCCCCTGTGCGGGTCGGCGCTGGTGCGTCGCCGGCCATCAGCTTCCCGGTTGAACCTGGGGTCGCCCGCGCCCGTGGCTGGTGCTGCCGCGGCCCCGGCCGAAGCGCGCGGCCCCTCGCACCTGCAGGCAGCGTTCGTGCAAGCCGCGCTGCACGTGATCGCGACCACCGAGGACGTCGGCGAGCGGTTTGCCGAGGAGGCGCGCCGCATCCACTACAAGGAAGTTCCCGAACGCGGCATCCGCGGCGTCGCAACACGCGCCGAGGCGCAGGCGCTGGAGCAGGAGGGCGTGCGCATCATGGCGCTGCCGCTTCCGGATCTGGCCAAGGAAACCTTGCACTAAGGGGCTAGCGGCGCGCGGTCTGGGTGGCGCCGAACAGGTTCTCCCGGCTGCCGGGGTCGAGCAGAGGTCGGCGGCGGTCTTTCAGCACATCCAGACCCCGCTGCACGGCCGGACGGTCCGAGACCGCCTTGTACCAGCGCTGCACGTTTGGAAACTCCGCAAGTTCGATCCCCTGGTTCTGGTGCGAACGGGTCCAGGGGAAGATCGCGATATCGGCGATCGAATAGTCTGCCGCGAAGTAAGCCGCTTCGGCCAGGCGCCGGTCCATCACGCCGTACAGGCGCGCGGCCTCGCGCGTGTATCGATCCACCGCATATTCGATCGGCTCGGGAGCGTACTGGCGGAAGTGATGCGCCTGCCCGAGCATCGGGCCCACGTGGCCGACCTGGAACATCAGCCACTGCAACGCGACGTAACGGTCGCGAAGGTCTTCCGGCAGCAGGCGCCCCGTTTTAGCGGCCAGGTAAATCAGGATCGCACCCGACTCGAACAGCGAAAAGGGGCTTTTGCCGGGCCCCTCGGAATCGACGATCGCCGGAATCTTGTTGTTCGGGCTGATCGCCAGGAATTCCGGCGAGAACTGGTCGCCGGCGCCGATGTCGATCGGGTGCACACGATACGGCAGCGCGCACTCCTCCAGCATGATGTGGACCTTGTGTCCGTTTGGCGTGGGCCAGGAGTACAAATCAATCATCGGAACGCCGGTATAAAGTAAGTGGTTGAAGCGCGCGAGATTACGCCGGATATGCCTCGACTGGAATTTGCGCCCGGCCGACGGGGTCGCTGTGGGTCTCGGAAAGCCAGGGACAGGCCTGGATCCGCGCCAGCGCGGATTTGCCGCCTATTTACGCCGTGCATTGGACGTAAAGAATGCGGCGGCCCCCTCCAAAATTTAGGAGGAGTCCTACCTGAGGAACGGTCGCCATGGGGGCGATAATCAGTGACGCGATTGCGCGTGTTGAAAGGCCGGAGCTGGGCCGCCAGGCGTGGACGGCGCAGCGCCGCGCGCCCGGCCCCGAGCGGGAGTGTTGGGATGAGTCTTCAACGGATCCAGGGATCTGACGCCACCGCACGGCGCGTGGTGCGGGTCGTCGCGCTGCTGCTGCTGGCCGCGCCGGGTCCTCGGGCCTTCGGCTTGGGACTTGGCGAACCCAACGTTGCCAGCGTCCTGGGCCAGCCGCTGCAGATGACGGTGCCGCTGGTCATGGAACGCGGCGTCGAGCTGACCCAGGACTGCGTTCGGATCATTCCTGGTAAAGAGCTGGGCGAACCGATTCCGTCGCTGAACGCCGGGCGCATTACGATCGACAACCAGGGCCGGCAGCTCAGAATCGAAAGCCTGCAGCCGATCATCGAGCCGACGCTGCGCGTAGTGGTCGAGCTCGGCTGCAACGACCGCGTTCGCCGCGAGTTTGCCGTGCTGCTGGATCCACCGATCGTGGCGACGCCTGTTTCAGAGGCCGACGCGTCGGGGCGGGCGGGCCGGACCGAGCCCGCGCTCGGCCTCGGAATGGCGCAGATCTCGGCCGTGCTGGGTCAGCGCCTGTCCCTGAAGGTGCCGGTCGTTGGAACCGACGCCGGCAGCTTGAGCGCCGACTGTGTGCATCTGGCCGATCCGATTTCGAGCGAGGGAGCGCCGGTTCTGCGGCAAGCCGACATCCGCGTGCTGCCGCAAGATACGGGCGCGTTGATCGAGGTCGCAACAAAGGGTCCGGTCACCGAGCCCGCGGTGCGATTGGCGCTGGACGTCGGCTGCCGTGAGCCGTTGCGCCGGGAGTACGCGATCCTGTTGGGGCTTCCGACGCTGGCAGCGTCCAATGCCGAGGCCGCACCGACTGCTCCCGAGGCCCAGGCGCCGGAACCGGTCGCCAAGCCGGAGCCCAAGCCCGTAGCCAAGGCGCCGCGGATCGTGACGGCGGTGCCGGTTGCGCCCGCTTCCGCGCAGGACGCTGGCGCGCCCGGCGCTACGGCGGGCAAGCCCGCCGAAGCCCGAAGGGCGAAGGCGGGGTCGGATCGGCTAGTGCTGGGCTCGCCCGACGAGCAGGCCAAACCGGCACTTGCGGGCACCGCCGCGCCGGATGCGAACGCGGAACTGCTCAAGCGTCTGGATATGCTGTCCAGGCAGATCGAGGATCTGCAGGCGCAGTTGACCGTGGCGCAGCACCAGGTGCGGGACCTGGAACAGCAGCGACGTGCCCTGGAAGCGCGTGAAGAAGCGCGCGCGCAGTGGACCTGGTCGCTGGTCGGGCTGGGAGTCGTGCTGATGGCCGGAGGGCTGCTGTTGGCGTGGCGCCACTGGCGCGCGCAGGCGCAGCCGGCGTGGGAGCCGGTGGTCACGCGCGCGCCGCCCGTTGCCGTAGTCAAGCCTGCGTCGGCCACCCACACGAGCACGACCGCCGCCTCGCGCGAAGCGCCTGAAATCGGGGGCCGCGGCACGATGCCGCCCGCTCCAAACACGACCGGAGGCGTTACCGAGCCCCCGCTCACGGACAACAGGCATACCGAGATCACCGTCACCGAACTCCACGATACGGTCCAGGTGATCAAGGAGCTGTACGCGAGCGTTCTGGATCGCAACACAACGGGCGCCCCGGGTGGGCGACCGCAGCGGCCGCTGGAGCTTGATTTAAGAGCGCCTACCGGGATGAATCCGCCAGCGGTGAAAGGCGGACGGCTGACCGCTCCGCCTGGCAAGGATGCTTTGCAGCCCGCGCAGGGCGGGGGGGCTGAAAAGCAAGGGTCCGAGGAGAGATTTACCGAATTGCCGACGGAAGTCGGACTGGATCTGGATCTGAGCACGGCGGTTGCGGCGCAAGCCCGGCAGAGCGCCGCCCCGACCGAAGCGCTCGTGCAGTGGGACGACGACCGGCGCCCGGCGCAGACCGGGCAGCAGCGGACCGATGCCGCGCCGCCGCGCGAGCCGACCCCGGTGGAGCCAGCCGCGGCCGAGCCGGCTGGCGCCGGTCCGCGGGCGTCCGATGCGGCGGTACTGGCTTCGGCAGACCCGCAGCCGCCCGCGACCGTACCCCACAAGGTGCCCGGCCCCGGGGCGTTTCCTGAAGAGAACCTGACCCAGACGCCGACCGAAATGTCGATCGACATCGACGTTGGCGCGACGACCGACTTTGCCAGCACGGTCGGGCGAGCGGCGCTGCGCGTGACCTCGGCGGAGCGGACCGAAGCCGGGCGAGCGAAGGGCGCTGCGTCTGCGCTCGACCTGCAGCTGGATCTTAACCAGCCGGAGCTGAACTCCAAGCAACGAGTGCAACGATCGGCGTGAGCTGCTGCCGGCTTACACGATGGCGTCGAGCTGCGACTGCAGCTCGAACCACTGTTCCTCCAAGGTCCGCAGGGCGTGGTCCAGCTGCGCACGACGTTTCAGCGCCTGGCTGACCGGTTCCGGATCGCCCGAATAGAACGCCTCGCTGGCCAGGCGGGCGTCCAGATCCCTCATTTCCTCACTGACGGACTGCATGCGCTGCTCGACCGCATCGAGGCGGGCCTGCAGCGGGCGCCGAGCCCTGGCCAGCCGCTCGCGTTCCCCGGCCGCCTGGCGGCGCTGTTCTCCGGGATGCCGCAGCTCGCTTGCACCGGCTTCGGAGCGGGCCTGTGCGCGGCGCTGCTCGATGACCCAGGCCGCGTAATCGTCCAGGTCGCCGTCGAACAGGTCCATCCGTGCCTCGTGCACGAGCCAGAGCTGATCGGTCGTCGCGCGCAGAAGGTGGCGGTCGTGCGACACCACGATCAGGGCACCCTCGAACGAGGACAGCGCGACAGTCAACGCTTCGCGCGTCGCCATGTCCAGATGGTTGGTCGGTTCGTCCATCACCAGCAGGTTCGGGCGTCGCCACGCAAGCAAGGCGAGCGCACATCGGGCCCGTTCGCCGCCCGACAGGCGCCCCACGGGCGAGCACGCCAGCTCGGCACCGAAGCGGAAACTGCCGAGGAAATCGCGCAGCTCCTGCTCGCGTGCATCCGGCGCGATCCGGCGCAGCAGCTCCAGCGGACTTTCACGCGGATCGAGATCTTCCAGCTGATGTTGCGCAAAGTAGCCGATCACCGTGCCGGGTGAACGCCGTAGCTCGCCCGCCATTGGCGCCAGCTCGCCCACGATCGCCTTGATCAGGGTCGACTTGCCGGCGCCATTGACCCCGAGCACCCCGATGCGGTCCCCGGCGCGCACGGAAAGGCGCACGCTGTCGAGCACGACCTTGTACGGATAACCGAGCTGCAGGTGTTCGCCATCGACCAGATGGGCCGGCAGCCGCAGCGGATCGAAGAACCGGAACCGCCATTCGCGCTGCTCGCGCATCGGCTCGAGCCGCTCGAGACGCTCCAGCATCTTCAGCCGGCTCTGGGCCTGGCGGGCCTTGGTGGCCTTGGCCCGGAAACGCTCGACGAAACGGCTCAGGTGCTCGATCGTGCGCTGCTGGCGGCGCACTTGCGCATCGACGTGACGCTGCTTGTCGAGCCAGGCGGACTCGAATGCGCTGTAGTTGCCGGTGTAGCGGACGATGGATTGGTCCGCCACGTGCCAGATCGTGTCGGTACAGCGATCCAGGAACTCGCGGTCATGCGAGACCACGACCACCGTCGCTTTCTGTCTGCGCAGCCAGTTTTCAAGCCAGACGATCGAGTCCAGGTCCAGATGGTTGGTCGGCTCGTCCAGCAGCAGCAGATCGGCCGGCTGCAGCAGTACGCGGGCCAGCGCCAGGCGGTTGCGCTGACCCCCCGACAGGTCCGACACGGCTCCTTGCGCCTGAGCCTGTGACAGGCCCAGTCCGCTGAGGATGGCACGGGCTTCGGCCGCGATCGCGCCCTCGTTCAAGTCGGCCAGGTGCGCGTAAGCCTGCGCAACGTGCAGGTCCTTCTGGTCGTCGGCGCGCGACTGCAGGGCTGCCTGCAGGTCGTCACGGGCCTTGGTGAGCGGGGCGTGACCGGACATCACGAAGTCGATCGCACGCTCGGCGGTCGACTCGATGTCCTGGTCGATCCAGCCAATGCGATCCGGCGGGGGCGCGTCGATCGATCCCGAGTCGATCGGGACGCGGCCCAGGATGGCTCCCAGCAGCGAGGATTTTCCAGAGCCGTTGGCGCCCACCAGCCCGACCCGCTCGCCGTCCGAGGCCGTGACGGTCACGTCGCGGTACAGCGTGCGGGGGCCCCGGTCGAGGCGCAGTCCGGACAGGCGAAGCATCGGAGGGTGAAGATGAACAAAAAACGGGGACTTTACCCGGCTTCGCCCTGCGGGCTTCGGCGGGCAGGCCCGCCCGTCTTCGTGGTTGACGCTGCTACGGCGGCCTCGCCCGCCGAAGCGCGAAGCGCGAAGGCGGGAACGACGTCGATCGGCTGGCCGTTGGGGTCGTGCACGACCACGAGGCGCCGGGTCTGCTGCCAGCGCGCGAGGTCCGCGGCTGTCAACCCGTAGGTGCGCGCGACCTCGGCGGCCGAAACCGGCTTGACGGAGCGGCGCCGGTTGCGGTCGGCGAAGCGCCACCAGTTCAGAAGCGCCCACGCGATCAGTCCGCTGCACAGGACGCCGACCACAGCCGAATACAGCGGCAGCCGGCTCACCAGGGCGTCCAGCCCGGCGCGCCCGAGCAGTTGATCCGAAAAGCGTCGAAAGCCGGACATCCACAGCAGCAGCGTGAGCAGCGGCAACATGAAATGGCCCCACACGCTCCACCAGACGAACGTCAGCAGGTAGTTGGTCAGCTTGCGCGCCGACAGGACGCTGTCGGGCCGCTCGATGATCAGCGGCGCACGCGCGCGACGCGACACCTCCAGCAGCAGCGATCTTTCCTCTTCGTCCAAAGGTTCGGAATCGTCGCGCGCGCGCAGCCAGGCCGACTGGAGGATGTCGATGCCGGGACTGTCCTTCGGATTCATCGCAGGCCTCGATCCGGACTGGTCCACAGTGCGCGCGAACCGCGCACCCGCGTCGCCACCTTGGGTACGGCGGCCACCGCCGTCAGAAACGTGATCACCCAGAACGCCGCGGGATACCAGATCACCCAGAAGAACTGGCGGCCGAACCGCAAGTCGTAGCGCCGGTCCAGGAACATGCCCACGGCGACCTGCAGCATCGAGGTCGAAGCGATCAGCATGCCGGGCCAGGTCGGCGACAGGCCCGAGACGCGCCATGTCGGCGGCATTTCGACCACCAGCCCGGCGCCCCACAGCGCCACCGAGACGGCCAAGCAGTACGCCCACAGCACGCTCACGAGGTACTCGCCGTACATCGGCCACATGCGTCGCATGCGCCAGTTCGCGATGCGCGGCATGAATTTGGCCATCACCTGCACGCCGCCCATCGCCCAGCGCAGACGCTGGTGCCACAAGCCCTTGAACGTCTCGGGCATCAGGATCCAGCACAGGGCCGCCGGCTCCAGCCTGACGTCCCAGTGATGCAGCTGCATCTTCCAGGAGATGTCGATGTCCTCGCACATCATCTCCTTGCTCCAGTAGCCGACGTCGTGCAACGCCGCCTTGCGGTAGGCGCCCACCACGCCGGAGACCGTGAACAGGCGGCCGTAGGTCCGCTGCGCGCGCTTGATCAGGCCGATGATCGAGGAGAACTCGCCCACCTGGATCCTGCCCAGCAGCGTGGAGCGATTGCGCACGCGCGGATTGCCCGTGACCGCGCCCACGCGCGGGTAGTTCAAAAGGTGCCACATCATCCAGCGGGTCGCGCTGCGGTCCAGCAGCGCGTCACCGTCGATGCAGACCAGGTATTCGGCGTCGGTCATCAGTGCAGCCGTATTCAGACCGATCGCCTTGCCCTGATTCTTCAGGTTGTGAATGACGCGCAGGCGCCGATTGACCTTGGCCATCGCGTCCAGGATCGCGCCGGTGCGATCGCTCGAGCCGTCGTTGACGGCGATCACCTCGAAATCCGGGTAGTCGTGCCACAGCAGTGTCGACACGGTCTCGAAAACGGTCTGCTCTTCGTTGAAGCACGGCACGACCAGCGCCACTTTCGGGTACGAGGGCAGAGGCGGTGGATGGTCCGGCTGGCGCGTTCCGCGCTCGTAGTGGAACCAGTAGAACAAGCCCCCGGCCATCCAGACATAGGCCATGAACAGCGGATAAAGGAATATGAATCCGAACAGCAGCTCGGCCGGCGTGATCGGCGCGCTGTTCATCAGCCGCCCCTGCGGGCCGGGATTGCCGGCTGAGCCCGCAGCGACAGCGTCCGTCGCAGCTCGGCAAATTCGGTCGCGCTTGCGTTCAGATCGGCGCCGAATACGCCCACATTGGGAAATCCGTCGCGTTGCAGCGCCTGGGCGTGCGTGCCCGCGTTCGCGGCCGCCCCGCTGGGTGCCGCCAGTCCGATCAACGTGCGTGCCGGCACCCCGGGCATCGATCGGAGCGTTGCGATCAGACGCCCATCCCCATGGGGTCCGCGGTCCGCGTCGAGGTCGGCCTGCAGGTATTCGTGCTGGTCCAGCACCCGCGCGATCTGCTCGGGCCGGGGGTTCCCTTGGGCCGTGGTCAGCTTCAATGCGGTCCTCAGCTGGGGCTGCCAGGCCCGGGTCCGCTCGGCCACTGCGGCCGCTTGCGCGCTGACTGCTTCCAGCGAGTCGCCTGCCGTCCTTGAGCCGAGCAGCAGTCCTTGCAGATAAGCGGCCCTGCCGAGATCCTCGAACAGGTCGCCGATCTGCGCGTGAAAATCACCCGCGGCGGAATCCAGCGCGAAACCGTCCAAGGGAAGCCAGGCGTAAACGCGGGCCTGCGTCGAGGTCGCGATGGCCCAGGCCACGCGGTTCATCAGGTCGGCGCGCACCGGCAGGTGCCGGTTCGGAAAATAGACCGACTCGATGCGCCCCGAGGGGCCCGGATCGGCGAAGGCCGCAAGTACGACGGTTTCGACGCCGAGCCGGCGGATCTGCTCCAGCAGCTCCTTCAGGCGGCGGTCGAGCTCGGCGCCGCCGGAGTCGGCCAGGCGATCCAGCTCGAGCTGAACGAAGTGGATCGTCGGCGCCGGCTCCTGGGTCCTGACGAGACGCGCGAAAGGGATTGTGGCCGGATTGCCGTCGACCAGCAGGCGGCGGATGCGGCCGATCGGCGAGGCGCGCTCCGGCGGTCCCGAATCGAGCGTCAGGCCGATCGGCATTCCGAGCTCGCGCGCGATCTGTTCGCTGCGCGCGTTGTAGCGCCCGTATGGCCACACGATGGCGCGCGGATGCCGGCCGAGCTGTTGAGCGAGCAGCGCGCTGTTGCGCTGCAAGTCGGACCGGATGCGCTCGGCCCAGTCCGAATCGGTCTCGTAGCCGCGTCCGGGCAGGAACGCGCGGGTGGTCGCGGCCGGCTCGAGACTGCCGGCCGGATTGCCCGCAATGCCCTGATGCAGATCCCAGCTGTGCGACGCGAACTCGATCAGCCCGGAGCTCTGCATTTCGCGCGCCTGGCCCCAGCTGATGAATTGTTCGCGCGGTCGCTGTGCGTCCTCCGAGTACGGCACCGCCTGTCCGGCCGGAATTTCCATCCATCGGCCCACGAGCGCCGCGACCGCGGGGAAACGGAACGCGCGCAGCAGCGGAAACACCTGCGTGTACAGGCTCAGGTAGCCGTCGTCGAAGGTCAGCAGCACCGCGCGCTCGGGCAGCCTGCGGGCGCCGGCGTAGGCAGCCATCAGCGCGTCCAGATCGATCGGCTGATAGCCTTCGGAGCGCAGCCAGTTCAGGTGAGCGGCCAGAGTGGCCGCGTCGACGCTCAACGGATCGGCGCCCTCGCCGCGGGTCGTGACCACATCGTGGTAGCACAGCACCAGCAATTGCTGTCCGTTCGGAAGGCGCTGCTCCGAGCTCGGCAGAACCGCCGGCACGGCCTGCGCCGCAACCGCGGCCAGCGCCGCCTGCCAGGCGAACAACGCGATCACGAAGCGGCACGCGCGCATCAGAATCGCCCGTCGTAGTTGAGCGACGCGGCAGTCCTGGACTCGGAGTTGCCGTCGTAGGGGTGCCCGCTGCGCGCAATCTCGAGATTGAGCGCACTGTGGTCCGACAGCGACCAGCGCTGCTCGTAGCGGGCTGCCCAGGTCGGGCGCCCGCCGTATCCGCTCTGCTGGTAGCCGCCCACCGACAGCGTGACCACGTGCCACAGCGATCGGTGTGCGGCCGCGTCGCGCCGGCCCAGGTACTCTGCCCGCAGCTCGGTGTCCTCCGATGTCGCGTGGGCCGGATCGAAGTAAGGGGCGCGCGACGCGCTCAGCGTGTTGTGCGTGTAACCGGCGTACGTATTCCAGGTCAGCTTGCCGCCGGAGGTGGCCCCCAGGCGCTGCGAGAATCGCAGCAGCGCATTGAGCTGTTCATTGGAATCGGTGAAATGCCCGTAGGCGAAATCGGCACCGACCCCGGTCGATTCGTTCCAGTCGTAGCCGCTGCTCAGCTGCAGCGTGCGCTCGCGGATGTCGTTGGCGCTGGCACGGGCCGGGGTATCGGGGTCCGAAGTCGCGGCCTGTGCAGTCAGGCGAGCGCCGTCGGCCGGCTGCCACACGGCGCGAAGCACGGCGGCGGGCGCGGGCTCGCCTTGCACGCCGGCCAGCTCGAGTGATCCGGACAGCGCGCGACCGGTCGCTTCCAGGCCGGCGCCGCCCCAGGTTCGCACCAGTGTCGACGGCAGCAGATCGGTGTGCGTCTGGCGCAGATGGCCGAACAGCCGATACCGTTCCGCGATGGTCCCGGTGAACACTCGCGTATCGATGAACCAGTCGCGGTAGGTTGCGACGTTGGTCTGGCTGCCGGTGCCGTAGCCGCTTTCGACCGCGACCTCGGGCCGGTCGTGCCAGCTCAGGCGCTGCCGAAGATCGATCAGGTCGCGTTCGCGCAGGTCCCGCTGGGCGTCCTGCGAGCGCAGGGCCGCGCGGACACTGCGCCAGTCGTCCAGCGCGATGTCAGTCTGGATCCGCAGCGAGCGGGCATCGGCCTGGCGCGGCTCCACCGTCAGCACGGCGTCAACCTCGCTTCGAGCGCGCCGGGTCCATCCGCGCCAGAAGGTGACGGTGGCCCGGTTCGAGCGCACATCCGGGCTGAACGGCGCCTCTTCGAGCAGGCGATCGAGCCGCGCAAGCGCCTGGTCCGGGTGTTCGTCGTAGGCACGCGCCATGGCGGCGGCGATGCGCACGCGCATCAGATCGCCGCGCTCGGATGTCGATGAAAGCCGCTGCTCCAGCCGGTCGATCTGCTCGCGCGCGGCCGCCAGCTGGTCGGTGTCGACCAGCGCGTAGAAAAGCTCCAGCTGGCTTTCGATGTCGTCGGGCCGTTCCTGCACCAGCTGGCGCAGCATCGGAATGGCCCGGGTGGACTGCCTGAGCTGC
The DNA here is from genome assembly GCA_036270655.1 of Burkholderiaceae bacterium. Taxonomy (GTDB): domain Bacteria; phylum Pseudomonadota; class Gammaproteobacteria; order Burkholderiales; family Burkholderiaceae_F; genus VBCK01. The sequence goes on from DATBCD010000017.1 coordinate 62,935, forward strand.
GCGTAGGCGATGGCGGCCTGGGCCCGGGCGTAGGCGGGCACCTCGACCCCGGCTGCAACGAGCCGCTCGTAGCGGGCCGTGGCGTCGGAGGCACGGTGCAGCAGCACGTCGGCCTCGATACGATCGAACGGCGGCGCTTCACCGCGCCGCGCCGCCTCGACTTCGCTGCCGCCCGACTCGATCAGCTGGTCGAGCTTTGCCGCCGCTTGCCGCAACTGTTCAAGGCGCTCGGCGCGTTCCTCGATGGCCTCCGCATACCGCAGTTCCAGCGCAGCCTGTTCGGCCAGCACGCCGCGCAAATCGGCATCGTGTGAGAGCTCGGGATGGGCCCTGACCAGGTCCGCGGCCGGGGCCACCGCCCCAAGCTTGCGCAGCATCAGGGCCTGTCCTTTGATCGCCTCCAGATTGGCCGGCTCCAGATCGCTTGCGCGCCGATAGGCTTCGAGCGCGCCCGCATAGTCGCCGGCTCCCCGGCGCACGTAGCCGGTCGCTTCCCACAGGGCGGCCGAATCCGGAAACCGGGCCACTGCGGAATCGGCGAGACGGTTGGCGGCCCCTAGATCGTCACGCTGGGCCAGCTGATAGATCCGGGCGGCAGCGCGGACGGGCGATAGCAGCTCGACGTCTTCATCCGCGGCAGGCTTGCCGGCCGTTTCACCGCTGGCGGGCGCGGCCTGCGCTCGCGCTCCGCCATGCGCCAGGAGGCCGAGACACAGCAGGACCGCGACAGGGCCTGACTTGAAGCACAGTGGCATTGGAGGTTCGAGACGAACGCGCCGCCGATTCCCGCCCGGGAGCAGGAGATAGGCCTAAGCCACTGATTATCTTTGTGATTGTTAGTTTGAATAGGTCAAAAAGCTACACCCCCCTGGGGCAACTCGATTGAGCCGGATCAAGTCAGGCGGCCGCTGAGCGCGCGGCCGGCTCCTTGGCGGGCAGGTCTTCCGCCTGCGCCAGGAACACCATGTCGTCGCCGGCGCTGGTCGTGGCCCAGACCACCGGCATGCGCGGATACTCGCGTTCGAAGGCGGCGCGGCCGTCTCCGACCTCCACCACCAGCAGGCCCTGCGGGTTCAAGTGGGCGCGCGCACGAGCCGTCACCTGGCGCACCACATCCAGACCGTCCGGCCCGCCGGCCAGCGCCAGCGTCGGCTCATGGGAGTACTCGTGCGGCAGTGTGGAAAGCGCCTGATCGGTGACGTACGGCGGGTTGCACACGATCAGGTCGTATCGCGAGGGCCCGAGCTCGCCGAACAGGTCCGATTCGACCAGCCGCACCCGCTCCTGCAGCCCATGGTCCTCCACGTTGCGGGCGGCAACGGCCAGTGCATCGATCGAGATGTCCACCGCATCGACCTTCGCCTCGGGGAAGACGTCGGCGGCAATGATCGCCAGGCAACCGGAGCCGGTACAAAGATCCAGCACCGATTGCACCGCCCCCGGGTGCTTGACCCATGGCGCCAGGCGGTCCTTCAGCAGCTCGGCGATGAACGAGCGTGGAATGATGACGCGAGAGTCCACGCAGAAGCGATAGCCCTGCAGCCATGCCTCCCCCAGCAGGTAGGCCACCGGCACGCGTTTCTTGACGCGCCGCTCGATCAGCTCGATCAGCGTGTTGATCTCGGCGTGCGTCAGGAACGCGTCCAGGAACATCTCCATCCGCTCCATCGGCAGCTTCAGCGCACGGGTGACCAGGAACGCGGCCTCGTCGAACGCATCGAGCTGCCCGTGCCCGAAGAAGAGCGGCCGTTCGTTGAAGCGGGTCACCGCGTAGCGCAGCACATCGCGCAAACTGCGCAGATTGGCCTGGGCGTCGATCGTCATCGCGTCGTCGTGTCCGCTTTGCGCTCGCCTTGCAGCATCAGCAGCTCGAGCGTGCGCTGGTAGATCCGGGTCAATCGTTCGACGTCTTCGATCCGCACCCGCTCGTCGACCTGGTGAATCGAAGCGTTCACCGGACCGAATTCAACCACCTGCTGGCAGATCCGTATCAGAAACCGGCCGTCGGACGTGCCTCCGGTGGTGGACAGCTGCGCCCGCGCGCCGGTCACTTCGGTAATCGCCTGCGACAGCATATCGACCAGCGTCCCTGCCGGGGTCAGAAATGGCTCGGCCCCCAACGTCCACGTCACAGCGTACCTTAGCGCGTACCGATCCAGGATCTGCTCGACCCGGCGCTGAAGCCCGGCAGCGCTGCTGGCGGGCGAGAAGCGGAAATTGAATTGCATCTCGCATCGGCCCGGGATCACGTTGCCTGCCCCGGTTCCTCCATGCAGATTCGACACCTGGAACGTGGTCGGCGGAAAATAGCCGTCGCCCCGGTCCCACTCGGTGCCGGCCAGCTCGGCCAGCGCGGGGGCCAGCTGATGGATCGGATTGCGGGCCAGTTGCGGATAGGCCACGTGGCCCTGAACCCCGAGCACCAGCAGGTTGCCCGACAGCGAGCCGCGCCGGCCGTTCTTGATGGTGTCACCCAGATTCGACGCCGATGTCGGTTCGCCCACCAGGCCGAAATCGACGTGCTGACCGCGCGCCTGCAGCGCCTCGACCACGGCGACGGTGCCGTCCGTCGCGGGCCCTTCCTCGTCCGAAGTGAGCAGCAGCGCCAGCGAGCCGGGATGGGCCGGATGGGTTCGGGTGAAGCGCTCGGCGGCGACCACGAATGCGGCGATCGACGTCTTCATGTCGGCACTGCCGCGCCCGTACAGCCATCCGTCGCGCTCCAGCGGCGTGAACGGATCGCAGCTCCACTGCTCGCGCGGTCCGGCGGGCACCACGTCGGTGTGTCCCAGAAAGGCGAACAGCGGCCGGCCGGCGCCCCGCTGCAACCACAGGTTGGTCGTGCCGTTGCGGTCGAAGCGCTCGGCCGCGAAGCCGGCATGCGCGAGGCGTTCGGCCACCAGAGGCTGGCAGCCGGCGTCTTCGGGCGTGACCGACGGGCGGGCGATCAGCAGCTTGGCCAGTTCGAGCTCAGCGCTCAAGGGCGGCCTCGAATCGAAACGTTGCTCAAGCCGCCCCGGGCACAAGCACCCCGCACGCTAGATGTTCAGCGTGAATTCGGTAAAAGAAGCCGCGTCCGGATTCGGTTTTGGAGCCGAGTCCGCCCTGACGACCGGTTTGCCGGCGTTGTTGATCAGCCACAGCAGGTTGTTCTTCGAGTCGGCCGCCGCCAGCGCGTCTTCGCGCGTGATCGAGTCCTTCTGCAACAGCTCGTACAGGCTCTGCTCGAACGAGCGGCTTTCCGGATCCAGGCTCTGCTCCATCGATTCCTTGATCGCCGCTATGTCGCCGCGCCCGATCAGGTCATGGGTGTGTCCCTCGTTCATCAGGACTTCGACGGCAGGCACGCGGCGGCTCTGGCGCGAACGCACCAGCCGCTGCGAAACGACCGCGCGCAGCGCGGTGGCCATGTCCTGGAACAGCGCGAAGCGCGATTCGGTCGGGTAGAAGCTGATGACCCGGTTCAGCGCATGCGCGGCGTTGGTCGCGTGAAGCGTGGCAACGACCATATGGCCGGACATCGCGTAGGCGAGCGCCGCGGTCATCGTGTCGCGATCGCGGATCTCGCCGATGAACAGCACGTCGGGCGCCTGCCGCATCGCGTTGCGCAGCGCTTCGCCCAGCGAAGCGGTGTCGTGCCCGATCTCGCGTTGATTGATGATCGATTTCTTGTTGCGGAACAGGAATTCGATCGGATCCTCGAATGTCAGGATGTGCCCGGTCGCCAACTCGTTGCGATGATCGAGCATCGAGGCGATCGTGGTGGATTTACCGGATCCGGCGGCCCCGACCACGAGCAGCAGCCCGCGGCGTTCCATCGCCAGATCCTTCAGCACATCGGGCAGCATCAGGTCTTCCAGGCGGGGAATGTCGTGCGGGATGTAACGGATCACCGCAGACACCGACCCGCGCTGCAGAAACGCGCTCAGGCGAAAGCTGCCCACGCCCTGAACCGGCAGGCCGATGTTCAGCTCCCGGGTGCGCTCGAGCTCGCGGAACTGGGCATCGGAAAGCCGCTCGGTCAGCAGCGCGACCACGGCCTGCTGCTGCATGCGCTCCTGGTTGATCGGAACGCACACGCCGTTGATCTTCACCGTGATCGGAGAGCCCGCGGACAGGAAAAGATCCGACGCGTTTTTTTCCGCCATCAGCTGAAACAGCCGCTCCAGTGCCATGGTTCGTCCTCGTCGTTTCGTGCCTGGCGCTGCGCGCCGGGGTCAGTCGCCCGCCGCGACCCGAAGCAGCTCGTTGATTGCGGTCTTGGCGCGGGTCTGCGCATCGACGCGCTTGACGATCACCGCGCAGTACAGGCTGTGGGAACCGTCGCTGGCCGGCAGCGACCCGGGCACCACGACCGCGCCCCGGGGCACCCTGCCGTACAGGATCTGGCCGCTTTCGCGGTCGTAGATGCGGGTGCTGGCGCCGATGTACACGCCCATCGACAGCACCGCGTCCTGCTCCACGATCACGCCCTCGACCACCTCGGAGCGCGCGCCGATGAAGCAGTTGTCCTCGATCACGGTTGGAGCGGCCTGCACCGGCTCCAGCACGCCTCCGATTCCGACCCCGCCCGACAGATGCACGTTGCGACCGATCTGGGCACAGGAGCCGACGGTGGCCCACGTGTCGACCATTGTGCCTTCGTCGATATAAGCGCCGACGTTGACGAAGGATGGCATCAGCACCACGTTGCGCGCGACGAAAGCCCCCCGCCGCGCCAGCGCGGGCGGCACGACCCGCACCGCGCTGGCCCGGAAGCGGTCGGCATCGAAGCGCGCAAACTTGCTCTCGACCTTGTCGTAGAAGCGCAGCGGATCGCGCTCGTCGCCGCCGCCCATCACGACGTTGTCGCGCAGGCGGAACGACAGCAGGACCGCTTTCTTCAGCCACTGGTGCACGACCCAGGCGCCTTCGATCTTCTCGGCCACCCTCAAGCGCCCGCTGTCCAGCTCGCCCAATGCCGTTTCGACCGCGTCACGCAGATCCGGTGCGGCCGTGGAAGGCGTCAGCGAGGCCCGTTCCGGCCAGGCCTGCTCGATGATGTATTCGATCGACACCGGCGGATTTTCCCTTCAATTGGCGTCGATTGAAAGCCGCACAGGCGGCTCGCCCGACCCGCTTGCGGCGGCGCCTCCGAATCGCTCGATGCGCCCTGCCGCCTCGCGCACCTGCGCCTCCTCGCCCACCAGTGCGATCCGGACGAACCCGGCGCCGGGGTTGACGCCGTCGATCGGGCGTCCCAGGAAACTTCCCGGCAGCACGGTCAGGTTCAAATGCTGGTAGAGCCGGCGGGTCAGCTGCTGGTCGTCACCTGGCGTGCGGGCCCACAGGAAAAAGCCCCCCTCGGGCACCGCGGTCGGCAGCACCGATGCAATCGCGGGCGTGGCTTGCGCGAACTTGGCCGCATAGCGGCGGCGGTTCTGCGCCACGTGCTCTTCGTCGTTCCAGGCCGCGATGCTGGCCGCCTGAACGGCTGGATTCATCGCGCAGCCATGATAGGTGCGGTAGCGCAGAAACCGTGCGATCAGGCGAGCGTCGCCAGCCACGAAGCCGGACCTCAGCCCGGGGGCGTTGGAACGCTTCGACAGGCTGCCGAACACCATCACGCGGTCGAACCCGGGGCGGCCCAGCTCGGTGGCCGCCTGCAGCGCTCCCAGTGGCGGGCGCGCGGGATCGGGGTAGATCTCCGAATAGCACTCGTCGGAGGCGATCACGAACCCGTACCGGTCGGCCAGCTCGAACAGGCCGCGCCACTCGGGCAGGCGCATCACGGCGCCGGTCGGGTTGCCGGGCGAGCAGGTGTACACCAGCCGGACCGTGTTCCACTGCTGCGCCTGGAGCCGTTCGAACGGCATCCGAAAGTCCGTCTCGGCCGTCACCGGCAGATAGACGGGCTCGGCGCCCGCCAGCAGCGCCGCGCCCTCGTAGATCTGGTAGCCCGGATTGGGCAGCACCACGCGCTCGCCCGCGCGTGCGTCCAGAGCTGCCTGCGCAAACGCGAAAAGCGCCTCGCGCGAACCGGTCACCGGCAGCACCTGCGTCAGCGGATCGAGCCCTGTCAGCCGGTAGCGTCGCGTCAGCCAGGCGCCGATCGCCGCTCTGAGCGCGTCGGATCCGGCCGTCTTCGGATACGAGGAAATCGAAGGCAGCGCGCCGATCAGGGCATCGAGCACAAGAGGCGGCGTGGCATGCTTCGGCTCGCCGATCGACAGGTCGATCGGCGCCAGGTGGGCTGGCGGCGCACAGTCGGCCAGCAGCGCGCTCAGGCGCTCGAACGGATAGGGCCGCAGCCGGTCGATCAGGGGGTTCATGCGACGGACTCGGGCAGGCTGGTGACACGGGCAGCAAGCCGGCCCAGCTCCACGTAGGGGGCCGGTTTCCAGCCCCGCTTTCGATGTTCGGCCACCACCGTGGTGGTAATGCCCCCGCGCACGTTCCAGCGCGAAGTCAGGCGGATGAAACGCGGCTGCAGCGCCGTTTTCAGGTCGTCCAGCACCTGATTGGTCACGGCCTCGTGGAAGGCGCCCTCATCCCGAAAAGACCACACGTACAGCTTCAGGCTCTTGAGCTCGACGTTGCGCTGGTCCGGCACGTACTGCAGCAGCAGCGTTGCGAAATCCGGCTGCCCGGTGAGGGGACACAAGCAGGTGAATTCGGGCAGCTCGATGTGGACCAGATAGTCGCGCGCCGGATTCGGATTGGGAAAGGTTTCGAGCTGGCGGCTCGGGCGCGTGCTCATCGGACACGGTCAGCCGAAATGATTCGATATGATTATAGGCGTCACGCGCAATGAGTCAGCCGTTGCCCGGATCATTCCGTCGGGTCGACCCTGAAGCGCTTTTCCCGAGAAACGCATCGTGCAGCTGCGGCAGATCAAGCTGGCCGGGTTCAAGTCGTTTGTCGACCCGACCCAAATCGACGTCCCAGGACGCCTGGTAGGCGTGGTCGGGCCCAACGGCTGCGGCAAATCCAACGTGATCGATGCGGTCCGGTGGGTGCTGGGCGAGAGCAAGGCGGCCGAGCTGCGCGGCGAGTCGATGCAGGACGTGATCTTCAACGGCGCCGCCAGCCGCACCGCGGCCGGCCGCGCCAGCGTGGAGCTGCTGTTCGACAACAGCGACGGGCGCATCGGGGGCGAGTGGGGCCGCTTCAGCGAACTGTCGGTCAAACGGGTGTTGACGCGCGACGGCGCCTCCAGCTATCTGATCAATCAACAGCACGTGCGCCGGCGCGATGTCCACGACCTGTTCCTGGGCACCGGTCTGGGCCCGAGAGCGTACGCCATCATCGGGCAGGGCATGATCTCCCGCATCGTGGAAGCCCACCCCGAGGAGCTGCGCGTATTTCTCGAGGAAGCGGCCGGCGTGTCCAAGTACAAAGAGCGGCGGCGCGAGACCGAGGCGCGCCTGCGCGACGCGCGCGACAACCTGGCGCGCGTGGGCGACATCCTGCGCGAGCTGGACGAGCGGGTGATCCACCTGGAGCAGCAGGCCGAGCTGGCGCGACAGTATCGCGAGCTCAAGCAGCGTCACGAAGATTCCCAGATGATGCTGTGGCTGCTGCGGTCGCGCGAAGCCCATGCGCAGCGTCAGCGCTGCGTGCGCGAGGTCGAACAGGCCGAAGCGGCGATCGAGGCGCATCGCGCGGAATTGAGCGCGCTGCAGCGAAGGCTCGAGGAGGAGCGCACCGCCCACTATGCGGCGGGCGACGCGACCCACGCGGCCCACGGCGAGCTGCTCCGCATCAACTCGGAGATCGGGCGCCTGGAAGGCGAGATCCGGATGATCGCCGACAGCCGTGCGCGCCTGGCGGCGCAGATCGAGGGCAACCTGCAACGACAGGAGCAGCGCAACCAGGAACAGGCGCGGCTGTCGCAGCGCTCGGGCGAGCTGGATGTCTCGATCCGGCAATGCGGCGAGCAGCTCGAGCAGGCCTGCGCGGACAGCGAACGGCACGACGCCCGGCTGCCGCAGCTCGAGGCGGCTTACCACGCGGCGCGCGAGGCGCTGACGGTGGCGCGCTCGCATGCGGCCGGCGCGGCCCAGGGGATCGAAGGCGCGGCTCAGCACGGCCGCACGCTCGATGCCCAGCTGGCAGCACTGGCACAGCGCCGCGAGCGCCTCAGCCAGGAGCGCGGGCAGATGGAATCGTCCGATCAGGGTCACCTGGCCGCGCTGCAGCAGGAGCTCGAACGGCTCGGCCGCGAGGTGGAAGATCGGGTCAGTGGCGCCCGCGCCGCCGAAGAGCAACAGGCTCAGCTCGAGTCGGAGCGCGCCGCGGCAGGCGACGAGAAGGGGCGCGTGACCGATGCGCTGGCGCGAATGCAAGCCAGGCTCCATGCGCTCAGCGACCTGCAGACCAATGTCGAGGCCGACGAACGCCTCGATCCCTGGCTGCGGACGCACGGACTCGAATCGCTGCCCAGGCTCTTCAAGCGCCTCGAGGTCGAACCCGGCTGGGAGCCCGCGTTCGAGGCGGTCCTGCGCGAGCGCATCGAAGCCATCGAGGTCGGCAGGCTGGACACGGTGGCCGCCTTCGAGGGTGCCGCGCCGCCGTCGCGCATCGCATTTTTCTGTCCTGGCGGGGCGCCCGCTTCGACACCGGCGCCCAGCCCGTGGCCGCCGCTGGCGGGCAAGCTGCGTGAGGCGGGCTCGGTGCTGGCTGGCGTGATCCAGGACTGGCTGGCCGGCATCTATGTCGCACCGGATCTGCGCAGCGCGCTGCAGCAGCGCGATCAGCTGCCGGCCGGGGCCCAGTTCGTGGTTGCGGGCGGGCATCTGATCGGCCGGCACGCGGTGCGTTTCTACGCAGCGGACGACCGCAAGGCGGGGCTGCTGGCGCGCCGGCTGGAAATCGCCAATCTGCAGCGGCAGCTGAAGGCCCAGCGTCTGATCGAAGAAGAGGCGGTCGCGCGGCTGGCACGGGCCGAGTCCGGGTTGCGTCGCGCCCAGGAGCTGGCGCAGTCGGAGCGCGAGGCGGCCGAGCGGTTGCGGATCCGGCTGCATGAAACGCAACTGGAGGCGGTTCGGCTCGGCGAATCGCAGGAACGGATCCGGCTCCGATGCGAGCAGATCGATCGGGAGCTGGAAGAGATCGGCACGCATCGGCAGGCCCTGGAACAGCAGCGGGTCGAGGCGCAGAGCCGCTTCGAGGAGCTGGACCAGGCGCTGGGCGCGCAACAGCAGCAGGTTGAAACGGCCCGGGTCGACTACGAGGCGGCCGAACAAAACGTGCGCCAGGCGCGTGAATCGTCGCAGCTGCTGCAGGTCGAGCGACAGCGGCTGCAGATCGAAATCAACGTGGCCCGCGAGCGGCTGGCCGAAGTCGAAGGGGCGATGCGCGAGGCCCTCGACGAGTGCGAGCGGCTTGCGGCCGACCTGGAGCGCGCGCGGCTGGAGCAGGCCAGGCTGGACGACAGTCTTGCGCGCGAGACCCTGGAGCAGTGGCTGCAGCAGCGGGTGGCAGCCGAGCAGGCGTTGCGCGATGCGCGGACCCGCCAGGACGAGCTGGCCGACAGCCTGCGCCGCTGCGACGAACAGCGCATCACCCTGGAGCGCGAGCTGCAACCGCGGGTCGATCGCGTGACCGACCTGAAGCTGAAGGAGCAGGCCGCGCGCCTGGCGGCCGAGCAGTTCGATCTGCAACTGGCAGAGGCAGGCGCCGACCTGCAGGCGCTGAACGCGCGCGCCGAGCGCGGACCCGGCGCGTCGTCGCTGCAGTCGGAAATCACGCGGCTGGCTCAATCGATCGAAGCGCTGGGCGCCGTCAACCTGGCCGCGCTCGAAGAGCTGGAAGCGGCCCGCCAGCGCTGCGAGTTCCTGCAGGCCCAGTCGGCCGATCTGAAAGCGGCGATCGCGACGCTGGAGGACGCGATCCGCAAAATCGACCGCGAGACCCGGGAGATGCTTCGATCGACCTTCGACCAGGTCAACCAGCACTTCGGCGAGCTGTTCCCGCGCCTGTTCGGCGGCGGCGTCGCGCGCCTGCTGATGACCGGCGAGGAGATACTGGATGCCGGCGTCCAGGTGATGGCCCAGCCGCCGGGCAAGCGCAACAGCACGATTCACCTGCTGTCCGGCGGCGAGAAGGCGCTGGCCGCGACGGCGCTGGTATTTGCGCTGTTCAAGTTGAATCCGGCGCCGTTTTGCCTGCTCGACGAGGTCGACGCTCCGCTGGACGAAGCCAACACGGAGCGGTTCTGCGAGCTGGTGCGGTCGATGACGGGCGAGACCCAGTTCCTGTTCATCACGCATAACAAGATCGCGATGGAAATCGCCGAGCAGCTGGTCGGGGTCACGATGCAGGAACAGGGTGTGTCGCGTATCGTTGCGGTCGACATCGACAGTGCCGTGAAACTGGCGGCTGCGGAGGCAGCGTAACCGGCGTGTCCGAACTGCAGATCGCGCTGCTGCTGATTGCCGGCGCCGTGCTGGCCGGCCTGTACCTGGCGGGCAAATGGCAGGAGCGCCGCCTGCTGCGCCGGCTGGGCGAACAGCTCAGCGGCGGCGTGGGGGACGCGCTGCTGGAGCAAGCCGGGTCGAGCCGCCCGGAACCGGCGGCGAGCGTCAGGACGGCCGGGGCGCAGCGCCGGATCGAGCCTCATCTGACCTCGCAGCCGGCCGACCAGCCCGATCCGTCGGCCGATCAGGCTGCGCCCGCGCAGGCGGCGGCGGGCGCGGCGGCGCGCCGCTCCGACTGGATCGAGGACCCGATGCTCGATTGCGTGCTGGAGCTTCGCTGCGCCCGCCCGGTCGACGGCGTTGCGTTCATCGATGCGGCGGTGCCGCTCACCACGTCGCAGTGGCCCACGCCGGTGTCGTTCGTCGTGTGGGACGCGCGCGCGCAGCAATGGGTGCACCCCGACCGGTTCGGTTATTACACCGACGCCCTGGCGTCGATCCAGCTGGCAAACCGGCGCAGCGTGCTCAGCGAAGAGCAGATCGACCGATTTGCATCGCTGGTGCGCCAGACCGCGGTCGCGCTGGATGCCGACTGCGATCCGCCCGACGTCGTGCGCCTGGCTGTCGCGGCGCGCGAGCTCGATCGGCTGTGCGCGCGTTTCGACGTGCGGATCGGGCTGACGCTGGAATCGGAAGCAGGGGCCTGGACCGACGCGCGGGTGGCGGCCGCGGCCGAGCAGGTCGCCCTGAAGCCGATCGCCGACTTGCGCTGGGCGGCGCCGCGCCAGACCGGTCCGGCGCCGCTGGTGCTGGCGATGCCGGCCCGGGTCTCCGATCAGATCTCGATCGAGCTGGATGTGCCGACGATTGGGGGCGGCAGCGGCGCCGTGCAACTGCTGTTCGGCCTGGCCAATCAGCTGGGCGCGCAATTGAACGCGCGCATCGTCGACGACAACGGCCGGCCGATCGATTCGGAGTCGGTCGCGGCCATCGAGGCGCAGCTGGCCCGGCTTTATGAGGACATGCGCGGTGCGGGCATCGATCCGGGCGGCGACCGTGCGCGCCGCTTGTACGTCTGATGGAGCACGTCCCGCGGGCTGTGCGCGAACGCGCAAAGCAGTTGCGCGCCGAGATCGAGCGCCACAACACCGCGTATTACGTGCTGGATGCGCCGCTGATTCCGGATTCGGAGTTCGATCGGCTGTTTGCGCAGCTGCAGTCACTCGAAGCGCAGTACCCGGAACTGGTCACGCCGGATTCGCCGACGCTGCGGGTCGGAGGGGCGCCGCGCTCCGACCTGCCGTCGGTCCGGCATGCGGTGCCGATGCTTTCGCTGAACAACGGCCTGGCCGAGGCCGACGCGATCGCGTTCGATGCACGCGTGCGGGACCTGCTGGCCAAGGCCGGCCAGCCCACCCCGGTGGTCACCTACGCCTGCGAGCTGAAATTCGATGGCCTGGCGGTGACCCTGCGCTACGTCGATGGCCTGCTGGACCTGGCGGCCACCCGGGGTGACGGCGCGGTGGGCGAGGACGTCACCCCCAACGTGCGCACGATTCACAGCGTTCCGCTGCGCCTTGCGGACAGCGGCGCGAGCGTGATCGAAGTGCGGGGGGAAGTGCTGATGTACAAGCGCGACCTGGAGCGATTGAACCGCGCCCAGCGCGAAAGCGGCGAGAAGGAATTCGCCAACCCCCGCAATGCGGCAGCGGGCAGCCTGCGGCAGCTCGATGCGCGCGTGACCGCCCGGCGCCGACTGCATTTTTTCGCGTACGGAATCGGCGAGCTGGTCGGGGCGCCGGAGCCCGAGCGCCATTCGGCCACGCTGGACTGGCTGCAGGCCCTGGGGGTGCCGGTGTGCGAGGAGCGCGCGCTCGTCCAGGGCGTCGAGGGCCTGCTGGGTTTCTACCGGCACGCCGCCGGCAAGCGCGCCGGTCTGCCGTATGACATCGACGGCGTGGTCTACAAGGTCGATTCGATCGCGGCGCAGCGCGCGCTGGGGTTCGTCTCACGCGCGCCGCGCTTTGCGCTTGCGCACAAATTCCCGCCCCAGGAGGCCCTGACGCAGGTCCTGGATATCGAGGTGCAGGTCGGTCGCACCGGGGCACTGACGCCGGTGGCGCGCCTGGCCCCGGTCACGGTCGGGGGCGTCACGGTGACCAACGCGACCTTGCACAACGAGCAGGAAGTGGCCCGCCGCGACGTCAGGGTGGGCGACACCGTGGTCGTGCGGCGCGCCGGCGACGTGATTCCGGAGGTGGTCAGCGTGGTGCTGGAGCGGCGCCCGCCCGATGCCAGGCCTTTCCAGATGCCGACCCGATGCCCGGTGTGCGGGTCGGCGGTCGAGCGCCTCGAACAAGAGGCCATTGCGCGCTGCACCGGCGGGCTGTTCTGCGCGGCCCAGCGCAAGCAGGCGCTGCTGCACTTTGCGAGCCGGCGGGCGCTGGACATCGAGGGGCTGGGCGAGCGGCTGGTCGATCAGCTGGTCGATTCGGGACGGGTCCATACGGCAGCCGACCTGTTCCATCTGGACCAGCCGGCGCTGATGGCGCTGGATCGGATGGGGGAGAAGTCGGCCGCCAATCTGCTGCAGGCGATCGAGAAGTCGCGTCACACGACGCTGGATCGATTCATCTACGCGCTGGGGATCCGGCATGTGGGCGAGTCGACCGCGCAGGCGCTGGCGGCGCATTTCGGCAGCCTGGACGCGCTTCTGGAGGCGGACGAGGCGCGCCTGCTCGAGGTGCCCGACATCGGCCCGGTGGTGGCGCAATCGATCCGCCGGTTCCTGGATGAGCCGCATAATCGGCAGGTGATCGCGGCGCTTCGCAAGGCCGGCGTGCGCTGGCCAGAATCGGGCGGGTCGAAAGCCCCTAGCGGCGGGCCACTGGCTGGCCGCACGTTCGTGCTCACGGGTACTCTGGGGGGTCTGACGCGCATCGAGGCCACCGAAATGATCCAGGCGGCCGGAGGGCATGTGACCGCATCGGTGTCGAAGAAGACCGATTTCGTGGTGGCCGGGCAGGAGGCCGGATCCAAGCTCGACCGGGCTCGCGAGCTCGGCGTGCCGATCATCGACGAGGCGCGATTGAGGCAGTTGCTGAGCGAGGCGACCCGGCCTGGGACATCAGGAAAGCACGCGTAGAGATGTTTGCGATCATTGGTGGCAGTGGCCTGGCCAAATTGTCCGCGCTGGAGTCGCCCCGGCGGCGGGTGACGCGTACGCCCTATGGCGAGCCCTCCGGCGCGCTGACGTTCGGCCGGTTGGCCGGATCCGAGGTCGTCTTTCTCGCGCGGCATGGATACGGTCACACGATCGCACCGCATGAAATCAACTATCGGGCCAATATCTGGGCGCTGAAGGAGTTGCACGTCGAGGGAATATTCGCGCTGGCCTCGGCCGGCGGCATTCGCGACGACCTGGATCCCGGAACCCTGGTGGTTCCGGATCAGATCATCGACTACACGCACAGCCGCAAGTCGACCTTCTTCGAGGGCTTCGGTACTCCCGTGACGCACGTGGACTTTACCCAGCCGTACTCGGGACAATTGCGCTCGCGCCTGCTGAAGGCCGCGCGGGATATCGACGAGACCGTGGTCGATGGCGCCGTGTATGCCTGTACCCAGGGCCCGCGGCTGGAGACGGCCGGTGAGATCGACCGCCTGGCGCGCGACGGGGCCGATCTGGTCGGGATGACCGGGATGCCGGAGGCCGTGCTGGCGCGAGAGCTCGAGCTGGAGTACGCGTGCCTTGCCGTAGTGGTCAATCACGCCGCCGGAAGAGGCACGAGCCGTCAGCGGATCGCGCTGGGCGAGCTCGATGAGGTGCTGGGAGAAACGATGGTGCGGGCGGTGCGAATTCTGGAAGCAAGCGTGAGGAGTCCATGATTCGAGAGATCCTGCGGATGGGCGATCCGCGCCTGCTCCGGGTTTCGGAGCCCGTAACGCGATTCGATACGGTCGAGTTGCGCCAGTTGCTGACCGACATGTTCGAAACGATGCGGGCGGCCGACGGCGCCGGTCTGGCGGCTCCGCAGATCGGGGTCGGCCTGCGTGTCGTGGTGTTCGGATTCGAGCGTAACGAGCGCTACCCGGAGGCGGCCGCGGTGCCGGAAACGATTCTTATCAATCCGGTGATCGAGCCCCTGGGCGATGCGACGCAGGACGGGTGGGAAGGGTGCCTGTCGGTGCCCGGGCTGCGCGGGCTGGTGCCGCGCTACGAGCGTGTGCGTTACCGCGGTTTCGACGAGCGCGGTGTCGCGCTGGAGCGCGAGGTCGACGGCTTTCACGCGCGCGTGGTGCAGCACGAATGCGACCACCTGGATGGGATCCTGTATCCGATGCGAATCAAGGATATGCGTGCGTTTGGGTTCGCAGATATTCTTTTTCCAGGCCAAACGCCTGACGAATAACGATTTCTGTTCTCGGTCGTCAAACGGCTGGCCACGCTTCACCTGTATGGCGCCCGTGAAAGTGGGCGCACGTCAGGCAGCCGCGCCCGCGCTGGGTACGCGTCGCGGTGCGGGGTGAAGAGAGGAATGCGGTCACGCGCCGCTGCGCATGCGATAGATGAAGAACACGACCCAAACGACTGCCGCGGCGAACACCAAGCCCCCGTGAACCAATTGCTTCGTTGCCCTCGGCCATTGGGGGTTCTGCTTCGCTAGGACATAGCCCGCGGCGCCAGCCGCGGCCAGCAAGAAAGCCGCCGTAACGATCAGCGGCACCACTTTCCAGATGGCCGTCGATATGAGTGTCGTCGCCTGGTTCATCTGACGAGGCTGCCGGGTACCGGCTACGTGCGTGCGACGATACAGGCGTCGCACTCGCCTACGTGATCGTAGAAAACCCCAGCGACGAAGCCAGGTCCTTCGCGCAAGTCGCGGTGCTCGTTCTTCGCATTGCGGCGGACGTCGTCGGCGTTCGACCGGCCCGCATGAACCATGCGCACCTCCATCGACATGGAAGCGGACCGATGGGGCGCTGGGATGAAACGACAGAGCATTCAGCAACTCGTCGTCTGTCAGCTGGGTGAGCTTCGAGTCCACGTCGCTAGCCTAAGCAATAGGCGGTCGGTGGATGCATGCGGGCCAGGGCCGGCAGCGATGGCAGCCTAGGATTCTGGGACAGGCAGGCTATAGTCTGCATTTTAATTTGACATATGCAGGTTATAGCCTGCATAATGTAGGCACAGAAGCAAGGTATAGCCTGCATTTAGGACCGCCGATGACCAACCAGCTTAGCCGTCTGAAACGCTTGCAACTCGACGACGCATTGCGCCCCTTGCGTTCGGCGGAATTAGCATCACCGCCCCGCGGCGGGTGGATCCGCGCAATTCGCGAAGCGCTCGGCATGACACAGCCGCAGCTGGCTGCGCGGGTCGGCGTCAGCCGGCAGTCGGTGCAGGACTTCGAAGAAGCCGAGGCAGAGCGTCGCATCACCTTGGAGAGCCTCGATCGCTTGGCGCGAGCCATGGGCTGCCGCGTGGTTTACGCGGTGGTGCCGGAAGGTGGCTCGCTCGAAGACCTGCGCCAGCGCCGGGCCGACAAGTTAGCCGAAGCGCTGCTCAAGCCCACCGACCACTCGATGAAGCTGGAGGCGCAGGGCGTTTCCGAGTCGGAACGCGAGCGGCAGCGCAAGCTGTTGGCCGAAGCCCTTCTGCAGGGCAGCCCTCGGAAGTTGTGGAAGTGAACTTCGACCGTCCGGCCGGCGCAACGCCCCTTGACCCTGACGAGGCGGTGGGGCTGATCCCGTCGCACATCACCACCCAGGGCCAACTGAACGAGTGGGAAATGACGAACATCCTCGCGGGGGAAAGCTGGGCCTTCTCACGCACGCACAAGGAACTGCTCTCGAGCGAGTTCATCTGCCAGTTGCACAAGCGCATGTTCGGCGACACGTGGCGCTGGGCCGGCAGATTTCGCACCACAGAGAAGAACATCGGAATCGATCCGGCGGGCATCCAACCCGCTCTGCGCAACCTGTGCGAGGACGTGAAGGTTCAGCTCGATCTTGCCAGCTACCCGCTCGACGAGATCGCGGCACGCTTTAGCCATCGGCTTGTAGCGATCCACCCTTACGCCAACGGCAACGGGCGCCTGTCGCGGACTATTGCCGATCTGCTGCTTGTGCACCATGGTGCGCCGCGCTTCACTTGGGGCGGCAGCAATCTCGTCGCAGATGGGGAGGTAAAACAATGCTACCTCGCGGCATTGCGCGCCGCCGACGGGAAGGACTACGGTTCGCTGCTCAGGTTCGTACGCTCTTGAGATTTCAACATCATCACTCGCGGAGCATCAATCCTTTCATACCGCGAGCGCTGACGCCGTTCCGAAAAGCAGTCAAAAATCGCCGCCCCATGCGCGGCGCAGTCCCCGCAGGGCCGCCGCCTGAAGTCAGGCAGCCGCCTTGGTGCACTCCTTCGCGCAGGCCGCGCAGGCGTCGGCGCAGTCCTTGCACTGCTGATGTTCCTTTTCGTGCTTGCGGCACTCGTTCTCGCAATCCTTGCAGAATTCCGCCGCGACCTTCGCATAGCTCGCGAGGTACTTCGAGTTTTGGGTGGCGAGCACCCGCAGTGTCTCGCACACCGGCGTGACCTGAGTGACGCTTCGGGCACAAGCCGCGATCGACTTGTCGCCCTGTGCGAACAGATCCAGGCAGTGGTCGATGCAGATTTCGCCCGTTTTTACGCACTCCGCGGCTGCCGCGGCAAGCGACCCGTACGGGTGCGCGTGATGCATGTGGTGACTGTGGTCCTCGTCGGCGACTGCCGACCGGGCCGCCGCCGCGGCGATAGCGGCTCCCGTTACAAGCAATACATCTCGGCGATCCATAGTCTTCCTTCCTTGTGTCGTCGATTGCCCAGGCGAATTTGCCTGCCC
Source organism: Burkholderiaceae bacterium (assembly GCA_036270655.1). Classification (GTDB taxonomy): domain Bacteria; phylum Pseudomonadota; class Gammaproteobacteria; order Burkholderiales; family Burkholderiaceae_F; genus VBCK01. The sequence goes on from DATBCD010000017.1 coordinate 80,216, forward strand.
CCAGGTCGGTCCAACTGCGCGGTCCAACGGCGTCATACGGATCGAGTCGGGCAAAGCGCGGCCGTTGAGCCATGGCGTTCGACTGCTCGCGGATTTGCCGGCGGCAATCATTGATGGCCGCTCCCTGCCCGACAATCCCGCCATTGTGAATACCTGGTGCTGGGCACCATGCGCGCGGGCCGGCGCCTCGGCGTCGAGCGCCCGGACACATCCGGGCGCCTGCCGCGACAATTTGTCGCAGCGACATCGCGCAAGGCCGGTGGCAGAGTGTGGCCTCTTGCACGAGTGTCCCTCAAACCATGAAACGGATCGCGTCGGTCGCCGCCTGCATGCTTGCGATTGCGTTATCGGCGACAGCCGCACACGCAAAGGATCTGCCCTACGACGAGCACGCGAATGCCTCGGCCGAGCTGCAGCAGGCCCTGCACGACGCGCGCGACACCCACAAGGACGTGCTGCTCGTGTTCGGGGCGAACTGGTGTCCCGACTGCCGCGTGCTGGACACGGTGCTCCATGGCAAAGGTGCCGAGGCGCTTGGCGGGCGCTTTGTGGTGGTCAAGGTCGACGTCGGCAACTTCGACCGAAACATCGATCTGGCCAAGCGCTACGAGATCCCTCTGAACAAGGGCATTCCGGCGGCCGCGGTGGTGAGCGGCGACGACCGGCTGCTGTACGTGACGAAGGCGGGCGAGCTCGCCGATGCCCACCGGATGGGCGAATCGGCCATCGTCGACTTCCTGTCGCACGTGGCTGCCAGCGCGACCCCTGAGGGACGGTAGCCGGTGCGCGCCAAGCGGCTTTGCGCGGCGGTCGCGCTCGCGCTGGCGGCGGTCGCCTTCAGCCAGCGGGCCAACGCCTGCGCATCGTGCGGCTGCACGTTGTCGAAGGACTGGCTGGGACCCCAGGCCGGCTCCATATCGGGCTGGTCCGTCGGGGTCTCCTACGACTTCATCGACCAGAACCAGATGCGCGCGGGGCGGACGAACATCGATCAGGCCACCGCCGAGACGATCCTCAATCCCCCCGGCCATACGGGAAACGAAGTCGAGCTGCAGACCCTGAGCCGCACCACGACCTTCAGTGTCGACTACAACACCTCCGACTGGGGGATCAGCATCCAGGCACCCTTCGTGAATCGCTACCACACGACCCTGCAGGATGGGACCGACGCCGGGTACAACTTCAACCAGTTCAATGCGCTGGGTGATGTACGAGTGATAGGCAAGTATCTCGTCTCGGAAAGCCCGGCGATGGGCGTCATCGCGGGCTTGAAGTTGCCCACGTCAGTCACGGACGAACCGTTCAACGGTCCGAACGGCGGCGTTGTGGATCCCAGCCTGCAGCCGGGGACCGGCTCGACCGATGTGCTGCTGGGCGGCTTCTACAGCGGCCAGGCCGACAAGCTGGGCTGGTTCGCGCAAGGGCTGTGGCAGCATGCGGTGGCCTCCCAGGCCGGGTACACGCCGGGCGATGCCATCACCGTGAACGCCGGGCTGCGCTATGCGAACATGGGCCAGGCCGTCGTGCCGCTGTTTCAGGTCAACTACGTGCATCGCAACATCGACCGCGGCAACCTGGTCAACGTCGAGTTCGACGGCAGCCCGCTCTCGGGCGGAGACCTGCTTTACCTGGCGCCCGGGGTCTCGGCCAGGCTCGGCGCGGGATTCAGCGCTTACGGATACGTGCAGTTTCCGGTCTATCAGGACGTGAACGGCGTGCAGCTGACACCCAAGCAGATCTACTCGGTAGGCCTGCGCAAGACGTTCTGACGCGGTGGCTCTTGCGCGGCACCCGGGGTGGCATGCCGGCGATCACCTCGAACGCCGGCACCTCGCTCTTTTCAGCTGGGTTCCCAATCCGCTTCCAGAATCCGGCCCGTCAGCGCCAGCGCAATCGCGAGCACATTGATCGGGAGGGACCCGATTTCGGTGCCCAGAGGGTCGGACGTCGGGCCGGGCACGGCGGCCACTGCGTCCGTCGGGTCACGATGGCGCGAGCCAGCGGCGCGGCTCGATGACGCATAGGGCTTCGACGCGCGACCCGGGCCGGCAACGGAAAGTTTCATCGGGATCACGAGGCCTCCAGGTCGCATCTTTGCATCGATGCGACGAAGTCTGGCACGATCGCCACCTCGCGCAATAGGACCGATTGCCGCACCGTTCGGGCGGTGGCCGATCGGTTATTCGCGCACGGGCCGCTTTGCAAGCTTTCTCTGCAACGTGCGCCGATGCATCTTCAGCGCTCGCGCTGTCGCCGAGATGTTGCCGTCGTTCTCGGCCAGCACCCGCTGGATGTGTTCCCACTCCAGGCGCGACACCGACAGCGTGCTGTCGGCCGCGCGGTCTGGGTCGGGTACCTGCTCGTCAACCAGCGCCCGCACGATCGCGTCGACCTCGATCGGCTTGGCCAGATACTGATCGGCGCCCAGTTTGATCGCATCGACCGCGGTCGAAATGCTGGCGTACCCCGTCAGCAGCACGATGCGGCAGGCAGGATTCGCCTGGCGCACCGCGCCGATCAGCTTCAGGCCCGAGCTGCCGTCCAGATTCAGGTCGAGGATCGCAAAATCGGGACGAAGCCCTTCGTTGGAACCGAGTCGGGCCGTCGCATCGCCGATCGAGGCGGCCGTATGCACGTCAAAACCGCGCGCGCTCAACGCGCGTCCCAGCACCCGCGCAAATACCGCATCGTCGTCGACCAGCAGCAGCGGACCGCGGTCGCTTTCCCTGTCGTCGGGTGTTCGCCTCTCAAGCTCCATGTGTCGCTCCCGCGCCGATGGAAGCCAGCGGCAGATGCACCTTGGCCAGCGTGCCGCCGCCGACCCGGTCCGCGATCGACAGCGTGCCGCCGCTTTGCTCGACCGCCGACAGCGCCAGAACGACTCCCATGCCCGCGCCTTCGTCGCGCGTCGACACCAGATCCAGGCCGAGTCGCCCCGCAATCTCGGGCGGGATGCCGCTGCCCCGGTCCAGGACGTCCACCTGCACCTGCTGTCCGTCCCAGCATGCGTGGATCTCGACTTGATCGGGGCTCGCGTCGGCGGCGTTGTTGAACAGGTTCAGAAGCGCCTGGTCGAGCGTGGCATCGGCCGCGATGCGTGGCCCGGGCAGCGCGCCCTGGATCTGCACTGCGGGCACGACCTGTGGACGCTGGCGGCGCCAGCGTTCAACCAGCTGCTCGATCCAGACATCGGCCGAAACCGGCTGCACACCTTCGGCCCGCGAGCTGCCCGCGCGCGCGGCAAGACGGGTGATGATGCGCTTGCACTCCAGGACCTGGCCCAGGAGCGTCTGGACGTCGGCCTTTGCGGTCTGCGGCAACGAGGGATCGGCCGCCAGCTCGCCCGCGACAATCGCCATGGTCGCGAGCGGGGTGCCGAGCTCGTGTGCCGCCCCGGCGGCCAGGTTGCCGAGCGCGACCACGCGTTCGTTGCGAAGCGCGCTCTCGCGAGCCGCGGCAAGCTCCGCGTCGCGACTGCGAATCGCCGCCGTGAGCCGGACTACGAACCATGAAATGGTAAGCGCAGAGCAGACGAAGATCACCCACATGCCGATCAGGTGGCTGCGAAACGCCTCCTCCGGATCGTGAACATGGGCCGGTGCGTGCACCAGGCTGACCAGCGAGTAGCAGGCAATCGATACACCCGCCAGCCAGGTCGCAAGTCGCGGCGGCAGGATCGTCGCACCGACTGCGATCAACGGCAGGTACAGCGAGATCAGCGGGGTGGTCGCACCCCCGGCGAAATAGGCAATCGAGGTAAGCGCGAGGATGTCGACCAGGATCTGGGCAAACACCGCGATCGGCTCGGACGAAATGACCGAGACGCGGCGCCACAGCGCAGGCAGGTTGAGCGCAGCCTGCACGGCGCAGATGACCAGGATAGGGCGCAGGTCGAGCGCGACGCCCAGCACTTTCGAAGCGGTCAGGACGAAGGCGAGCTGGATTCCGATCGCGATCCAACGCATCGAGATCAGGCGTCGCGCGCCGAACACCGGTTCCTTCGCGGCATCACCCATCGCCGCGAGCGAGCTTTCGAGTCGTGACAGAGCGTTCATCCGCGTGTCCAAAACAGCCTTCGAGCGTCAACAGCCACCCAATGTCCCGCGCCAGGCCGGGTTCGTCAAGATGGGGCTAGCTGCTCCAGGGCCAGCAGGTCCTGGAGCCGGCCAGCACCGAGCGCACGTCGTCGGCGATCTGCGCCGCCGTAAGGATGTGCGGGAGCACGACGCGCGCCCGTCCCTCGGCATCGATCAGGTAGATCTCGACCGTGTGCTCTACCAGGATTTCACCCTGGTAATGCATGATTCGATAATCCGCATGAAAGGCGCTGGCGAGCGCGTCGGTCTCGGCCTCGGTGCCTCGCAATCCGATGAACGTGGGATCGAACGCCGTCACATAGTGGGTCAACAATTGGGCGGTGTCGCGTTCCGGGTCGACGGTCACGAACATGACCTGCACCTGACGGGCATCCGGCCCGAGCAGGCGGCGAACTTCCGCAAGGCGGGCGAGCGTCGTCGGGCAGGCGTCGGGACAGTGCGTGTAGCCGAACGCCAGAAGTACCACCTTACCCTTCTGGTCGGTCAGTGAAATGCGGCGGCCCGAGGCGTCCGCAAGCGCGGACGCTGCGCCCCAATTTTCCGCGGTGACGTCGCGTCCGTGAAAATGCAACCCGTGCCCCGGTTCCGACCGGTCGGACGCCGGAACCAACGCGGCCAGCGCCGCCAGCGTCAAGGCCGCCGCAAGAGGCACGGCGGTCGCCACGAGGCGGCCTCGGCCGCGGGAATCGAGCTCACTCATGCTTCATGTCGGAGTGAATGTGGCCCGAGTCCTGTGCTGTCAGGTCACGCACCGGCGCAACGAAGTGCACGGTCTGTCTGGCGCCTTTTGCATCGATGAACTGAAGGTCCAAGGCAACCCGGTCGCCGACGCTCAACTTGCGCTTCAGGTCCTCCAGCATCACGTGGTAATGCCCCGGATCGAGCGCGACCGGATGGCCCGCCGGAATCGGCAGGCGGTCGACCGGATGCATCGTCATCGTGCTGCCGTGCATTTGCATTTCGTGTACGGAGGCGTGGCCGGCCGCGTCGGACGATGCGCCGATCAGCGTCACATCGCGTGAGCTGCTGATCGTCATATAGGCGCCGGTTGCTGTCAGCCCCTCGACCGTCGCCCGAACCCACGGCTCGGTGACGATGACCTGAGCTGTGGCCGGAGCGATCCACACCAGGATCTGCAGGGCAAGCGAGGCGTGAAGCAATGAGCTGCGCACAGGAGCTCCCGGTTCGTCCAGGCCGGCCCGTCCGGACGACGTGCCGCTGCGACGATTATCGGAACTTCTCCAGCGGCAGACTATGCGATCTGGTGCGACAAATGGTCGCGGAACGGCGAGGAATTTCCCTCTGCCGCTTGCGGGAGAGCCTGCTGTGTCGACGGACCCTGCACACGGACCATGAACCGGGTCGTAGCAAGAGCGACGCTTGTGAAGGCCGCGGGGGGTGCTCGAGGGGGGTCGCAGACCCACCTCGAAGCTTATCCTCCGCTTTTCGGGCCCCGAAGCTGCCGCTCACCGCAGGAGGCGGGGCCCGCTAGGGGGACAGCGCCTCGAGCAGGTCCCGCTCCAGCTTCAACTGTTCCTTCGGTTGCGCCAGTGCCGGCCCGTCGATCAGAAACACGTCCTCGACCCGCTCGCCGAGCGTCAGGATCTTGGCGGTCTGTACGTTGACGCCGTGCTGCGCCAGCACGCGGGCCACTGCGTACAGCAGGCCGAGGCGGTCCGTAGCCACCAGCGACAGCAGATAGTGCTGCCCGGACTCGTCGACGTTCAGCTGCACCGCCGGGGAGACCGGGAAATGCCGCGACTGGCGCGACAGACGTCCCTTGGGCGGGGCTGGCAGCTCGACCTGGCTGGCCATCCAGCCGGTCAGCTCGCTCTCGATGCGGTCCAGCAGGCTGCGAAAGTGGGTGCCCTGTCCGCGCTCGGAAACCAGGAACGTATCGAGCGCATAGCCGGCGCGCGTGGTGTGGATCTTGGCGTCCAGAATGCTCAGGCTGCGGCTGTCGAAGTATCCGCACGCGCGCGCAAACAGCTCTTTCTGGTCGCGCACGTACAGAAGCACCTCGACGCCTTCGCCGTCCGGAGCCAGCCGGGCTCGCACGATCGGCCGCTCGGTTGCAACGTGCACCAGCAAGGCGCGCGCGTGCCACGCGATGTCCTGCGCCGAGTGGCGCAGGAAGTACACGATGTCCAGCTGGCGCCACAGCGGCTCGTGCGCCTGCTCCGACAGGCCGTACAGGCGCAGGATCCGCAGCGCTTCCTGCTTGCGCCCCTCCAGCTCGGCGTCGGCTGGCCGGGCTTCGCCGCCCAGGGCGCGCCGCGTCAGCCGGAACAGCGTCTCCAGCAGGCGCGCCTTCCAGTTGTTCCAGACCTTCGGGCTGGTTCCGCGGATGTCGGCGACCGTCAGCAGGTACAGCGCCACCAGGCGCCGGTCGGTCCGCGCCAGCGTGGCGAAGCGCCCGACCACTGCCGGGTCGGTCAGATCCTGCTTCTGCGCCACTTTCGACATCGTCAGGTGATGCCGCACCAGGAAGACGACCAGCTCGGCGTCCTCGCCGACGATCCCGTGCTCCCGGCAGAATCGCCCCGCGTCCTGCGCCCCGCGCACGCTGTGGTCGCTGCCACGCCCCTTGGCGATGTCGTGGAACAGGGCGGCCACGTACAGCAGCCAGGGGCGGGCGAAATCCGCCACCAGCTGGCTGCACAGCGGGTACTCGTGGGCGAACTGGGACTGGGTGAAGCGGCGCAGGTTGCGCACCACCATCAGAATGTGCTGGTCGACCGTGTAGACGTGAAACAGGTCGTGCTGCATCTGGCCGACGATGCGGCGGAACACCGGAAGATAGGCCCCCAGCACCGACCACTGGTTCATCCTGCGCAGCTCGTGAAGGACCCCGCGCGGCTGCTGCAGGATGCTCAGGAAGCACTGACGGTTTTCCGGGTTCCTGCGAAAGGCCGCGCCCATCGACGGGCCCGCGTGCCAGATCGACCTGAGCAGGCCGGGCGACATGCCCTTCAGTTCCGGGTGCCGCTGCAACAGCAGAAAGGCGCGCAGGATCGCTTCCGGCTCGCGTTTCAGCGCCTGCGGATCGGCGATATCGAGCAGCTCGTCGCGAGAGGTGAATACGCCGTCGAGCACGATGGCGGGCGTCGGATCGGGCGGCGTCAGGCGCCGCTCGATCGCCAGCAGCACGATGGTGTTGAGCTGCGTGACTGTCTTGGCGGCGCGGTAATAGTTCTGCATCAGCAGCTCGCTGGCCAGGCGGGTCTCAGTGCCGCGCAGGCCCATGGCCTCCGCCACGGCCCGCTGCACGTCGAACACGAGGCGATCCTCGCGGCGGCCGGCCACCAGATGCACGCGGGCCCGGATCGACTTGAGCGTGCGCTCGGTACGGCGCAAGTTCGCTGTCTCCTCGGGCGTCAGCAGGCCCCCGCGCTGCAGATCGCTCCACGACCGACCCAGGCCGGCAGCCTGCGACAGCCACAGCAGAACCTGCAGATCGCGAAGCCCGCCGGGGCTTTCCTTGCAGTTCGGCTCGAGCGCGAACGGCGTGTCCTCGAATTTGGCGTGGCGCTGCTTCTGCTCGAGCACTTTGGCGCTCAGGAACGCGAGCGGATCGAGCACGCGGCGCAGCTCCGACTGCAATGCGGCGAACGGGGCCCGCGTGCCGCACACGAGCCTCGATTCGAGCATCGCGGTCATCACGGTCGGATCACGGCCTGCTTCCTGGCCGCATTGCTGGATGGTGCGCACCGCGTGACCGATCGGCAGGCCCATATCCCACAGCATATGGACGAAGGACTCGATCTTCGCCGCCTGCGCAGCGCCCGGCTCCTGGGCCGGGATGATCAGCAGGTCGACGTCCGAATGCGGAAACAGCTCCTTGCGACCGTAGCCGCCGACCGCGGCCACCGAGGCGAAGCGGGCCACATGGGACTGATCGGCGGCGCGCCGCACGAACTGATCCGCAACCTGCGCGAGCTGCGAGAGGAGCCGCTGGACCGAGCCGCTGCTGCGGAACTGCGCAACGACCCGGGTCCGCTGCGCGCTCAGTTCACCGCGCAAAGCGAATCCGGGGTCGTTCATGTTCAGACGAGCGCCAGGTTGGGCGTCCAGTTCAAGCGGCCCTGCGTGATTGCGGGCGGCTGCGCGGTGCCGGCCGACATCGTCAGTACTTCGACGCCGGACTCGGTCACCAGCACCGTGTGCTCCCACTGCGCCGACAGGCTGTGGTCCTTGGTCACGATGGTCCAGCCGTCGGCGAGCTCGCGGATTTCGCGCCGGCCGGCGTTGATCATCGGTTCGATCGTGAACGTCATGCCGGCAACGAACTGGTCCAGCGTGCCGGCGCGCCCGTAGTGCAGAACCTGGGGCTCCTCGTGGAAGCGCCGGCCGATCCCATGGCCGCAGAATTCGCGCACCACGCTGTAGCCGTGCTTTTCGGCGTGACCCTGGATGACCGCGCCGATATCGCCGAAATGGCCCCCGGGCCGTACTGTGGCGATGCCCAGCCACATGCACTCGAACGTGACTTCGCACAGGCGGCGCGCACCGAGCGAGACGTCGCCGACCAGATACATCCGGCTGCTGTCGCCGTGCCAGCCATCCTTGATGACGGTAACATCGATATTGACGATGTCACCGGCCTTCAGCGCGCGTTCGCCCGGCACTCCGTGGCAGACCTGGTGGTTCACCGAGGTGCAGATCGATTTCGGGTACGGACGGTACCCCGGCGGAGCGTAGTTCAGCGGGGCCGGAATCGTCCCCTGGACGTTCACCATGTAGTCGTGACACAACCGGTCGAGCTCGCCGGTGGTCACGCCGGGCTTGACGTGCGGCGTGATGAAATCGAGCACCTCGGCGGCCAGCCGGCCGGCGACGCGCATCGCTTCGACTTCCTCGGAGCTCTTGATCGAAACGGCCATTGGAGCGTGGGCCCACGACGTGTTCATACGCACACGAGCGTCGGGGCAATGTCGCTATAATACGCGGCTTCACGGGGCTGGCCCGTCGCTCCAATGACCGGACCAGCCCCTTGATTTGTCTTTAAGTTTTGTCGAACCACAATCGCGCGCACCGCACCCAAGGTGCTGCGGGCCAGGGATCGGGACTGTCCCTGGCCGGCGGACTCGGCGGCTGCGTCGGACCCAACCTTGGAGAATGGCAACATGTCAGTGACGATGCGCCAGATGCTGGAAGCAGGGGTTCATTTCGGGCATCAGACCCGATTCTGGAACCCGAAAATGGCACCGTTCATTTTCGGCCACCGCAACAAGATCCACATCATCAACCTGGAGCGTACGCTCGATCAGTTCGTGGCGGCGACCCTGTTCACCCGCCAGCTGGCCGCCAATCGGGGCACGATGCTTTTTGTCGGCACCAAGCGCCAGGCGCGGGAGATCCTGGTCGAGGAGGCGCGCCGGTGCGGCATGCCATTCGTCGACCAGCGATGGCTGGGCGGCATGCTGACCAATTTCAAGACGATCAAGACGTCGATCAAGCGCTTGAAGGAGATGGAGCAGACCCGGGAGGAAGGCGGCCTGGAGCGGATGCCGAAAAAGGAGGCGCTGCATTTTCAGCGGGAGATCGACAAGCTGAACAAGGCGATCGGCGGCATCAAGGAGATGAACGCGCTGCCCGACGCGTTGTTCGTCATCGACGTCGGGTACCACAAGATCGCGATTGCCGAGGCGACCAAGCTCGGAATTCCGGTGGTCGGCGTGGTCGATACGAACCATTCGCCGGAGGGTATCGCGTACGTGATCCCCGGCAACGACGATTCCAGTCGGGCCGTTCGCCTTTACGCGCGGGGGATCGCCGACGCGATTCTGGAAGGCAAGGCCAATGCGTTGCAGGGGGTCGTCGCGACCGTGACCGACGACGAGTTCGTCGAGGTCAGCGAAGATTCCGGCGGGGAAGCCTGAGCTGCGCTCCGAGCCGTTGGACGATAGGCAGCGCGATTCGACCAGGGCGATCGATCGCGCCCGTTGCGCACACTGAACGCATAGAGGGGAATTTACGATGGCCGAAGTGACCGCGGGCATGGTCAAGGAACTGCGGGAAAAGACCGATGCGCCGATGATGGAATGCAAGAAGGCGCTGGCCGAAGCGCAGGGCGACATGGCCCGCGCGGAGGAGATCCTGCGGGTCAAGCTGGGCAACAAGGCGGCCAAGGTGTCGAGCCGGATCGCTGCCGAGGGCCTGGTGGCGATCGACGTGGAAGCCTCCGGCAAGGTCGGCGCCATCGTCGAAGTCAATTGCGAGACCGACTTCGTGGCCAAGAACGAGGAGTTCCAGGCGTTCGCACGGGCGTTGGCCAGGCTGGTGGCCCAGCAGGGGCCGGCCGACGTGGCGGCGCTGTCGGCGCTCCCGCTGGGCGGCGCGACCAGCGTCGAAGCCGCGCGGGCCGCGCTGGTCGGCAAGATCGGAGAGAACATTTCGATTCGGCGGTTTGCCCGGCTTAAAGCAGCCGGCCGTCTGCTGAGCTACGTCCACGGAGGCTCGAAGATCGGCGTGCTGGTGGACCTGACGGGCGGGGACGACGCGCTGGGCAAGGACCTGGCGATGCACATCGCCGCCGGCAAACCCAAGTCGCTGAGGGCCGACGGCGTGCCGGCCGAGGACATCGAGCGTGAACGGTCGATCGCCCGGCAGAAGGCGGCCGAGTCCGGCAAGCCTGCCGAGATCCAGGCCAAGATGGTCGAGGGCGCGGTCCAGAAGTATCTGAAAGAGGTCACGCTGCTGGGGCAGCCGTTCGTGAAGGACGACAAGCTGTCGGTCGAGCAGTTGCTGAAGCAGAAAGGCGCCACGGTCAACGCCTTCGTGCTGTTCGTCGTGGGCGAGGGAATCGGCAAGCCGCCTGCGGACGACTTCGCCGCAGAAGTCGCTGCGATGGCCCGCCGCTGACAGGCGGCAGCGCTCAAAACAGGGGTTGCGATGAACACCGAGCGGCGCTACCGGCGTGTCCTGCTGAAGCTCTCCGGCGAAGCGCTGATGGGAGAGCAGTCGTTCGGCATCAGCCGGACCACGATCGAGAAGATGGTCGAGGACATCGCGCAGGTCGTCCGGCTCGAGGTGGAACTGGCGATCGTGATCGGCGGCGGCAACATCTTCCGCGGGGTCGCGCTCGGATCCAGCGGAATGGAGCGTGCGACGGCCGATTACATGGGGATGATGGCGACCATCATGAACGCGATGGCGTTGCAGGACGCGATGCAGCGCGCCGGCCTGGAAGCTCGCGTGCAGTCGGCGCTGAACGTCGAACAGGTCGTCGAGCCTTATATCCGCCCCAAGGCGATGCGATATCTGGAGGAGGGTAAGGTCGTGATCTTCGCGGCCGGCACCGGCAATCCGTTCTTCACCACCGACACGGCGGCGGCTCTGCGCGGCACCGAGGTCGGCGCGCAGATCGTGCTGAAGGCGACCAAGGTCGACGGCGTGTATTCGGCCGATCCGATCAAGGATCCGTCGGCGGTGCGCTACACGCGCATCAGCTTCGATGACGCGCTTGCGCGCAACCTGCAGATCATGGATTCGACGGCGTTCGCGCTGTGCCGGGATCAGCGCCTGCCGATCCGGGTCTTCAACATCACCAAGCCGGGCGCGCTGCTGCGGGCCGTCCTGGGTGAAGACGAGGGTACTCTGGTATACGTCTGAAGCCGCGGGCGCGGTTTCCCCCCCAAGTGCGATGTGCGGTTTCGGGGGCTGGCGAGGAGGCACGGCATGAAACCAAGTGAGATACGCAGCTCCACCGAACAGAAGATGGCCAAGAGCGTCGAAGCCCTGAAGCACGACCTGGCGAAGATTCGGACCGGCCGGGCGCACACCGGGCTGCTGGACCACATACAGGTCGACTACTACGGTTCGATGGTTCCGTTGAGCCAGGTTGCCAACGTGGGGCTGGGCGATGCCCGCACGATCACCGTGCAGCCGTGGGAAAAGAAGATGCTTACGGTGATCGAAAAAGCGATCCGGGAGTCGGACCTTGGCCTGAATCCGGCCTCGCAGGGCGAGATGCTGCGCATTCCGATGCCACCGCTGACGGAGGAGCGCCGGCGCGAGATGACCAAGGTGGTACGGCACGAAGGCGAGAACGCGCGGGTAGCGGTTCGCAACCTGCGCCGCGACGCGATTCACCACCTGAAGGAAATGCTGAAAAAGAAGGAGATCTCCGAGGACGACGAGCGGCGCGCGCAGGATGACATGCAGAAGCTGACGGACCGATTCGTCGGCGAGATCGACAAGCTGGTCGCGGAAAAGGAAAAAGAGCTGATGACCGTTTGAATGCGCGCACTTCGATGATTGAGGCTGCGCACCCGTGAATCCCCCGAATCCAGACGCTGCGGTCGTGCCGCCGCGCCACGTTGCCGTGATCATGGACGGCAACGGCCGGTGGGCCACGGCGCGGCGCCTGCCGCGGGCCGCCGGACACTCGCGTGGCGTGGACGCGGTCCGCTCGACCATCGAGACGTGCGCGCGGCGCGGCGTCGAGTATCTGACGTTGTTCGCGTTCAGCTCCGAGAACTGGCGCCGCCCGGCCGACGAAGTATCACTGCTGATGCGCCTGTTCGTCAGCTCGTTGCAGCGCGAGGTCGGCCGGCTGGTTGAAAACGGCGTGCGAATGCGCGTGGTCGGGCAGGTCGATTCGCTGGAACCGGAGCTGGGGCGGCTGATCCGGGAAGCCGAGGCACGCACCGCGGACAACCAGCGCTTGAATCTGACGGTGTGCGTCAGCTACGGAGGGCGCTGGGACATCGTTCAGGCGTCCTCGGCGCTGGCCAGGCAGGCGGTGCGAGAGGGCAGAGTCATCGAGACCGACGACGGGCAGTTCGCAAGCGGCCTGGCGCTGGCGTTCGCACCGGATCCAGACCTGCTGATCCGCACCGGCGGAGAGCGCAGAATCAGCAACTTCCTGCTGTGGCAACTGGCGTATACCGAGTTGTATTTCACCGATGTGCTGTGGCCCGATTTCGATGCCGACCAGCTGGACATCGCGTTGCGCTGGTTCGGACGGCGCGAACGCCGCTTCGGCCAGGTCGAATCGAGCGTGGCTCGACCATGATGGCTCCGGCATGCTGCGCACGCGGCTGATCACGGCGGTCGTGCTGCTGGCGCTGATCGGGCTTGCGGCGGCCTGGGGCTCATGGGCCTTGCTCGGACTGTTCGCGCTGCTGGTCGCCGCGGCGCTGTACGAGTGGATGCGGCTGGCCGGCTGCAGCCTCGCCGTTTCGACGGGCACCGCGGTCGTCTATGGGGCGCTCCTGATCGCAACGTCCGCCCTGGATGTGCGTGCACCGGATCGCGTCAACGCGGCCGCGTCGCTGGCCGCGTGCGCGCTGTGGTGCGCCCTGGGCGTGGGCGTCGCATACGCCGACCGGGGTCGGTTCAGAATCGGTCGGGGCGCGTCGATGGTTCTTGCGGTGGCGCTGCTGACGGCCGGATGGATGGCGCTGGACAGCTTGCTGGCCAGGGGCCTGCAATGGCTGGTGTCGGTGCTGGCGGTGGTCTGGATCGCCGACATCGCAGCCTACTTCAGCGGGCGGGCGCTCGGCCGGCACAAGCTGGCGCCGCGGGTCAGCCCCGGCAAGACCTGGGAAGGCGTGTACGGAGCCGTGGTGCTTGTGTCGGCGGCCGCGCTGGCGGCTCACGCGGGGTGGCCGCGAGCCGGCCTCTGGTCCAATCGCCTGCTCTCGGAGCTTGCCTGGCCGCTGGCACTGGCCGCGTTATGGGGCGTGGTGGCGCTGTCGATCGTCGGAGATCTGTTCGAGAGCCTGTTGAAGCGGCAGGCGCAGGTCAAGGACAGCGGCCGGCTGCTGCCCGGCCACGGCGGGGTGCTGGATCGAATCGATGCGACGCTGCCGGCGCTTCCAGCCGCCGTGCTGATCGACTGGTGGACCCGTTGAGCGACGCCAAAGCAACCCGCCAGGGCATCAGCATTCTCGGTGCCACCGGTTCGATCGGAACCAGCACGCTGGACGTTCTGTCCCGGCATCCGGATCGCTTCCGGGTCGTTGCCCTGACAGCGCACTCGAGCGTCGATCGCCTGCTGGAATTGTGTCGCCGCTTCGAGCCCGAACTGGCGGCGGTCGGCGAGGCGAAGCACACGGGGCTGCTGGCCGACGGCCTGCGCAAGGCGGGGTTGCGCACGATGGCGTCCGGCGGCGCCGACGGCCTGATCGAGGCTGCCCGGCTGGAATCTGCCGATTGCGTGGTGGCGGCCATCGTGGGTGCGGCCGGACTGAGGGCGACGCTGGCGGCGGCGCGCGCAGGCAAGCGCCTGCTGCTGGCGAACAAGGAGGCGGTGGTGTGCGCCGGCTCGCTGCTGATCGAGGCGGTGCGCAACGGCCGCGGCAGCCTGTTGCCGCTCGACAGCGAGCACAACGCGATCCACCAGTGCCTGGCCGCGGCGCGCGACGCCAACCACGCGGTGCGGCGCCTGATTCTGACCGCCTCGGGCGGCCCGTTTCTCAGACGCACCGAGCTTGCCGGCGTGACTCCCGAGCAGGCCTGTGCCCATCCAAAATGGAACATGGGTCGCAAGATCTCGGTCGACTCGGCCACGTTGATGAACAAAGGCCTGGAGGTGATCGAGGCGAGCCGGTTGTTCGGGTTCGAACCGGATCTGGTCGACGTCGTGATCCACCCGCAAAGCGTGATCCACTCGATGGTGGAGTTCGTCGACGGGTCGGTGCTTGCACAGATGGGAACGCCGGACATGCGCACGCCGATCGCCTACGCGCTCGGATTTCCCGAGTGGATCAGCAGCGGGTCGCCCCGTCTCGATCTGCTGCAGGCCGGCCCCCTGCAGTTCGAAGCCCCCGACCAGCACCAGTTCCCGTGTCTGCGCCTGGCGTATCAGGCGCTGCGGTCGGGCCCGGCGGCCTGCATCGCGCTGAACGCGGCCAACGAGGTGGCGGTCGAATCCTTCTTGAAGCGCGAGCTGCCATTTGCTCGAATCCCTGCCGTGATCCAGGAGGTGCTGGCCGGTTGCCGGGCCGCCCCGCCGGATTCGGTCGAGGCGGTCCTCGACCAGGATGACGGGGCCCGCCGCCAGACCCGATCGTTGCTGACGAAAAAAATATGGACCTCCTGACCTCGATACTCGCTTTTCTGGTGGCGCTCGGCCTGCTGATCGTCGTGCATGAGCTCGGCCACTTCTGGGTGGCGCGCTGGTGTGGCGTCAAGGTGCTGCGGTTCTCCGTCGGCTTCGGCAGACCGATCGCGCGCTGGGTCCGCGGGCCGGATCGGACCGAATGGGTGATCGCAGCAGTGCCCTACGGCGGCTACGTCCGCATGCTGGACGAGCGCGAAACCGACTCCGGACCGATCGATCCGGCCGATCTGCCGCGTGCCTTCAACCGTCAGCCCGTGGCTCGACGGGCCGCCATCGTGGCGGCGGGCCCGGCGGCCAACCTGCTGCTGGCGGTGTTCATCTATTTCGCGCTCAATCTGATCGGCACCCCGGATCTGCGCCCGGTGCTGAGCCAGCCCGCGGCGGGCACGCTTGCGGCGCAAGCCGGATTTGGCGAAGGCGACCTGGTGCTTCGGATCGACGACCGGCAGATCCGATCCTGGGGCGATTTGCGCTGGGCGCTGCTGCAGCGTGCGAGCGACCGCGCGCGGCCGCAATTCGTCGTGCGCGCCTCCGACGGGGCTGAACGCACGCTCAGATTGGATCTGAGCAGCGTCGATACCGACCGCAGCGACGTCGACTGGTTCGGACGGATCGGCCTGGAACCCGGCGGCGGCGTCGCGATCGTGCGGGCCACCGCCCACGGCGGAGCGGCCGAGCAGGCGGGCGTACAGGCCGGCGACTGGATCGTGGCGATCGACGGAACCGCGGTCAGGTCGGGAGCGGACGTGAGCCGGCTCGTGGGGGCTCGCCCGCACCAGACGCTGCAGTTGCAGATCGAGCGCGGCGGCAAGCCGATGACGATACAAATCACGCCGACCGACACCGTGACCGCCGACGGCAAGCATGTGGGCCGGATCGGAATCGAGGTCGGGACACACTTTCGCGACACGATCGTGGTGCGCGACGGGCCATTCGGCGCGTTGCAGCGTGCCGTCGCCAGGACCTGGGAGACCTCGTCGTTTTCGCTGCGGATGCTCGGCAAGATGGTGGTGGGGCGCGCCTCGTGGAAGAACCTGTCCGGCCCGGTGACGATCGCCGACGTGGCCGGGCAGAGTGCGCGAATCGGTCCGCTCGCGTACTTGAACTTCCTTGCCCTGGTGTCGATCAGCCTGGGGGTGCTGAACCTGCTGCCGGTTCCGGTGCTCGACGGCGGGCACTTGCTGTACTATGCGATCGAGGTTGTGACCGGCAGCCCGCCCTCGCCGAAATGGCTCGAACTGGGACAGCGCGTTGGGATCGGGTTGCTCGTCGTTTTGACCGCACTGGCCTTGTATAACGACCTGACCCGGCTGCTCTTCCAGTAGCCGCGAAAAAGAGGTCGTGCGGTCCCCGGAGTGGGACGGGTTCGACGCGAATTTTGCCGGCAAGACCAACGATAACTTCACGCTCAACTCGCAGCACGGCAGGTAGATTCCTTGATACGCCGCAGCACCCGGTTGTCCGTGGCGACGCGAAGCTTGTGCCTCGCGCTGACCCTTGCCTTCGCTGAAGTCGGCTCGCTCGCGCAATCTCAAGACCGCGATTTCGTGATCCGCGACATACGCGTCGAGGGAGCCCAGCGAACTGACGTCGGCACCGTGTTCGGCTACCTTCCGCTGCGGGTCGGCGACCACTACGACGCCGGCAAGGGAAGCGCGGCGATCCGGGCCCTGTACGCCTCGGGGCTGTTCAAGGACGTGCGGCTCGAGGCCGACGGTGACGTGCTGGTGGTCGTGGTGGAGGAGCGGCCCGCGATCGCCTCGATCGATCTGGTCGGCATGAAGGAGTTCGACAAAGACACGGTCAAGAAGTCGCTGAAGGACGTCGGGCTGGCCGAGGCCCGCATCTACGACCGCTCGCTGCTGGATCGGGCCGAGCAGGAGCTGAAACGGCAATACCTTTCACGCGGACACTACGCCGTGAAGGTCACGACCACGGTGAGCCCGCTCGAGCGCAATCGGGTCAACATCACGATCTCGGTCGACGAAGGCGACGTCGCCCGGATCCGGGAAATCCGCTTTACCGGCAACCACGCATTTTCGGACTCGCAGCTGCGCGACCAGATGGAGCTGTCGACGCCCGGCTGGCTGACCTGGTACACGGGCCACGACAAGTACGCCCGCCAGAAGCTGCAGGCCGACCAGGAGACGCTGCGCTCGTTCTACCTTGCGCGCGGCTACCTGGACTTCAATATCGAATCGACTCAGGTCTCGATCAGCCCCGACAAGAAGGACATCCAGATCACCATCAACCTCCTGGAGGGCGAGCGCTACCGTGTCTCCGGAATCAAGCTCGCCGGCGAGCTGCTCGGCCTGGATGCGGAATTGTCCAGGCTGATCGACGTCAAGCCGGGGGAGATCTACAACGGCGAAAGGATCAACGCGATCGCCAAGGCGGTGACCGACCGCCTCAGCGTGCTGGGCTACGCCTTCGCCAACGCCAACCCGGTTCCGGACGCCAACAAGGAAAAGCGCGAAGTGTCATTCACGATCCTGGTCGATCCGGGGCGGCGCGCCTACGTCAGGCACGTGAACATCTCCGGCAACACGCGCACGCGCGATGAGGTGATACGGCGCGAGATCCGGCAGTTCGAATCGGGCTGGTTCGACTCTGAAAAGGTGAAGCTGTCGCGCGACCGGATCGATCGGCTCGGCTTCTTCGAGAAAGTTGAAATCGAGACGCCCGCGGTTCCGGGAAGCCAGGACCAGGTCGACCTGAACGTCACCGTGAAGGAGCGGCCGACCGGAACCATTCAGGCCGGCCTCGGCTACAGCTCGACCGAGCACCTGGTCATCTCGGGCGCCTATACGCAGCAGAACGTGCTGGGCACTGGCCACGCGATCGGCGTGCAGGTCAACACCAGCTCGGCCACGCGCACGATCGCGCTGTCCCATGCCGATCCGTACGTCACCATCGATGGCGTCAGTCAAAGTGAAGAGGTCTATCGTCGCGATTCGAATCTGGCCAAGCTGGGCCTGTCCACCGTCGACATCGGCACGACCGGCGGGACGGTGCGTTGGGGGGTGCCGTTCACCGAATTCGATACGATCTTCTTCGGCATCGGCGTGGAAAACACGAATATGACGTTGACGGCCTCCAGCCCCTTCCGGTACATCGATTACGTCAACCGGTTCGGCTCGGCTGCCGGCGCGCTGCTGGGCACGATCGGATGGTCGCGCGACAGCCGCGACAACATCCTGACGCCCCAGCGCGGGCGCTTTCAGCGCGCATTTCTGGAGGTCGGGACCCCGGCGCTCGATCTGCAGTACTACAAGCTGACGTACCAGTACCAGCAATTCGCAGCGTTGACAAACAAGTTCACGCTGGCGTTCAACGGGCAGGCAGGCTATGGCGGCGGCTACAACGGCAAGGAATTCCCGCTGTTCAAGAACTTCTATGTCGGCGGCATCGGCAGCGTGCGCGGTTTCGAAGCTGGCTCGCTGGGACCGCGCGACTCCAACGGCGACCCGCTCGGTGGCGTCAAGGAGGTCAACGGTTCGATCGAGGCCCTGGCCACGCTGCCGGGGGCCGATCGCTCGCTGCGTGCCCTGGTTTTCGTCGACACCGGCGATGTCTGGGGCGCCGGCGAGGCGGTCCGGTTTGGCGACCTGCGACTGGCTGCCGGCGCCGGAATTGCCTGGATCTCCCCGATCGGGCCGCTTAAGCTGAGCCTGGCGCAGCCGATCCGCCACCAGTCGTTCGATCGGATACAGCGCTTCCAGTTTCAGATCGGGACCGGCTTCTAGTAGGCTACCGATCTGGCAAAATCGCGTACCCGAACTTCCCGAGGTTGCTGATGCGATTCACGTTTCCCGTGGCCTTGAAGCTGGGTTCGGTCGCGCTGGCTGCTGTCCTGGGCCTGTGCGGGCGACCGACTCTGGCCGAGGAGTTAAAGATCGGTTACGTGAGCGCCGAGCGGATCTTGCGCGATTCGATGCCGGCCAAGGCCGCCGAGCAGAAGCTGCAGCAGGAGTTCGCCAAGCGCGGCAAGGATCTGCAGGATATGGACAGCAAGTTGAAAGCGACCGCCGAGAAGCTGGACAAGGACAGCCCCATCCTGTCGGACGCCGAGCGCAGCAAGCGCCAGCACGAATTGCAGGACATGGATCGCGAATTCCAGCGCAGGCGCCGCGAATTCCAGGAGGACTTGAATCAACGCAAGAACGAGGAATTCCAGAATCTGCTCGAGCGCGCGCAGCGGATCGTCAAGCAGCTGGCCGAGCAGGAGAAGTTTGACCTGATACTGCAGGACGCGCTGTACTTCAGCCCCCATATTGACATCACGGACAAGGTCCTGCATGCACTCGATTCGGGCAAGTGACTGCCGGGACCCGTTTTCGTCCGTGTCCTGAGCGGGTCGGCGACACGAGTTGCCCGGCGGACCGATTGCGATGCCGGGCGCTCTGAGCATCGATCAACTGGCCACGGCGGTCCGCCGCCTGGCCGGCGGCGACCTGGATGCACGGATCATCGGAGACGGCACGCGAACGATCGTGGGCGTGGCGACGCTGGAGCATGCCGGCGCCGACCATCTGAGTTTTCTCGTCAACCCGCGCTACCGCCGTCTGGCGGCCGCCACGCGCGCGGGCGCCCTGGTTCTGGCCGAGGCGGACCGCGCCGCGCTGTTCCCGGACGGATCGGACACATCCGTGCTGATCGTGTCGGAATCGTCCTACGCCTGGTTCGCTTTCGCGGCGCAGGTCCTGGCACCTCAGGCCAGGCCGGAGGCGGGTTGTGCGCCCAGCGCGATCGTCCACCCGGGCGCTCAGGTAGACCCGACCAGCTGGATCGGCCCGCTGGCCGTGATCGAGGAGGGCGCGCGCATCGGGCCGGGCACCCAGGTGGGCGCCGGCTGCACGGTCGGGCGCGGGGCCTGGATCGGCGAGGCGACCCGGCTGTACGCGGGCGTGCGCATTTATCACGGCTGCCGCATCGGGGCGCGGTGCATCTTGCATTCGGGCTGCGTGATCGGCGCCGACGGCTTCGGATTCGCGCCGTTCCGAGGCCGCTGGGTCAAGATTCCGCAGACCGGCGCGGTGCTGATCGGCGACGACGTCGAGATCGGGGCGGGCACCACGATCGACCGGGGCGCGATCGGCGATACCGTCATCGAAGACGGCGTGAAGATCGACAATCTGGTGCAGATCGGGCACAACTGCCGGATCGGTGCGCATTCGGCCATCGCCGGGTGCGTCGGAATCGCGGGCAGTGCGACAATCGGCCGCCGCTGCCAGCTCGGAGGCGCCTCGATGATCCAGGGGCACATCACGATCGCCGACGACTCGATCATTTCGGGCGCCACCGCGATCACGCGGGACATACGGCAGGCCGGCTTCTACACGGGAATCTACCCGTTCATGCTGAATCGGGAGTGGGAACGCAACGCGGTATTGCTGCGTCATCTGGATGAATTGCGCGAGCGGATCCGTCGCCTCGAGGCGAGCGTTCGCGCACAACGGACGGAATCCGATCGATGATGGACATTCAGGAAATACTGCGCACGCTGCCGCACCGCTATCCGATCATCCTGGTTGACCGGGTGATCCAGGTCGAGGCAGGCAAGCGCATCGTCGCGCTGAAGAACGTGTCGATCAACGAGCCGGTGTTCGCCGGGCACTTCCCGGGCTACCCGGTGATGCCGGGCGTTCTGGTGCTGGAGGCGCTCGCGCAGGCCGCCGCCATCCTCTCGATCGTCACCCTGGGAGACGACAAGCCGAAAGACCTGATTTACTACTTTGTCGGCATCGACAAGGCGCGCTTCAAGCGGCGGGTGGAGCCGGGCGATCAGCTCCAGCTCGAAGTCGATTTCGCGCGGGAACTGCGCGGCATCGCGTTCTTCAAGGCCAAAGCCACGGTGCAGGGGCAGGTTGCCTGCGAGGCGGACCTGATGTGTGCCTATCGAACGCCGCCGAAACCGCTTGTGGGGCCGGCCTGATGGCGCGCATCCACCCCAGCGCGATCATCGACCCGGGCGCCGAGCTGGCCGAGGAAGTCCGGGTCGGACCGTTCTGCGTGATCGGGCCGGATGTGGCCATCGACTCGGGCACATCGATCGAGTCGCACGTGGTGATCACGGGGCACACCCGGATCGGCCGCAACAACCGGGTCTATTCGTTCTGCACGCTCGGGGAGATCCCGCAGGACAAGAAGTACGCCGGCGAGCCGACCGAGCTTGTGATCGGGGATGGCAACACGATCCGCGAGTTCTCCTCGCTGAACGCCGGAACCATGCAAGGTGGCGGCGTGACGCGGGTCGGCTCGGACAACTGGATCATGTCTTACGTGCACATCGCGCACGACTGCTCGATCGGCGACCACACCGTGCTGGCGAACCTGGCACAACTGGCCGGTCACGTTTCGATCGGCGACTGGGCGGTGCTGGGCGGGATGGTCGGCGTGCATCAATTCGTCCGGATCGGAGCCCATGTGATGTGCGGCGGCGGCTCGACGCTGGTGCAGGACGTGCCGCCCTTCGTGCTTTGCCGCGGCAGTCCGGCCGCGCCGTTCGGCATCAACGCGGAGGGCCTGCAGCGGCGCGGCTTCGACGAGTCGACGATCGCGGCGCTCAAGCGCGCTTACCGCAGCCTGTTCCGCGACGGCCTGACGCTGGCGCAGGCGCGCGAGGCGATCCAGTCCGGCGGCGAACCTGGCTCGGCGGCGGCCGCCGCGCTTGCGCAATTGAGCGAATTTCTCGCCGTGCCGGGCCGCGGAATCATTCGTTAGCGTTGCGAGTCCTTGACTGCGCAGTCTTTGCTCGTGATGGTCGCCGGCGAAGTTTCGGGCGATCAGCTGGCTGCCCCCGCGATCCGGACGATCCGGCAGCAGCGGCCGGAATGGCGGGTCGCCGGGGTGGCTGGAGACAGCATGATCGAAGCCGGATGCGAGCCCTGGCACCATGTGCGGGAGCTTTCGGTGCGCGGCTATGTCGAGGTGCTCAAAGAGCTGCCTCGATTGCTGTGGATGCGACGATCGCTGACGCGGCGGGTGCTGGAGGAGGGCTGTCGCGTGCTGGTCGGGGTGGACTCCCCGGACTTCAACCTTGGCCTGGAGGCGTCGGTGCGCGCGGCCGGCGTGCCCACGGTGCAATTCGTCGGTCCGTCGATCTGGGCGTGGCGCGGCGAACGGATCGAGCGGATCCGGCGCTCTGCCAGTCACGTGCTGCTGGTCTTTCCGTTCGAGCAGCGGCTGTACGCGCGCGCCGGCATTGCGGCTACCTACGTCGGGCATCCGCTGGCGCAGGCGATCGCGTTGCGCCCCGACCCGCAGGCGGCACGCGCCCGTTTGGGTCTTTCGGGGCGCGACACGGTGATCGCCGTGCTGCCGGGCAGCCGCAAGGCGGAGATCGACTTCATCGGCCCGGTGTTCTTCGGCGCGGCCGACCGCCTCGCCCGCGACTTGAGTCCGGTCCGGTTCCTGGTTCCTGTGGCCGACCCGTTGCTGCGCGCCCGGATCGAGGCATTGATCGGTGGCTATCCGCGTCTGGCACCGATCACCTCGCTGATCGAGGGCCGATCCCACGACTGCCTGGAAGCGGCCCACGCGGTCCTGGTGACCAGCGGGACCGCGACGCTGGAAGCGGCCCTTTTCAAGCGCCCGATGGTGATCTCCTATCGGATGCCGCGCGTGTCGGCCTGGATGATGCGGAAAATCGGAGGCTACGTGCCGTGGATCGGCCTGCCCAACATCCTGGCCGGCGAGACGGTCGTGCCGGAGCTGCTGCAGGACGAGGCGACCGACGCGGCGCTGGCGGCCGCGCTGATAGCCCAGCTGGAGGACGCCCCTGGTCAGGCGCGATTGGCGGAGCGGTTCGAGGCGATCCACGAGAGCCTGCTCCGCGACACCCCGTCGTTGGTGGCTGAAGTGGTGCTTGGCATCGCCGGCGCGCCCCGATGAAGAAGAGCGCCGTGCGAGCCGACCGCATCGAGCGCTCGTACCTGCGCATCGCCGGGGTCGACGAGGCCGGCCGTGGCCCGCTGGCAGGGCCCGTGGTGGCAGCCGCGGTCGTGCTTGATCCGGATCGGCCGATCGAAGGGTTGCGCGATTCCAAGCAACTGACCGCGCTGCAGCGGCGCAGGCTCGCGATCCGGATCCGGGCCGACGCGCTGGCGTTCGCGGTGGCCCAGGCAAGCGTCGCAGAGATCGACCGGCTCAACATTCTGCAGGCCAGCCTGCTCGCGATGCGGCGCGCGATCGAAGCGTTGCGACCGATGGCCGACCTGGTGCTGGTCGATGGCAACCGCCTGCCGCAGATCGCGATCGCCTCGCGCGCCATCGTCGGCGGCGACGCGATCGAACCGGCCATCTCGGCGGCCTCGATCCTGGCCAAGACGCACCGCGACGCGCTGATGCGGGCACTGCACAAGCGCTATCCGGAGTACGGCTTTGCCCGTCACTTCGGCTATCCGACGCCGCAGCACCTGGCGCGGCTGAGCGAGCTGGGGCCGTGCGCCGTGCATCGCCGCACGTTCGCGCCGGTCCGCGTGCTGCTGGCGCTGGAACTCGAATTCGATTGAAGTCGCTCACGTCCGATTCGAACCCGCTGTTCCGCCGCTGGCTGAAGCTGGCGACCCTGCCGCGTGCCGTGCGCGAGCTCGGCCAGACCCTGGCCGAGGGCGCCCACCTTGCGCAGGCCATCGGCCAGTCGCACTGGCCGGTGACTGCGGCGCTGGTGCGGCGCGGCGCGCACGACGAGACGATCGATCGCGCGCTGGCGTGGCTGCCTGCGCAAACCGAGCGCTTCGAGCTCGCCCCTGCGCTGTACGACCGCATCTCGCCGGTCGAGCACGGGGTCGGCTTCACGCTGGTGATCCCGGTCGAGGCCGCGTCCGTGCCTGCGGCCTCGCGCCAGGACCTGATTTACCTGGACGCCATCCAGGACCCCGCCAACGTGGGCGCCGTGCTGCGCACCGCGGCCGCCGCCGGGGTGGTGCACGCACTGTGCGGTCCGGCCACGGCCGCGGCCTGGTCACCCAAGGCTTTGCGCGCAGGCATGGGCGCGCATTTCCGACTCAAGATCTCCGAGACGGTCGACGCCGGGTCGCTCGGCGCGGCGCTGGCCGGCACCTGGATCGGCGCGGTGGTGCGCGATGCCCCGTCGTTATGGGCTTGCGAGATCCCGCCGCAAGCGGTCGGATGGGCGTTCGGATCGGAGGGCGCCGGGCTTTCGCCAGCAGTGCTCGCACAATGCCCGCTGCGCGTCACGATCCCGATCAAGCACGACATCGAATCGCTGAACGTCGCGGCCGCAGCGGCCGTGTGCCTGTTCGAGCGCAACCGGCGTGTAAGTGTGCGGGAATGGCTCCACGTGCGAGCAGCCGGGCCGGAGTGACCGGGTGCGGTTCCGCTCGCGTTACGGCCTTCGCAGTCCGTGGGGCTAGTCCGTGCAGTGACCTCGCTCCACCGCACCCGGTCACTCCCGCCCAACCGCTGGCGTAGACCGGAGCTCATTGCCGAACTTACTTGCCGTTATTGCGGCGTTCGGGCAGCCACTCCTGCAGGATCGTGGCGGCGATCTCTTCGATCGACTTGGTGGTCGACGACAGCCAGCGGATGGCCTCGCGGCGCATCAGGCGCTCGGCCTGGGTCACTTCGTACAGGCAGTTTTCGAGCGAGGCGTACCGGCTGTTCGGACGGCGCTCGCGCCGCACCTCGGCCAGCCGTTCGGGCGCGATCGTCAGACCGAACAGCCGGTCGCGGTGGGGCGGCAAGGCCGCGGGCAGCTCGCCGCGTTCGAAGTCCTCCGGGATCAACGGGTAGTTGGCCGCTTTGACCCCGTACTGCATCGCAAGGTACAGGCTGGTCGGCGTCTTGCCGCTGCGTGAGACGCCGACCAGGATCACCTCGGCCGACTGCAGTCCGGCCGCCAGCTGGCCGTCGTCGTGAGCCAGCGTGAAGTTGATCGCTTCGATCCGGTTCCTGTACTTTTCCGAATCCGACATCGCGTGAAATCGCCCGATCGTGTGGGTCGACTTCACGCCCAGTTCCCGCTCGAGCGGCACCACGAAGGTGCCAAACGCATCCAGGATCAATGCCCTGGCAGAACGCAGCGTCACGTTGGTCGCCGTATCGACCAGCGTCGAGAAAACGATCGGCCGGCTTCCGTGGCGGCCGGCGACCTCGTTGATGCGGACGACCGCCTCGCGCGCCTTGTCCGGACTGTCGACAAACGAAATCCTGTGCACCCGCAGTCGCACCTGGTCGAACTGCGCCAGCACGCTTTTGCCGACCGTTTCGGCGGTGATTCCGGTGCCGTCGGAGACGAAAAAGACGTCGCGTTCCGGCAACTCCGGCGGGTCGGCCTGTTCGCTCATCGGCTGGAGTTCACGTTCGGGTATTTACGAGAACGTAGAATCGAACCATTCTGGCACAGCGAGTACCTATGAATGTCGGGCAGTACGTGATCCCGTTCGAGCGCTTGCGCAACAGCGACGTGCCGCGGGTCGGAGGAAAGAACGCGTCGCTGGGCGAAATGCTCAGCCAGCTCACCGCGGGCGGGATCCGGGTACCCGACGGATTTGCGACGACTGCCGACGCGTTCCGCGAATTCCTGAGCAGCAATGGCCTGACGCAACGTATCGCCCGGCGCCTGCAGCAACTGGATGTGGAGGATCTCGCCGCGCTGGAGGCGGCTGGCCGGCAGGTGCGCAGTTGGGTCGAACAGGGCTCGCTTCCAGCGAGCTTTGAGTCTGATATACGTAAGCAATATCAGATACTTATAGAAGGTAAGTCAAGTGAAATCTCAGTTGCGGTGCGCTCCAGCGCCACGGCCGAGGATCTGCCCGAGGCGTCGTTCGCCGGGCAGCAGGAGACGTTCCTGAACGTGCGCGGAATCGACGCGGTCCTGAGCAGTGTGCGCAAGGTGTTCGCCTCGCTGTACAACGACCGCGCCATCGCCTACCGCGTGCATCAGGGCTATTCACACGCCGACGTGGCGCTGTCGGCCGGTGTGCAGAAAATGGTCCGCAGCGACCTGGGTGCCGCCGGCGTGATGTTCACGATCGACACCGAGTCCGGGTTTCGCGACGTGGTGCTGATCACCTCGAGCTTCGGCCTGGGTGAAACCGTGGTCCAGGGTGCCGTCAATCCGGACGAGTTTTACGTGCACAAGCCGATGCTGGCCGCGGACAAGTTTCCGATCGTCAGGCGCAGCCTCGGTTCGAAACTGGTCAAACTGCAATTCGACGCGCAGTCCGGCTCGGGGCGCACGGTTGCCCAGATCGACGTCCCCGACGAGCAACGACATCAGTTTTCGCTTTCGGACCAGGACGTGATCGAACTGGCACGGATCGCGGTGAGGATCGAGCAGCACTACGGCCGACCGATGGACATCGAGTGGGGCAAGGATGGATTGGACGGCCGGTTGTACGTGTTGCAGGCACGCCCCGAGACCGTCAAGTCGCGCGGGCGTTCGGAAGCCCAGTTGCGCTACCGGCTGCAGCAGACTTCGCGCGTGCTGGTTTCGGGCCGGGCCATCGGCCAGAAGGTCGGCGTGGGGCCGGCGCGCCTGGTCGCCGGCACGAGCCAGATGGAACGGGTGCGGCCTGGCGATGTGCTGGTCACCGACATGACCGACCCGAACTGGGAACCGGTGATGAAGCGCGCGGCGGCCATCGTGACCAACCGGGGCGGACGAACCTGTCACGCAGCCATTATCGCGCGCGAGCTGGGTATTCCGGCCGTGGTCGGCTGCGCGAACGCGACTTCCGCGGTGCCCGACGGCGCCGATGTGACCGTGTCCTGCGCCGAAGGCGACACCGGCCATGTGTACGAGGGC
>DATBCD010000018.1:0-40649 GCA_036270655.1 Burkholderiaceae bacterium
CTGCCCTCTCCCCCACCCCTCTCCCGCAAGCGGGAGAGGGGAGTTCGATCTGCCGTCTCCCCCACCCTTCTGCCGCAAGCGGGAGAGGGGAGTTCGATCTGCCGTCTCCCCCACCCTTCTGCCGCAAGCGGGAGAGGGGAGTTCAATCTGCGCTCACCCATGGTCAGCAGGTCCCTTCTCCCGCTTGCGGGAGAAGGACAGGATGAGGGTGTGCGCCATGGGAAGTCACCGCGGCGCGCCCATCGCGATCGCCAGCTCGGCGCTGCGGTGCGCCTGGCGTGAGCGAAGGTCCTGCTGGCCGGCCTCGATCGGCCAGCCCTGGACGTTGCGTTCGACCAGGTCGGCCAGCGCCCGGATAAACGGGGCGCTGTCGTTCAGGCAGCCGATGTAACGAAGCTGCTGGCCGCCCGCGGCCAGGAACTCGGCCTTGCCCTCGATCGCGATTTCCTCCAGGGTTTCCAGGCAGTAGGCGACAAATCCCGGGCAGATCACGTCGAGCCGGCGCACGCCCCCGCGCGCCAGTGCGCGCAGCGTGTCCACCGTGGACGGCTCGAGCCAGCGGGCGCGGCCGAAACGCGACTGGAAGCTGATGCGAAACGCAGATGGCTCCAGCCCCAGCGCCTCGGCCAGCAGGCGCGCCGTCTTGTGGCATTCGCAGTGATACGGATCGCCCAGGTCCAGATTGCGGCGTGGCAGCCCATGAAAGCTCATCAGCAGGCAGTCGCCACGGCCATAACGCTCCCAGTGACCCGCCACGCTGGCGCGCAGCGCGTCGATGTAGCCAGGATCGTCGGCGAAATGCTTGATCCAGCGGACCTCCGGCACATCGCGCAGGCGCCCCAGCACGCGATTGACGCCATCGAGGGCCGACGCGGTCGTGGTCGCCGAATACTGCGGATAAAGCGGCAGCATCAGCATCCGGGTGACGCCGTGAGATCGCAGTTGGGAAAGGGCCGCGTCGATCGATGGCTCGCCATAGCGCATCGCCAGCGCAACGTCGAGCTCGAGCCCCCGCAGCGCCAGCTCGGCAGTCAGCGCGGCTGCCTGGTGCTGTGAACCTACCAGCAGCGGTGAGCCCTCGGCGGTCCAGACGGCGGCATACTTGGCCGCTGAGCGGCGCGGCCGCAGGGCCAGCACGGGGCCGTTCAAAATGGGCCACCAGATCCAGCGCGGAATTTCCACCACGCGCGGATCGGACAGGAATTCGCGCAGATAACGGCGCACGGCCGCCGCAGTGGGCGCCTGCGGCGTGCCGAGGTTGATCAGCACGACGGCTGACCGCTCGACGCCCCCATGAACGTGCTTTTCCGACCCTGTGAATTGCATGGCGCCGACTGCGCAACCGCCCTGTCAATCGCGGGACAAGGCGTTGGACAGCAGCTTGGCGGTGATATCGACGATCGGAATCACGCGCTCATACGCCATCCGGGTCGGACCGATCACACCGAGCGTGCCCACCACTTTGCCATCCACTTCGTAGGGCGCCACCACCATGCTCAGCTCGTCCAGCGGCACCAGCTCCGATTCACCACCGATGTAGATCTGCACGCCCTGCGCGCGACTGGAGACATCGAGCAACTGCAGCAGGCGCGTCTTGTGCTCGAACAGGTCAAAAAGCGCCCGCAGCTTTTCCATGTCGGCCGCCAGATCGTTGACGCCCAGCAGATTGCGCTCGCCCGAGATCACCACCGGGTCGGACCGTTCGACCTCCTCGGCACCGGCCTGCACCGCGGCTTCCATCAGGTCGCCCATTTCCTGGCGCAGCGCGCTCAATTCTCCGCGCAGGCGGCCGCGCGCCTGCTCGAAGCTCATCCCGGCAAACTGCCGGTTCAGCACGTTGGCCACCTCGATCAACTGGGCCTGCGAATAGGATCGCTCGACCAGCAGGATCCGGTTATGCACGTCGCCCGCCGGCGAGACGACGATCATCAGGATGCGACGATCCGACAGCCGCATGAATTCGACCTGCCGGAACGTCGAGGAGCGCTGCGGAGACAGCACCACGCCGGCAAAGGTCGACAGGCTCGACAGCAGCTGCGCGGCGGTCTGGATGGCGCGAGCCGGCTCGGCGATCCGCATCTGCCCCTGCATCGCCTGGGTCTGCTCGGCCTGCAGCGGCCGCACCGTCATCAGCGTATCGACGAAAAACCGGTAGCCTCGCGGCGTCGGCACCCGGCCGGCCGACGTGTGCGGACTGGAGACGAATCCGAGCTCCTCCAGGTCGGCCATCACGTTGCGGATCGTGGCGGGCGACAACTCCAGCCCGGAGAGCTTCGACAGCGATCGCGAGCCGACCGGCTGTCCTTCCTCGATGTACTGCTCGATCAGCCGTTTGAGCAGCAGTCGCGAGCGTTTGTCCAGCATGGCTGACATTCTACGAAGCGCGCCGCGCCTTGTCGCGCGGGATGTCGTCGCCCAGGACTTTTCTTGCATAATCGAGCCATGACCGCGCCCTTCCGCAACGTGGCCATCTTCGCCAAGCCGAGAACGGAGGGCAATCGGCCCGCACTGCAGCAGGTCCTGCTGCACATTGTGCGCCTGATCGAACAGGCGGGGCTGACCCCGTTCGTCGAGGCCGGTACGCGCGAGGCGGTTGAACTGCCCGGGTTCGACGGCCACGCGCTTTCCACGCTGGTACAAAAGGCCGATGTCGCGATCGTGCTGGGCGGCGATGGCACGATGCTCGGCATCGCGCGCGAGCTGTCCGCGCACCGGATTCCCCTGATCGGCATCAACTTCGGGCGTCTGGGCTTCATTACCGACATCGGGCTGGACGACATTCCGGACGTCCTTTCCGAGATGCTGGCCGGCCGCTTCGAGACCGACCGCCGCACGCTGCTGGAGGCCGAAGTGCTGCGCGAAGGCGCCAGCATGTACCGGGGGCGGGCCTTCAACGACGTGGTGGTGTCGCATGGGACCGCGGGCGGGATCCTCGGATTCACGGTGCGGGTCGATGGAGCGACGATGTACAACCAGCGCGCCGACGGCGTGATCCTGGCCACGCCGACCGGTTCGACCGCCTACGCGCTGTCGGCCAGCGGCCCGATCCTTCACCCCTCGCTGGCCGGGCTGGTGCTGGTTCCGGTGGCCCCGCACACGCTGTCGAACCGGCCGATCACGCTGCCCGACAGCGTGGTGGTCGAAATCGAGCTGACCGACATGCGCGATGCGAGCGCGCATTTCGACATGCAGCTGTTTTCCCCGCTGCAGTCGGGCGACATCGTGCGGGCGAAGTTGAGCCCGGACCGGGTGACGCTGCTGCACCCGGCCGGCTATAACTACTTCGAGACGCTGCGGCGCAAGCTGCATTGGAATGTGTTGTCCGGCGAACCCTACGGGCGGGCCTGAACGCGCGCCCTTCGCGCCTTTCGCTCGATGCTGCTCACCCTGTCCGTCCGCGACTTCGTCGTCGTCGAATCGCTCGAGCTGGATTTCGGGCCGGGCTTCGCGGTCCTGACCGGCGAAACCGGGGCGGGCAAGTCGATCCTGATCGATGCGCTGCAGTTCGCGCTGGGCGAACGCGCCGATTCGGGCGTGATCCGGGAGGGGGCTCAACGGGCCGAGGTTGCCGTCGAATTCCGGATCGATCCGCGCAGCGCGACCTGGCTTGCCGAGTGCGGGCTGCCTTGCGAAGGCGACGTCGCGCTGCTGCGCCGCACCCTGGACGCGGCCGGACGCAGCCGCGCCTTCATTAACGGCAGCTCGGTCACCCTGGCGCAGTTGCGCGAACTGGGCGAAGGTCTGGTCGATATCCACGGCCAGCATGCCCATCAGTCGCTGCTGCGCCCGGCCGCGCAGCTGCAGTTGCTCGATGAGCATGGTCAGCTGCAGGCGTCCGCGCGCAGCGTCGCGGCCGCCTATGGCGAGCTGCGGCGCGCGCGGCAGACCCGTGTGGACGCGGAAGCGGCCTCGGCCAGCGCAACCAGCGAGCGCGAGCGCCTGCTGTGGGCCGCCGAAGAACTGAGCGAGCTCGGTCCGGAGCCTGGCGAGTGGGAGCACGTGTCGTCGGAACACAAGCGGCTGTCGCACGCGGCCAGCCTGTTGGAGGGCGCGCACGAAGCGATCGACGCACTGGCCGAAGCCGAGCTGGCCGCGCTGGAGCGGATCGATGCGGCCAGCGGGCGGCTTCGCCCGCTGGCCGGCTTCGACGTCCGGTTGCAGCCGGTGCTGGAAATTCTCGAGTCGGCCCGCAACGAGGTCGACGAGGCGGTACGGCGGCTGAACCAGTATCTGGCCCATGCGGATCTGGACGAAGCGCGACTGGCCCGGGTGGAGACGCGGCTGGGGGCGATGCACGCGGCGGCGCGCAAGTTGCGCTGCGCGCCTGAAGAGCTGGCCGCGCTGCTCGAAACGACGCAAGCGCGGCTGGCGGCGCTGACCGCCGCGTCGGACCTGGACGGCCTGCGCAAGGCGGAGGCGGCCGCCGAACAGCGCTTCACCCAGGCCGCCGCCGAGCTTTCCAACGGTCGACGGCAGGCAGCCCAGAATATGAGTCGCGAGGTCAGCCGCGCCATGCAGGACCTGTCGATTGCCGGCGGGCGGTTCGCGGTCAGCCTGGAGGCGTCGGAGCCGTCCGCGGCCGGTCTGGAGCGGGCCGAGTTCCAGGTTGCGGGGCACGCCGGAGCTGCGCCGCGGCCGCTGGCCAAGGTGGCGTCCGGCGGCGAGCTGTCTCGCATCAGCCTGGCGATTTCAGTGATCGCCGCCTCGGCCACGCCGGTTCAGACGCTGATCTTCGACGAGGTCGACGCCGGCATCGGCGGCGCCGTGGCCGACGTCGTCGGCCGCCGGCTCAAGCAGCTCGGGCAGATGCGGCAGGTGCTGTGCGTGACCCACCTGCCTCAAGTGGCCGCGCACGCCGATCGGCATCTGGTCGTCACGAAGCAGCAGGCTTCGGACCAGCGTCCGATCTCGAGCGTGACACCGCTGGACCGGGCCGGACGCGTGGAGGAGCTGGCCAGGATGCTGGGCGGCCAGCAGATCACCGACACCACGCGCAAGCACGCGCGCGAGCTGCTCGCCCAGTAAGCGGCCGCGCAAGCGCCGGCTTGCGTTCAGCCGTGCCTGCAGCCCGGCTTGTGACAGACGCCGTACAGCGCCAGCGAGTGGTCCTGCAGCTCGAAGCCGCGCTCGCGCGCGATCGCCTTCTGCCGCGCCTCGATCTCAGCGTCGACGAACTCCTCGACGCGCCCGCAGGTCAGGCACACCAGGTGGTCATGGTGCGGACCTTCGTTCAGCTCGAACACGGCCCGCCCCGCCTCGAAGTGGCGGCGCACCAGCAGCCCTGCCTGCTCGAACTGGGTCAGAACCCGGTACACGGTGGCCAGGCCAACGTCCACGTGCTCGGCCACCAGCAAGCGGTAGACATCCTCCGCGCTCAGGTGGCGAGCCGAGTCCGGTTCGGTCGATTGCTTATGGAAGATCTCGAGGATCTTCAGGCGCGGCGCCGTGGCCTTCAGTCCACTGACTTTCAGGTCGGTCGAACCAGATGCGGTCTTCATTCCCAGCCCAATCCACAATCCATCAGTCGGTATCATAGGCACAAATGAGCACAGCCCAATGGACCCGCGTCAAGTCGGGACCGCACACGCGGTACCAACGATTGCTGCTGTGCAGCCGCGCCGCGGGAGCCGGCTTTCGCCGCAGCGCCGTGAGCGCCGCATTGGTGGGTGCGGTGCTGTTCACGGCCGGCTGCGGCTCCATCACCGACTACCTGCCCCGCTTCCTGACACCTTATCGCCCCGACGTGCAGCAGGGCAACGTGATCACGAGCGACATGGTCGATCAACTCAGGCCCGGCATGACGCGGGACCAGGTCAAGTTCATGCTTGGAACTCCTTTGCTGACGGACGCCTTCCATCCGGACCGTTGGGACTATCTGTACTACCTTAACCCGCGTAAAGGCGCGCCACAGCGACGCAATCTGGTTGTCTACTTCAAGGACAATCGGCTCGATCACTTCACCAGCGATCCGATGCCTCCGGAGTCGATGGCCGACAACCTGATCCTGGGCCACAAGCCATTTGCCCAGCCAGGCGGCCCGCCCAAGGAGCCAGCTCCGAAAGCGGTGTCACCGGAATCCGGCAAGTAGCCCGCACGGGCGTCCGATGAAACTGGCAATCGCGGGGAGCGGCGGCCGCATGGGCCAGATGCTGATCGAAGCGGCATTGGCAACCGCCGACCTGTCGATCGTGGCTGCGCTGGAGCGCGCCGATGCGCCGCAGATCGGACAGGACTGCGCGCTGTTCCTCGGCCGCACCAGCGGCGTGATCATCACCAGCGATGTGTCGTCGATCGCCGCGGCCGACGTGCTGATCGATTTCACGCGGCCCGAAGGCACGCTGCGGTATCTGAGCGCCTGCGTCGAGCACCGGGTGCGCGCCGTGATCGGAACGACCGGCTTCGACGAGGCCGGGCGGCGCCAGATCGAACAGGCCGCCCGCAACATTCCCGTGGTGTTCTCGCCCAACATGAGCGTCGGGGTCAACGTGGCCTTTCGGCTGGTCGAGCTGGCGGGCCGGATGCTGGCCGACGACTTCGACGTCGAGATCATCGAAGCGCACCATCGTCACAAGGTGGACGCGCCGTCCGGCACCGCGCTGCGACTGGGCGAGCTGGTCGCCAGCGCCCAGGGCCGCTCGCTGCAGCAGGTGGCCGTGCATGGACGTCACGGGTTGACCGGGCCGCGGGCGCCGGGAAGCATCGGCTTTTCCGTCATCCGGGGCGGCGACCTGGTCGGGGATCACACCGTGATGTTCGCCGGTGCCGGCGAGCGGATCGAGATCACGCATCGCTCATCGAGCCGCATGACCTACGCGCTGGGCGCGCTGCGCGCCGCTCGCTTCCTGGCACAGCGCGAGGCCGGCCTGTACGACATGCGCGACGTGCTGGGTCTCGGGTAATGCAGGCGCCCAGACCGTGAGCGAGGCGTTCGGGTTCGAACATTTCTGGATGCAGGCCGACGGCCTGATCCGCGCCAACGTCTATCTGCTGTTCGCGATGTCGCTCGCCAGCTGGTTCCTGATCTTCCTGAAGACCTGGTCCAGCATCCGGGCGCGGCGCGCGCTGCGTTCGCTCGACGCTTTCTGGTCGGCGCCCTCGATCGACCAGGCGCTCGCCACGCTGGCTGCGAAGGATTCGGAAGCGCTGCTGGCGCCGCTGGCCAGGGTTGCGATCGAGGCCGCGCGCCAGCCGAGCGGCGGCGCTTCGGCCTGGAGCTCGCGATCGGACCGGCTGACGCGCGCGCTGCGCTCGGCGATCCAGGCCGCGACGGAGCGTCTGGAATCGGGCCTGACGGTGCTGGCGTCGGTTGGAGCGACGGCGCCGTTCGTCGGCCTGCTGGGAACCGTCTGGGGCATTTATCACGCCCTGCTCAACATCGCTTCCAGCGGCTCGCTGTCGATCGACAAGGTGGCGGGCCCGGTGGGCGAAGCGCTGATCATGACCGCCTTCGGGCTGGGGGTGGCGATACCGGCGGTGCTCGCCTACAACAGCTTTGCGCGCGCCAACCGGCTGGTGATCGCGCGCATCGACGGCTTCGCGCACGACCTGCACGCGCTGCTGGCTGAGCCTGAGGCGAACGAATGATGGAGTTCGCTCCCTCATGATGACCTTCGGGCGCTTCCGACAGGGGGCCGATCTGTTCGAGCCGATGGCCGAGATCAATGTCACGCCGCTGGTCGACGTCACGCTGGTGCTGCTGGTGGTGTTCATCATCGCAGCCCCGCTGCTGACTTACGCGATCAAGCTCGACCTGCCGGCGGCAGAGGCGGCTCCGGCCGGCCCCGTGCCGGCGGCGATCGACGTGTCGATCGACGCGGCCGGCACGCTGTTCTGGAACGGAACCGTGGTCGACGGCGACACCCTGGATGCGCGCCTGAAGCAGGCGGCCGCCGCGACGCCGCAACCCGAGCTGCATCTGCGGGCAGATCGCGCGGTCCGCTACGAGTACGTGGCCGCGCTGATGTCGGCGGCACAACGGGCCGGCATCCAGCACATCGGGTTCATCACCATCCCCGCGCCCAGCGTCACCAGTTCGCACTCCAAGCGGCGCTGAGCGGGCGCTGCCGGTCGGGCGCCCCGCGCCGACGCACGCGCGGAGCGCCACACGTCACAGATGGCGTGCTCCGCGCCCAGCCAGCGCGGGTAAGCGCCTTCCCGGGTCGGCACGCGCCACCTGCGTGACCTGCGCGCCAGCGCTGCGGGCAGCGCCGGGCAGCTCCTGCGCCTTTGCCACAACCACACCCGCGTTGCCGCGGGCAAGATCCAGGACGCCGGCAACGACGCCGACCACGGTGAACGCGAACATGGCCGCCACGACGAAGGCGAAGAAAAAGTCGTTCTTTCCCGCTTGGAACCTTGCTTGCCGCATGACGAACCTCGTTTGGTTGACAACCCACAAATAAAAAGCCCGGAGGCGTTCGCGCGATCCGGGCTTTTTTGCCAGTCAGGTCCAGCTAGCCGCCTGGACCTCCACCCGGATCTTCTATCGCCATGGCGATGCCGGACAGCGTCGCCCCGAAGCAGGACGACGCGGTCGCAACCGCCGCGCGCCGTGCGCACAGCCACGCGCCCGCTGCCGCGAAGCAAGTCCGCGGCGAGAGCAGGTGACGGTTGCGCGTGTTCGACATCTCTGGACCTCCCGAATCGACCGGCAACATCGCCGATCGCTTCGAACTGTAAAGACTCTTTACTTTAGTGTCAACCCCTGCGACAGCGTCCTGTTGGTATTCGAGGTAATCAAGATTTCACAATCCCATGGATTGCGCTTGCTGCGTGCTACGCAACGACGGTAATCGTCCCGTTCATCATCTCATGCCCCGAGCCGCAAAAAATGTCGCACAGGAACTCGAAAGTCCCCACCTTGTCGGGCACCAGGCGCACCTTGGCGACCTTGCCGGGAACGATATCTGTCCGTACCTGGAAATCCGGCGCGGAAAAGCCCATCACGACATCGGCCGTGGTGAGCTCCAGCACGACCGGCACGCCCTTTTTGAGCGTGAGCTGATCCGGTGAGTAGGTAAATCGCCGCGCCACGATCTTGATGACCTGCTCCTTGGGCTGCGCGGCCGCCTTCATGCCGACGGCTCCGGCGCCGAGCAGCAATCCGCTCAGCGTCAGCGTGAAATGCCTCCTGTTGAGCTGCATCGCCTCATGCCCTTTGAACGGGGAATTCGCTGAGCTTGAACTGCGCCTGCTTCGCCTCCGCCTCGACGTCCCGGAAGCCCAGGCCCTTGTACGGCTGGGCCGGGTCCCACGGCAGCGGGGAGCGCTTGGGCTGCGATCCGGGCGGGGGCAGCGGGAACATCAGCCCTTTGGCCGCGTGGTGGGCGATGTGCCCGGTCATCTGGTGGTGCTCCTGATGGATGTGGCCGTAGAACACCGTGACGTTCGGATGGGGCATCAGAAGATCGATCGCCTGCGCGCCGTCGCGCGTGGCCCAGTCCCACTGTGCAAACAGGTCGAACAGCGGACGATGCGTCAGAACGACGATGTTGGCGTCCTTGGGCTGCATCTTCAGGTCCGCCGCGAGCCATTGCAACTGCTCCTCGCCGATCAGGGCACGCGGGTCGGATACGTTGTCCAGCGCGATGAAATGCACCCCCTTGTGGTCGAACGTGTAGTGGGTCTTGCCGAAGAACTCCTGGTAGGCCTCGCCGTTGTCGAGCGAGGCGTCGTGCTCGCCCGGCATGAAGCGGACGTCCTTGACCTTGAGCTCGCTCACGATCTGCTTGAACTCGGTCATGCGCTGCCGGCGCACTTTCGGGTCGTCCGTGGTATGCGTCAGGTCGCCCGTGAAGACGATGAAATCCGGCTGCTCGGACAGGCTGTTGACCGCGGCCACGGCTTTGCGCAGCGTGCCCTTCGAATCGGGGTTCGGTGCGCCTTCGAAGCCCCAGTGGGTGTCCGACAGCTGGACGAAATAGAAGTCGTCATATCCGCCGTCCGCGGCGGCCGCCTTGGCGGCGGCGCGGCGCCCGGTGCCCAGGCTCGAGGCGAACACGACCCCGCCCAGTCCTGCCAGTCTCAAGAACTCTCGACGATCGATCGGGTGCCTCATGGGTAACTCCTGACGGGAAAGGGTGGGTCATGCGAGCAGTACCCTTCCGCGGGCGGAAATATTCTCGCGAGCGCAGCAATCCGCCGGATCGATGCGAACGCATGGTTAACGGGGACACGCTGCCCCACGGGTCCGGACAGGGTGATCCGGGCGGGTCGGCGGGAATAAGGCAGGCAGCGCCGCGGTAGGGCCAGCAAGGCATGGGAGCGTTCGCTTGTCTGGAGACACCCGATTCGAGCGGCTGGTGCTGCCGCATCTGGACGCCGGCTACAACCTGGCGCGCTGGCTGGCCCGCAACCCGCATGACGCCGAGGACGTGGTCCAGGACGCCTGCGTGCGCGCGCTGAAGTATCTGGACGCGGTGCGCGGCAGCGACGCCCGGGCGTGGTTCCTGACCATCGTGCGCCATGCGTTCTACGACTGGTGCAAGCGCAACCGTCCGCCCGAGATCGCCAGCGACGACGGCGCTGCGATCGATCTGGCGGTCGATCCTGCGCTCGATCCCGAGCAGGCGGCGCTGCGCAGCGCCGAGTCGCGCCTGCTGGCCGATGCGGTTGCGCAGTTGCCGCTGGCGTTCCGTGAGGTATTGGTTTTGCGTGAGCTTGAGGATCTTTCGTACAAGGAGATCGCCCGTATCGCGG
The DNA here is from genome assembly GCA_036270655.1 of Burkholderiaceae bacterium. Classification (GTDB taxonomy): domain Bacteria; phylum Pseudomonadota; class Gammaproteobacteria; order Burkholderiales; family Burkholderiaceae_F; genus VBCK01. Next base: position 10,699 of record DATBCD010000018.1, read on the forward strand.
ACGTCCCGATCGGTACGGTGATGTCCCGGCTCGCGCGCGCCCGTGGCTTGCTGCAAAGCTCGCCGCTGTTGCGGGTCATTCGCGGCGAACGCCCGGAGGTCAAGCATGAATTGCGATGAGGCTGGAACGCTGGTCACGCCCTACGCCGACGGTGAAATAAGTGGTCTTCGGCGACGGTCGGTCGAGAAGCATTTGCGCGCCTGTGCGCTCTGTGCGGCCAGCCACCAGGATGTGCTGGCGTTGCGCGCGCGGCTGCGGGCCGAAGTCCCCACGTTCAAGGCGCCGCCGCAACTGCGGGCACGGGTGCGCTCACTGCTTGCCGCCACGGGTGCCGCGGCGCCGGCGGGTCCGCGCCTGCTGCGCGATCACTGGCGCTGGCTCGCCCGGGGCGCCCTGGCCGGCTGCACGGCCACCGTCCTTGCCTGGGTCGCGGCCAGCGCGGTCATCGATTGGCGCTCGAACCAGGATATCGCCGCAGAGGCGGTGGCGGCCCACACGCGGGCCACGCTAAGCGATCACCTGATCCAGGTCGCATCCTCCGACCAGCATACGGTCAAGCCATGGCTGTCGGCGCGCTTGGACTATTCGCCACCGGTGCAGGACCTGGCGAGCGAGGGCTTCGCGCTAAGCGGAGGCAGGCTTGATACGCTGGACAAGCGGCAGGTCGCCACGCTCGTTTACCGCTATCGCCAGCACACAATCGACGTGTTCGTCCGGCCCGAGTCGGCGCGTGCGCCCTCGGAGCCGCGCACCGTGCGGGGCTTCAACGTCGCGCACGCGACCGGTTCCGGCATGGATTGGCTGGCAGTCTCCGACGTCAGCCCCGACGTGTTAACCGCATTCGTCCAGCGCCTCGCCCGAGCAGAGGTCTCGCAGTAGCCCTGGAATAACGGGCACCAACCCCGGGTAAGGCAGGCAGATGGCCTTTCTATGTCGGGGCAAACATGTCGCTGCTTGGAACGCTCAGAGGTCTGCTCTCGAGCAAGAAGGAAGAGGAAATCGCGCGCAAGCTCAGCCTTCAGGCGCTCGACGGGTTTGAAGTTGTGCACAGGCAGGCCCCCGCGTTGGGTGGCGAGCCTCTGTACGAGCGGATCCTGTCGACGCGACTCGGCGTTGACGGCGCGGTCGCTCGCGAGCTCGTCGAAAGCGCGCGCGAAACGTATGCCGAGTGGCCGGTCACGCGCGCAGTGAGATTTCGTGATGTCGTGCTCTACTTGATCGTGGATCGGTGCTTGAAAGGGCAGGCGCCGGATTCGGAGCATTGGATCCACGGGGAAATCAGGCCGATCGTCAGGTCCATCATTCCGCAGAATCTTTGATCGCCCGATGCTCTAAACCACAGATCAGCCCATCGAACTTCTAACAATTGCCGGATACACCGGGTCGACAGGCTCCGGCCAGTTTGAAATCGAGCACGACTTCATCCTGCACGGAAAGCAGGCCGCCCAGCAACGAATAGGGCTGCACGCCGAAATCGCTCTGGCGCAGCACAAACGAGCCGCTGACGGAAAGTCGGTCCGGCAATCCCTCGACGTCGAGGGCAATCCACATCTCCCGCTTCTGACCATGCATCTCGATTTGAACCCTGGCGGCGAACTTGGGCGCTTCGCCGGAGATCTGGAGGGAATGGATACGGACAAACGGAAACCGGTCGGCCTGCAGGTCGTCCGCGCCGAGCAAATGCTTCCGTGTGTCCTCTATCTCTTCAGGCGACAGGACGGAGGAGAAGGCCGCGCCCAGCGCGGAACGGTAGACCGGATTGTCGATTTCCAACTGATCGAGCCGAAATTCGAGATCAAAGCGGCCGTTCGCAGCCCCGCCCGGGGGCAGGTGGAAAAATCCGGTGAATTGGGGTGCAGAAAGGACATGGTTATGCCCCAGCCTGGCGGCACGACCGGCGCGGAAGGCATAGATCCGTATCACCGAGTTCTCCGGCGCCAGGGAGAAGACCCTGCCGCCAGCCCGTCCGATCTCGGAGTACATGGCTGGCAGGTTGGCGCTGGCGCCACTTGCCGCAGTTGCTTCGGCGCCCGCCTGCGGTGGCCGCGTGACGTTGCAGCTGAGCATGGCGCTGGCAGCGACTGCGCCAAGGAGCGCGATTGCAAGCCTTCTGAGAAGGCTGCTAATGATCATGACGGTGCGGCAGCAACGAGGGCGCCGCGCCGAGGCGGTCCAGTCCGCCCGTTTGAAGCCAGAGCCTCGTGGCCGCCTCGGCCCGGTGCATCAGATCGGCCGATCGCGAGAAGTCGTACGAAGTCGTATCCAGCGGGCACAACGGCGGGACCATCACAACCTCGGCCAGGCTGGCGACGTGTTCGATGTCAACCAACAGCTGGCGCATGATCATCAGATTGAGCGCGTGCAACGCCATCGCGATGGTGCCGCGTGGAAGCATCTGCAGCGAGCAGGAAATGCCCGTGGGCAGAACGATCACACGCGTGGCTCCCAGCTTCACCGCAGTCGAGATCGGCGTGTTGTTGGCGACCCCGCCGTCGAGCAGCAGGCGACCGTCGATCGTCACCGGCGGAAACACGGCGGGGATCGCGGCGCTGGCCAGGAGCGCCGTAACCGCCAGCCCCGACGACAGCACGACGTCGGTTCCTTCCAGGGCATCGGTGGCCACGACATGGCAGGGCACCTGCGCCTGCTCCAGGCGCTCATAGGGCAGTTCGGACTCGATCAGGGACCGCAACGGCGCGGGCGCAACGACATGATTGGCCTTGCCGAACAGGCCGAGCAGGCTGGCGACCGGCGAAAACGGGAAGATGTCGGTGCGGCGCAGGCGGCGCCAGATGCGCTCGAGGCGCTCCACGCCGCGGCCGTCCGGCTCAGCGGCGAAGTACGCGGCGTTAATGGCGCCCACCGATGCGCCGACGACGAAATCGGGAACGATGCCCCGCCGGGCCAGCGCGGCCAGCATGCCGACCTGGACCGCCCCGAGGCTGCCGCCGCCCGCCAGCACGAATGCGGTCAGGTTCTTCGCTTGCTGCATCCCACGCTACCCCGCGTCGCGCGGCCTGGGAGCCCGTTCCCCGGCCCGGCGAGCTACGCACTATCCCCCTGCTGCCGGCACGCAGTCAACGCCGTCCCCGCATCCGGAGGCGCTGCTCCCAACGTGCCATTCGCCACAGGGCGGCGCGCCGGGGTCGACGCGTCATTTTTCCAGCGGAATCCACAGCGCGATGCCGCCCTCCCCCGTGCGCGGGTCGAAAGCCGGATTGTGCCGCTCGAGGACGGGCGCATCGGCAACGGCGCGGCCGATCGCCGGCAAGGCCTCGTTCCAGATCGAAAAATACGTCTCGGTGATGGTCGACACGTGGCCACGGTGTTCAAACACCGCGTAGGTGCGCGGCGCAATCTCGAGCTTCAGCAGCTCCTTCGGGCTGTCGCCAAAGCGGGAAACCTCGACACCGCAGACGTACTGGAACTGACTTTCGTCGTCGGGCGGCTGGCTCAGCCCGACCGGTATGCGGTCGAGCTTTGCAGGGATGGCCTCGTAATACCGCATGAAGCGCTGCCATTGCGCCGGGATCCTGATCGTCGTCTCGAACGAGCACGCCTCGGCCAGTCCGACGACGCGCACCGGGCCTTCTTCGGCAAAGCGCGGCGGCTGCAGACGGTGCTCGGCTTTCGCCTTCAATTCGAGCGGGTCAACGACCGCCAGGCCGTCGACGCTGCGCCGATCGCGGACCGTTTCGGGCGTCACCGTGAACTGCTCGCGAAAGGCCCGGGTGAAGGCTTCGTGCGAGCTGTACCCCGCGTCAAGCGCGACCGCCAGGATGTCCGGCGCGCCACCGGCCAGTGCCTGCGCCGCCTCGCTCAAACGCCGGGCGCGCAGATATTTCATCACCGGCAAGCCGGTCGCGGTTCCGAAAGCGAACGCCAGGTGCGAGCGCGACACGCCGCAGGCATCCGCGATGGCGTTGAGCGTCAGCGGGCGCGTTGAGTTGCGTTCGATGATCCAGATGGCTTTGTCCGCAATCGACATGATGTCCTCCTCGTTCGGCATCCGGATCGGATCGTAATGAGGCGCGGCGGCGGTCGCTTGATCGATCGTCCGGAGCGAGCTGCCCTCGCCCCCGGCCCCTCTCCCGCAATGCGGGAGAGGGGAGTTCAAGCCCCTCAGGGGTGAAGCAGATCCCCTCTTTCGCGAGGGCGAGAGGCGGACTCGAAGGGTGGTGCCCTAGGCGTGGGCCAGCTGGCGGGTCGAGGGCGTCCTGGCCGCAGCGGCATCGATCCACTTCAGGATCGGCAGCCACTGCTCCAGGTCCTTCTCGACGCGGCCGGGCGGCACGTCCCACAGCGTCAGCCCATGCGCGGCCAGGTGCACGTAGTTCTGCGTGTCGCGCAGATGGCCCAGCACCGGCAGGCCCAGGCTGTTCAGGAAACGTGCGAGCTGGTCGGCGGCGCGCGTGCGCGTGTCGATCCGCACCCCGAGCAGGCCAATCCGGCTGTTTTGCCGGCTCAGGCCATGGTCGAACAGGCCGTTCAGGAAGTCGCGCGTGGCGCTGATGTCGAACATCGAAGCCTGCAACGGCACGATGACTCGATCGGTCACTTTCAGCACCCCGTTCAGCTTGCGGCCCTTCACGCCTGCCGGAGCGTCGATCACGCAGTGGGTGGTGCCGTTGGGCGGGCGGGCCACTCCGGTTTCATCGACTTTCCAGGATTCGATCGCCGGCAGACAGGAAGGCCGCAGCTTCAGCCAGCTCGTGGCCGACTGCTGGGGATCCAGGTCGCCCAGCATCGTGCGCCGCCCGGCGCGAGCGAAAAATCCGGCCAGATTTGCGGCGATGGTCGATTTGCCTACGCCACCTTTTGGATTTGCTACCAGAATAACCGGCATTTTGTCTTGTTCTCCTCAACCCGAAGCGCGAACTATATCGAAGGTTGAGTCGTTTGCGTCGATGTCCGCCCGGCTCCGCATCAAAAATCCTGCCCGACGAAGAAGACTTCCGTGTGACCGGCCGAGGTGACCTCGATCCGCGTGTTGAACAGCGTCGACAGCTCTGCCGCCGTCAGTACGTCGGCGCGCCGCCCGGCGCGCCACCAGCCGGACCCGGACAGCAGCAGCGCGTGGGTGGCAAATCGCGCCGCCGCGTTGATGTCGTGCAGCACCGCGACCACGGTCTGCCGCGCCCGCGCGGCCAGCTTTGCCAGCACCCAGGCCTGGTGGCCCGGGTCCTGGTGCGAAGTGGGCTCGTCCAGCAGCAGCACCTGCGTGTCCTGAGCCAGCGCGGTTGCGATCGCCACCCGCTGACGTTCACCGCGCGACAGCCCCCGTACGTCACGCTGCACCAGATGCGCGCAGTCCATTTCACTCAAGGCGGCGGCCGCCGCCTCGCGCGCGCCGTCCGCGGCGCCGAAGCGGTAGCGGGCCGTCAGCACCGTCTCCAGCACGGTGGCGGAGAACGGGTCGATCCAGCGGTCGTTGACCAGCGCGCGCAGCTCGGCCAGCTGCTCCACGGTGCAGCGGTCGACCGCGCGGTCCGCGATCCGGATCGAACCGGCCTGCGTCCGACGCGCGCCGGCCAGCGCCCCCAGCAGCGATGACTTGCCGGCGCCGTTGGTCCGACCACGACCCACCGCTCGCCGGGTTGCACCTGGATCGAAAGGGATTCGACCAGGGTTCGCTCGCCTGCGCGCAGGCGCAGATCCCGTACGTCGATCACCGGCCCGCTCATCCGCGGCGCAATTGCCACAGGAACAGCGGAACGCCGATCATCACGGTCAGCACGCCGACCGGCAGTTGCGCCGGCGAAGCGACCGTGCGGGCTGCCAGGTCGGCGGCCGCCAGCAGCGTGGCGCCGACGAACAACGAGGCTGGCAGCGCCAGCCTCTGGTCGTTTCCGACCGCAAAGCGCGCCAGGTGCGGCGCAACGAATCCGACGAAACCGATCGCCCCGGACAGCGCCACCGCCCAGCCGGTGGCGATCGAGGCCACGATCACCAGGCGCCGCCGCACGTGGTCGACCCGCACGCCCTGGGTGAAAGCCTGCAGATCGCCACGCAGCATCAGGTTCAGCGCGCGGGCGTCGCGCGCGCAGACCCCGGCGCATACCGCCAGCACCGCCAGGCTGAGCCACGCGGTGGCCGGATCGAGCGCGCCGCTCAAGTCACCCAGCAGCCAGAACACCATCGGCCGCAAGCGGCCAGCCGGCGCCAGAGAAAGCACCAGGCTGAGCACCGCCGCGGCGAACGACGCCATCATCACGCCAACCAGCAGGATCGAAGAGGAGGCGGACTCGCCGGACAGGTGCTCGGTTCCGAACAGCGCGCGCCGGGCCAGCAGGAACAGCATGGCCAGGGTGGCGAGCGCCCCGGCCACCGCGGCGCAATGGGTCGCGAAAGCGCCCGCGCCGGCTGCGATCGCCAGCATCGCGGCGCAGGCTCCGCCGCCCGAAATGCCCAGCACATACGGGTCGGCCAGCGGGTTGCGCAGCAGCGCCTGCAGCAGCCCGCCGGACAGCGCCAGCAGGCCCCCCACGGCGATCGCGATCACGGCCCGCGGCAGTCGCAAGGCCACGATGGCCGACGTCAGCGATTGATCCGCGGGCGTCACCAGCGCGCTCAACGCGGCGACCGGATCGAGCCTGACGCTGCCGATCATCAGCGATGCCGGCAGCGACGCGGCGGCCGCCGCCGCGAGCAACCACATCAGGGTCCGTGCCCGCCGTTCGTTCAAATCGTGACCTCGATGCCTGCGACGACCCACCGCGGCAGCGTCCTGGCAGCGCCGGACGCTACCACAGCGGTCTTCGACCGAAGGTATACTGCCCCCGCTTGTCCGCGGTGCTGTGGCGGCTTTCCGCCGCCGCGGTTAAACGGGAAACAGGTGAGCGTTCCTTGATGGGCGCAATGCCTGTGCTGCCCCCGCAACGGTAAGCGAGTGTGGATGCATCCGACACGCCACTGCGCGAAAGCGCGGGAAGGCGATGCGTCAAGGCTCGCGAGCCCGGATACCGGCCGAGGACAACGAAAGAACCGAAACGCTGCGGGGAGGCAGCGACAGGTGCGCAGCGTCATTTACGTGCCTTTCCGATTTCCCGAGGGCGTTTCATTGCCACGCAACTCACCGGACTGCGGGGACGCTGGCCGGAGAACGGGAAATCGATATGGACAGCCGCATCAAGCCGGCCGCTCTGGCCGCCGGCCTGCTTTTCGCCTGCGCCGCTTTTGCCGGCGACGACCAGGTCGTGGTGGTGAGCGCCACCCGGTTCGCCGAATCGGATCCGCACATTCCGGCTGACATCAGCGTGATAACCCGCCAGGACATTCAAAACACGCCGGCGACGAACGTGCCGGATCTGCTCAAGGCCGCGGCGGGCATCGAAGTGCGCCCGCTGTACGGCGCCATGGGCATCGATGCGACCGTCGACCTGGGCGGCTTCGGCGACACCGCCGGAAGCAACACGCTGGTGCTGCTCGACGGCCAGCGCCTGAACCCGATCGACAGCGGCAGCATCAGCTGGTCGACGATTCCGCTGGCCAGCATCCAGCGCATCGAGATCATCCGCGGCGCCGGCACCGTCCTGTATGGCGATCGCGCCAGCGGCGGCGTCATCAACATCGTGACCGACAAGGCGGGGCCGAGCACGGCTTTCGCGGAAGGGATCGGGGGCAGCTACGCGTATCGGGGCGCCGACGCAGGCGTTGCGGGCAGCGCCGACGGCACCACCTTCCGCATCACCGGCCATTACGCGGACACCGACGGTTGGCGCCACAACAGCCAGGCGGATCAACAGGCGGCGAGCGGACGCGTGGGACATACCGTATCCAGGGGCGAAATCTTCTCGGACTTCGCAGCCTACAAGGACTCCAACGGCCTGCCCGGCGCCGTGTTGAGCAACGACTACCGGGCCGACCCGACCCGGGCGCGAACGCCTTTCGACAGCCAGCATCGCGAAGGCTATCGCCTGCGGCCCGGCGCGTCGCTCAAGTTGTCCGACTCCCTGACGTTCGATGCGGAGGTCGGCGTCGAGCACGAGAACTACGATTCCGACAACGTTTCCTTCGCCAGCGTGTTCGACAGGCACCGCACCACGGTGTCGGCCACGCCGCGCCTGCGCTGGGTGCAGGACCTCGGCGGCAAGCGCAACCAGACCGTCACCGGCCTCGATTACTACGACGGCAAGGTGGACGCAACGTCGATCGGCATGCCCTCGGTGATACCGCAGACGGCCAAGCAGTCGAGCGCGGCGTGGTACGTGCAGAACGTCACCGAATTGTCGGACCGCTGGTTTCTCACCGTCGGGGGGCGCGAACAGCGGATGAATCAGCATGCGCTGCAGGGCGCTTACCTCGCGAATCCGGGCGCAGGTCTGTCGACCGTCCCGTCGTTCGACGGTTCGGCCGTCCGCACTCGTGCCGCCTTCGACGGGGGACTGGTTCTTCAGGGCACCGGATGGCGGGCTTTCGGCAAATACGGCAGCATCTTCCGCTTCGCCAACACCGACGAGTTGTTCGGTTTCAATCCGTTCACCGGAAATCCCGTCTTCGCCGGTGACCTGCTGCCTCAGCACGGCAGGATCGGCGAGCTCGGCGCGAGCTTTGCCGCGGGCAGGGCGAGCGGGCGGCTGTCGGCCTACCGGATGGACCTGACCGACGAGATCGATTTCGACGGCACCACCTTCGCCAACGTGAACCTGCCGCCGACCCGCCGCCAGGGTCTGGAGGCGGAGATCGATTGGACCATCCTGGCCCGCCTGAAGGCACATGCGGCCTACACCTATATCGATGCCAGGTTCCGTGAGGGCCCCACCGCCGGCAACGAAATCCCGCTGGTCGCGCGCAACAAGGCTTCCCTGCAGCTCACCTCGGACAACGGCCGCCGAGGGTCCTACAGCATCGCCATCACGACTGTGGGCGGGCGCCGCTACAGCGGCGATTTCGCCAATTCGCTCGGCAACCTGGCCGGCTACACGACGGTCGATCTGCGGGGGCGATGGACGCTGGCACGCTGGACGTTCACGGCCACGTTGATCAATGCCCTGGACCGGCGCTATGCGCCGTTTGCCGGGTATTCGACCTTCGTCAACGACACCTTCTATTACCCGGCCGACCCGCGCAGCCTGTTCGCCGGCGTCCGTTACGATCTTCCGTGATCGGCCCCAGGTTGCTGCCATGAGCCCACATCGCCTTGACGACGCAGCCGTCGCCGCCGTCTATCAGACCATCCACGGCCGCCGCGACATCCGCGAGTTCCTGCCCGGGCCGCTGCCCGAGGGAACGCTCGAGCGCCTGTTCCAGGCGGGCCATACGGCACCTTCGGTCGGCTACATGCAACCCTGGCGGATGATCCACATCACCGATCCGCTGCTGCGCGAATCCATCGCCGCTCTGGTTGAGCAGGAGCGCCGGCGCACCGCGGCGGCTTTACCGTCCCGCAAGGACGAATTTCTGAAGCTCAAGGTCGAGGGCGTAAAAAGCTGCGCCGAAGTCGTCGTCGTTGCGCTGATGGACGGTTGCGAGCGGCACATCTTCGGCCGCCGTACCCTGCCGGAAATGGACCTCGCCTCGGCGGCCTGCGCGATCCAGAACATGTGGCTGGCGGCGCGCGCCGAAGGCATCGGCCTGGGGTGGGTATCCATCTTCGATCCGACCGCGCTGGCGGCCCTGCTCGCCATGCCGCCGGGGGCGCGGCCGATCGCAATCCTGTGCATCGGCCACGTCGCCGCTTTTCCGGAGCGGCCGGTGCTCGACGCGCTGGGCTGGGGGTGCCGTCTTCCGCTCGGGCGGGTCGTGTTCGAGAACCGGTGGCCCGCGGACGCCGAGCCGACGCCGCCGGCCTATTGAACCGATGGCGCGCCTGCCGGCACCGATCGGGTGGCCGACTCGCGTCCCGCGGGCCGCCGCTGGCGCGCCGTCTCGAGGTCGCGACAGAGCTGCTCGGCGCCGTCGAGCAGCCGCGGCGTATGACGCTGGATCAGATCCGGCGCAATGAAGAACAGGTTGTCGCGCGCCGCCGCGATGAGCTGCGGCCAGCGGCGCCAGGCGTCGAGCCAGTCGGGCCGCGTCGCGTCCGCGCCGCTGGCCACGATGACCTCCGGATTGGCGGCCAGCACCGCCTCGACCGACACGGTCGGCGCCATCGGTGTCAGATGGCCGAAGATGTTCACGCCGCCGCACAGGCGGATCGCGCTGCCGATGATCTGGCTGCCGCCCACCGTGATCGGCGGGTCGCCCCAGATCTGATAAAAAGTGCGCACCTGCGCGCGGCTCGAATAACGCTGTCGAAGCTCGGCCAGCCGGGCGCGGTACGCCTGCGCGGCGGGCGCGGCGGCACTCGAGGTGCCGGCCAGCCGGCCGAATTGCTCGAGATTGCCGGCCACGTCCTCGATGCGGTCCGGCTCGGACAGGTAGAGAGGAATGCCCCGGCGTTTGAGCAGCTCCAGATCGCTCGGGGAATTGCCGGTCTGCCAGGCGATGACCAGGTCGGGTCTGAGCGCGAGGATCGCCTCGAGGTCCACGTTCTCGTAGCCGCCGATGCGCGCGATGCGACTGGCCGCCTGCGGATAGTCGCTGTACTGAACGGTGCCGACCACCCGGTCGCCGGCGCCGGCCGCAAACAGGATCTCCGTGATGTGCGGCGCCAGACTGACGATGCGCCGGGCCGGCTCCTTCAGGCGGACTTCGGCGCCGCTGTCGTCACGCAGGGCGATGTCGGCTCGCGCGGGCAGTGCACAGGCGGCGAGAACCAGAAGAAGCAGGCAGCGCACGGCAGATCGTCGGGGCCGAAGGCGCGCATCTTAGTCCGTCCTTCCCGCCCCAAGGCCTGGCGCCGGCTTCGGTATCAACGGGGCCCTTCACGGGCTTTTTTTGAGCTCCAGCGGCAAGCCGGCCGCGGTCAACGTGACCTGGTCGCAGACGGCGGCCGCTTTCTGGTTCAGGCGCCCTTGCTCGTCGGCAAAGCTTCTCGCCACTGCGTTGATCGGCACGATGCCGCAGCCGACTTCGTTGCTGACCAGGATCAGGCGACCGGGCAGATCGGGCAGGCACTGCAGCAAGGCTGCGGTCTCGTCATTGAGCAACGGACAGTCGACCGGCTCGCCGGCTTCTGCCTGAGCCGCAGCGCGCCCGGCGAAGAACAGATTGGACAGCCACAGCGTCAGGCAATCGACCAGAACACACGTGTCGGCCGCAGCGTGACGACGCAGCGCGGCGCCCAAATGCAACGGCTCTTCGATGCAGGTCCAGTGAGCCGGCCGATGCTCCCGGTGATGAGCGACGCGGCGCGCCATTTCCGGATCTGCGGCCCGGGCGGTGGCCAGATAAACCACCGCAAGGCCGCTTTGCCGCGCCCGCAGTTGGGCCAGCGCACTCTTGCCCGAACGGGCGCCGCCGATGATCAGTTCCGCCATGGGGCGACCAGCCTAGCAGTTCGGACATTCGAGCCGGCCGCGCGATAATGCGCGGCCTCGGTCGGCCCCCATTCGAAAGGGAGAATCGGATGCATTCGGATCTGCCGCAGTTCCGCATCGCCGCCGTCGACCGCACCCTGGCTGCGGCGCTGCAAAGCAAGATCGACCAGAAGACCAAGCCGCTCGGCGCGCTGGGGCGCATCGAGCAACTCGCGCTGCACCTGGGCCTGATCCAGCGCAGCCTGACCCCGCGGCTGCACCGGCCCCACGTGCTGGTGTGCGCCGGCGACCACGGGGCCGCGAAGTCGGGAGTTTCCGCCTATCCCCAGGACGTGACCTGGCAGATGGTGGAAAACTTCCTGGCCGGAGGCGCGGCGATCAACGTCCTTGCGCGCCAGGCCGGCATCGCACTGGTGGTGGCCGATGCAGGCGTCAACCATGACTTCGGACCGCGCGAAGGTCTGCTCGACGCGAAAGTCGCGCCCGGCACCGCCAACTATCTCGAAGGCGCGGCGATGAGCCCGCAGCAGTGCGCCGCGGCCATGGGCAACGGCGCTGCCGCGGTGCGCGACCTGGCCGCGGCCGGCTGCAACGTCCTTGGCCTGGGCGAGATGGGAATCGGCAATACGGCGGCCGCGTCGCTGTTGACCCACTGCCTGACCGGGCTGCCGCTGAACGCCTGCATCGGGCGCGGCACCGGCCTGGACGACGCCGGCCTGGCCCGCAAGCGCGACCTGCTGGCCAAAGCGCTGGCCCGCTGGGAAGACCGCAACGACCAGCCGCTGCAGGTCCTGGCCCGCTTCGGTGGCTTCGAAATCGCGATGCTGACCGGCGCGATGCTGGCCGCGGCCGAGGCGGGAATGATTTTGCTGATCGACGGCTTCATCGTGACCGGGGCGTTGCTGGTTGCGCATCGGCTGCAGCCGGCCGTGCTCGACTACTGCGTCTTCGCCCACCGCTCCGAGGAGGCGGGCCATCGAGGCCAGCTCGAAGCGCTGAACGGCGAACCGCTGCTCGACCTGGGCCTGCGTCTGGGCGAAGGCACCGGTGCGGCCCTGGCCTACCCGCTGCTGAAAGCGGCCTGCGCCTTTCTGGACGAGATGGCGAGTTTCGAGTCGGCGGGGGTCTCGAACCGGGAATGATCCGCGAGCTCGAGGCGTTCTTCGCCGCGCTGCGCTTTTTCACCCGCCTGCCCGTCCCGTCCTGGGTCGGTCACTCGGAGCAGCAGCTCGAACAGGCCGCACGCTATTTCCCTCTGATCGGCGTCGTCGTCGGGACCCTTGGCGCGCTGGTCACCGTGGCCACGGCGCTGCGACTGCCGGTGACGCTGGCGATCCTTGCCGGCATGGCAGCGACGTTGCTGGTCACCGGCGCATTCCACGAAGATGGCCTGGCCGACGCGGTGGACGGCTTCGGCGGCGCGTGGCAGAAGGAGCGCGTGCTCGAAATCATGAAGGACTCGCGCATCGGCACCTTTGGCGCCATTGCCGTCACGCTGATGCTGCTGGCCAAGTTCAACGCTCTGGTCCAGATCGACGCCCTGACAGGACGGCGCACCCTCGCGCTGGCGCTGGTGGCCGGCCACGCCCTGTCGCGCCTGGCTTCGACGGCGCTGATCAGCGTGCTGCACTACGTGCGCGAGGACGACGGCGCCAAGTCCAGACCGGTGGTTGGTCGGCTTCCTGCCGCCGGGCTCGGCCTGGCCGCGCTCTTCGGCCTGGCCCCTTGCGTGCCGCTGGCCGCCCCGCGCCTGTGGATCGCGATCGGCCTGGTCATCGTGGTGACAGCGCTGGCCGCCCGCTATTTCGTCCGTCGCATCGGCGGCTATACGGGCGACTGCCTGGGAGCCGCGCAGCAGGTGGCCGAGCTCGCCTTCTATGTTGGCCTGCTGTGCGTGTCTACCTGATCCGCCATCCGCGCCCCGCGGTGGCGCCGGACATCTGCTACGGCGCCAGCGACCTGGACCTGGCCGACGGTGCGCTCGATTGCGTGCCCCGGCTGCGCGCAATCCTGCCAGCGCACTTGCCGCTTTTCAGCAGCCCGCTACGCCGTTGCCGCCGCCTGGCCGAGACCCTGCACGATGCGCCCAGGTATGACGGCCGCCTGAGCGAAATGGATTTCGGCGCCTGGGAACTGCGACCCTGGAACGAGATTCCGCGGGCCGAGCTCGACGCATGGGCGGATGCGCCGATGGGCTACGCGCCACCCGGCGGCGAATCGGTCGGCGCGCTGCGCTCGCGCGTCACGGCGTTCCTGGCCGAGCACTGCGCTCCCGGTGGCGAGGATTTCGCCGTGGTGACCCACGCCGGGGTCATGAGGATCTTCGCCGCAAACCTGCAAGGCCTGAACGAAGAAACGTGGTTCAATCTGGGTTTCGGCTACGGTGAACTGACCCTGCTCGAGGTGCGGCCGCGCGCCGGCGATCGGGTCAGAGACGGGCCGGGCGCCTGAACCGCATCCGAGTGCCGTGGGTGCTAACATCGTTCGCATGCTGGAAGAACTGGACGCGCTCGACGCGAAGATGCGGGAGCTGGCCGCTCACGTGCGGCAGCTGCGCGAGGAGAACCAGAGTCTGCGCCGCCAGCTGGCCGAGTCGCAGGCGGAGCTGGCGACGCTGAACGAGCGCGTCACCGCGGCGACGCGGCGGCTTGACACCCTGATCGAGGAGCTGCCCGGCGACCTCAGAGGCAATGGACACTGAGATCGTCATCCACCGAAAATCGACGACGTGACGATCGAGCAGTTGACGGTCACCATCATGGGCCGCGATTACCGCGTGGCCTGCCGCGCGCAGGAGCGCGACGAGTTGCTGGCGTGCGCCCAGTACGTCGACAAGAAGATGGCCAGCGTGCGCGACGGCGGCAAGGTGCTGGGCGCGGACCGGATCGCGGTGCTGGTGGCGCTGCAGCTGGCCCAGGAGCTGTTCAGCATGCGAAACGCCGACGACGTTCCGATTGTGGATCTGCGGCGCCGGCTGCGCGAATTAAATGACCTGGCCAGCGACATGCTGGCGCCCCAGGAAAGACTGTTTTAACCGGCAATTTCGCTTCAATGCGAGGGGCCGGCGAGCTAGAATGCGGTCTCCCTGCGGTGTACGCGCAAAGGCCTCTTAGTTCCTTGAACCGATGCGCTTAGCGCAAGGTTGTTGGGCTCGCGTCGCGGTGCGATCGGCACGCGTCTGCTGAACCTAAACGTCGCGGACAACGACCCCCCTGAACCGATGGTTCAGGACATCAGGCCGGGCGGCACGCGCGGGGGCTTTACCGGCCTTTGGCCGGAAAAGCCGTTAGGAAGAGAACGAGGGGGCTGGACGGCCCCCTCGTGCTCCCCCAGTCAATGTAAAGTCACCCGCTCTTCTTTAAGAAAATCTAGAGCCATTCCGGAGTGCCTGCGCGTGAGGGTTGAGCCATCGCAACCAGCTACTGGCTGATGAAATCCGAGCCGGACGACGGCTCGGTGGACGAGGCGCTGGCGGCGCAGCACGCGACCGTGCCGTGGACCGGCGTGCGCAACTACCAGGCGCGCAACTACATGCGCGACGGCATGAAGATCGGTGACGGCGTGCTGTTCTGCCATTCCGGCTGCGAGCATCCCGGCATCGTCGGGCTGGCCGAGGTGGCCAGTGCGCCCTACCCGGACCCGACGCAGTTCGATCCGAAGAGCGCCTATTACGATCGGGACTCGAAAGCCGAATCGCCGCGCTGGATCCTGGTCGACGTGCGCGTGCTGTGCAAGACCAGGCTGCTGCCGCTGATGGATCTGCGCTCGCATCCCGAGCTCGCCGGCATGCGTGTGCTGCAGAAAGGCAACCGGCTTTCAATCACGCCGGTCAGCGCGGCCGAGTGGCGGTTCATTCAGCGGCTGTTGAGTTCGAACCATTGATTGGTTGCTCGGGGCCGTGGCTCAAGCAGCCCGACGTGTCGGCCGGCGCCAATCCCAGCTGGCGCCTGGCGATTCGGACCAGCGCGCGCCCGGTTGCGTCCAGGTCCGGCATCGCCGACTCGGCCCGAAGCAAGGCCTGCTCGCTGTCCGCATCGAGGCGGCGAAACTGACCGACCGCCTCCGCGGACCGGCCGCCCGGCCCGGTCGCCAGCACGTGCCACAGGTAGGCGGCATCCGGCTGCAGAGGAATCGTTGCAGGCAGCTCGAAAGCCGAGGCGCGGGTCTGCGCTTCGAACAGCACCGCGCCGTCGTCGTCGATCAGGCGGATCCGGTAGAGCCATTGAGGCCCGAGCGGCATCCAGCAAAGGCGCATCGGGTCGGCGCCGAGGCGGCTGCCGGTCGGTCCGTCGGCCTGCAGCTCCAGCGCGCTGGCACCGCGCATGGCCGCACTGCCCTGCAGCGTCGTGCTCTCCGGCCGGATCCGCAGCGCGCGCAACGCCGCAATCAGGTCCCGCTTCGTCAGCAGGCTCGCGCCCGCGAGCGACACGACCGCGTCGGCGCGCGCGACAAACCGGCCCGGGCCGCGCAGCTCGTAGATCGTTCCGGCCTTCGGATAGACGAGTACGATGCGCGCGGCGCGCTCCAACACGATCGCCGCGCCGTCCTCGACCGAGTCCGCCACGTCGGGTCGGACCGTGTGGCCACGCGCGACGACCTGGACCGGGCCGTCTACCTCCGTCACGATCGCAACCGGCCGCGCCGAACCCGGGTCCGCACGCGCGCCTGCCAGCACCGTCCATAAAATCGCCAGAGCACCCGCCACGCCTCGCGCCGTCATGTCGATCGCTCCGTTGCGGCGACCCCGCCCATCCGACTCACGTTAGTGGCCGCACGCCGGTTGGCGTGTCGAATTTTGCGCACGGCAGGCCCCCAAGATTCACCCGGCGGGCCGCCAGCCCGCAATGGAAACCGGCGAGTGACCGCGCAGCGCGACTTCGCCCAACGGACGCGGCGCCGGGCTGCACCCGTCAGGAGCAGGCCGGCCACGGTCGGACGAGGCGGCCTCGGATGACGGAAAGGAGCCAAGCCGCTCGAACACGGCCATCGTCATCAGGACCGGATAGCCGAGCGACTTCGAAAGATCCTGCAGGCGCGCCGCCACGTTGACGACGTCGCCGATCGCCGTGAAATCCTTGCGCTCTCCGCTGCCCAGGTCTCCGTATACGGCTTCGCCGTACGAGATGCCCACCGCCAGGTCCAGCCCGCCCTGCGGCGAACCAGGAATCGAGGCCAGCAGCCGCCGGCCGTGCTCCACGATGTCGCATGCGGCCGCGAACGCAGCGCGGCACGGATCCCCATGCGGCTCGGGCGCGCCGAACAACGCCATCAGGCCGTCGCCACGGAAATTGTCGATCGTCCCCCCGTGCCGGTGAATGTGCGGCGTCACCGCGGCGAAATACCGGTTCAGCACATCGAACACCTGCCCGGGCTCCGTGGCCTCGGACCACGCCGTAAATCCCCTCAGGTCCGCGAACAGGAAAGCCATGTCGCGTCGCCCGGTTCCGGTGCCCAGCCGGCCGGCGACGATCGCTTCGAATACTTGCGGACTCACGTAACCGCCGAACGTGCGCGTCAATCGGGCTCGCTCGCGCCGCGCCGATGTGACATCGAGCGAGGTGCGAACCGTCGCGGCCATCACGCCGCAGAGCAATGGGGCGGCCAGGGGGAGCCTCCACCCGGACGCATGAAGCAGCGTCGCCAGCAACAAGCCGCCCGACCCGGCCACGCCAAGCGCAGCCCAGCGCCAGCCGATCTGCGGCACCCCGCCCAGCAGCACCAGCGCGAGCGCGGATCCGACCACCGCCCAGCCGGGCGCCGCGCGTATCAGGCCGGCCCCAAGAACGGACCGCAGCAGCTGCGCGTGCACCACCACCGCAGGAGGCGCCGTGTTCGGGTACTCCCAGGCAAGCAGCGACACCGGCTGAGCCACCCGGTCCACATACGGCAGAACGCTTCCGATCACC
The DNA here is from genome assembly GCA_036270655.1 of Burkholderiaceae bacterium. GTDB lineage: Bacteria > Pseudomonadota > Gammaproteobacteria > Burkholderiales > Burkholderiaceae_F > VBCK01. Next base: position 27,965 of record DATBCD010000018.1, read on the forward strand.
ACGACACGGCCCTCGAACCGCTCGCGCAACACGGAGCCGCGTCCCGAGCTGGCGGCTTCGGCCACCTCGATCAATGGCACGTAGGAAAAGGCCGCGCCGCGCGTGTAATCGATCCAGCCGGGCTCGGCGGCGTCGGCAGCGCGGCCGAGGCGAGCTGAAATTTCTCCCGCGAGAGTCCGCAAACCGGGCGCCGACAGGCGGGGATCGAAGCGACGCACGATTCCGTCGCGGTCGACCGGCAGCTGCGCGGTCACCAGCCCGCGCTCGCCGACCGCGGCCACGAAAGGAGCAAATGGCACGCGCAGCCGGCCTGTGGCGTCCGGTTCCAGCACGAAGACCACGGGCGCCCGGTGCCCCGCCCGGCTCAGGCCGCGGATCAACGCGGCATCGGATCCCGGCGCCAGATGATCGAAAGAGCGCTCGGGAAGCACCAGGTCAATGGCGATCGCGCGCGCGCCGGCGCTCGAAATCGCGTCAAGCGCCTGGCCGAGCAACCCGTGGATCAGGGCAATCGGCACGTCGGCCCGCTCCAATGTTGACTCGTCAATACCGACAATCAGGATTTCAGTGCCGGCGGTGGCGGTCCGATCCCCGCGCCACGCCCGGATCACTTCAACCTGTGCATCGAACAACCTGTCATCGAGCGATTCAAGCCCGCTGCAGCCGGACAGCGCCGCGACGGCCAGCAGCGCCGCGCCTGGCTTGCGGGCGAACACCGGACTCAACGCTCGCCACGGAAGCGCGCCTAGCGTCAAGACGTACTCCTTAAGCTGCTTAACCCGACGGGGTGTGAATAGTCGCAACCGCCACGCAAACGGTTGTCAACGACGGCGCCGAACGGATAATCATCTGCGATCGGAACCCAACGTGGGGCCGCCAGCGCCCGCTCAGTGGAGGACTCCGTGGTCACCGTCCAGCAGAGCATTGCGGCCATTCAGGATCCCGTCGTTCGTGAACTGGCAACCCGCGGCCAGATCCGCAGTTTCCCGAAGAACACCGTCTTCATCAATGAGGGCGACCGCGGCGACTCGCTGTTCGTCATTGTCAGCGGGCGCGTCAAGGTCTTCGTATCCGACAACCAGGGCCGCGAGATGATCCTCGACATCCACGGACCGGGACAGCATGTCGGTGAGATGGCGCTCGATGGCCGGCCGCGATCGGCGTCGGTGATGACGCTGGAGGCCACGACCTGCGCGATGGTGACGCGCGATGCCCTGAAGAGCGCCATCATCGCCAATCCGGACCTGGCGATGTCGCTGATCGAGGAGTTGATCGATCGGGCCCGGATCGCCACCGACACGATCAAGAACCTGGCGCTGATGGACGTGTATGGCCGCGTGGCCCGCCTGTTGCTGTCGCTGGCGCAGGAGCGCGACGGCAAGCTGGTGGTTCCGGAACGACTGACCCAGCAGGACATCGCGGACCGCGTCGGCGCTTCGCGCGACATGATCAGTCGTATCTTCAAGGACCTGACGACCGGCGGGTATGTGACCGTGGTCGACCGGCAGATCACGTTGAACCGCAGGCCGCCGCCGCGGTGGTAGGGCGTTCCAACGCGCTCACCCTCTCCCCCGCCCCTCTCCCGCGAGCGGGAGAGGGGAGTTTCCGTCGCCCTTCTCGCGCTTAAGGAAGGAGAAGAGGATGAGGCCGTTGAGCTCAGCGAGAACGTGGACGAAACCGGACCTTTCCTGCCAAATGGCATCGCCACCCATTTCGTAGGATCCATGTTCCAGGTGTCCCGACACCTCCAACAAGAGAACAAATGTTGTTGCGCACCCTCGTGGCCGCGTTTGCCGTTGCGCTCTGCCTGCCTGGCTGGGCCGAGGTGGAACGAACTGCGATTGCAGGCGGCGATGGCATCGAGCTTTTCTGGTGGCCAAAGCTGCCGCCGCTGGACGGCTGGGAGCAGGATGAGGTGGCAAGCCTGCAGTACGGCGCCTATGTGCTCTCGCCCAGGGGCAAGACGTTCGCGGACTCGGAATCGGCCATTTACGCCAAGGCGCTGTACAAGCCGCGCGTCCCGCAGGTCCACTCCCTGTCAGAGCTCATTGACAGCAACCGCAAGGATTTCTCCGAGAACCATGGCGGAACCCGGGTCAGGGACGCGACCCGACTTACGTCGGCCAACGGACGCCCGGTCGTGTGCCTGATCGTCGAGCCGACCTCGCCGGGCGATTGGGAGAAGGTGTGTTACCTCGAGGAGGGAGACTACTTCCTCCTTTTCACGTTGATCGCCCAAGGTCGCTCGAACTTCGACGGCTCCGTGAAGGCTTTTGAAGCCTTGATTTCGCGGTACCGCCAGTGACGAGTCTCAAGGCCGCGGCCCGGACACTTCAATCGCCCGGCTGATCGCGGAACGTGCCGGCGAACCTGTCCCGCAGCACCTTCTTCTGGACCTTGCCCATCGCGTTGCGCGGCAGCTCCGGCACCTGCCAGATCCGCTTGGGCACCTTGAAGGCGGCGATCCGCTCCTTCAGCTTGCAGATCACCTGCGCCGGCTCCAGGCCGGCCGACGGATCCATCACAAGGAAGGCGCACACCGCTTCGCCGAAGTCCGGATGCGGCAGCCCGACGACGGCCGACTCGACCACGCCGGGCAGCGCGTTCAGGTAACCCTCGATCTCCTTCGGATACACGTTGTAGCCACCGGTGATGATCAGGTCCTTCGCTCGCCCCACGATTCTCAGGTAATCGGGTGGTGCGCCCGGCGCCCCGAGACAGCCGAGGTCGCCGGTGCGGAACCAGCCGTCGCGCGTGAACTCCTCACGCGTCTTGTCGGGCTGTCTCCAGTATCCGGAAAACACGCCCGGACTTCGCACCTCGATCATCCCGACCTCGCCGGCAGCGGCCTGCGTTCCGTCGGCCCGGCCGATGCGGATCTGCACGCCCGGCAGCGCCGGGCCGACCGTGCCGGCGATCCGGTCGCGCGGCGCGTCGCCGAAGTACGGGTTGGAGGCCAGCATCAGCGTCTCGGACATGCCGTAGCGCTCGAGCAGGATGTGGCCCGTGCGCTGCCGGAACGCCTCGAAAGTTTCCACCAGCAGCGGAGCCGAACCCGATGTGAACAGCCGTATCGAAGCGCACGCCTGCGGACCGAAGCCGGGCTCCTGCAGCAGGCGGGTGTAGAAGGTCGGCACGCCCATCATCACGGTCGACTGCGGCAGCGCGCGCAGTACCTGCGCCACATCGAAGCGCGGCAGGAAGATCGTCGTGGCGCCCGCCAGCAGCGCACAGTGGCAGGCTACGAACAGGCCATGGACGTGAAACAGCGGCAGTGCATTGAGCAGCACGTCGCGGCCGCCCTGCTCGCGGCGCTGCCTGAAGCCCCAGATCTCGTCCAGCACCAATGCGTTGGAGGCGAGGTTGCCGTGGCTCAGGACCGCCCCCTTGCTGCGTCCCGTGGTGCCGGAGGTGTACACGATCGCCGCCGGCAGGTCCGCCTCCAGACGCACCGTTTCGAACTCGGCGCTCAGGCCGCCAGCGGCCTGGGTCAGCGTGCCCTGCCCGTGCTCGTCCAGCGAAAAGCAGGCCGCATCGCCCGCCAGGGCCTGGAACAGCGACAGGCGCGCCGGGCCGCACACCGCAACCGCCGGCTGCGAATCATCCAGGAAGTGGCGCAGCTCGGCTTCCTGATATCCGACGTTCAACGGCACGTACACCAGGCCGCAGCGCAGCGTCGCCAGGTACAGCATCAGCGCCTCGGGCGACTTGTCGACCTGCGCCACCAGACGCGATCCGGGCGCACGGCGCAGGCCGGCCAGCAGCGTGGCGATGCGGCCCGCCCCCTGGTGCAGCTCATGCCACGACACATCGCCCGCGCCTGGCACGCGCAGACAGGCGGTCGACCGGTCCGCGGGCATCCGCTGCTCGATCAACCGATAAAAGTTCGCGCTCGCCATCGCCTGCTAAGCCGGCAGCCGCCTGTCGCGCCGGATCACGGCCTGCCCGCCTGAAGAGCACCACCAGCATCGCAAGCCCGATCACGATCATCGGCAGCGACAGCCATTGCCCCATCGACAGGTTCCAGCGAAGCAACCCGAGGAAGTCGTCGGGCTCGCGCGCGAATTCGGCGATAAAGCGCAGCGTGCCGTAGCCGACCAGGAACAGGGCCGCGGTGGTGCCGGTCACGCGCGGGCGCCTGCTGTAAAACCACAGGATCACGAACAGCAACACGCCCTCCAGCGCGAACTGGTAAAGCTGCGAGGGGTGGCGTGGGATGCTGTCGACCTTCGGAAATATCATCGCCCACGGCCAGACCGACGGGTCGGCGGGACGGCCCCACAGCTCGCCGTTGATGAAGTTGCCCAGGCGCCCGGCCGCCAGTCCCACCGGAAGCGTGGGCACCACGAAATCGGCCACCGCCAGGAAAGATTTGCCGCGCGACCGGGCGAACAGCCACATCACGATGATCACGCCGATCACGCCCCCGTGCGAAGCCATGCCGCCGTGCCAGAGCATCAGGATCTCCAGCGGGTGCCGCAGATACTCGCCCGGCTTGTACAGCAGCACGTACCCGAGGCGGCCTCCTACGATGACGCCGAACACGCCCCAGAAGAGCAGATCGTCGACGTCCTGCAAGCTGATGCCGCGCCAGGCCTGCCGTGCGCGCAGTCGCCCCAGCCAGGCGAAAGCCAGAAAGCCGACCAGGTACATCAGGCCGTACCAGCGCACCGCCAGGGGCCCGATTCTGAAGGCGACCGGGTCGAAATCCGGATGTACCAGCATGGTGGATGGGACCCTTTTAGAATCCGGTCATTGTAAGGATCGGACGATGCCGCACAACGAACGCTCCAGGAACGTCACCCAAGGCGTGGCCCGCTCGGCCAATCGCGCGATGTACTACGCGATGGGCTACCGCGATCAGGATTTCGATCGTCCGATGATCGGCGTGGCCAATGCGCACTCGACCATCACCCCGTGCAATGCCGGGCTGCAGCAGCTGGCCGACGCCGCGGTCGCCGAGATCGCACGCGGCGAGGCCAACTCCCAGATCTTCGGCGTGCCGACCGTATCGGACGGCATCGGCATGGGCACCGAGGGAATGAAGTACTCGCTGGTGTCGCGTGAAGTGATCGCCGACGCGATCGAGACCTGCGTGAACGGCCAGTGGATGGATGGCCTGATCGCGATCGGCGGCTGCGACAAGAACATGCCCGGCGCGATGATGGCGATCGCCCGCTGCAACGTGCCGGCCATCTTCGTGTATGGCGGCACCGTGAAGCCGGGCCGTTACAAGGACAAGGATCTGACGATCGTGTCGGCCTTCGAAGCCGTGGGCGAATTCACGGCGGGCCGCATCAGCGAGGAGGATTTCAAGCAGATCGAGCGACGTTGCATTCCGGGGTCCGGATCGTGCGGCGGGATGTATACGGCCAACACGATGAGCTCCTCGTTCGAGGCGCTCGGAATGAGCCTGCCGTATTCGTCGACGATGGCCAACCCGGACCAGGAAAAGGTCGACAGCACGATCGAATCGGCCCGGGTCGTGGTGGCCGCCGTCCGGCGCAATCTGAAGCCGAGCGACATCATCACCCGCGAATCGATCGAAAACGCCATCAGCGTGGTGATGGCGGTGGGCGGATCGACCAACGCGGTGCTGCACTACCTGGCGATCGCCCAGGCGGCCGGCGTGGAGTGGACGATCGACGACTTCGAGCGGATCCGCCTGCGCGTGCCGGTGCTGTGCGACCTGAAACCCTCGGGGCGCTACGTGGCGACCGACCTGCACCGCGCCGGCGGCATTCCGCAGGTGATGAAGATCCTGCTGGCCAATGGCCTGCTGCATGGACGATGCATGACCGTCACCGGCCGCACGCTCGAGCAGGAGCTGCAGCGCGTGCCCGAGCAGCCGCGATCGGACCAGGACGTGATCCGGCCGTTCAGCGACCCGATGTACCGCCAGGGCCACCTGGCGATCCTGAAGGGAAACCTGTCGCCCGAGGGATCCGTAGCCAAGATCACCGGGCTGAAGAAAAAATCGATCACGGGTCCTGCGCGCGTGTTCGATTCGGAGGACGCCGCGATGCAGGCGATCCTGAGCGACCGGATCCGCCCGGGCGACGTGATCGTGATCCGCTACGAAGGGCCCAAGGGCGGCCCGGGGATGCGCGAGATGCTGTCGCCGACCTCGGCCTTGATCGGCAAGGGGCTGGGCGACAGCGTCGGGCTGATCACCGACGGACGCTTTTCAGGCGGAACCTGGGGCATGGTGGTCGGGCACGTCGCGCCCGAGGCCTACGTGGGCGGGCTGCTGGCGCTGGTGCAGGAAGGCGACTCGATCACGATCGACGCCGACCGGCTGCTGCTGCAGCTGGACGTGCCCGACGCCGAGCTGGCGCACCGGCGCGCCGCCTGGTCGCGGCCGGCACCGCGCTATACGCGCGGCGTGCTGGCCAAGTTCGCGCGGATGGTGTCCACCGCCAGCCTGGGAGCGATTACCGACCAGCCTTACGACGGGGCCTGACCGGAAACGCCGCGACCGCACGTCCCCATCGCCTACGTCACCGTGTATTGCGCTGTGACAACGAGCGGGCTCCCGGCCAGCGGACTGGCACATTGCTGATCAAGACAGACGCTGATCGTAAGCGCACTCGTATATACACCGGGGCCAAGTATTGCTGGGCTCTGAAAATCTACTCCGAGGGCCAGGGGTCTTCCGCCGCTGTCGAACGTAATTGGCGTGCCAGCGATGCCCGCGCCGCTGCTCTGCACGCTTACTGCGAGTCTCGTGGCCGGCGGGTTGGCTATGACGATTTGAACGGACTGCCTGGGCGCCGCGCCCGACGCGGTTGCGGAAGCCGAAATGTGACTGGTTGACACGGAGACGCTTGCAGCAGGCGCATTGGGAGCGTCGGAACCACCGCAGGCAGCGAGGAGGGCCAGACCCAACACTGAAAGCAGGGCGAGTTTCATGAATTTCTCCCGAAATTCAACGATGCGGCATTGCCCTATTCACTGCACCGCGCTCGAAGATCGAAAATCGTACGACCGGAATTGCTTCACGCGCCACTGGTTGACAACTGTCAACCAAAACGATACATTTCGACATGGCCAAAGTTCGCAGTGGCGCGCTAGCCGATGCGCTCTTCGGCAAAGCCAGAAAAGCGGTGATCGGCATCCTGTTCTCGCAGCCGGAAAGAGCCTGGCACCTCAGGGAGCTTGCCAGACAGGCGGGGGTGTCGCCGACCATGCTTGGTAAGGAGGCCGACACATTGTCGGCCGCCGGAATCGTGATCGACAGACCCGACGGCAACCGCAGAACCCTGGCGGCCAATGCGGACTGCCCCATCTTTGAGGAACTTCGCGGCATCGCGCGAAAGACATCTGCGCAACCGGAAGTCGAACTGAATACCTCCGACCCGGGCGCCGGGCGGCGCCGCGCGCGGGAGCGCCCTCGCTCTCTGAAACAGGTTGCGCTGCTGGGTCGCGCGCCCGGCCGATTGGACGGTTTGCTGCGTGAATTCCTCGACGAGTTCTACGTCGAACCGAATCGCGATGCACGCGCTGCCATGCTGCTCGAAGAGCCGCCTCGGATGGATGACCGAGCGGACGCGTATCTGGCGGCGGTGGCCGAGCACCTGGCGCTGCAAGACCGCCTTGGCATACCCGCGTGGACAGGCGCCAAGTCGCGGTTTCTGAAGCGTCCGTTTTTCCCTGCAGGCCTCGAATCATTGAAGGCCACGCTTCTGATGGAAAGCCCGGCCGCGTTTCGACGTCGGATGATCTTCGTGGGTGCGAACCCCTTGTATCGACCACGCAAGGACAAGGTCGGGATCGGCTAGCTGTGCCTGCGATGCTCCGCAAGGCCGACATCCTCCGCGGTTTGCGCAAGATCCATGAAAAGGCCAAGCAGGCCGGCGTCGTCATCGACCTTGCCGTCTACGGCGGCGCTGCCATGGCGCTCGCTTTTGATCTTCGTCATGCCACGCGCGACGTAGACGCCGTGGTGCGCGGCAACCCGGACTTCCTGCGGCGCGTGGCCCAGGAAGTGGCCGATGAAGAAGGTTGGCCGGACGACTGGCTCAACGACGGCGTCAAGGGCTTCGTGTCCAGCCAGGAGCAGATGCGTCTGATGGAGGACTTCGAGCCGTCGCCGGCCGGTGGCCTGCGCGTCTACACCCCGACGCCGGAGTATCTGTTCGCGATGAAATGCATGGCGATGCGGCCGGAAGGCATCGGCGGTTCGCACGACATATCCGATATCGAGGCGCTGGCAGACGAAGCCGGGATCAGGAATGCTGCCGATGCTTTGGCTCTGGTCGAATCCTTTTATCCGTCATCGCGCATTCCCCCGAAGGTGAAGTTCGGCGTCGAAGAGATCATGGAGCGTGTCGCAGGGCGGCGCGCCGCCAGCGATCGGCGAAAGAAGCGCCCGCGGCCTTAGCAGGCAATCCGACTCAACCTGATGGATCGCCGGCAGCAGACGTGATTCAAGCGTCAGCAGCACGCTCCGTCTCCCCCACCCTCTCCCGCAAGCGGAAGAGGGGATTCTCTTTACCGCCCGACGCTTTTGCCGAGAGTGAGCTAACGGCGTTCGACCCAGTACAGCGCGCCCAGCGCCACCGACAGCACCAGCAGGCCGGGCACGGCCGCGACCACGATCGGCGGCCAGGTGTTCAGCAGGCCCAGGTGTGAGAACAGCTTGTTCATCGCATAAAAGATCACGCCGATCATGATGCCGCAGAACACCTTCAGGCTCATCGTGCCGCTGCGCACGTGCAGATAGGCGAACGGCAGGGCGAGCACCATCATCACCAGGATCGCGAGCGGATAGAACATCTTGTTCCAGAACGCGATCTCGAAGCGGTCGGTGCGCTGGCGGTTTTCCGCCAGGTGCCGGATGTAGCGCGACAGGTTCAGCGCCCCCATCCGCTCGGGCTGCAGCAGCAGCGCGCCGAATATCTCCGGCGTCAGTCCCGAATGCCACAGTCGCAGCGGCTGCCGGATCACCTCGGTGTGCTGCGAGGTCTGGGAGGTGTCGCTGGCCACCACCGGCGGAATCGAGGTTTCCACCACGTTCGACAGCTTCCAGCCCTGGCCACGCACGTAGTGCCCGCTGGCGGCCGTGCTGACCGAGCGCAGCCGCATCTGCGAATCGAACTCGAAGATGCGCCAGTTGTCGACGGACGTGTCGGTGTTCACGTGATTGGCATTCACGAACCGCAGCCGCGCCTGGCCGTCGCCGCCGTCGGCGATGGCATCGCGCACCCAGACGCCCGAGCGGAACTCCTGCGCCAGCGCGGCGCCGGATGCGCGCAGCTTCAGGCGGCGCGCCAGGTCCTCGGCCGAGGGCGCGACGGCCTCGCCGAACATGTAGGTGAGCAGGACGAAGCCTGCGCCCATCTGCAGGATCGTCAGGGCCAGGCGGCGCGTGCTCAGGCCCGCCACCCGCATGATCGTGAACTCCGAGTTCGCCGCCAGCTTGGACAGCGCGTAGATCGTGCCGATCAACGCCGCGATCGGCATCAGCTCGTAGGTGCGCGAGGGCGTCAGCAGCGCAACGAACGCCAGCGCATGGCCGACCCGATAGCCGGCGTGACCGACGTCGTCGAGCTCCTTGATCAGATCGAACATCGCGAACAGGGCCACCAGCGCCAGCAGGACGAACCCCGTTGAACCGGCCACTTCCCGCCATACGTAGCGCCTGAGCGTGTTCAAGGATTCGAACCTTTCCACGCGCGCGGATCGACCCAGCGCGGCAGCCAGCGCTGCAGGTACACGCGTCGCACGAACAGCAAGACCATCAGCGCGAAAGCGCCCAGGTGCGTCAGCCAGGCGGCAGCGGTAAACCCGATCCGCCCCTGCTGGACCCAGGCCTGGGTGATCTGGATCCCGTCCAGGTACAGGACGAACAGCAGCACCGCGGCGATCAGGTTGGCCGACCGGCCAACCCGGGGATTGACGAACGCCAGTGGCACGGCCAGCAACGCCAGCGTCATCGCCACGATCGGCAGGCCCATGCGCCACAGCAGCTCGCCCCGGTGCAGCGGCGACGGCTCGAGCAACAGGTCCAGGGTCGACAGCGCGCGTGCCGAGGACGGCGACAGCCCGGTTTGCACCGGCTGATCGAGCGGGATCGTATAGCTGCCGAACTCCACCACGCGGAAGCCGGCTGCGCCGGGCAGCCCCTCATAGCGCCGTCCCTGCCTGAGCGTCAGCACGCGCGAACCGTCGGACTGGATCTCGACCTCGCCTTCAGCCGCGGCGATCACCGTCTCCTGTCCGGGCCCCCGATGGTCCACGAACACGTTGCGCACACGCGCGCCCTCCAGATCGACCGACTCGACGAAGAAAACCCGGTCAGCCGAGCTCGATTCGGCGAACCGCCCGGGCATGACTTTCTTAAGGTCGTCGCGCTGCTCGAAGCGGGAGCGGCTCTCCGCGATCTGCTGGTTGGCCCACGGAGCGACCAGGAACGTCAACAGTGCGATCAGCAGCACGATCGGGACCGCGAAGCGCACGACCGGAACCACCCACGCCAGCAGGCTGCGCCCGGAGGCGAACCAGACCACCATTTCCGAATCGCGGAAGGCGCGCGACATCGCCATCAGCACCGACACGAACACCGTGAGCGTCAGCACCACCGGCAGGTTGGTCAGCGCCGACAGGGCCAGCAGCGAGATGACCGCGCTGCTGTCGATCTCGCCGTTGGCGGCCTCGCCCAGGATGCGCACCAGCCCGACCGAGAACAGGATGCAGAACAGGACGGTGAATACCGCGCCGGCCGTGCTGGCCAGCTCGAGCGCGATCGCGCGCCGGAAGATCATCGGGCAGCACGGCCGCTATACTGCGCGGCTTCCACTGGGTTCACTCTTTGTTGCCGCAGGCGGGACGCCAAGCCGATGGAATTTAACACGAAGATCGCGTTGCCCGAGACGTTCAAGGCCGACTGCGTGGCGGTCGGCGTTTTCGACGAGAGTGGACTGACGCCATCAGGGCGCCGTATCGACGGCATTACGCGCGGCGCGCTGCGTGCAGCGCTGGCCACCGGCGACATGACCGGGGCGCGCGGCACGTCGCTGCTGCTCAGGTCGCTTCCGGGCGTTGCCAGCGGGCGTGTGCTGCTGGTCGGGCTGGGCAAGCCGGACGAATTCAACGACCGCGCGTACAGCGAGGCGGTGCGCACCGCCGTCAAGGCGGCCGGCGCGGGCAGCAGCTCGCTCGCGATCGCTGCCTCCGAATGGCGCGTCAAGGGACGCGATTCGCGCTGGCATGCCTCGGCGCTGGTGGTCGCTGCGCGCGAGGTGCCGTTCCGCTCCGACGAGCTCAAGAGCAAGAAGGACCCGAACGCATCGCGCCTGGCCCGGCTTCACCTGCTGCTGGACAAGCGCGACGCGGCCGTCGACAAGGGGCTGGCCGAGGGGCGCGCCATTGCCAACGGCGTGGATCTGGCCAAGCGGCTGGGCAACCTGCCGGCCAACGTCTGCACGCCCGACTTCCTGGCACAGCAGGCCCGCAAGCTGCAAAGGGACTGGGGCCTGGCCGTTCAGGTGCTCGATCGCAGGCAGATCGAGGCGCTGCGGATGGGCGCCTTCCTGTCGGTGGCCAAGGGATCGGATCAGCCGCCGCGGCTGATCGTCGCCAAGTACCAGGGCGCGGGCCGTGGCCGCTTCACCGACCCGATCGCGCTGGTCGGCAAGGGCATCACGTTCGACTCGGGTGGCATCTCGATCAAGCCGGCGGCCGAGATGGATGAAATGAAGTTCGACATGTGCGGCGCAGCTTCGGTGCTGGGGGCGCTGCGCGCCGCGGCCGAGCTGAAGTTGAAAGTGAACGTGCTCGGAGTGATTCCGTCCTGCGAGAACATGCCGTCGGGCCGCGCCAGCAAGCCGGGCGACATCGTCACCTCGATGTCGGGCCAGACGGTCGAGGTGCTGAACACCGATGCCGAAGGCCGCCTGATCCTGTGCGATGCGCTCACCTACGTGCAGCGCTTCAAGCCCTCCGCCGTGGTCGATATCGCAACGCTGACCGGGGCGATCATCGTGTCGCTGGGCAACGTGCACTCGGGACTTTTCAGTCCGGACGACGAGCTGGCCGCGGAACTGATGGAAGCGGCCGGTCGCGCGTCGGACCGGGCCTGGCGGATGCCGGTGGAAGACGACTACCAGGACCAGCTGAAGTCGAACTTCGCGGACATGGCCAATATCGGAATGCGGGGCAACGCCGGGTCCATCGTGGCGGCCTGCTTCCTGGCGCGCTTCACCAAGGGCGTGCGATGGGCGCACCTGGACGTGGCCGGAACCGCTTTTCGCGGGGGCAGCGCCAAAGGGGCGACCGGACGACCCGTTCCCTTGCTCACCCAGTTCCTGCTGGCGCGCGCCGAGGCCTGATCCTCCGGTCAGGCCGCCGGCGCGCACATTCGGGCGCGGGCTGGACCATAATTCGCGTTGAGTGACCCCGGTTACGGTACACGCGATGATGGACGGTCAAGCCCGTTCTGCCCTCTCCCCCGCCCCTCTCCCGCAAGCGGGAGAGGGGAGTCCAATTGTGGCCTGCCTGCCGCAAGCGGGAGAGGGGAGTTCGATTGCGGGCTGCCTGCCGCAAGCGGGAGAGGGGAGTCCAATTGTGGCCTGCCTGCCGCAAGCGGGAGAGGGGAGTTCGATTGCGGGCTGCCTGCCGCAAGCGGGAGAGGGGAGTTCGATTGCGGGCTGCCTGCCGCAAGCGGGAGAGGGGAGTCCAATTG